>JAFWVY010000039.1 GCA_017523725.1 Bacteroidales bacterium
CCATCCCTTGGCATTGTCGCCACAACCGTTACGCATCGGGACCTTGTCCACGACAGTCCACGGACTCATCTTAATGTTGTGGTTGTACTTTTCCCAACCCTCATAAAAACGCTGGCCCTGCGTGAATCCCATCGCAAACAGTCCAACTAAAAGCAAACAAACTTTTTTCATCTTGCATTGTGTTTGGTTAATATTCAATTAATTAATTTCCTAAAATTATTCCATCGGCCATACAGGCTGCAGGTTGCGGTCGCCGTAGGCGTCGTCGATCTTGCTGATGGTCGGCCAGTACTTGTCGTCATGCGGCTGCGGGAAGGCGGCTGTCTGACGGCTGTATGGCAGGTTCCACTCGTCGGCGCAGACCACCTGCATGGTGTGCGGCGCGTTGCAGATCGGGTTGTTCTTCTCATCGTACTTGCCGTCCATGACATCCTGGATTTCGTGACGGATGGAGATGAAGGCGTCGCAGAGACGGTCCAGCTCGCTCAGCGGCTCGCTCTCGGTCGGCTCAACCATCAGTGTGTTGTGCACCGGGAAGGCCACAGTAGGAGCATGGAAACCGTAGTCCATCAGACGTTTGGCCACATCGCCCACCGACACCTTCAGGCTGAATGCGCTGAAATCGACAATCATCTCATGGCCGCACATGCCGTTGGCACCGGTGTAGAGAATCTTGTAGTCCTTCTCCAGACGGGCGCGGATGTAGTTGGCGTTCAGGATGGCGTATTTGGTCGCCTCGGTCAGGCCGTCACCGCCCAGCATCTTCAGATAGCCGTAGGTGATGGGCAGCAGCATGGCGCTTCCGTAAGGGGCGGCGCTCATGGCATTACCCTTCTCACCGCCGACCTTGACCTGCGAATGTTTGGGCAGGAAATCGACCAGCTTTGCCGAAACGGCAATCGGTCCCACACCGGGGCCGCCGCCGCCGTGAGGCATGCCGAAGGTCTTGTGCAGGTTCAGGTGGCAGACATCGGCACCCATGCGGCCCGGCGAGGTCAGACCCACCTGGGCGTTCATGTTGGCGCCGTCCATGTACACAAGCCCGCCATTCTCATGAATAATATTTATAATGTCAAGAATCGCCTCCTCGAAAATGCCGTGCGTGGAGGGATAGGTGATCATCAGGCAGGAGAGCCTGTCGCGGTTGGCCTCGGCCTTGGCCTTCAGATCGGCCACATCCACATCGCCGTTGGCGGCGCAGTTCACCACCACAATCTCCATACCTGCCTTGGCCGCTGATGCGGGATTGGTGCCGTGCGCGGAGGCGGGAATCAGGCAGACATTGCGGTTGGTATGACCTTGTGCCAGATGGTAGTTGCGGATAACTGTCAGGCCGCTGTACTCACCGGCGGAACCGGCGTTCGGCTGCAGGGAGACACCTGCAAAACCGGTCACCTCGGCCAGAATATGCTCGATGTCGTGAATCATTTCAAGGTATCCTTCAGCCTGGTCCTCCGGCACGAAGGGATGTATGGCACCGAATTCGGCCCAGCTGAGCGGGAGCATTTCGGCGGCTGCGTTCAGCTTCATGGTGCAGGAACCCAGCGGAATCATGGCACGGTTCAAGGAGAGGTCCTTCACCTCCAGCTTCTTCATATAGCGCATCATTTCGGTTTCGGAATGGTAGCTGTTGAAGACAGGGTGCTGCAGGTACGGGGTTGTGCGGCGCAATGCGGCGGGGATGGTCTCATCCTCCTCCTGCTTGCAGCGGCACTGGCACTCGCACTGGAAAGGCTCGTAGGTTTTGCCTGCAGCCTCGGCAAGAACCTGCAGGATGGCGACGATGTCCTCCTTGGATGTGGTCTCGTCGATGCTGATGCCGATGCACTCCTCGCAGATCTGACGGAAATTGATATGGTGTTCCAAAGCCTTCTTCACCACAACCTCGCTCTTCACCGGACACTGGATGGCCAGCGTGTCGAAGAAGTAGCGGGTGTGCTGCC
>JAFWVY010000040.1 GCA_017523725.1 Bacteroidales bacterium
ATGCCGGTTCAACGCCTTCGACGACCAGCGTTATTCCGACGTGTTCCTCAACCATCCACCTTCGAATGCCGACTACTACCTCGGAAAGATATGGGGTTACATGCAGCTGTTCTGCCGGCTGAATGTTTTTCTTCTGCTGGTGACCCTGGTGTTCAACCTCACAGCCCGGCAGGCCCTGGTCGATGTGGTGCCGTATGTCGTGTACGGGGTGCTCTATACCGTCCCGATGCTGCTCTTCGTGCTGGGACTCTCCACGTGCATCATGCTACGGATCAGACATGCGTCCGTCGCGATGCTCCTTGTGCCCGGCCTGCTGGCCACCATGTTCCTGCTGTCCAGACAGCCGTCGTATGCCTGGCTCGACTTTTCGGCATTCCATGTGCCGGTGTTTCATTCGTCGATGGCCGGGTGGATCCAGCCGGAACGGTTTCTGGTGCCGCGTCTGGTCTATCTGTGTCTGGGTGCAGGCCTCTGCTGCCTGGCCTCGGGTCTCGTGCCGCGCATGAGCGGCTATGCGGAGCGCGGCGGCGCCCTGGCCGCCTGTCTGTTGTGCGTGCTGCTGGCAGCCTCCGGCATCGGGTATCACGTGCTGCAACGCCATACAGACCAGTCGTATCGCGGCGAGATGATTGCGCTGAACGACACCTACAGCGACGCGCCCCTGTGGCAGATCCACTTCTACCAGATGGACATCCGGCAGCAGAAGAAGCAGCTGGAGATAGACGTCCGCATGACGGGGACCGCCCTCGAAGAAGCGCGCACCTTTGCGTTCTGCCTGAATCCGGGATTCCGGGTCGATGCGGTGGAGGATGCCGCCGGCCGTCCGCTGCCGTTCACCCGCAGGGAACAGATGCTGCTGGTCGATTTCCCGACGGTGCAGGACACCGCGGACACCACCGCCATCCGAATCCGCTATCACGGCCGGATCGACCGCCGGATGTGCTATCTGGACATGGGCGATGAATGGCTGGACGCCCAGCGTCAGGTCAAGGACATCGTGATGCCGGCGAGCGACGTGGAGCAGCGTCCGTCGTACTGCCTGCTGACGCCGGATTCCTACTGGTATCCCCGGATGGGGACGGCATACACCACCCGGAACTACAAGTGGCAGCGCCAGTGGTTCAGCTATTTCGACATCCAGGTCGTGCCGTGCCCCCGCCTGTTCCCGGTAACGCAGGGTGCGATGACCGAGACGGCCGACGGATACCGTTATGTGTCGGACGTCCCGGTGCCTTCGCTGACGCTGGCCATCGGACCGTACGAACGCATCACGGGCGAAACGCCCTCCGGCAATTATCACGTGGTGTATCAGAAAGGCCACGACTACTTCCGGCCGCTACTTGACGGTATGGGAGAGAAGATTCTCCAGCGGGTCGACAGATTGCGTGGTGATATAGAGCGAATTGCAGAAATGTCCTACCAGGCGTCCCAATATACCTTGGTCGAAGTGCCGGCCTCCTATGCTCCGCCGCGACGCTGGTGGGCACTCAACGGACATATCCAACCGCAGCTGTGCCTGCTTCCGGAAAAAGCCTTCAGTATGGGAGGTGCCGATATGTATTCTGCGTATCTGAAAGAATCATCGGAAATCGGATCCGGGAACCGCGAAATGCAGTTTATTGATTTCTCCGCATTGTTCACTGGAGAGGATTATGGCGCAATAAACCAGTTAGGTTGGTTCGATTACGATGTCAGTGCCTCCTGGTTGCCCGGTTGCAATGCTTTTTTTGCTTCAAGAACAGATCTGTCTAACATATCAGAACCCGCTCACGGCGCAACGGCGATGCTTGCCGAACACTCGCTGGCGGAATTGGTCGGGAACCAAACGGCATCGGGTAATCTCATCAAATGTAAAATACGCGAGTTGTGTCTGCGGGGCTGCATGGAAGTTGAGGATGAAACGTTCTGGGACTGCCTGAAGGATCTCTTCCGGCAACATCCGCATACCAGCCTGCGATTGGAACAGGTGTTTGATATGCTGGCCGACACCATCGGCATCAACTTGAATGATTATATCGACACCTGGTATCATGGTAAGGGCGTTCCCTATTACCAGATCGAACCGGTTGCCCTGGCTGTCAGACAAAACGGACGCGATACGTATTATGAAGTGTCGCAGGTCGTTACCAACGAATCGGAATGTGCCGGCATTGTCGTGTCCTCATCTGGTGCGGATTTGAAGATTGTTGAGATTCCGCCCCTTTCGTCGCGTCGTTTTGTCTTTGTTTCTGCTCAGAGACCATATCAGTACAGACTTCTGACAGGTCTCTCTTTGAATTTGCCCCCCACCTATGTGCACACTATAATAACGAGCATCGACCTATGGCCGAAACTAACCGGAGAGGCCGGTCAAACCCGGGTGGAGGAAGTGCCCCGGCCGACGGCCGGCTTCGGGGCGGATGAAGTCATCGTGGATAATGAGGATGCGGGCTTCTCGTTCGACTATGCTCCCGGGGTGTGGAGAAGGTGGTATGCCAAGTATGATTATCCAAAGAACTCATATCTTTCCGACAGAAATTCATACCGTGATCTTCCCACTGCCTGGCGGTCGATGCTGCGAACGGATGTTTACGGCGGACGCATCCGTTCTGCCTGTGTGGTCCGTTCGACATCTCTGGGTGCACCGGCGCAGGAAGCCGTCTGGCGCATACCGGTACCCCGTGCGGGGAAATACGCCGTATCGCATCATTTCGTTATTCCGGGCGGGGATTCCGGCAGCTCGGCCTGGGGATTCCCGGATCTTGTATTGACACAGGTTCGGGCGGATGATCCCGACCAGATAGAAAAAGAGATCAGTAAACTCGACCTGCTGTATCATTTCCGGCTGCATCAGGATTCCGGAGTAGATAAGACCATTAACTTCCAGACATTTGAATATAATAGTGTCCCTGCAGGACGGCCTGGACTGCGACGCTCATTCGTGGGAGGCTGGATGACGCTGGATACGCTGGATCTCCGGCAGGATACGCTGTATTGCACTCTGTCCAACCGCACAGACCTCAAATTAGTTATTGCCGATGCGGTCCGGCTGATTCCGGTTGAAACGTCTGTGCCGCTGCCCGATTCAGCGCTTTGAAAGCCGCAGGTTTCCGGCGAACCAATTCTATTTAACTGTCAACCAGTTAATTAAATGCGTCATGTTCTGCATGTAGGTCCAGGTGGAAATGCACTCAGCTGGAAGCGGGGCATCCGAAAACCCCGGGTTCTCGCGTGAGACGCTGGGCAGACCCCCAGGCCAGTAGGGCTTGTCGGCAAGAGCGTCCACGATGGTCTGGATGCGTTCCCTGTTCTCCTGCACACCGCTGCCAGACGAATAGTAGGCCGGGTAGCGGCGCTGCCTGGCCTTGTCGCCGAGGAACGGGGAATCTGCCGTGGCTTCCTCTACGCTCATCTTCAGCAGTGCTTCATATTGCTCCTTGAGAGAGCCGTAATTGATGGTCCGGTAGGAACGGTAGTGGGTGATGAGGTTGTTGCGGTCGTAATCCACCCAGTACTTGCCATTGCCGCGGTGGAGGTAGAGCGGCTTGCCGGTGCCGACTTCCACGAAAGTGGGGCAGAGAATCTGGCCATTGCGCAGGTTCTGCCTGAAAAAGGCGACCTCCTCGGGGCTGTACTTGATGTTGTCGAGAAACTCCAGGGCGTCCGGGATGCGGGCAAGGTATTTGGTGTCTCCAGTCCAGCGGTAGAACATCATCAGGTTGCCGATCATCTCGGCCGTGGCCGTGGAAGCGTATCCGCGCGGCTCGAAGTCGCGCGCATGGCCCGGACTGTAGTTCAGGTCCAACTGGTGCTGCATGGCCCAGCCAGCCTGTGGTTTACCGCCCTGCAGCACGAGCACGCAGCTCATGGCGCGCCGGATGGGCTCCAGCACGCGCTCTTCGCCCAGAATCTGCCAGCAGTCCAGCAGGAACCGGATTTTGCCGGTGTGGACGCCATCGTTGATTGTGATGAACGAACTGTAATCGGGCCGGCCTTCCCGCACGAAATCGTGGCGCAGAGGCCAGCGTTGCGGCCAGCCGCCCACGGGGTACTGGCTCTCAATCATAAAGTCGATGGCTTTGTCGATGGCCGGGCGGTAACGCGGATCCCAGTGCTCGGCGTACATCCGGAGCAGGAAACCGGCGGCGTCAATCGTGCCGTCGTCGAAGGTGGCATTGCCGGCATAGTGGAGATGCTCCTGGGCGCAGTACTGGTAGCCGGCGGCTACGCGCTGGTACCAGTCTTTGAGCGAGGCCTCGCCGGCGAAGTCGGCCATGTAGTTCCAACCGCCGCAGGGCAGCTGCGACCAGACCAGGGCGGCGGCCGCTTCTTCGGCGGCGCGCAGGTAGTATTCGTCACCCGTGGCATGATAGGCGTCCAGGAAGACGTTGCCCATCGCAGGTGTGCCGCGTTCGATCCACATCATCGAGGGCTTGCACTCCAGCTCGCCCCAGACCCGCGAGAAATCGGGAGCGTAGTTCCACAGATAGCCGCCGTTGTTGGAGACCTTCTCCACCATGAATTCCGTGGCCTTCTTCATCGTGGCCCGGACCACGTCGTCCGTGAGGTCCTTGGGTTTCGCTGCCTGCATCGGCAGCGTAGCCAGAATGCTGATTATCAAAATAAATTTCCGCATATTGCTATCGTTTGCAGGATCGATTCAGAGCATGGCGACCAGAGACTGGGGGCTTATCCCACAGTATTCCGGCACAAA
>JAFWVY010000041.1 GCA_017523725.1 Bacteroidales bacterium
ACCCAGAAGAAGATGATGTCCGGCCCCGTGACCAGATCGCTGGTGGGATAATAGTATTTTATCTCGGGATTGTCCGGATGGCTGATGCCGTCGAACAGCGAAATCGGCCACAGCCATGAGGAGAACCAGGTATCCAGCACATCCTCGTCCTGACGCAGGTCTTCTGCCCGGAGCCGGTCGTTGCCCGTTTTTTCCCGGGCGACGGCCAGTGCTTTCTCGGCATTTTCTGCCACCACAAAACCGCCTTCCGGCATATACCAGGCCGGGATACGGTGTCCCCACCACAGCTGGCGGCTGATGCACCAGTCTTTGATATTCTCCAGCCAGATGCGGTAGGTATTCTTGTATTTGGCCGGTACGAACTGCAGCGAATCGTTCATGACAGGCGGCAGGGCCATATCGGCGAAATGCTTCATTTTCAAGAACCACTGCATCGACAGTTTGGGTTCGATTACGGCATTTGTGCGCTCGGAATGGCCCACTTTGTTGACGTAGTCCTCTTCTTTTTCGAGCAGTCCGGCCTCTTTCAGGTCGATGTCAATCTGACGCCGCACATCGAACCGGTCCATGCCCACATACAGGCCGGCCGCTTCGGACAGCGTGCCGTCGTCGTTGAAAATGTCGATAGAGGGCAGGTGGTATTTTTCGCCCAGCATATAGTCGTTGACATCGTGGGCCGGCGTGACTTTCAGACAGCCTGTACCGAACGTGATGTCCACGTAGCTGTCCTCGATGACCGGAATGGCGCGGTCCACCAGCGGAATGACGACCTTATGTCCGGCCAGCCACCGGTTCTTGGGGTCTTCGGGATTGATGCACATGGCGGTATCGCCCATGATAGTCTCGGGGCGCGTCGTGGCAACCACGGCGTAATACCCTTTGTCGTCCCGGTATATTTTCTCGCCTTCCATGCCGGTGGGCTGCACCGTTTCCTGGTCGGCGACATAATATTTCAGATAGTAGAGTTTATTGTGCTCTTCCTTGTAGATAACTTCTTCGTCGGAGAGGGCCGTCTGGCGTTCGGGATCCCAGTTGACCATACGCACGCCGCGGTAAATCAACCCTTTGTTGTATAAATCAACGAAAACTTTGATGACGCTTTCACTGCGGGGACCGTCCATCGTGAATGCTGTGCGGTCCCAGTCGCATGAGGCCCCCAGCCGCCGGAGTTGCTGCAGGATGATGCCGCCGTGCTCCTCTTTCCATGCCCAGGCGTGCTTCAGGAATTCCTCCCGTGTCAGGTCGCTCTTGTGGATGCCCTGTTCGGCCAGTTTCTTCACCACCTTGGCCTCAGTGGCAATCGAGGCGTGGTCCGTGCCGGGTACCCAAAGCGCGTTCTTGCCCATCATCCGTGCGCGGCGGACCAGAATGTCCTGGATGGTGTTGTTCAGCATGTGTCCCATGTGCAGTACACCTGTGACGTTGGGGGGCGGAATGACGATGGAATAGGGTTCGCGGCTGTCCGGCTCGGAATGGAAAAGCCGGTGGGCCGTCCAATAGCGATACCACTTGTCTTCGGTGGATTTCGGATCGTATTTCGACGGTAGGCTGATACTCATTATACTTGTATATTGAATAAACGACAAAAGTAACAAAAAATAACGGAAATTCCGTCAACGGCTGACGGAATTCGCGGCACCGTGGCAGTCGACCGGGCGGTGAGGGGCGGGCTTACAGAAGGTCGAGTTGCAGCAGCGCCTCTTCCGAAATCATGTCTTTGTTCCAGACCGGTTCGAATACCAGGTTGATGTTCACCTGACGTACGCCGTCGATTTGCGATACGGCATACCGAACGTTCTCGACCAGGTCCTCGGCCATCGGACATGAAGGGGCGGTCAGGGTCATGGTGATGTTTACCGTGTTGTCTTCCTGGCAGTCAATGTTGTATATCAGTCCGAGGTCGTATATGTTGATAGGAATTTCAGGGTCGTAGATGCCTTTCAGCGTTGCGACGATTTTTGCTTCCAGAGAAAGTAACTCTTCCATGGCGAATTTCGTGGTTTAGGCAACCGGATCTGTCCGGTCGCGGTCCTGTACAGCCGAGAAAGCGATCGCGTAGGTCTTCATCTGTGCAATCATGGCGGACAGACCGTTGGAACGGGTCGGCGAAAGATTCTCGCGCAGGCCGATACGGTCGATGAAATACAGGTCCGCACCGATGATTTCCTCCGGCGTCCGGTCGGAGAGGACACGGATCAGCAGACTGACGATGCCCTTGGTGATGATGGCGTCGGTCTCGGCCTCGAAATGCACTTTGCCGTCGCGGAGTTCGGCAGTAAGCCAGACGCGCGACTGACAGCCGCGTATCAGATAATCGTTGGTCTTGAACTTCGGATCGAGCGGTTGAAGCGATTTGCTGAGTGAAATCAGGTACTCGTATCGGTCCAGCCAATCGTCGAACAGCTCAAATTCCTGAATGATATCGTCTTGTATTTCAGATAATGTCATGTGCTTCGTTTTTCGTCCGGACGCATTTCCCGGACGGGCAGCAAAAATAAAAATAAAAGCCGAATGAACGATAAAACGGCTAACTTTGTCAACCTAACTTCAGAGAAATCATCATGGGGAAAAAACACGGACATCCCAAAGGTCTCTATCTTCTGTTTACTACGGAGATGTGGGAACGGTTCAGTTATTACGGCATGCGCGCCATCTTCGTGCTGTACATGATCAAGGCACTTGCCTTCGATAAAGAGGTGGTCTCTAACATTTACGGAAGTTATACAGGGCTGGTTTATCTCACGCCGCTGATCGGCGGCTATGTGGCGGACCGCTACTGGGGCAACCGGCGTTCCATCATGACCGGTGGTATCCTCATGGCCATCGGTCAGTTCTGCATGTTTCTCAGCGCCTCGTTCTACACCGATGTACGCCTGGCGACCATCCTGGTTTTCGTCGGACTGGGATTCCTGATTTTCGGTAACGGTTTTTTCAAGCCCAACATCACCACTATGGTCGGGCAGTTATATTCCGAGGACGATCCGCGGTCGGACGCGGCCTATACCATATTTTATATGGGCATCAATCTGGGTGCCTTTATGTCGCCGCTGGTGTGCGGCACGTTGGGCGAAACGGGCGATCCGTCTGATTTCAGGTGGGGGTTTCTGGCCGCCTGCATCGGCATGATTGTCAGTGTGACGAGTTTCAAGCTTCTGCAGAACAAATATCTTGTGACGCCGACCGGCCGGCAGATCGGCGTGGAACCGAATGTCCGGCGGGCGGTTGCGGTCGCGCAGGCGCCTGCGGGCACCGAAACCGCAGCATCTGAGGTCCCGTCGCCGGCTACTCCGATGGCTCCGACAGCTCAGGCTACCCAGATGGCTCCGACAGCCTCGGCTCACGGCGGTGTATTCAAGGAATTCGCCCTTTGGATTGTCGTGGCGGCGGCGTTGTATGGCATTTTCCGCTGGCTGTGCGGTTTCGACGGCATCGGTTCGGCCATTTTCGCATTCTGTATCGCGGTTCCGTGCTATATTATCAGCGACCGTTCCCTGACACGGGAGGAACGCGACCGCGTATTGGTCATATACATTATATCTTTCTTTGTGATTTTCTTCTGGGCGGCTTTCGAGCAGGCCGGCGCTTCGCTGACCTATTTCGCCGATGAGCAGACCAACCGTACGATTTTCGGATGGGAGATGCCGGCCAGCTATTTCCAGACCTTCAACGCCATGTTTATCGTGTTGCTGGCACCGGTTTTCGCCATGCTGTGGCCGATATTGAACAAGCACCATCTGGAACCGGCCTCGGTGACCAAGCAGGCCATCGGCCTGTTCCTGTTGTCTATGGGCTATCTGCTGATTGCCATCGGCGTCAAGGGCGTGGAACCGGGTGTCAAGGTAAGTATGTTCTGGCTTATCGGCCTGTATTTCCTGCACACCATCGGTGAGCTGTGCCTGTCGCCCATCGGGCTTTCCATGGTCAACAAGCTGGCGCCGGTCAGGTTCGCGTCTCTGCTGATGGGAGTCTGGTTCCTGTCGACGGCGACGGCCAACAAGTTCGCAGGCATGTTGAGCGGACTCTATCCCGAATTCGATTCACAGACCGGGGAACTCATCCGTGCCACGTCGTTTTTCGGGCATCCTATCACCGGTCTTTACGACTTTTTCATGATATTTGTGGTGATGGCCGGCGTCTCGGCAGTGATTTTGGCGTGCCTGACACGGTGGCTCCAGAAAAAAATGCATGGGGTGAACTAGCTGTCCTCCCGACCATTGCCTTTCCGACTTCAAAAAACTTCGAAAAAAAGTTGGAAAAAGTTTGGCGGGAATAAAAAAGGGCGTACATTTGCACCCGCTTTCGCAAGGGACACGTCCCTGCGGGGAGCAGGCCGGGGGGAGCCCCGGCGGGATCTTTGAAGAGACTGGAAAAAGAACAATGTAGTACAGGGAGAGATTTTTCGTCTCCCGTCAAAAGAGACTAGAGATCCGAGGAGCCGAAGAGATTGAATTTTTTTTACAACGAAGAGTTTGATCCTGGCTCAGGATGAAC
>JAFWVY010000042.1 GCA_017523725.1 Bacteroidales bacterium
ACGGCACGACTACCGGTTCGGCCGCAGCACGTGGAGCTGGATTCTGTGGCAGGACAACTCCATCAACTACGACGATCTGGTGCAGTATATCGATTTGGCAGCCGCCATGGGTTACGAATACACTCTCATCGATTCGGGATGGGACCGGAACATTGGTTACAAGCGCATGGAAGACCTCATCCGCTACGCACAGAGCAAGCATGTGGACGTCTTCCTGTGGTACAGTTCATCCGGCTACTGGAACGACATTGTGCAGAGCCCTGTCAACAAGATGGACAATTCGATTGTCCGCAAGCAGGAAATGCGGTGGATGGAAAGCCTCGGCGTCAAGGGCATCAAGGTGGATTTCTTCGGCGGCGACAAGCAGGAGACGTTCCGGCTGTACGAGGAGATTCTGAGCGATGCCGACGACCACGGCCTGATGGTGATTTTCCACGGTTGCACGCTGCCGCGCGGCTGGGAACGCATGTATCCCAACTACGTCGGCTCGGAGGCCGTTCTGGCTTCGGAAAACATTTATTTCCAGCAGCATTTCTGCGATGAGGAGGCCGTCAATGCCGCCACCCATCCGTTTATCCGCAACACGCTGGGATGCATGGAATTCGGCGGAACATTCCTGAACCGAAGAATGAACCGCGACAACCGCCGGGGCAATATCCGACGCACCACCGACGTGTTCGAGCTGGCCACCGCCGTGCTGTTCCAGAATCCCATACAGAACTTTGCACTGGCACCCAACAACCTCACCGACGCGCCGGCCGTCTGTATCGACTTTATGAAGAATATCCCCACAACCTGGGACGAGGTGCGTTTCATTGACGGATATCCCGGACGGTACGTCGTCCTCGCGCGGCGCCACGGCGACACCTGGTACGTGGCCGCCATCAACGCCACCAAGGAACCGCTGACCGTCAAGGCCGACTTCCCGGAATTCGCACAGCAGGATGTGACGCTGTACAGCGATGACGATGACCTCGAACCGCTTCGCAGCACAGTGAAAATCAAAAAGAAAGGAACCATCCAGGCCACTATTCCCTCACAGGGGGCGGCCATCTGGATTAAATAGAGACCATGAGAATCTTCATGCACATTGCGACGGCGGCTCTGGCCGCCGTTTTGTCCATGCACCCCTGCATGGCGGCCGACAACGGCAAACAGGACAAGCCGCTCATCTTGTTTTTCGAGAGCGATGTCCACGGTGCCGTGAACGGTTACCCGTTGCTGGCCGGATACCGGAATGCCGTGATCGCAGCCGACACGGCCTATGTCGGAACCGTCTGCGTCGGCGACTTCATGCATGGCAGCGAGGTGGTCACCGCCGACGGCTGCGCCTTTCTGCCTGCCATTCTGAATGCGGTCGGATACGATGTCATCACGTTGGGCAACCACGAGTTCGACCGGCCTGTGACAGACCAGAAAAAAGTACTGGACCAGGTGGAGACCCCGGTGATCTGCTGCAATCTGACAGATATGGCCACGGGCGAAACCGTGTATCCGCCAAGCGTCATGAAACAGTTCGGCCCGGTCAGGGTAGGCTTCGTCGGCGTACTGACCCCGATGGCCCTGCGCATCGACCGCACCGGTTTCTACGATGCCGAAGGCAAGCAGCTTTACGACGTGAAGTCCGATGAAATTCCGGCGCTGGTCCAGGCCGAGACCGACAAACTGCGGGCAGCGGGCGCCGATTATGTGGTGCTGCTGTCGCATCTCGGCGAATCTTCCCGGATGGGGGGCATGAGTTCGGTGCAGGTCATCGGTGCCACCAACGGCATAGACGCCGTGCTCGACAGCCATACGCACTCCGTCATCCCGCAGCAGACGGCGCCGAACAAGGACGGCAAGGACATCGTTTACGCACAGACCGGTAACAAAATGGCCAACATCGGCCAGCTGACCATCCGCCCGGACGGCAGCGCCTCCACCTGCCTCATCCCCGTCAGCAGCATCACCTTGACCGACGAAAAAGTGGCTGCGGCCGTCAGCGAGGCTCTCAGCAAGACATCGGCAGAATAAGGGCGGCTGCCTCTTTCAGACCGTCGCGCCTGATGGCGCCGGTCTTCCGGCTGCGGTCTCCTTTGTTTCGAGTGTTCCGAAGGAATATGCTTTTCAGACCGTCGCGCCTGATGGCGCCGGTCTTCCGGCTGCGGTCTCCTTTGTTTCGAGTGTTCCGAAGGAATATGCTTCTCAGACCGTCGCGCCTGATGGCGCCGGTCTTCCGGCTGCGGTCTCCTTTGTTTCGAGTGTTCCGAAGGAATATGCTTTTCAGACCGTCGCGCCAAGGCGCGACCCCCTCCACCGCTGCGCGGCGGATCCTCCCCTCTAACAGCCGAGGGTGGCTAGGGTCTTCAAAGCATATTCCTTCTCCACTTATGGACAGTTCCGGCAGGTGGCGGTGTTTTGTCACAAAAAACACTATAAGTGCAGGCAGGTTGCCCCGGGCAAACCGTGGCCGCCCGCGGCCTCTTGAGCGGAAGTGACCCGCGGCGAAGCCGTGGGAGGGATGAGCGAAGCGAAGGTTTGCCGGGGCAAGCCTGCCGGAACAAAACCGAGCAAGTCTGCCGGGAAGGCCATGCAAACCCTGGCCGTCCTCTGCTGTCCGTCCGGCTCGAACAAAAAAGCGGCCGATGTAATCAGCCGCTTTTTTCAGTGGGAACTAGCAGATTCGGACTGCTGACCTCTTGCGTGTGAAGCAAGCGCTCTAAACCAGCTGAGCTAAGCTCCCGTTTTGCGGGCACAAAGATGAGAATTATTTTTGAATCTTCTGCCTTTGGCCGTATTTTTTTTCGGCCACAACAGGCAGAGGAACAGAATTCGAGTTTTTTTCTTATCTTGGCACCGCAACCGGCGCAAACAATCTGCGCCGGCAGACGCATAACGGTACATTACAACAGCAATTACTTCCATGGATAACATTGCAACTGCGGGCGCCAAGGCCCCGCGCCTGACGTGGGCCAATTACATCAGTTTCGGCACGGGCGATCTCGCCCAGAATCTTATTTTCCAGACGGTCGCCTGCTTCCTGATGCTGTACCTGTGTACAGTGCTCAAAATCAACCCCGCCTTTGTCAGCGGACTGATTCTGGCGGTCCGGCTTCTTGACTGTTTCTGGAGTCCGGTCGTTGGCAAATACATCGACAACCACAATCCCAGACTAGGGAAATACCGCACCTACCTGCTTTACGGCGGCATTCCGCTTACCGTTGCCGCCTGCCTGCTGATGCTTCCCGCAGTGGCCACCTGGTCCATGAGCATGAAGATTGTCTATGCCACGGTCAGCTACACCCTGCTGAGCATGATCTATTCCGTGGTGAACATCCCTTACGGCTCGATCATGGCCAGCATGACCCGTGACAACGACGAGGTCCTCGTGCTTACTTCCACCCGGATGGTATGCGCCAATATCGGTCAGATCATCGTCCAGGCAGGTTTCCCCATCGGCCTGGCCATGTGTGTCCATTCCGCCATCAACTGGAACCAGGCCACATTCATGGCCATCGGCACCATTCCAGCCTTCATCATCCTGCCTTCTCTGCCCATCCTGAAGAAATGGTTCGGCAAGAAAGGGCTTTATTATCTACTTCTCTCCGTCGGATTTGTGGGATTCGCCATCCTGTTCACCATCGGCAAGTTCTTTGATGTCCAGAGTTGCAAGACCATTATCCAGATTGCCAAGGTCATGACAGGCGTAGGTCTGCTGGTCGGTTCGCTGATGTGGGCACTGGTTCCCGAAGTCGTCACCGAGGCCGAATACCGTACCGGGAACAGGCCCGCCGCCATCGTCAATGCGTTGGCGGGCGTCGCTTTCAAGGCCGGATTCTCGGTTGCCGGCTGGATTACGCCGCTCGTCATGGGCATGATCGGTTTCAACCTAGCCAGTGAGGAATCCGCCCTGCCGACCGATCCCAAGGCATGGTTCACGGTGACATGTATCTTCGCCATCGTAGGATTCGTACTCCTGACCCTTTGTTTCCTGGGCAGCAGGGAGAATATCACCACCACCCCGGAAAAACCCGTGTCTTTCAAGGAAATGTGGCAGGAATTCAAGGCCAACAAATGCCTCCAGCTGGTGCTCGGCGTGTTTGTGGTCGTATTCCTGGCATCCTTCATCAGCGCACCGGTCAATGCCTACTATACGGAGTTGAATAATTATTCGGCCATTGTGCAGAACGCCATTCTGTGGTTCACCACGATTATTCCGGCCGTGCTGCTTATTGTCGTAGGCTACCTGATTTTCAAGTATCCCCTGACGGATGAGAGACTTGACGAAATGAACAAAGAAATCGAAAACAGACAACTCAACGCATAACCGACATGGCAAAGAAAGTTCAGAAACGCTACCTCTTCCCCGCTGACTACATGGCGGATCCGTCCGTGCATGTGTTCGACGGCAAACTGTACATCTATCCGTCCCACGACTGGGAGTCCGCTGCACCGGACGATGACTTCGGCAGCGAGTACGACATGAAAGACTACCATGTCCTGACGCTGGAAGGCCCGGATCCGATGACCTCCCCTGTCAAGGACAACGGCGTCGCCCTCGACATCAAGGATGTCCCCTGGGCCCGCCGCCAGTTGTGGGACAACGAGGTCGTGAAGGGCCGCGACGGCAAATACTACATGTACTTCGGCGGCATCTGGGGCGGCCAGCTCCAGCGCTACGAGGACAACCTCGCCAAGGACAACGGCACGTCCTACCCCGCCGACGGCCAGCCGGCCGTGCCGGGCCGCGTGGTGAAGCTCGCGAAGGACATGC
>JAFWVY010000043.1 GCA_017523725.1 Bacteroidales bacterium
ATCCCGTGGAGAGTGAGGGAGTTGTGTCTTGCACCAGTTCCCCGTTTTTTTTCGTATCTTTGTCTTACGTTCAACATTTACTTCGTACTACGATGAAAAAGTTATTATGCCTTTTGGCGGTGCTGTCGATGGTCTTTGCCTGCGACGAATCCGAAGAAGCACCTGCGGCGATTGACGACAACCTTCCGCAGTATGCGGTGACCTTTGTTTCCACGGGGACCTCTGTCCTCAGCCTCCAAAAAAACAACAGTTTTCTGGAGGTGTCGTTGGAGTACAAAACGAAAGATACCGACTGGAGCCCTTATACGGTGGGCACTCCAATCACCATCGGCGACGGGGAGTATGTCGCTTTCCGTGCGGGCGATGCCGGGAACACGGGATTGTGTATTTCCGCCAACGACTTTTGCCACACTTTCAAAAATACCGGCAGCGGTACGTTGGTCGTGTCGGGCAATATCATGTCGTTGTTGAACAAGACGCAGGCGCAGGCCAAGATACCGTCTAATTATTGTTTCGGTTATCTTTTCGCCGGCCTCAAGTCGTTGACGGACGCTTCTGGCCTGCTTCTCCCTGCGACGACGTTGCGTGAGCACTGCTACGAAGGCATGTTCAGGCTTTGTACGGGTCTGAAGGCGGCCCCGGCGCTTCCGGCGACGACACTGGCCAACGAATGCTACAGCGAAATGTTCTATAGTTGTACCGCACTGAAGACGGCGCCGGCGCTTCCGGCCCAGGTGATGGCGGTTGGATGCTATCGCAGTATGTTTTCGCGGTGTACCGCGTTGGTCGCGGCACCAGAACTTCCCGCGCAGCAGCTGGCCACAGAGTGCTATTCATCCATGTTCTATGGCTGCACGGCGCTAGAGACGGCCCCAGCGCTTCCGGCGACGACGCTGGCCGACCTTTGCTATGTTACGATGTTCAGCGGCTGCACGGCCCTGAGGTCGGCGCCGGATCTTCCGGCTTTGCAGCTTGTGTCTGCTTGTTATTACCAGATGTTCCAGGGTTGTTCCAGTCTAAACTATGTCAAAGCTTTGTTCCTGACGAAGCCCGGCATTGACTTTACGCGCGGGTGGATGAACGGCGTGGCCTCTACCGGCACATTCGTGAAGCACCTGGCCGCCGACTGGGACGTGACGGGGCCGGACGGCGTTCCGCAGGGCTGGAACGTGGAGACGCCAGGGGATGTGTCGGAGGAATATGCGGTGACGTTCACTTCCACCGGGACTTCGGTCATCAGCCTGAAGAAAAATGGCACGCCGAATGACATATCGCTTGAGTACAAAATCTCGGATGGGACTTGGGGATCCTATACGATAGGTGACGCGATTACGATTGCCGACGGGAAGTCTGTTTCGTTCCGTGCGGGAGAAGGCGGCAATAAGTCAATAGGCAAAACACAATCAGATTATTATTATTTTTCCGGCACCGGCCCCGGCACAGTGGTCGTGTCTGGCAATATCATGGCGTTGTTGAGTCAAACGCCGGGCGCTACGTTGCAGGGGATGTGCAGTTTCGCTTTCTTGTTTGACTCGTTCCAGATATTGACGGATGCTTCCGCCTTGCTTCTTCCGGCGGCGACGCTGACAATGCAGTGTTATTCTAATATGTTCCAATTATGTTTCGCCCTCAAAACCCCTCCGGTTCTTCCGGCGACGACGCTGGCAATGGAGTGTTATCAAAACATGTTCTTATATTGCTATGCCTTGGAAACGGCGCCGGCCCTTCCGGCGACGACGTTGGTGAAACATTGTTATGCGAATATGTTCGGGCATTGCAAAGTCTTAAAAAAGGCGCCTGTTCTTCCGGCGATGACGCTGGCTGATGCGTGTTATGCATATATGTTCGATGATTGTACAGCCCTTGAAGCGGTGCCGGATTTTCCGGCGACAAAGGCGGCGTACATGGGTTATATTAGCATGTTTAGGGGCTGTACCGCCCTTAAGAAGGCGCCGGCGCTTCCCGCGATGACGTTGGAAAATTCCTGTTATAGGTCTATGTTTGAGGATTGTACAGCCCTTGAAACGGCGCCGGATCTCCCGGCCACGACGTTGGTGGCCGGGTGTTATAATAAGATGTTCTCTGGTTGTACGGCGCTAAAGACCGTCAAGGCCTTGTTCCTGACCGAGCCCGGCGAAGCCTATACAGATGACTGGCTGGCCGGAGTGTCCTCCACCGGTACGTTCGTGAAGAACAGCAAGGCGACATGGGACGTGACGGGGCCGGATGGTGTGCCGGAAGGCTGGACCGTGCAGACTGCCGCGTATTGATATAGACAGTTTGCGATAAGAACGTATTGATAATCAATGGGAGCCCCCGTTAGAAGGACAATGCGGTCGCACCAATGATCGAACGCCAGGTCGGGCGTCTGCAGTTCGCCAAGGAGTTGAGCCAGGCAATGGAGTGACCCTTCTTTGTCCTCTGTACTACTTCCCCCTCTCGCTTACCGTCACCGGCCCCAGGAGTCCCGATTCGAGCAGCGGTTCGTTCTTCGTGAAGAAATTGTAAATCACAACCGTCTTCCGGTTCTGTGACGGGCGGGGCAGGCCTTTGGCCAGCCATTCAGGCACCTTCAGCATGAACCTTCCACCGCGTCCGGACGGTTCCGTCCACTCAATGTCTTCGGGTTCGAATTCATCGCCGACGAGACGGTTCACCCAGAGGTTGGTCACCTCAATTTCGAGTTTGTTCTCTCCCTTACGCAAATAATCGGTGATGTCGGTCTCGAACGGCGGCGTCCAGAGCGTTTCCACCTTGGCGCCGTTCACGCGGACCACCGCCATATTCTTGACGCGACCCAGCGTCAGGACATATTTGGCACCGCGCTGCAGGTTGCCGATGTTGAAGGTATTGGAATAGGTCGCCGTGCCCGAGAAATATTTGATGCCGTTGTCTTCGGATTCGGCCCATGACGTGAGCTGTTCCATCGTCGTCTCGGCGGGCGCACCCCAGCCTTCGGGGAAGGTCACCGTCCACGGACCGTCGATTGTCGTCACCATCTTCTGTTCAGGCACCGGTGCGATACCCGGCCCGGCCGACTTGGCGGGACGGCGCAGCACGATGAACAGCGAGCGGCGCGGTGCCATGGAAGGCTGGACAAAAGTCTGTCCGTCCCGGGTGTACCATGACGCGGCTTCGGCCATTTCCAGACTCTGCGGATCCCAGATCTCAGGCACCCGGCCCTCCGTTTCGAAGGTCAGCATGGGCGTAAGCGTTTCTTCTGACGTATTGGCAATGAAGTACCAGTCGGTGTCGCCTTCCTGCCTGTGAATCCACTGGACGGCAGACTGGTCGGTCGTCAGCGATTTTTCGGCCGATGTATGGTCATCGACGTACAGCCCCCTCTGAAGCAGCGCCTGGCACCGGTTGAAATAGGCGAACAGTTCCGGCGCACCGTCTTTCCACCAGGTCTGTCCCGGTGTCCATTGCGTGCCCCAAACCCCGAACGTCATGCCGGGCTTGACGTTCGTCCAGGGATTCTGGGCGCCCGCATGCAGCATGAAGCCGTTGATGCCGAGACAGAAAGCCTTGTCGCCGATGACTTTGAGCCCGGACGGATCGTCTTTCCAGGCATAGCCCTGCCAGCATGTGAAACCCTCGGCATACACCTTCTGCCAGCCGGCTTTCCGCGCTGCGGCCACGATGCCCGGCACTTCGGGCCAGCCCCAGCTTTCGGGCTTGGTCCAGAATTCTGCCGCGATGATGTCGGATTTGTCGAGATGACTGAGAATCCAGTCGGTCGAGATGGGATTGAACGGCTTGGCCGAACCGGTGCCGTAGGGTTCCATGACAAACTGCAGCCCGTGTGCGTGCGCGAGTTCGCTCATGTAGCCGTAATAGTTCTCGGCGAAAAGTTCCCGTACCGTTGTCTGCCAGTCTCTTGTGAACTTGGCGGCCGATGCTTTGTTTTTCATCGTCATTCCGGCGATGACCGGCAGCCACGGCCGTATGTCGTAACCCCTCCGTTGCTGGAATTCCTGCGGCATGGCTTCGGTCCATTCCTGTCCGCCGGCTTCGTAACTGTCTATCTCGAACCGCTTGAATGTCTTGCCCGTTTCTTCTCCGGCGATGTCGATAATCTGCTGCGGATACTGCTGCCAGAAGTGAAGCACCGCCTCCCGGCGCATCTTGTCGCATTCCAGGCCCACACCGCCCTCAGGCGCCGTCGCATAGTTCGTCTTGCCGTTGGTCGTATGGCCGAAACGCATCAGGTTCCAGGAGCCATTCGGAACCGTCCACGACAGCGTCCCATCGTTGTCCAACGGCGCATCGACAACGATGACGGAGTCGATCTCCGCACCGTCGCCATGGACGGCCAGCACGGCGATATCCCGGTAAAAATTCCATTCCGGATCCACCTCCGGCTGCGGTAGAGACAGCCTCTGCGGCTTGCCGTTACCGGTCGCGGCCGTTTCGGACCACACCACCTTCTGCATGGAATATTCCGGCTGGACCGTGGGAAAAGCACTGGACGACCATCCGGGGCAGTTGTGGGTTCCGAACGACAAACCGAGCCGCTTGCATTCATCGATGGCGTGCTTCATGAGCGCGCGCCAGTTGTCGGTTCCGATGGCGTTGGTGGTGTCTTTCACCAGCAGCTGAACGGTACCGCCAACCAGAAACTGCTGGACGCCGCCGATACCGGCCGCCTTGTAGGCCTCGAGGTCGGCGGTGATGCCTTCCTTGCTGACCAATCCGTCCATCCATTGCCAGATCATGATGGGTTTGGCTTCTTCCGGCGGGGTGAGAAAATCACGCTCAAGCCCCGATATGTCTTTAGTGCAGGCAGGCAGCATCAGCGTCGCCGCAAGCATCATGTTCGCAAGTAACGTCTTTGTTGTCATAAGTCTGTTGTGTTAAAGTTACACTTTAATCATCCAGATCCGCGTCCATCTGGCAGGCGAAGTCGTCGGCCTCGGTCCAGTTGCTGTCATCGTGGTCCCATGAATCTTCGTCACTTTCGTCGCTGTCGCTGCTTGTATCCAGATCCTCATCCATCTGACAGGCGAAGTCGTCGGTCGCGGTCCGGTTGCTGTAATGATGGTTCCATGTATCCCTGTCACGTTCGTTGCTATCGGTCCTTGTGTCAAGATCCTCATCCAACTGGCAGGCTAAAGTGTCTCGCTTTGTCCGGGAGCTCCTGTGGCGCTTCTCTTTTTTCCTGTCACCATGACGATTTTTCTTCCACAAGTAAAAGCCTACTACGGCAAATACTAACTCGATTAGAAATAACATCGTGTGACATAAAAATACCTCACCCCACCCTGCATGAGGTGTGGCGAGGTGTTTAGGAGAAAATTACTTATTCGCACTCAGTATCGCCACCAGCTGAGCCACGATGCCCGGTTCCGCAGCCTTGGCATAGCCGTTGAGCATCAGGGTGCCGGCCAGCGGGTCTTTCGAATAGTGGTTGTGGTCTGAGAAGCAATTGATGATGGCCTGTGCCGCAGCCTCGGCCGATTCGTATCCGTTCGCGGCATAGTCGTTTACGTAGGCATTGAAAATGGCATCGGCGTTCATTCCTATCTCCACGAATCCCAGATAGTTGGAGTCGTTCTGCTTGCGTTCTTCGGCCACTTTTCTCACCACGGTCTCATACCGGTCGCGGCGGTAGCTGTCGAACGTATGGGTCTCTGCCTTGTAGCCTGCCGTATGGTTCGCCACTGCGCCGTGGGGCGTGTAGGAATTGAGCATGACCTTGGCGCCCAGGGCCTCGGCTGCATCGAGATAATAGTTCAGGTCTTCTTCGAAACTGTTACCCATGCCATTGGTGCCGTTATTGCCGAGCATCACGATGTCGCCGGGGTAGACGTTGCACAGCACGTTGTACAGTCTGCCTTGCTGATAATAGGTGGAGAGGTTGCGTCCGCCGGCTCCGGCGTTGTCGAAGTCGCAAAGGGCCGCCAGCTCGGGATAGTTGGTGCCGATCTCGCGGGCCAGCCGATAGCCCCATGCACCGTTGTTGGCCGACGTGGAATCGCCGATATGGTGCAGGACACGTTTTTCGCGTTTCTTCCGCGGTTCCTGTCTGGTAACCACTATTTTGGCGATGCGTGCCGGGCTGCCTGCATCGGCAATGCGCAGGTCAATCTTGTCGAGCGTGGCGGGAATGGTGTAGCTCTCGGTGGCCATCTCCGCATGGTTGCCCAGCTGATATCCGTTCAGGTCGCCGTTGACGTAACCGCTACGAAGTACGCCCTGGTAGGTAATCTCAACCGTGTAGAAACTGCCTTTCTGAACCTTGAAGTCGAACTGGATGGCTCCTTCCAGATAATCGGTTCCGGCGTCCGTCGCCGATGCGACGCCGCCCTCGGAAGCACTGCCTGTCACGATGCCGAACCGGCTGTCGTCCGTGTAGGCCGTCGCGGTGCTGACGGCCGTGAATCCTTCGGCCACGGATTTGGCATCAGCATAGCCGAAGTCGAATTTCATGAGGTCGTCCTTCAGGCCTGCACTCTGGGTATGTTTGGTGGTTGAACAACCGGCCAGGACCACTGCGCAAAGCAGGGTCAGAAACTGCGCAACTTTTGTCTTCATTATTCTGTTTTTTTTTGTTCGCTGCGGTCTGGAGATTAATTCTCCGGACCGCATTGTAAAAGTACAGAAATAATGAATTAAATCGGCAAAATTTGTGCGTCAGACTTAATGAATTGATAAAAACGTTGTTATAATGCCGGCTATTCCAAAATCATCACACCCGGATGCTCCACAAACATTTTCTGAATCCTGATATCCTCCGCTAACGAAGACCGGTGTACCTGTTCCTCACGTATCGTACCGTCAGCTCTGACATACCGCAGTAAATACCTGAAGGTGGCGTATGGCATCGCTTCTGTGTAATGAAAGACAAGCTGCGTCTCCGGAGGATTTACACCTTGGAATGTCTGATACACGACCTCCGGCCAGACAAAGAAAAATATATCATCGTGCGCCAGGGCGACATCGTCCAGGAAAGACCCGACCACGCCTTTTCCGACCCTCATCTCGGGTGATGACCAGCCGCCCTTCTCCGTGTCGGAGAGATAGGTCCAGCTTGAATCACCCGTACGCTCATACAGCCCATAGCTGAGCACCATGTTCTCATAGCAAAGGATGCAGCCGAGGCGTGTTTCGTCACGTTTCATGCACTGAGACAGGTCCTTGTCAACCGTAAAGTTCATAAACGTCACGCTGTCCATGGTATATACCGGCCTTGTCAGGAGATACATGCTACCTGTCATTGTCAAGAGAGGTTTCGTGAATACGGGGTCAAGGATGCCTTTTCCGGACATCTGTTCCACCCGTGCGGCCGTTCTTCCCGCCAAATCTTTCATGATGGGGAAAGTCTCGGTTTGAGATAAATGCGACGTGATCACTGACGTTGGCCATAATATAACATCGGGCCAGGGATTATATAGAAAACCTGTTCTCTTTGTTATGTCCGTCGACTCTAAGTACTCCTTGTAGGATCGTTTTGTAAAACCCATTCCATACCCGCTGAAAAATACCCCCTCTGGCTGACCGTCATCTTCCCAGATATCTACCCAGGATGAAGTCTCCATTTCCACATTCTTGTCATACCGGAATGTGACCTTGTAGTAATAGTAGTGTTTTCGGCCGTGACGTGCCAGATCGGCTGATGACATCTCGTAAACGAATGGCCCTGTCACTACCCATTCGCCATATTCACGATACCATTCCGGACCGCAGTTCAGCACCACCTCACGGGCAAGCTGTTTCAGGTACGCATTCCGCTTTTCTTCCGGTTTGCGCGACAGATGCTTCATCCCGCTCAGATGTGTCATCTTGCTGATCTCCGTCAGGCGGAAAACAGAATCCACCTTGAACGGTGGTTCAAGTCTCACCGTTGTTTTTTTTGGTGTCGCAGGTTCCGCCGACAGCTGCAGGCTGAAAATGGTGCCCAGGATAAGAATAAAACAGGTTCGGATATTCATATGTGTCAATTATGCTGATTATTCGAATTTGAGTACTACGGGATTCAACTTCAAATATAATATATTTGCCAGAGACTCAGTAATAATGTTTCCTTGTTGATCCATGTTATTCGGTGTATCCAATGTGCCGTCTTGATTCTGGATGGCAAAATTGTAGGTGTTCATATAGGAGATATACCCACGCCAAGGCTGTGAAAGGTTAAAGGATCTCCACCATGCCGGTCTGACCAGAGGATACATGATGACGCGGAAATCCGGTCTGCTCAGCCAATTCTTGTCGAAAGTGTCTCCGAACAAGTCTATAGGCCCCATTGTTTCTATGCATGCCCATGTCGTGTTTTTTTTCTTGTATACCGCATGGGCCACCGCATGGTTATCATAACACAAGAAACACGACACCATCTCATCTGTCGGAAGCAGGCTTTGAATAGCAGCATCAATTAGTTCTCTGTCGTCCGGATGGTTGACGGCATTCACGAAAGTCAAGCTGTCGAACACATATATGGGCGACTCTTTCAGTGACACATGTTCCAAAGACCGCAATTCTCCGTATGACAGCGGGTCCCCTTGCCGGTTGCGCAGTTTCAAATAATCTCCACCGAAAATGGAATCTGCATAAATGACCTTTGCTGTCATATCCTGCATGATGTGCTGTGTTTCTTCGACAGAGAGATTTTCCTTCAAACTGGAGTCAAATCTGACATATTCAGCCAGCTCCGCTATACAATCGTTGATGGACTTGCGTGCTCCATTCACAAATACAACCATCCGCAAACTGCCATAAACAGAGCGCTTGAAAAACTCCACGGCATAGCATTCGGTCATGCCGGAGCGGAGAGTCTTGACAATGTCGGGACTGAACATGTTCTCGACCTTGTCCAGATGAGGAATCTTCGTAATGTAAATACGGTCGCAGTTCGACTTCTCCACCAAGGCGCCGCCTTCTATGCTGCGCTCATACTGAGATCGTAACGAGGCGACTTTCTCTTTCAGTGATGCAATCTCTGCATCGCTCCTGGCCGGTGCCGGATTATCGGTAATGACACCTCTGACATTGTTGATATACCATCCGGCCCAAGGGGTTGAGCAGTTAATAAGCATCCAACTTGTTGCCGTCGGGGTGTATGTCCAATGGTCAGGATATGATTCCACCCGTGGCTTCTGCAGATGGTCTGCATCCATAATCACCGCCGAATAATCCTTTGACAGGGAAACAACGGGGCCGGCCTCGAATATTGGCCCACCAGGCAATTCCGGCAGGGGCTCTCCAAACGTAAGCACAAACGTCGGGAGTTCGGAGTGGAACCTCATATGGTCATCCGGTACAGAGAAGGACACAGAAAGTTTCTCCTTCAACTGGGAACGATAATCATCCGCCGGGCCAGCATTGGCGGTCATCGGCATCACAATGGTTCCCAGTATGATGATGCACATTGTTTTCATTGTTTTCATTGTTTCGGTGTACAGATAAAGAAAAGTGTATGGCAGGATTTTTCACAGAATGATGTTTATCGCGTCCGGTACAGTCTGTCGTATAAGATCGTTCCAAGGCAAACGGACAGAATTAGTCCAAACAGACAGGATATCCACAGCCACCTGAATGTCCAGTCAGTATACGCCCCATGTTTGATATACGGAAAGACCGTGGGCACATCCGGAACGGCATGTCGGAGATGCGTAGCCACCGCATCACAGACGGCATCTTCCGAAGACGTCAGTTTCGCCATTATCTGAAGGCTGGAATTGTAGCGCTCTTTTCTGAATACCATGGGCAGTTGTCTTTCCAGCGGGCCGGTTTTGAAATCGCGCACCACGCCGCATACTCGGTAAATGACATCAGACATGGACGCAGGCCGCATCCAGACGATATGCAGGTTCTCGTCCCAGGTCGTCAGACCGAGCATCTGCCAGGCCGTCTCGTTAATAACCATTTCCTCCTCTTTCGAGTTATTTGCCCAGGTTCTTCCATGTAGAAAGGGAATACCCAGAAAATCGAAATATCCGGCGGGTACGGTATTGGCACACATATCGACTGCGGAAGTCCCACCGCAACGGAAATTCAATGCCGTGTTCAACCGTTCCGGGAAGGTCCCATAGGTCCACTGGAGAATGTGTTCATCGTCCGATAACGCCTGTTCCAATTTGTCAGACGATTGCATGGCTGTACGAAGCATGTCCAATTGCGACAGGTTATGATAGTCCTCAGGAGAGACGTTGAACTGGAACGCCACCGTATTCGAAGGCACGGAGTGTCCTATGGAATGTATTTGCGCGTAAAGCAGCCAGCACAGAAAAACGGCGAAAACACCGCTTCCAAACAATGACACAGCGAAGAAGAACCGGGAGGAAGCACGGCGCTGCATCATGTTTCCGGACGAAGCGTGTATAACATGATACCAACCTGCACTTGCGATGATGAAAAAAACAAGTAGTATCCGGAGCAACCGGACAGCCGTCCTGCTCCCATGCCTGATACTGGCGGGCATTTTTCGGATGTCGCGGCGGAAATACAATTCCCTGGCCGGCAGGTATTGCTGAAATGCAGCTTCGCCTCCCGCCTGGCGCACGTTGTCACGGATGAGCCCCAACGCCAAGGCCTGTGCGATCTTCTGCCCGCGTGGAACCATAATGACATCACATCTCAGACTGCTTGTTTTCAACAAGCCGCGATGAATCTCACCGGTGATGGTGTATGTCTGTCCGTCCGGACCAGTCAGTTCCCGGCCCACTGGATTACTCCTTCCGAATGCCTTTCGGGCCAGTTTCTTCGATACGAGCGCACTGCCAGGCTGGTCCAGTGCCTGCAGGTTCTTATGTTTAACCGGGTAATGTGTTATCCGCAGGAACAGGGTGTCGGCAAACACCACAGGAACGTTGCAGCGCTCACTTCCTATGACGACCCATTCGGCAGGATATGGTTTGAAACGCGTCAACTTATCGAATCCGGAAACGACTTCGGTTTGGGAAAAATGAAGTGCAGATGTCGGCAATTCCAATCTGTTTACGCCGTATGCCAAACGTCCTTGATCCGGCATGAAACCATCCACCATGGTCTCTCTCCCGAGCAACAAGGCGACAAACAATGTCAGGGCAATAGAGAGACAGTATGCGGCTATGTGTTTCCTTTTAGGAATGCCGATACCGGGGAACAGACTGAACCTTTTCATGATTATGTTGTATGCCGGCAGATCAGTCGTCCAATTCGAACTGGCCGTTTTTTACGGAATAAGAGCGTCCGTTGATTGTGATTTTAGTGACAGGTTGGCCGTGCCTGATGAGTCTTCCGTTTGCATCGAATTCCGTCGAAGGCATGTTCTTTATTTCTTCCATCAGTTCAGAAAGTTCCATGCCTGTCTCAATTTTCATGATGACATACCCTTCTCCATTCCCAGCCTTCCGCTGCCACTCGTTTAATTCAATGCGATGATGCCCTTCATCATATTCATATATTCTGCCATCCCCCATTTTTGTATCCCCCAATTTTGTGGTAATCGTCATGACGATAGACCCTTTCATGGGTGTGCTTGTTTCGATGCTCTTGACGACGTCTTTCGGGATGGTTAGGACATACTCTTCTGGAACCACTTGGCCATCAATTATGTAGGTAGTTCTTTCAGCATTATCATCTCCCCATCTTGTCACTATGGTTGTTGGATTATCTTTATCATGAGTTAACTTAATTTCTTCAGGACCGGATCCGGGTGTCTTATTGGTATAAGAGATGGTGCTGCCAATAACAGGTTCTGCTATTTCCATCATCTGTCCTGTAGGTTGTCCCAAAGGCTTTGTGGTTAATAAGGGTGGTTCAGACAATTCCATCCGTCCAATAGGTTGTTTGTTTGGTTCGGCGACAGAAAATGAAGATGAAGTGGAGATGGAATGGACTGTAACAGTATTACGGCCGGAACCAGTGGAGGTAATCTTGTAATCTCTGATGTATTTGCCTTTAAGCTGGGACCCGTCGAAATGCTCGACGTTCTTATTATCAATGATATATATGGTCTGCTGGGCATATAAGGCCCCTGCGCCGATAATCATGCAGATGGAGAGAAGAAAAGTCTTTTTCATGGGAATTGGTTTAATGTTTCAACGATATGAGTTTAAAGGATCTGGCGCTGTCCAACGGTGCGAGGATGTACGAGGCGGTGCGTCCGTCGGAGAAGTAGGCGGTCATTACGAATCCGTCTCCGGCCGGTCTGAATTCAAGTCTTCCGTTTTCCGGCGGAATGATCTTGGATATAAGGGATAGTTGCTGAATCAGTTTTGAGTTATCAATGGGCGGCGTAGCCGGAATGACGGATTTTTCCGGCTTGCCGGTAATCAGAATCAAAGCCAGGATGGCTGCGGCCACTCCGGACAGAGCGAGCCCCCAAGTGTAAAAAGACCGTGCCGTTGCAGGTTGCATCATCCGGTCGAACTCGTACCCGGCATCTGGGAGCTCCGGAAGCTGGATGGGACTGACCGCCTGCATCATGCGGTACACCGTCATTTCTTCTTCATCGGCCGGTGGCACGGCGGTGAAGGAATCGGCGAGTTCCCGCTCCTGTTCGCAGGTTGTCTCTGCGTTCAAATACATTCTAATCAAGTCTTTCCGGTTCATTGTATTATCTTGGTTTCAAGTATCTTATTAATTCTTTCCGAGCAGCCGAAATTGAACTCTTCACACTGCCCTTCGGCCGTCCTGTTATGGCGGCAATCTCATCCAGGGACAGTCCGCTGGCGCGTAACTGCAACAACCGTCGTGTGCCGGCAGACAGGCGCTCCAACGCTTTGTCGGCCATTTGTCCGATCTCAGACTGCTCAATCCGGGCTGAGGCATCCTGGCCGTCCGAAAGCCATTCCGGAAATGTGCCGCTTCTGACAAGGCCTCTTTTACGCCACAGTGAGATGCAGCTGTTCTTGGTGGTCGTAACAGCCCAGGCCTCGACATTGTGAATTTCTACGCCGTCGCGTTTCGCCACATAAAGTCTCAGCAGCACATCCTGCACCACGTCTTCCGGATCACCGTCCAACCTGGATGCCCGGAAGAATTTCTGTGCCATCGCCAGGACTTTGGGCCTTATTTTCGCTAGTTCTATTTCGAGCGATTTATCCATACTTCACAGACCTAGACGCAAAAAACGCAAAAAGTCAAGATGAAAAATGATTTTTCTCACATATTTTTGCTTTACCAAGGCAAAGAACCCGACATGGCACGAATCAACCGACAAAACAGACGTACGGAACGGGATTCAAGACTCGAAAGAATCTCCCGGATGGAGGACCGCTACAATGAGGTGATGCGCAAGCTTGCTGCCCTGGAGGAGGCCGTCGCGGACTACGGCCATCTCCAGCGTGAGATTGAGGTGCTGGAAGAATACATGTCCTCCGGGCTGTGGCAGAAAGATTACGAGGCGGACGAAGCCGGAGAGATTCCGGCGGATCTTCCGCGCGGTGTCCTGTCCGAGGACGGCCTGTACAACCTGCTGGAGGATGCCGGCAGGATTATCGGCCAGGCCCGGGAGGTCTGGGGAGGAAGATAAATTATAGTTCGGCAGAACAGCCATTTTTCGGTAGGAGTGATATAATGCGTTTGTCGGTTCCGTCATTTTTCCGTCAGTTGATTCTCGAGTCTTTGTTTTGCTATGGCTATCTGTTTTTTCAGTTGTTCTATTAACAGATGTTTGGGTGGCAGTTCTGTATAGTATTGCGCCACTTGAATGCCAGATTTGTCAAGTTGCAGGAATTCGACCTGTTCTTCACTCCCTTCAGAACAGAGTAAAAGTCCAATAGGTGCTTCTTCGTTCGACTGACGTTCGAATTTGTCGAGCCAACGCAGGTAGAGCTCCATTTGCCCTTTGTAGGCAGCCTTGAATTTTCCTTTTTTCAATTCTATGGCAACTAACCGATGCAATTTGCGATGGAAGAAAAGAAGATCGAGATAGAAATCCTCGCCATCGATAACCATCCGCTTCTGTCGTTCAACGAAGGTGAAACCATTGCCCAGTTCCATAATGAATTGCTGTAAACCTGTGAGTAGCATGTCTTCTAAATCGCGTTCGCTGTAGTAACCTTTCAATCCGGTAAAATCCAAAAAGTATGGATTCTTGAATACCAAGTCGGGAGAAATCACATCATTGCTCCTTAGTGTGGCAAGTTCTTTCTTTATCTGTTCATGCTTTTTGCCTGCAATGACAGTTCGTTCATAGAGCATACCATCCATTTGCTTTTCTAATTCCCGTTTGCTCCAATGTGAGTTGGCTGCCATTGTTAGGTAGAATTCACGCTGAAGCCCCTCTTTCAGTGGTAGAACCATCACAAAATGAGACCATGACAATTGTCGCGCCAGTGGTGCGACAATATGATAATCTGAGAAAATGTGGGCAAATTGCATCATTCTCCTGATGTTTTTTTCATCGAATCCTTTCATTCCATACTTTTCTTGCAGTTGTTTCGCCAGTGACGGGACAATTTGCTTCCCATATCCGGCACGCCGATTACCGAGCACATCGATGTTGATTCGTTGACCAATATGCCAATACATCAATGTAAGTTCGGCATTGGCTCTATTGGCCATCTGACTTCTTGTCGAGTCGATGATCTGACAAATGTCAGAAAGGAGTTGGACGTCTTGCGATACGATATCCACATCTGAATGGTGCATGTTTCTTCTGTTTATTGGTTATCAAGTAAATAAGAATTCGTACAATCCGTATAGAACATATTAAGCGTTTTTTTTGCAAAAATAGCAAATAATCCGAAATATATAATTAATGCAAAATTGTAATAACGATAAATTTTGAGCTATAATCGAAAATCCTATCTTTGCTTATTCATAATTCGATGATATGAAAGTTCTGATGATTAACGGAAGCCCCCGTCAGAAGGGCAATACGGCGACGGCACTCGCCGAGGTGGCGCGGCAGCTGGATGCGGAAGGTATTGACAGTGAAATTCTTTGGATAGGGAACAAACCGGTGCGCGGCTGTGCAGCCTGCGGACAATGCAGTGCGAAAGGTCTCGGGCACTGCGTGTTCGACGACGATGTCTGCAACCGGATTTCGGAGAAGTATGCCGAAGCAGATGCCCTCATCGTCGGTTCCCCCGTCTATTATGGTCAGCCGAACGGCGCCTTGCTGTCGGTCATCCAGCGGTCGTTCTATTCCAACGGTGCGTCCATCGCCGGGAAACCGGCTGCGGCGGTCGCCGTGTGCCGCAGGGGAGGGGCTACGGCCTCCTTTGAGTCGCTCAACATGCCTTTCCTGATGATGAATATGCCGGTGGTGTCGTCCCAGTACTGGAATATCACCTATGGACGCGAACCCGGCCAGGCCGCTCTTGATGAGGAAGGCATGCAGACGATGCGCACGCTGGCCCGCAACATGGCCTGGATGCTGAAGAGCACGGGCGGCAGAACGGCGCCGGGTCGCGGCGATGAGCCTTGGACGCCGATGCATTTCATCCGGTAAGAACTATGCGGAAACGGCGTTTTGTCTTTTTGGCGTTGCTGTCGCTGCTGGTCGCAGTATCTGCCGTGACGGCCTTGTCGGCCAGGTCGCCTGTCAGTGGCCCTCAGGGCAGGCTGTCCATGAAACTGACGCTGCCCGACGGCATCGACCCGGCGCGAGATTCCTGTCCGATGGTTATTCTCATGCACGGCATTTTCTCCAGCAAAGACTACGCGCCGATGCCTTACCTGGCACACTATCTGGCAAAGAGGGGCGTCGCTTCCATCCGTTTCGACTTCGATGGTCACGGCTGGAGTGCGGGCAAACGGGTTGACATGACAGTGGCGAAAGAGATACAGGATGCCCGGGCCGTCTGGGATTATGTCAGGACGCTGCCGTATGTGTCCCGCCTGTTCCTTCTCGGACATTCGCAGGGCGGGGTCGTTGCCAGTATGTTCGCCGGCGAGTTGGCAAGGGAGGGCGGACCGGTGCCCGACGGCCTGATTCTGCTGGCACCCGGCGAGGTCATCAAAGGGGCTACGCGGGCGGGTTCGTTCTTCGGCCAGCGGTTCGACCCGAAAGATCCGCCGGAGTTCATCAAGTGTTTCGGTCTCTTCAAATTGGGCCGCGATTATCTGCTGCAGACACAGCAACTCGACACTTACGGCACGGCGGCGTTATACCAGGGGCCGGTCTGTCTGATTCACGGGACCATGGACCGGATTGTTCCGTTCCGGTGCAGCGAAAAATACCATGAAATCTACACGCACTCCCAACTGCATAAGGTTGAGGGAGAGAACCATATGATTATCAAGCGCAAAAGCGAGGTCGCAGGCATTACGGCCGCTTTCCTCGAAGGCGTGCGGGAGTCCGTTTATTAATCTGTACGCAGGGCGATGTCCGCGGCCCTTACCGGCTTTTCTCCGTCACTTGCCGGAGGGCGGCTTCCTGTGCGGCGATGACGCGGTCGCACCAGTGGTCGAACGCCGGGTCCGGCGTCTGCAGTTCGGGGTGGGCCAGAATATGGGCGACGGTCTGCCGGATGCCTTCGTCGAAGCGTACGGTGGCGCAGAATCCGGGTACGGCGCGTTTCAGTTTGCTGCAGTCGAAGACCACCGAGGTGGCTTTGTCACCGCAGAGCCCGCCTATGAAATCGTAGTCGCTGCACCGGGCCAGGAAGGTGGAGGAGACGTAGTAGGGTTTCAGTTCGACACCGAGTGCGTCGGCGATACAGTGGTAGGCCTGATTCCAGGTGACCGTCTCGTCCGACATAATCTGGAAGGTGTCGCCGATGGCGTGCGGGTTGCCCATCAGGCCGACGAAACCTTTGGCGAAGTCGGTGTTGTGTGTGAAGGTCCAGAGGGAAGTGCCGTCACCGTGCAGGATGACCTGCTTGCCGTCCAGCATGCGCCGGGCTACCTGCCAGCTGCCGTGCCGGCCGTGTACGCCCAGCGGGATGGAACGTTCTCCGTAGGTATGGCTGGGCCGTATGATGGTGACGGGAAATCCGTTGCTGCGATACATGTCATTAAGAAACATCTCGCAGGCAATCTTGTTGCGGGAGTATTCCCAAAAGGGATTACACAGCGGGGTGCTCTCGCTGACGAGGTAGTTCTGCAGCGGTTTCTGGTAGGCCGAGGCGGAACTGATGTAGATATACTGCGCGGTGCGTCCGGCGAACAGCCGGTAGTCGCGCTGCACGTGTTCCGGGACAAAGCCTACAAAGTCGGCCACGACATCGAAGGTCATGCCGGCGGTGAGACGGGCGGCTTCGGCTTCGTCATGGATGTCGCAGCAGATGGTGCGGACGCCGGGCGGCAGGGTGTCGTTACGGCTGCCCCGGTTCAAAAGGGTGAGTTCCCAGTCGGGCATGGTGGCCAGAAACCGGGTGATGGCGGAACTGATGGTGCCGGTGCCGCCGATGAAGAGGGCTTTTTTCATGTTATGGCATGGTGAAAGAGTGAATGCCAAGATAGGCTTTTTCGGCCGAAGTGATGCCGGCAGGGCAAAAAAAAAGCGGCTCACGGCCGCTTTTTTCTGTCTTTGCGAAGACTATTCGATGCTCTTCACCGCCTTGACCACGGCTTCGAAAGCCTGGGGCTGGTTCATGGCCAGGTCGGCCAGCACCTTGCGGTTGAGATCGATACCCGCTTTGTGGATTTTGCCCATGAATTCGGAATACGACATCTCGTATTTACGGACACCGGCGTTGATACGCTGGATCCACAGCGCACGGAAGGTGCGTTTCTTGTTCTTGCGGTCGCGGTAGGCATACTGCAGACCTTTCTCCCATGTGTTCTTGGCAACGGTCCACACGTTACGGCGGGCCAGGAAGTTGCCGCGGGTGAGCTTCAAAATTTTTTTCCGTCTAGCTCTTGACGCTACAGAATTAACTGATCTAGGCATTGTTTTGTTTTTTTTTGAACGTCAGCGTTCTTCTTTCAGGAAACTTCGGGCTGCGCGTTCAGATGAATAAATGTTTTTTCTGGAAAAGCTTTCCGTTTATTTGATGGCGAGCATCATCTTCACGTTGTTCTCGTCGTTCTTGGCTACGAGACCGCTGTAGGTCAGATTGCGTTTGGCCTTTTTGGTCTTCTTCGTCAGGATGTGACTCTTGAAAGCATGTTTCCTTTTGATTTTTCCTGTTCCGGTGAGCTGAAAACGCTTCTTAGCGCCGGAAATGGTCTTCATTTTAGGCATTACTACTACTTTGATTGGTTAATTAATGATTCATTTCTTCTTGGTCTTGGCTGCCAGCATCATAATCATGCGCTTGCCTTCGAGTTTCGGAAGCGACTCCACTTTGGCGTACTCTTCCAGGTCCTGGGCGAAACGCAGCAGCAGGATTTCTCCTTGTTCCTTGTAAAGGATGGAACGGCCCTTGAAAAACACGAAAGCCTTGATCTTGCATCCTTCCTCGCAGAAATTGATGGCATGCTTGAGTTTGAAATCGTAATCGTGCTCGTCGGTGTTGGGCCCGAACCGGATTTCCTTGATGACCACCTTGACGGCTTTGGCCTTCATCTCTTTCTGCTTCTTCCGCTGCTGATACAGGAACTTCTGGTAGTCCATGATCTTGCATACGGGCGGATCGGCCTGCGGAGAGATCTCGACCAGGTCCAGTTCCATTTCCTCGGCCAGGCGCATCGCCTCTTGAATCGTCACGATTCTCGGCTCGATGTTCTCGCCTACGATGCGGACGGTCTTGGCACGGATGGCCCGGTTGATCAAGTACTCCGGAGCTGAATTCTTCTTTTGCTGAGAATTCTGGTTAGGGGATGATGCCATGCGTCGTTTTGCTGTTTTTTTTACTATAATGCGTTAAGCTGTTTTTCTGTTTCCTCCCGGATGAAATCCTTGAAATCGGACAGAGACATGGTGCCTTTGTCGATGCCGCCACGCTCGCGAACCGAAATTGTCTGGCTTTCTGCCTCTTTTTCGCCCACGATGACGAGGTACGGAATCTTCTTTAACTCGTTGTCTCTTATCTTCTTGCCTATCTTCTCGTTCCGGTCGTCAAACAAGGTGCGAATATCATAATTATTTAAATATGCAACAACTTTTTTTGCATATTCGTTGAATTTTTCGCTGATAGGCATCACGCAGACCTGGTCGGGCGACAGCCAGAGGGGCAGTTTTCCGGCAGTATGCTCCAGTAAAACGGCCACAAAACGCTCCATCGAACCGAAGGGTGCACGGTGGATCATCACCGGGCGGTGCTTCTGGTTGTCGGCACCCGTGTACTCCAGTTCGAAGCGATCGGGCAGGTTGTAGTCCACCTGGATGGTGCCCAGCTGCCACTTGCGGCCGAAGGCGTCGCGGACCATGAAGTCGAGCTTGGGGCCGTAGAAGGCGGCTTCGCCCAGTTCGACCGTCGTCTCGAGACCTTTCTCCTTGGCGGCCTCGATGATGGCGCTTTCGGCTTTCTCCCAGACTTCGTCGCTGCCGATGTATTTCTCCTTGTTGTTGGGGTCGCGCAACGAGACCTGTGCTATGAAGTCTTTGAAATCGAGTGCCTTGAAGATGCGGAAGATGATGTCCATCACCTTGCAGAACTCTTCTTTGATCTGGTCGGGACGGCAGAAGAGGTGGGCGTCGTCCTGCGTAAATCCGCGCACGCGGGTCAGGCCGTGCAGCTCGCCGCTCTGTTCATAGCGATAGACGGTGCCGAACTCGGCGAAGCGCAGCGGCAGGTCTTTGTACGAATGCGGTTTGACGCGGTATATCTCGCAATGATGCGGGCAGTTCATGGGTTTGAGCAGGAATTCCTCGCCCTCCTGCGGCGTGTGGATGGGCTGGAACGAGTCTTTGCCGTACTTGGCGTAGTGGCCGCTCGTCACATAGAGTTCCTTTTGGCCGATGTGCGGCGTGATGACCTGCAGATAACCGTACTCGCGCTGTACTTTGCGCAGGTAGTTCTCGAGGCGTTCGCGCAGCTGGGTGCCGCGGGGCAGCCACAGCGGCAGACCCTGGCCCACGCGCGATGAGAAGGCGAACAGTTCGAGGTCCTTGCCCAGTTTGCGATGGTCGCGCAGCTTGGCCTGCTCCAGCATCTCGAGGTATTCGTCCAGCATTTTCTGCTTGGGGAAGCTGATGCCGTAGATGCGGGTGAGCTGTTTGCGTTTTTCGTCGCCCCGCCAGTAGGCACCGGCGATGCTGAGCAGCTTGACGGCCTTGATGGGGGCGGTCGAGATGAGGTGCGGTCCGCGGCAGAGGTCGGTGAAGTTGCCCTGGGTGTAGAAGGTGATGGAGCCGTCCGGCAGGTCGCGGATGAGCTCCAGCTTGTACTGGTCGTCCTTGGCGGTGAAATAGTCGAGGGCCTCCTGCTTGGAGACTTCGCGCCGCACCACGTCAGCCTTGGTACGTGCCAGTTCGATCATCTTCTGTTCGATGTCCTTGAGGTCGGCTTCGGTAAGTACCCGGTCGTCGCCCAGGTCGATGTCATAATAGAATCCGTTCTCGATGGCCGGTCCGATGCCGAATTTGGTTCCGGGGAATACGGCCTCGATGGCTTCCGCCATCAGGTGGGAGGAGGTGTGCCAGAAGGCATGGCGGCCTTCGGCGTCGTCCCATTTCAGGAGTTGCAACTTCGCGTCGCCATTGATGGGGGTGTTCAGTTCGCAGGTGACGCCGTCGACCGATGCGGCCAGCACGTCTTCGGCCAGTCTGCGGCTGATACCCTCGGCAATGGCCAGGGGGGTGATGCCTTCGGGATATTCCCGGACGCTGTTATCTGGAAAAGTGATGTGTATCATAGCTGGAGGTGTTATGTATTATCTGTCCACGCGGGCGCCGCCGCCGCCGATGAGTTTCTCTACTTCGGCCTTGGTGGCCATGGAAGTGTCGCCGGGAGTGGTCATGGCCAGCGCACCGTGCGCCGCGCCGTATTCCACTGCCTTCTGGGCATCGTTGAAGGTGAGGAAGCCGTAGGCCAGTCCGGAGGCGAAGCTGTCGCCGCCGCCGACGCGGTCGAAAATCTCGAGGTCGGGCCGGTGGGTGGCTTCGTAGATGGTGCCGTCGGCCCAGCAGATGGCGCCCCAGGAGTTGATGGTGGCGGTCTTGACGGTCCGCAGGGTGGTGGCGACGACCTTGAAGTTGGGATAGACCTTTACGGCGTGGTCAATCATCTTCTTGTAGCCGTCGATGTTGAGTTTCTTAAGGCCGGCGTCGGTGCCCTCGACTTCGAGGCCGAGGCAGGCCGTGAAGTCTTCCTCGTTGCCGATCATTACGTCGACGTATTTCGCGATTTCGCGGTTCACTTCCTGCGCCTTCTGCTTGCCACCGATGGATTTCCAGAGCGACGGCCGGTAGTTGAGGTCGTAGGCGATGATGGTGCCGTATTTCTTGGCTGCGCGCATGGCTTCGATGACGACGCCGGGCGTGGTTTCGGAAAGGGCCGCGAAGATGCCGCCGGTGTGGAACCAGCGTGCGCCGCACTTGCCGAAAATGTAGTCCCAGTCGATGTCGCCTTCCTTGAGCTGGGAGGCCGCCGTGTTGCCCCGGTCGGAGGTGCCTTTGGCGCCCCGGATGCCGAATCCGCGCTCGGTGAAGTTGAGGCCGTTGCGCACGGTGCGTCCTACGCCGTCGTCGGGCACCCACTTGATGAAGCGGGTATCGACGTCGCCTTGCATGATGAAATCTTCGACCAGGTGGCCGACTTCGTTGTCGACGAATGCCGTGACGACGGCCGCGTTGAGGCCGAAGCATTTCTTCAGTCCGCGTGAGACGTTGTATTCGCCGCCGCCTTCCCATACGCGGAACTGGCGTGCGGTGCGGATGCGTCCGCTGCCGGGATCAAGCCGGAGCATGACTTCGCCGAGAGAAATGCTGTCATACATGCATTCCGATTGAGGTCTGATATTTAAAACTCCCATAACTGTTTTGGTTTATTTGTTATTTATTTCTGTTTTTCAATGCTTTGAAGGCTTCTTCAACGACTTTGTCGCTTTGGTTCGCTACGGGATAGAATCCCTTGTCGCCCATCATGTGCCGGGCGATGCCGGCGATGACGGCCGACTTCAGGTAGTCTCCCGATATGCGCCACTCTTCGTCTGTGGGACGAAGACCCTTTGCGACGGCGTATGCTTTGAACCGGGCCCAGATGTCCTCTTCGTCCAGGGCCTTCAGCAGCGAACGCCAGTCTTTGTACTGGGCCAGCTGACTCCGGATGGGGTCGGCGTATTCGAACGCAAAATTGATGATGGTGCCCTGCCGGCTGATGCGGCTGACGAGCGGCGAGTAATAGCTGGTGTCGATCGGCACGAACAGGTCGGGCACGATGCCGCCGCCGCCGTACAGCGCCCGGTGGCTATGACGGGTGTAGACTATCTGTACCGTGTCGTTCTTGATGCTGTCCTGCCGTGTCAGTTCGCCGTTGGCGAAACGACCGTATATTTCGCGGTTGTAGCTTTCCTCGTCGCCGGGGGTGTAGGGTTTCTGGATGCAGCGGCCAAGCGGGGTGTAGTACCGGGCCACGGTGAGCCGGAGCGCCGACCCGTCACGCATGGTCATCTGCTCCTGTACCAGGCCTTTGCCGTAGGAGCGGCGTCCGACGATGATGCCGCGTTCATAGTCCTGGATGGCACCGGCTACAATCTCGCTGGCCGAGGCGGTGGCTTCGTCGATGAGGACGGCCAGGTCGATGTCCTGGCAGGCCATGTGGCCGCTGCCGCGATATTCCTTGCGGGTGCGGGCGCGTCCCTCGGTATAGACCAGCAGCGAGTCTTTGGGGAAAAACTCTCCGAGCACGCCGATGGCCGCTTCGAGGTATCCGCCGGTGTTGTCCCGCAGGTCGAGTATCAGCTGGCGCATGTGCATCCGTTTGAGCAACTCCACGGCCACGAGAAACTCGGCCTGCGTCGTGCGGGAAAACTTGTTGAGCTTGATATAGCCGGTGTTTTCGTCGTACATGTACACAACGTCGATGCTGGGCAGCGGTACGGGACCGCGGAAGATGATTTTCTGGAAGGTGCTGTCGTTCGAAGGCCGCCGGAGGGTTACCCGCACGGTGGTCTTGGCCGGTCCTTTGAGCAGGTTCGGGATGTCGTTGACCGACATGGAGACGCCCGCGATGACGGAGTCGTTCACCGCGATGATGCGGTCGCCGGCCTGCAGACCTGCCTGGTCGGAAGGTCCCTTCGGTATGACGCTGAGCACCACGACGGTGTCGCGGAACATCTGATACTGGATGCCGACGCCGGAGAAGTTGCCTTCGAGCACTTCGGTGGACGCCTGCAGTTTGTCCTTGGGCAGATAGGCCGAATGCGGGTCGAGTTCCTTGAGCATGGTGGCGATGGCGTCTTCCTCGAGTTTTTTCCAGTCGAGCGTATCGACGTAGTAGCGCTCGATGACGCGATAGACCGTGTTGAGCTTGCTGCTGTTGTTGCCGGCGATGTTGGCATACTGGCGCAGGGTCTGGCGGTCACGCATGTATAGGAAGAAGAACCCCACAAAAATCAATGTGGCCACGATGGCACAGTAGTAGAAAAACCGCTCGGTCTTGCCGGAGGAATTCTGTTCGTCGAAATGGCTGTCCATGCTACACAAGGTATTCCCGTTCCAGGTGGACGGTTTCGATACCCGCCCGCTGCAGCAGGGCGATACCGTCCCGGATGTGATACTGATCGCTGTAAACCACACGCCTGATGCCGGCCTGGATGATAAGCTTGGCGCATTCCATGCAGGGTGAGGTGGTGACGTACAGGGTGGCGCCTTCGCTGCTGTTCGACGACTTGGCGACTTTAGTGATGGCGTTGGCTTCGGCATGCAGAACGTAGGGCTTGGTGACGTAGTTGTCGTCTTCGCAGACATTCTCGAATCCGGCCGGCGTGCCGTTGTAGCCGTCTGAAATGATCATCTTGTCCTTGACCAGCAGCGCGCCCACCTGTCTGCGCTTGCAGTAGGAGTTCTGCGCCCAGATGGCGGCCATCTGCAGATAGCGGCGGTCGAGGGCCAGTTGCTTGTCGTCTGAGGTCTGTTCTTGCATGTGTAAGAAGTTGCGCGGCAAAGTTAATAAAAAAAGCCTTTTACACTGTGGCTTTCGCCAAAGAATTGTTAGTTTCGCGGAAACGATGGACCGGTATATGAAACCATTGTACATCCTGCTTTTTTGCGCATTGCTGATGGTGCCGGCATGCCGTCGGCCGGACGCCGGCACCGTGGTGGAAATCGACCGGATAGACCGGCTGTGGACCCCTGATGCCGACACGTCGCAGACGGCGGTCCTGGCGGCGGTATCTGACCTGTGCAGCCGATACGCCGACTTCGCGCCGATGTATCTCGAAAGGCTGCTCGGCGTTTCCCCGCTCGATACGGCTGCCTTTGTAGGGCGGTACCGGATGTTCGCCCGGGATTCCCTGGTGCGGATGCTGTACCGGAAGGTGCAGGCCGTGTATCCCGGTCTGGACCGTGAGAGCCGGGCGTTGGCCGCCGCAGGTCGCCGTTATCTGTCGGCGTTTCCGGACGATACGTGGCCGCAGCCGGTGGCGGTAGTCTCCGGTCTGGATGCTTCGGTCATGACATCCGACCGTGTGCTGGGACTGGCGCTCGACAAGTATCTGGGCGCGGACGAGCCCCTGTACCGGCAGCTCGGCTATGCTGCCTATCAGCTGCGGAGGATGACGCCGGAGGCGTTGGTGCCGGAGGCGGTGCGGGCGTGGATTTATGCGTCGCATCCCATGGCGCGTCAGACCGGCACGTTGCTTGAAGCCATGGTGTATGAGGGCAAAGTGGCCTGTGCGGTGGCGTACTGCTGTCCGTCGGTGCCCGACTCGGTGCTGTTCGGTTTTTCAGATGCACAGATACGCTGGTGCCGGGAGGCACGGGCGGCGGTCTGGGACGTGCTGGTGCGCGAGGAGATGCTTTACATCACCGGTGAGGCTTCGGTGCGTCGGATGCTGGCGCCTGCGCCTTTCGCCTCGCGTTTTTCCGCCGAGGCACCGGGTCAGCTGCTTTGCTGGGTGGGATATGACTTGGTACGCAGTTACCTGAGACGGCACCGGAAATGCTCCATGCAGGAACTCTTTGCTTTGGACGATGCGCAGGAAATCCTGCGTGAAGCGCGTTACCGGCCATAAAAGGCGACCGGGTGTTTTTTTCGGAATAATTGTTTATCTTTGTTGCGGTGATTCACCGGTTTATGAGAAAAATCTGGATACAACTGCTTCCGCTGCTGAGAAACAAGTATGTACTTTCGTTTCTGGCTTTTTTTGTCTGGATTGCGCTGTTCGACACATGCAGTCTGTCGGACCGGGCGGTGAAGATGCAGGCATTGCGTGCCCTTGAGGCGGAAAAGCTTTATTACGAACAGAAAATCAACGAAGACCGTCACAAGCTGGAACTGTTGCAGAGCAGTCCGGCCAATCTGGAGGAGTTCGCCCGGGAGGAGTTCCTGATGTGCGAACCCGGTGAGGACGTGTTTGTCATTGAACCCTGAAGCATATGAGAAAAATTGGTTTTGTACTCCTGTTCCTGGCGGCCGCGGCGCCGCTTTTTGCACAGGCGGGCGACGATGTGTTGTCCAACCTGGAGTGGGATGTCTATGTGCGCGAATTCAACGATGAGGTACAGCAGCGTCAGCAGCGGCTCGAAGAAAGGGGCTACACGCCTTCGCGTCCGGAAGGTGCGGGGCCGGAGACGGTGACGTGGCTGGTGGTACCTTCGATGGGCTTCCAGTGGAACCGCGAAGGCGGCGGCGGGGAGGTCGAGAATGGCAAGGAGGGCAAACTTTCTGTCGGCGATATGCTCAACCACTCTTACGGCGTGATGCTCGGCGGGGTGAAAACTTATGGAGGTTATGTGCGCTACCGTTACAGCAAGACCGACGATCCGTGGATCGACATGAAATCGCACCAGATCCGTGCCGGCGCCTTGTACCGCTCGGACGATTATGTGTATCTGTACGGAGGTGTCGGCGTGGAACTGTATAAAAGCGTCAACAGCTATTCGAAACAGAAAGTCCAGCCCGGACAGCCCTGGCAGCCGATAACGGAAAAGGACAACTGGTTCGCAGTGGAAGCCGGCATCATGGCCCGCTGGAAGTTTCTGATTCTGTCCGGCGGCATGAGCTACAGTTTCAGCAAGGGTACGTTCGACGGCGCCGATTCGGGAGCCGACATCGGATTCGACCTGGGTATCGGTATCGCCATCGGGCGGTAACGTTCCCGGAGGACCGCCCGCCCGACGGTCGTTTTACAGTTTCTTCTTTACTTCGGTCTCCTGGAAGCCCTCGATGGTGTCTCCAGCCTGAAGATCGTTGTATGACACAAGGTTGAGGCCACATTCGTAGCCGCTCGTCACTTCTTTCACATCGTCCTTGAAACGCCGCAGGGAGCCGAGCTCGCCCGTATGGATGACAATGCCGTCGCGGATGACACGCACCTTGGTGTTGCGCGTGATCTTGCCTTCGCGGACGATACAGCCGGCCACGGTGCCCACCTTTGTAATCTTGAAGACCTCGCGGATGTCGAGTGTCGCCACGATCTCCTCCTTGATTTCGGGCGAAAGCATACCCTCCATGGCCGCCTTGATTTCTTCGATGGCGTCGTAGATGATGGAATAGAGGCGGATGTCGATCTTCTCTTTTTCGGCCAGTTTCCGCGCGTTGAGCGAGGGCCGGACCTGGAAGCCGACGATGATGGCGTTGGATGCCGCCGCCAGCAGGATATCCGATTCGGAGATCTGTCCCACCGCCTTGTGGATGACGTTGACCTGTATCTCGGGGGTGGACAGTTTGATGAGCGAGTCGGTGATGGCTTCGATGGAACCGTCCACGTCGCCTTTGACGATAATGTTGAGTTCCTGGAAGTTGCCGATGGCGATACGACGGCCGATTTCGTCCAGCGTGATGTGCTTCGTGGTACGGATGCCCTGCTCGCGCTGGAGCTGTGCCCGTTTGACGGCGATTTCGCGGGCTTCGTGGAAGTCGTCCATGACGTTGAAGGTATCACCGGCCTGCGGTGCACCGTCCAGACCCAGAATCAGGGCCGGGGTGGACGGACCTGCCTCGGTGATTTTCGTGCCACGTTCGTTGAACATGGCCTTGACACTGCCGACGAAACTGCCGGCCAGCACGATGTCGCCCTGATGCAGTGTACCCGATTCGACCAGCACGGTGGCTACGTAGCCGCGCCCCTTGTCGAGCGACGACTCGATGACGGTACCTGTGGCGTTCTTGTTCGGGTTGGCCTTGAGGTCGAGGATGTCGGCCTCGAGCAGAACTTTCTCGAGCAGCAGATCGACGTTGGTGCCGCTCTTGGCGGAAATCTCCTGCGACTGGTACTTGCCGCCCCAGTCTTCGACGAGGTAGTTCATCTGGGCCAGTTCTTCCTTTACTTTGTCGGGATTGGCCGCAGGCTTGTCTATCTTATTGATGGCGAATACGATGGGAACGCCGGCCGCCGAGGCGTGGTTGATGGCTTCGATGGTCTGCTGTTTCACGCCGTCGTCGGCCGCGACCACGATGATGGCCACGTCGGTGATCTTGGCACCGCGTGCACGCATGGCGGTGAAAGCTTCGTGTCCCGGTGTGTCGAGGAAGGTGATTTTCCGGCCGTCCTTGAGTTTGACGGCGTAGGCACCGATGTGCTGTGTGATGCCGCCGGCCTCACCTGCAATGATGTTGGTGTGGCGGATGTAGTCGAGCAGCTTGGTCTTGCCGTGGTCGACGTGGCCCATGACGGTCACGATGGGCGGCCGCGGTTCAAGCGACTCCGGCGTGTCTTCCTCGTGCTGGATGACATCGTGGAGTTCGGGGCTGATAAATTCGACCTTGAAGCCGAATTCGTCGGCCACGATGACCATCGTCTCGGCGTCCAGCCGCTGGTTGATGGACACGAACAGACCCATGCTCATGCAGGTGGAAATGACGTTTGTCACCGGCACGTTCATCAATGTGGCTAACTCGTTGACAGAAACAAACTCTGTAACTTTGAGCGTATTGCGTTCGCTCATCGAGATTTCTTCCTGCTCCTGCTGCTTGATGTTGAATGCTTCGCGTTTGTCGCGGCGGTATTTGGAGCTCTTCGATTTCGCGCCTTTGGCGGTCAGACGGGAGAGGGTCTCCTTGATCTGCTTCTGCACATCTTCTTCGTTGACTTCGGTGTGCAGTGCCGGGCGTTTCTTGCTGCGGCCTTCCTTGGGCTTGTTGTCGTCTTTCTTGCGCTCGCCCCGGGCCGGGTTGGTGCCCTGCGTGGTGTCGGTGATCCGCACCGGATTCGGGCCTTTGTTGTCTTTGATGCGTTTGCGTTTCTCGCGTTCGCGTTTGCCGTTTTTCTTGGAGGTGTCGACCGGCAGGGTGATGTTGCCGACGATTTTCGGCCCGGCCAGCGTAGCGGTCGTGACCGGGATGTGCTCGGGCACGTGCTGGGCAGGTGCGGCCTCGGCGGCCGGTTGCTCGGCTTTTGCCGGCTGTTCTGCGGCCGGTGCCTCGGGCTGCGCTGTCGCTTCTGGTGTCTTTGCGGCTGTTTCGGCAGCAGGCTTGTGGGCCGGTTTGTTCAGCGCATCCAGGTCGATGTGTCCCACCACCTTGATGGGTGACTCCGCAGCCTTTTCTTCGGCTTTGGTCTCCGTGGCTTCGACAGGCTTCTCCGCTGCAGGAGCCTTCTCTTCGACGGCTTGCATGGCCGGCTTCTTCTCCGTCTGGACGGGAGCCTCTGTCTGGACAGGTGTTTCTGCCTGGATGGCCGCGGCCTGTCCGGCTTGCTTTGCCGGTTCTTCAGCGGCGGGTTTCGCTTCGGCCGGGACGGTTTCTGCGACAGGGGCGGCTGCCGGTTTCTCTGCGGCAGGTTTTTCTGCCGTCTGGGCAGGGGCTGAACTTTCAACCTTTTCAGGTTTCGCCGTGATTACCTCAGGTTTCACTGTGGCTGTCTCGGGCGTTGCCGGTTTCGCCTCGGGTTTCGCCTCGGATTTCGGTTCTTCGGCCGGGGCGGCTGCCGGGCGGCTCTCCGTCTTCGGACGGGCCGGGATATCGACGGGTTTCTTGCCGGTGTTGTCCTTGATAAGGATGTCACGGGCCGTTTCGTCCTCTTCGGGTGTCTCGGGCTTGATCTCTTCGACGGTGATGGTCTCCTTCAGGTCCTTCAGTCCGCGCAGGTTAATCTTTTCGGCTTCTTTCTTGGCCGAAACGTCAGAACTGAATTCCTTGGCCAGTACGGGATACCACTCGGCCGGAATCTTCGCGTTGGGATTGTTCTCTTCTTCCACCTCGTACCCTTTCTTTTTCAAGAAAGCCACGATGGTGCCGATCCCGACGTTGAACTCCTTCTGTAATTTGCTAATTCTTATGGGTTTGCCTTCTGCCATATGATATTATCTTGTTTTGTTCTGTTGCGGTCTATTCGAATTCGGCTCTGAGAATGCGGTACACTTCGTGAACGGTTTCTTCTTCGAGATTGGTACGTTTCTCGAGTTCCTCCTCCGGAAGCTCCAGTACGCTCTTGGCGGTGTCGCAGCCTACTTTCTTGATCTCGTCGATGACCCACTCGTCGATTTCGTCGGTGAATTCTTCGAGCGCCACATCTTCTTCGTCAGGCGTTTCCTCGGCTTCGCGGTATACTTCGATGTCGTATCCGGTAAGCATGCAGGCCAGCTTGATGTTGCTGCCGCCTTTGCCAATGGCCAGCGAAACCTGGTCGGGCGAGAGGTAAACGTTAGCTTTCTTTTCGTCCTCGAGAATCTGCACGGATATCACCTTGGCCGGGCTCAGGGCGCGGGCCACGAAGAGCTGCAGATTGCTGGTGTAGTTGATGACATCGATGTTTTCGTTGCGCAGTTCGCGGACGATGCCGTGGATGCGCGAACCTTTCATGCCGACGCAGGCGCCGACCGGGTCGATGCGGTCGTCATACGATTCGACGGCCACCTTGGCCTTGTCGCCGGGGATGCGGGCAATATGCTTGAGCGTGATGAGACCGTCGAAGATCTCGGGCACTTCGAGCTCGAACAGCCGCTGCAGGAAGATGGGCGAGGTGCGCGACAGGATAATGACGGGCGTGTTGTTCTTCATCTCAACCCGTACCACGATGGCGCGGATGGAGTCGCCTTTGTGGAAATGGTCGGCGGGAATCTGCTCGTTCTTGGGCAGCAGCAGTTCGTTGCCTTCATCGTCAAGCACGAGAATCTCGCGTTTCCATATCTGATACACTTCGCCGATGACGATTTCTCCGATGCGGTCTTTGTATTTGAGGAAGATGTTCTCTTTTTCCAGATCCATGATGCGTGAGGTGAGGTTCTGCCGCAGCGCCAGGATGGAACGCCGTCCGAATTCCTCCATCTTGACTTCGTCGTTCACTTCTTCGCCGATTTCGTAGTCTTCGTCGATTTTCTGGGCGTCGCTCAGCGAAATCTGCAGGTTCGGATCGGTCAGGTCTTCGTCGGCCACCACTTCGCGTGAACGCCAGATTTCGAAGTCGCCTTTGTCGGGATTGATGATCACGTTGATGTTCTCGTCGGTGCCGTATTTCTTGGCCAGCGTGCTGCGGAACACATCTTCGAGCACACTCATCATGGTGGCCCGGTTAATGTTCTTCAATTCCTTGAACTCTGCAAAAGTGTCTAAAAGATTCATCTCTGTTTGCTATTAAAATGTAATGATTAGTTTGGCTGATTTGATGTCTTCGCGCAGGATGTCGGTGTCGACGGTGGCCTCGCTTTTCTTTTTTGTCGCGGGATCCTTGACGGTCTTGACGGTGCGCAGGATGATGTGCCGGTCGTCCGCTTCGATGAGCAGACCCTTGCAGCGGGAGCCGTCCTGCCTCAGTACGTTGATTTCTTCGCCCACGTGCTTGATGTACTGGCGGGTGATGAGGAACGGCTCGGTGAGGCCCGGCGACGAGACTTCGAGGTCGTAGTCCTCGATTTCGGGCGCCAGCATGCTGACCAGTTTCCGGTTGACATCGACGCATTCGTCAATGCCGATGGCGGGGTCCTTGTCGATTTGCACGGCAATGCGCTGCTTGGGCAGCACCGCCGCCCGGACAAGGTAGATGCCGGTGCCTGCGATGATCTGCTCGACGGCTTGCTGTATCGTTTTTACATCCATAAGGTTTGAATAATAAAGAAGGGGACTCGCGTCCCCCTCATTCCTTTCCGGCGGCAAAGATACGAAATATTCCGAATCTGCAAGCAAATTAATGCGTTTGCCGCTTTTTTTAATGTTTTTCCGGTGTCTATCTGGCCTTGAAGCTGATTTCGTCCGACGTCAGGCCTTCGGAGGTGACACGGACTGTGACCGTGCCGGGCTGGTCGGCGGCGACAATGCCGAGGCACATGCCTGAGTAGGCTTTCCGGGAGTCGCTCTTGACCGATTCCAGATCGCTCATGTTGCCGTTCTCGACGCCGATGAGCCGTCCGCCGGTGACGGTGAACTGTACCCGGTTGTCGGTGATGGGGCAGAGGTTGCCCGCGGCGTCGAGCACTTCGACCGTGACGTGCGCCACATCCGAGGGATCGGCCCGGAAGGACGGCCGGTCGACGGTGGCGCGCAGTCTGGCCGGGGCACCGGCTGTGCGGATGATTTCCTCATAGGTCTGGTCGCCGATGGTGCCGACCGCTTTGATTTCCCCCGGTTCGTAGGCAACGTCCCAGGTCAGGTGCAGGTCGGCTGTGGTGGCGTAGCGCTTGGTCGGCCCATACGAGTTCCAGCCGTTTTCCACGCCCTGGCGCGGAAATTCGATGGATTTCTTGCCGTATGACTTGCCATTGACGAACAACTCCACTTCTTCGCAGTTGGTGAAACAGGCCACCTGCATGATTTCGCCTTCGTGGCCTTCCCAGTTCCAGTGCGGCAGCAGGTGTACCATCGGCTCGTCGCTCCAGATGCTCTTGAAGAAGTAGTAACCGTCTTTCTTGAAGCCGCAGTTGTCCAGATAGCCGGACGTGCTGCCGCGGGACGGCCAGCCGGATTCGCCGTAATAGTCGATACCGGTCCACATGAAGTCGCCGATGACATAGTCGTAGGCCATGGTGAAACGCCAGCGCTGCTCGACGTCGATGAGGTTGCTGCTGACAATGCCGCCGCGGAACATCCGGCGGAAGGAGCGCATCATCTGGTTCCCCTGCGGTTGCTGCGCGTTGCCTGCGGCCTGAGGGGCTGCGGGTGCCGGCTGGGTGACGGTGGTCGGGAAGCGGTATTGTCCGCGGCTTCCGCCGTAACCGCCCGATTCGGTGGCGACGACCCGGCGTTCGGGAAATTCGGCCTTGTCGAGTGCATAGAGCACCTCGCGGCGTGTACGCCACCGGTCGGGATAATTGTAGCCGATGATGTCATTGGCGAATTCTGCCAGATATTCGGGTGATGCGGGATTGTTCGAAGCGATTTCGTCGTTGCCGCTCGTTACCAGACGGGTGGGGTCGAGGGAGTGGCAGTAGGCTACCAGCTCGCGGGCGATGCCCGGACCTTCTTCCGAGTGCTGGTCGCGGATTTCGTTGCCGACGCTCCACATGACCACCGACGGATGGTTCCGGTCGCGGGCCACCATGGCGTGCAGGTCGCGTTCGTGCCATTCGTCAAACTCAACATGGTAGTCGTAGGTGTTCTTGCCGTGGATCCACTGGTCGAACGCTTCGTCCATCACCAGCATGCCGAGACGGTCGCAGAGGTCGAGGAATTCCGGCGCCGGCGCATTGTGCGCGGTGCGGATGGCGTTGCAGCCGCCGCTTTTGAGGATTTCGATGCGACGTTCCCAGACTCTTTCGGGAACGGCCGCTCCCACGGCACCGCCGTCATGGTGCAGGTTGACGCCTTTCATCTTGACCTGCTTGCCGTTGAGCAGGAAACCTTTGTCCACGTCGTAGTCGATGGTCCGGATGCCCATCGGATTCTCCACACGGTCGGCTTCACGGCCGGATACGACGAGTGACGTCCGCAGGGTGTAGAGGTACGGTGTGTCGAGACTCCAGAGAATGGGGTCGGCTACATCGAACTGCTGTTCGACAGAGGCCTTGCCTCCGGCCGGAATTTCCACCTCCTTGGTGGCGGTGGCGACGGTCTGGCCGGTAGCGCTCACGACGGTTTGCCGGACCGTGCCCTTGACGGCCTTGGCCTGCCGGTTGGCGAGGTCGGAAGTCACATGCACGACGGCCTTGCCGTTTTCGATGCTTTCGGTGTAGTTGAAGACGCCCCATTTCTCGAATCCGGTCTGGCCCGTCTCCACGATGCGCACGTGGCGGTAGATGCCGGAACCGCTGTACCAGCGGGAGTTGGGCTGCTTGGAGTTGTCCACGCGTACGGCGATGACGTTGCCCGATGCCTTGAGCACGGGGGTGATGTCGTACGAGAAACTGGAATAACCGTAGGGCCAGCTGCCTATTTCGGTGCCGTTGATCCAGACGGTGCTGTTCATGTATACGCCGTCGAATTCGATGGTGTATATCTTGGATTTGCTGTATCCCGGAATGCTGAAACTCTTGCGGTACCAGCCGGTTCCCATCGGGAAATATCCTATGCTGCCGCCGCCGGGGTTGTTCTGCAGGTTCTCGCCTTCGATGCTCCAGTCATGCGGCAGAGTGACGGCCCGCCATTCGCGGTCGTTGTATTGGACGGCCTGGGCGTTTTCGATGTCCCCAAGGGAGAATTTCCAGCCACTGTCGAACGGCAGGATGCGGCGCGGCGCGGTGGCGGCGGCCAGCAGGCTGCAGGTGAGAGCCAGCATGGCAAGTACTGATGACAAACGTTTCATGGTGTTGCTTGTAAATGGTGTAAAAAAAAGTCAGGACGTGTCGGCCGCTGTCACCTCAGCCGGAGTTGCACGACATTTTCGACATGATGGGTCTGCGGAAACATATCCACTGGCTGCACCATGGTGATGTCGTAGGCTTCGCCGAGCACGGCCAGGTCGCGGGCCTGCGTGGCGGGGTTGCAACTGACGTAGATTATGCGGTCGGGATGCAGTACCAGCAGGTTCTGCAACACTTTGGGATGGACGCCGGCCCGTGGCGGGTCGAGGATGATGACGTCCGGTGCACCGTGTTGTTCGACGAACGGCAGCGTGAAGATGTCCTTCATGTCGCCGGCGAAGAACTCGGCGTTTTCGATGTGGTTGAACCGGGCGTTCTCACGGGCGTCCTCGATGGCTTCGGGCACGTACTCCACTCCGATGACGCGCTCGCAGTGCGAGGCTACGAAACTGGCGATGGTGCCGATGCCCGTGTAAAGGTCGTAGACCACCTCGTGCCCGGTCAGCATGGCCGCCTGGCGTACGACGCCGTACAGCACGGCCGCCTGGCGGGAATTGGTCTGGAAGAACGATTTCGGACCGACTTTGAATTTCAGGTTTTCCATCTGCTCGAGGATGTACGGCCGTCCCTTGTAAAGCCGAACTTCGAGGTCGGCGAAGCTGTCGTGGGGCTTGGGATTGATGACGTACATCAGGGAGGTGATTTCAGGAAAGGTTTCAGCGACGTAGTCCAACAGGCTGGTACGTATTGCGATGTCTTCGTAGGCAAAGGTCAGGATGATCATGATTTCGCCGGTGGAAGCCATGCGGCTGACCATGGTCCGCAGGAACCCTTCGTGGGTGCGCATGTTGTAGAACGGCATGCGGTGTTCTATCGCGAATTGCTTGATAGCCAAGCGAATCTGGTTGGATGGGTCGCGCTGCAACAGGCATTCTTCGATGTCGAGCACCTTGTCGAACTTGTCCGGCATATGGTAGCCCAGTGCGTACAGGTCGGTGCCTTCGGGCGGCTGGGCCATTTCTTCCGGGTAGAGCCAGCGCGTCGATGAGAAGGTGAACTCCAGCTTGTTGCGGTAATAATAGGTCTCCGGCGCCCGCAGGATGGGCAGAATATGCCGGATGGGCAGCCGCCCGATGCGGACAAGCTGCTCGTAGATTTCTTTCTGTTTGTATTCCAGTTGCTTGTCGTAATCCAAGTCCTGCCATTTGCAGCCACCGCACGCCTCGAAATGACGGCATGGCGGCTTGATGCGGAGCGGGGAGAGACTGACGAACCGGATGGGAATGGCATCCAAATAGTTGCGGTGTATCTTGACCACTTTCAGGTCCACTACGTCGCCCGGTACGGCGTGAGATATGAAAATCACCATGTCGTTGACCTTGGCGACAGCTTTCCCTTCGGAAGCTATGTCGGTCACTTCGACGTGTTCGATGATGGGATAGTCTTTTACGCGGAGTCGGGCCATGACGTAATGGATTGCGGGATGCCGGGTGAAAAAACGGCTGCATCCCGGGAAAGGCGGTGCAGCCGTTCAGAATAGGATCAGCTGCCTTGTCAGATGCCGAGGCGCTGTTTGAAGCCTTGCAGTTCGGCCGCCAGTTCCTTGGGCAGGTGGCTGCCGAAGCGGGCGTAATGCTCGTCGATGAGGGCGATTTCCTTCTTCCACTCTTCTTTGTCGACGTTCAGGACCTTGGCCATCTTTTCGGGGGTCATGTCCTTAAGGCCTTCAATGTTGATGGCGCTCGGAGCGGGCACTTTGCCGATGACGGTGTCCACCGTCTCGCCCTTGCCGTCGCAACGGTCGAAGATGTAGGCCAGCACGCGGCTGTTGTCGCCGTAACCCGGCCACAGGAATTTGCCGTTTTCTTTGCGGAACCAGTTTACATAGAATACTTTGGGGAGCTTCGTGGGATCCGGGGCGTTCTTGCCGATGGAGATCCAGTGGCCGAAGTAGTCGCCCATGTTGTAACCGCAGAACGGCAGCATGGCGAACGGGTCGCGGCGGACGATGCCCACCTGGCCGATGACGGCCGCCGTGGTCTCGGAGGATACGATGGAGCCCATGAACACGCCGTGGTTCCACGACATGGCTTCGTGAATCAGCGGCACGGTCGAAGGACGGCGTCCGCCGAACAGGATGGCCGAAATCGGCACGCCGGCCGGGTTTTCCCAATCCTTGTCGATGGCCGGGCACTGGTAGGCCGGAGCCGTGAAACGGGAGTTCGGATGTGCGCACACTTCGCCGGAAGCCGGATCGTGCACTTGGTTCTTCCAGTTGATGGTACCGGCCGGGCAATCCGTACCGATGCCTTCCCACCAGATGTCGCCGTCGGGTGTCAGACCGACGTTGGTGAAGATGGTGTTGGCGCGGCAGCTGAGCAGCGCATTCGGGTTGGTCTGCATGGAGGTATAGGGCGCCACACCGAAGAAACCGGCTTCGGGGTTGATGGCGTACAGACGGCCGTCGGCACCGAACTTCATCCAGGCGATGTCATCGCCGACGCATTCGACTTTCCAGCCCGGGATGGTCGGAACCAGCATGGCCAGGTTGGTCTTGCCGCAAGCAGACGGGAAGGCTGCCGCCACATATTTCTTTTCGCCTTTCGGATTGGTCAGGCCCAGAATCAGCATGTGTTCGGCCAGCCAGCCCTGTTCGCGCGCCATGACGGTCGCGATACGCAGCGCGAAGCACTTCTTGCCGAGCAGCGCGTTTCCGCCGTAACCGGAACCGTACGACCAGATTTCATGGGTTTCGGGGAAGTGGGTGATGAACTTCTCTTCGATGGGAGCGCAGGGCCACTTCACGTCTTTCTGACCGGGCTTCAGGGGAGCGCCCACGGAATGGATGCACGGCACGAAATCGCCGTCGCCCAGCACGTCGAGCACCTTGCTGCCCATGCGGGTCATGATGCGCATGTTGACCACCACGTACGGGGAGTCGGTAATCTGCACGCCGATGTGCGCGATCTTGGAACCCAGCGGGCCCATGCTGAAGGGCATGACGTACATGGTCCGGCCTTTCATGCAGCCGGTATATTTCTGAAGCAGGATCTCCTTCATCTTGACGGGGTCTTCCCAATGGTTGGTCGGACCTGCGTCTTCTTCTTTCTTGGAGCAGATGAACGTTCTGTTTTCGACGCGGGCGACGTCGCTCGGGTCGGACTGGAAATAGTAGCTGTTGGGGCGTTTCTCTTCGTTGAGTTTTACGGCCATGCCGGAGGCTACCATGCTGTCGAGAATCTGCTGGTTCTCTTCTTCTGAACCGTCGCACCAGTGGACGCGGTCGGGCTGGCAGATGGCGGTCCATTCTGCAACCCACTGATTAAGTTTCTGATTTTTAGTCATTTTTTTATATTGTTGAAATGATTCTTTCCATCGGATCCGGGCCTAGGCCGTGGCCTGTGCCGCCTTCTATCCGCAAGGCTCGCAAAAGTAGCAGGACCTGTCTAAATATACAAGTTAAAAAATAAAAAAAAACGGGGTCTGCGAGACGTAGGCGGGGAACGCCGTGACGGTCGGTCAGGCGAGATATGTCAGTATGACCTTGACTAGCAGGGCGACAGCGAAAGCAAAGATGCAGGCACCGGTGATTTTGTTGATCCACCACAGGTTTTTGAGCCGGATGCGGTGGCGGAACCGGTTGACCGTCGAGATGATAAGGTACCACCAGCCGGCGGCGCCTGTCATGATGCCCAGCACGACAGTGAGCAGCTGGACGATGCCGGAGCCGCTCTTGAGGACGAAACCGGCGAAGGCGGCCATGAAGACAAAGATGGTGGCCGGATTGGACAGCGTGAGGAAATAGGTGGTCGCGAAATCTTCCCAGCCTTTGACTTTCTTGCGTTGCAACCGACGCGCCTGGACGGCCGGATTGGAGAAGAAGATGCGTCCGGCCACGGCCATCAGCACTGCGATGCCGGCCAACTGTACCGGCAGTACGTGTTTCTGCAGGAATTCGACCACGAAACTGACGCCGAACCCAGCAATGAGCGCGAAACAGGTGTCGGCGGCGACGGCGCCCAATCCGCCGAACATGCCGGAGCGCCAGCCTTTGCCGATGGTCTTCTGGATACAGACAATCGCCACTGGGCCGAGCGGTACGGTGACCAGCAGACCGAGCAGAATTCCTTTGATGAAGTACGACGGATCCATGCCGCAAATGTAGTGTTTTTCGCTGTCTGCACATACGGCGCAAATGCGCTTGTATCTTTTGGGGCGGAGGATTTGTTTTTTTGAGCCGAATCGCTTATATTTGCCTTTTGAGTATCTTTAAAAACAAACGGATATGAAACGACTGGCCATGATTCTTTTTGCGGCATGCCTCTGCGGCGCATGCGATGACTTCTTCGGCGGAAATTCCGATCCGGAACCGACTATTGATCCTCCTGCCGATGTGCTCGGCTATATTTCCACAAAGTCACCGGATAGAGCCGATTGTCTGTTCAAGAGTGCATACGAGGGCGGCGTAAAGGATCCGCTTTCGCAGGCCAACTACTGCTGGCAGTTGTATGAAACCATCTTCCAGCCCGGCGATGTGGATTACAAGCTGGCCAAAGTGCTTATCGACAGTTGGCGTTGCCGTGAGACAGACGGTGCCTTGCACAACTATAACCACCTGTGCCATATCGCCATCCGCGACGTGCCGGGTTTCGGCTCCATAGACTTGCAGTTGGAACAGACCGAGGATGGGACGTATATCTGCGGCAACAAGAGCGTGATGGGTATTACCGTTGACAAGTATGCCTTCGAGCCTGTCGAAGACACCCAGCACAAACTGCTCCACTACAATCTGCATGTCGATATCCACGTCCGGCTTTCCTGGAACAACGGGACGGACATCCATATCGTCTATGATGGCGCGGCGTGGCCCGACGGCCTGGAATGGCCTGTGAAATAGCCTTCCGGCGGTCACGTCCGGTTGTGCCGGCCTGCATGACGACTGCGAACGTGCCCGTATTGCGCGTGCTCCTGTGCCGTTTTTAGAATCGAACCAATGAGAAGATTCCTTTTTATCCCGCTCTTTTGTGCCGTGCTGTTGTTGTTTGCGTGCGGCGGGGATACGGACGGCGGCCATGTGCCCGTGCCCGATGAGGAGACCGTCGATATCACCTATACGCTGAAGGCGCAGTCCGAAGTGGCTTCGCTATCCGACATGCTTGCCGGGGCCGGATTTGCCGAGCACGAACGGCTTGTCACGTTGTTGCTCTCCGGTTATTTCACCGAGTTGGACAAACCGGCGACGGTCATCGACTTTGAATACCCGTCGCTCGACCCGAACGGGGAGCCTGCCATGCATTCGGCCCGTATGTATGTCCGCAAGTCGCTGTGGGAAGGGAAGAAGAACATCGGCGGCCTGGTGCTGACCTGTCGGCCGACCGTCACCAGGGCCGACCTTTGCCCGACACAGACGCTTATGATAGACGGGATCCTGGCGTGGTCCAAGGGGGACAAGGTGGTCGTGATTCCCGACTGCTACGGCTTCGGCAGCACCGCCCAAGGCAACCAGGCGTACCTGCTGGCCGACGCTACGGCCCGCGAAAGTCTCGACGCCGTATTGGCGGCCCGCAAGATTCTGGCAGAGCGGCAACTTGGTCCTCCCAAACGCTATTACACCGAGGGTTATTCGCAGGGCGGCCACACCGCCATTGCCGTGCTGCGTTACTTGTCGCAGCACCGTGACCGGTATCTTTTCGATTTTACGCAGGTTTTCGCCGGCGGGGGGCCGTACGACATCCGGCTCACCACCGAGTACATGCTGACCGACGAGACCACCGATTCCTCGTTTGCGGTTCCGCTTTTCGTCTTGTCGTACAACGAATACGAGCACCTCGGTCTCGACCTCTCGCAGGTGTTTGTCGAACCGCTGCTGAGCCATTACGGGGAGTGGGTGCTGTCGAAGAATTACACCTCCAGCCAGATATGCGCGTTGATTGCGGGTGAGCATCTTCAGGGGCCGACGGGCCGCAACGCCAAGTGGGCCGTCACACCGGCCATCTTGCAGTGCCAAGGGAAACTTTACGAGCATCTGATGTCGGCTGTCGGGAAACATTCGCTGGTTTCGGGCTGGTCGCCTTCGACCTCTGCCACGGTGCACCTGTACCATTCCACCGAAGACGATATCGTGTGCTATGAGAATGTGCTGCGACTCGAAGAGATGCTGGAGTCGGCCGGCGTCAAGACGGTTCGCCACGACCTCGGGGGCGGACATCTGCGTGCGGCCGTACCCTATTATACCGACTTGATCATGGCGTTGGGGAAATGAGTACGGTGTATTTCAAAACAAAAGCGGCCCCGTATCGGATACGGACCGCTTCTTTCGATTCTGCCGTGCGAAACGGCATCTGTGGGAACTATTGGGCTCGAACCAACGACCCCCTGCTTGTAAGGCAGGTGCTCTGAACCAGCTGAGCTAAGCTCCCGGATTGCTGCCGCAAAGGTATCTATATTTTTTTCAATAGCAAATTTCAGATGGCGGCATGATTGCTATAGCAGTTTCTCAATCTCCGGAGCGATAACCTCCTTCGTGGCCGTGGGCTCGAACCGTTTCACCACACGTCCCTCCCGGTCGATGAGGAACTTGGTGAAATTCCACTTGATATCCGGTTTTTGTGCGTAGTCGGGATCTGCCTTGCTGAACATGTCCTCGAGTATCGCCGTGAGTTTGTGGTTCTTGTCGAAACCGGTGAATCCTTTCTGTGATTTCAGCCAGGTGAAAAGCGGGAGCTCGTTCTCGCCGTTCACATCTGTTTTCCTGAAGCGCGGAAACTTCGTGGCAAAGCGCAGCGTGCAGAACTGTTCTATCTCCTCGTCGCTTTCGGGAGCCTGGCCGCCGAACTGGTTGCAGGGAAAATCGAGAATGGTGAATCCCCGCCCGCTGAATTCATCATAGAGTGCGTCGAGGTCGTTGTACTGAGGCGTAAAACCGCACTGCGTGGCGGTGTTGACCACGAGGATGACCTTGCCTTTGTATTCGGCAAGCGACTGGTCTTCGCCTTTGTTTGTCTTGGCGGTAAAATCGTAAATACTTGTATTTTCCATTGTTATAATGATATTTACTGTTGTTTGAATGAGGATTTCCTGCAATGTAAAACGATACGAAGTTCACGAATTCCCGGCGAATAAAAAAATTTTTTCAACCCTTTCAACGAAATCGTTCCGGCGCAGTCAAAGCATCGTCTTTGAACCTTGAAAAACGAAAGAAAAGGAATGATTGCGTTAACTCTTGCGATGCTGTGGAATCTCTGGTGGAACGGAAAACGCCGTGATGCAGCGTCCCGCAACTGCCAGAAAGATTAGACCCATGAGAAATAAATGGACGGTTCCGGTCTGTGCGGCACTCTTGTCGGTGTCGTTGTTGCTTGAAGCTCAATGGCCGGGTTTTTACAGTGCGCCTTATGGCGGCGGCTTGTATCCCAACGGACCGATGCCCCAGGGTGGTTTCTGGGGCGGCCCGATGTTCCCCGGAGGCCAGGGTGGTTTCCAGGGGATGTTCGGCAGCGATATGTTTGCCGGAGAGCAGACCGGGAAGGTGGAATTCACATCTTCCGACCTGCCGCTGGTCATGATTGATACCAGAGGACGTCAGATCAACCAGTCGGGCAAGATTCCGGCGGAGATGAAGATCGTGGATAACGGCACCGTCAAACGCAATCATCCGTCCGATGCGCCGAATGGCTACGAAGGCGAGATCGGCATCAAAATCCGCGGTAACAGTTCTGCATCGTTCGACCAGAAGAAATACACCATCGAGACTTGGAACGAGGATGGCAGCGACCGGGACGTTTCGTTGCTGGGCCTGCCGGAAGACAATGATTTTGTGCTGCTCGGCCCGTACAACGACATTTCCATGATGCGCGACGTGCTGGCGTTCCACCTGTGGAACGAGATGGGTCACTGGGGCCCTCACACCCGTTATGTGGAATTGTTGCTGAACGGCGACTACCGCGGGGTGTATATCCTGACGGAAACCATCAAGCGGACGTCCGGACGTCTGGGTACGGCCAAGCTCAAACCCGATGACAACGAAGGTATCGAGCTTACCGGCAGTTATATTGTACGTATAGATGTGTACGATGCAGAAGACCGGACGTTCCCTTCGGTCGTGCAGAGTGTCGGCACCGGTTTTTTCAGCGGTTTCGGCTCGACCGGGCCGTCAAGCCTGCCGGGACTTCCGGGCATGGGGCAGATGCCTCCGATGGGCGGTATGCCGGGCATGGGCGGTATGCCGCCGATGGGCGGGATGCCGGGTATGGGTGGCATGCCGGGTATGTCCACGGGGGTTGTGTGGACGTGTGTTTATCCCGACAAGGAGGACATCACCGAGGCGCAGTTCAACTATATCAAAGATTACATCGGCCGGACGGAACGGGCCATCGAAGAGGGGACGGATTATGCGTCGTATATCAATGTGGCATCGTTTGTGGACTATTTCATCCATACGGAGTTGAGCCTGAATGCCGATGGCTACAAACGCAGTGCGTATTTCTACAAGACCAAGCAGAATGCGGACGGAACGGGCGGCAAACTGCACGCCGGATCCGTCTGGGACTACAATCTGGCCTACGGCAACTGCAATTTCTGCAATGCGAGCGATATCCGTGCCTGGGTGTATAACGGCTGCGAGACGAATCCGACGCCGGCCATGTGGCGGACGCTGGCCGGCCGCAAGGATTTCATGGACCGGGTGAAGGCGCGCTATGCGGAACTGCGCCGGACTGTGCTCAGCAAGGAGACGCTGAACCGTTTCATCGACGGGAATGCGGCGCTGCTGGACGAGGCAAAGGACCGTCAGTTCGCCAAGTATTCAGGCCTTCTTCAGTCGCAGGATGGCGGGGACAACAGCAGTCCGTGGGGCTGGTTCATCGACCGCGCCGGCGGTGCGTCCATGTTCGCGGCATACACGGTTTCGTCGTATGCCGAAGAAATCAAGATTCTGAAACAGTGGCTCAGCGACCGTCTCGATTTTCTGGACAGCCAGTGGCTTGACAGTGACGCACGCGCCCTCTGACCGCTTTGCTCCAACTTCGTTTAGCTCATCCCCCTACGCCTTCGGCGTGGTTCCCCCGTTCATAGCCACGGACGGCCAGGGTTTGCCCGGGGCAACCTGCCGGAACTTATTGTGCTGCGTGTATGCAGACTTTCGGATGGGATATCGCCTCCGACTGCTTCCACAAGTGGAGAAGGAATATGCTTTGAAGACCCTAGCCACCCTCGGCTGTTAGAGGGCGGGGCCCGCCGCGTAGCGGTGGGAGGGGTCGCGCCTATGGCGCGACGGTCTGAAAAGCATATTCCTTCGAAACCTTCAAAACCTTCGAAACCTTCGGCACATCCAGGGCATGGCAGATGCCGCAGGAAGACCCGCGCCACAGGTGCGACGGTCTGAAAAGCATATTCCTTCGGAGCCTTCGAGATCTTCGGGCCATTCGGAACACTCAGCGCATTGCAGATGGCCGCTGGAAGACCTGCGCCTCAGGCGCGACGGTAAAAAAAAGAGACTGGCCCATGCGGTCAGTCTCTTCTTGTAGGGTACGCGCGTGTGCGGTACGCCGGAGCGGTCTAGAATCCGCCGCCGCCGAAGCCGCCCATCTGCATTTCGCGGACTTGGATGCCATCGGGAACGGTGAACATCGAAGCCGGAATATCAACATTTTCTTCCACCTTGGTGGCCACTTGTTCCATGGCGCCCATCTGGCTGTTCATGGCAGTCTTCAGCGTGAGGCCTTTGTAAACCCAGATCGTGGAGGTCTGCGCCTCGCCACCCATCGGGGACTGCATGGTCATGGAGTACTTCTTGCAGGTCTTGCCGGCAACCGTCTCTTCACCCTGTTCCTTGATCTGGAACTGTTTGATGACTTCGTCGGTCAGCTTGGAGAAGTTGATACGACGGGCACCGCCGCCCATACCGCCCATCATGGCCGGCATGCGGGTAGCCGTTTTCTCGGCTTCGTTGATCATAATCTGTGCGCCGTCGAGCGTGATGGTGCGCATCTTGTTGCCGCCGAAATCCGACTCGGTGGCCTGTTTCTTGCCATAATCGTCAAAGTATTGTTTCTGAACGATTTTCTGGCCCATCATGTCCATTTCGGTCGTGACGATGCCCGATTTGATTTCATAGACAGCTTCGGGAGCCGGAGCCTGCGCCTGGAGCATGATGGCTGCTCCCAGAAGGACGCTTGTCGAAAAGAATTTGATTTTCATTTTACAACTATTTAAAGGTGAACAAAAAAATCTTCGCGAAATAAAGTCAAATTATTGAAACCGGGAAGCAAAATTTAAGAAAAGTTAAAAAAAAGTTAATTTTGCATACCGGCAATTGCCTTTTGCAAGTATTGTGCCGCATTGCACGAGTTAAGGGATATATAACAACCAAATGTAAAAATGAGAAATTTACGGTTTCGATTATCAGGTCTGCTCGGTGTGTTGGCTTTGTGTATGCTGACATCCTGCCAACAGGGTTATAAACCGCTGGACTCATCCTGTCCGGTGAAATTCCTTGGTGACCGTTTCGTTTATCAGGGTGATACGGTAATTCTTTCGGAAAGAGCATTGTATGTGGACGGTACGCTGTCCCCGGAGGCGGCCGATACGCTGGACTATGTGTTCACGACGTTCAACGATGCGGCGGCCCATCTCGTGCCGGGCACGGAGGATGCCCCCATGTGCGTGTACATCGCGCCCTATGTGTATTGGATTGATGATCCGGATGATCCGGAAGAGCGGGTGGGACGGAACGGCGGTGCTCCCTATGGCCTTGAGGTGACGTGCCCGTGGCTGCACCTGATTGGTCTGAACACTGATCCGGCGAACATGGTGCTGGCCTGCAACCGCGGCCAGACTCAGGGCGCCAACGGCAATTTCACGATGTTTCATTTCACGGGCGACGGTTTCTATGCTGCCTATCTTACGTTCGGCAACTATTGCAACATTGACCTGGAGTATCCGCTCAAGCCTGCACTGAACCGGCCGAAACGGTTCGAGGCTATCACACAGGCGCAGCTGGCCATGATGAGTGGCGAACGGATTATGGCCGAACACTGCCGTTTCGTGAGCCGTTTGAATCTTTGTCCGTTGCTGGGCGGCCGGCGGACTTTTTTCTATGACTGCCATTTTGAGAGCACCGACGATGCATTGACGGGGTCGGCCGTATATCTGGACTGCGATTTCGATTTCTATGCTTCGAAACCTTTCGGCGCCGCCGGCGACCAGGGGGCGGTCATCCTGAATTCCACGTTCAACATCAAGAGATCCTCGGTACAGTACCTGACCAAGATGGGCGGTCAGGTGACCATTGTGGATGGCCGTTTCCTGCATCCGACGGGCGATGTTTTCATAGGTTGGACCGAAACGCCGTCGTATGCATTGCGCTGCTACCAGTCCAATGTGACATTGAACGGTCAGCCGATACGCATGCACGCCTCACAGCCGTGGGTGACGATGGACATGACCGACAAGCCGCTGCTCGGCGCTTATAAACTGGAGTATGAGGGTAAAACATTCTACAATACCTATAATCTGTTGCGTGGATCCGATGACTGGGATCCGATGCATGTGAAAGAGTTGGTGGCGAAGGCTTCTGCCCGGGATGGACGCGATTATGCTGCGATGGCCACGTCAATGTCGGTGACGCCGGGTTCGGCATCCATCGAGACCGGCCGCAATACCGTGGTGTTGTCGTCGCGTTCCCAGACGATGAACCGGCAGGCAGCCGGCCGTTTTGGCTTTGGTGGTGGCTTTGGTGGCGGCTTTGGCGGCGGCTTCGGGGGCATGCAGCCGGCGATGCCGATGCCGGATGCCACAGGGCAGGTCCCGGTGACGTGGTTGCTCTCGTCCGACCCGGACGGAACGAAGGCGCCGGGTCATGTGGCGGCTGCGATGGAGGAAAGACCGGGCGGCGCGATGGTGCTCACCGGCCGGAACGACGGAGAGGAACCGTCGGTGGTCTATGTCCGGGCGGTGGCGGAGACCGGTCTGGAAGGGGCTGCGGCTGTGACGGTCATCCCGCCGATGCTCGACCCGCCACAGTTTACGGCTTCGCCGGAAATAACCGCGCCGGCGGATGGCAGTGTGCGGGTGGAATATGCCCTTGCGCTGCAGGGCCGTGCGGACCAGTCGCTGGTGACATGGTATCGTACCGACGGGCCGTCCGGCGAGAACGCCGTGCCCGTGGCGGTGTCGCGCCACGACCAGCCGCTGTACACCTATCGGCTGCAGTCGGGTGATGTCGGACATTATCTGGTGGCGGAAGTGGCCCCGAAACATATCCGGAGCCTTGCCGGGACGCCCCGGCGGGCCGTGTCGGCCCGGCCGGTGGAGGCTTCCGATCTGCGTCTGGACGTGGCAGACGGATACAAGCCTGAATTTGCCGGAAAGGTTTTGCCTGAGAAGGCGTTGCAAGCGTCCGTTGCAGACCGTTTCCAGACCTATTTTACGAATTTTCCGGATGCTGACCAGCGTACCATCCGTCCCGGTTACTGGACGCTTGATACTTATAAACCGGCCGACATCACCAAATATACCTGGCAGGCCGCTGCCACTGCGGGCTGGATATACGGTTCCGGCGAAGGTGGAGCGGTCGGAACCGGGCTGTTGCAGCGGACCAAGGGCGCCCGTATGCTGTACACACCGCCGGCCGGCAACTGGGGCGACATGTACGTGCGGCTGAAGGTCGATCCCTGCAAGTCGGCTGGTCAGGGTTTCGGCAGCGCCACGGGGCAGTACATGGACATTTATATCAAATTCTCTACGGAAACGCTGACGGGCTATGCGCTCCGCATCGAACGGACCACCAAATATGCCGATGCGGTCGATTTTGTGCTGATGAAATATACGGACGGGCAGACGGAGGAGATTTCCGAGCGTGTTTCGGCCGGATGTTTCCGGACCGGCTGCTCCATTGTGCTCGGACTGTCGGGCGATCAGCTGAAGGCCCATGTTGAAACGGCCTCGGAGGTGCCGCCGCACACGTCTCCCGACGTAGTATCTGTGGTGGATCTTGCGGCGACGGTGCAGTCCTCTGCGTTCGGCGGTACGGGTATCCAGCACACGGGTACGACAGGTGCGTCGGCCACAATGCTGCACGAGATGGAAGTCATCTGGTACCGGCCGTAAGGTGCGGCTTTAACGGAAAGTCTTTCTGCGGCGTTCTTCTTCCAAGGGACGCCGCAGGTGTTTCAGGTGGTTTTCAAATGCGTCCGGCGAGGGTGTATTTGTCCAGCAGCCGGTACGGGTGGTAGGAGAGTTTGGCCTGTCGCAGACCGGGGACGCCCATATCCTCTTCCCGGTTCATATAGGTGAAAGATCCGGGCAGATGCGAAGCGAAGCTCCAGTTGATGACGGCATAGGCGCCTTCATGGGTAGTGAGAGCTTTTTCGGCATGTACGTCGAAGGTGTCGTAGTTGATGGCTGAACCGAAAGTGAAGGCCACCGGCATGCCGTCGGCGTAGAGGATGCCACCGGTCAGCCGGAGCTCCCGGAAGTGGCGCAGGGCGTAGATGACCGCCTGCCTTTCGAGGCTTTGGCCGGAGTGCGGGTGTTTCTCCTCGTTCAGACGGTACCAGGTTTCTTCCAGTTGCAGGCAGATATCGGTCTGTTCCGGCGTAATGTTCCCGTCGGGGATATGAACGTATTGCCAGTCCGGATAAAGCGTGCGGAAACGGTTGCAGAAGTTGCGCTTGGCCTGCAGCCGTTTGCCGTGCAGACCGGCCAGATCTTCGCGCAGGTAGATGTATTCGGCAAAGTCGCGGTTCGCCTCGGCTTCCGGCAGTCCCGCCGCCCGCAACAGCGGCAAATCTTCTTCGATGATGCCCTGGATGAAGAACGGTTCGTCCATCGTCGCGGCATCCTGCAGCAGCGTCCGGAGAGCTTCGGCAGGGTGGGCGCCGAACGGCATCATGTAGCGCAGGTGGCCGCGGATGCGGAAGCGCAGCAGCATGGTGTCATCGGTGACGGCCCACTGGGTGCCGCAGACGTGCAGCCAGCTCATCAGATTGGAGAAAGACAGGTCGCAGTGACGTCTTTCGCCAGCCCATGTAAAATGAAGGAACATCTCGCGGTCTTCAAGCGATATATCCTTGAAACAAAGTTTGTTTTGCATAGAAAAAGCCAGACTTCCGTTTAAAGCACCTCGATGTTGCTGCGGTCACGCAGGTCTTTGGTAACATTCTTGGTGTCGAAAATGATTTTGGCGTGCCGCTGAACCATGTCGTAGTCCACGTTCTTATGGGCAGTGGTGATAATCACCATATCGGCCGATGCGACCAGTTCGGGCGTGAGTTCCCCGGCGCCGGAGAATTCCTTGCCGTTCTTCCGGTAGACGGGGACATAGGGGTCGTAGAACACCACTTCGGCACCTTCTTCGCGCAGTTTTTCGATGACGCGGATGGCCGGCGACTCACGGTAGTCGTCGATTCCTCCTTTGTAGGCCACGCCCAGGACCAGCACTTTGGCGCCGTTGAGCGCCCGGCGTGCCCGTCGGCTGAGCAGGTCGGCCGCGCGGCCGACGCAGTACTCCGGCATCCGGTCGTTGACCATCATCGACGACTCGATCATGGATGTGTGGAATCCGTATTCACGGGCTTTCCAGCTCAGATAGTACGGATCAAGCGGAATGCAGTGGCCGCCCAGTCCCGGGCCGGGATAGAACGGCGTGAAACCGAACGGCTTGGTCGCTGCGGCATCGATCACCTCCCACAGGGGGATGCGCATCCGGTGGCAGAGCATGGCCAGTTCGTTGATGAGACCGATGTTGACGTTGCGGTACGTGTTCTCGAGTATCTTGGTCATTTCGGCCACGGCCGGCGATGAGGCCCGGAAGACTTTGTTCTGCAGTACGGCCTCGTACATGGCACAGATGACGTCGGAGGCATCGGCGCCCAGACCGCCGACCACTTTCGGCGTGTTCTTGGTCTTGTACAGGGCGTTGCCCGGGTCCACCCGTTCGGGCGAGAAGCCCAGGTAGAAATCTTCGGAGCATTTCAGACCGGACGATTCGAGGATGGGTTTCAGTAGTTCTTCGGTGGTGCCTGGATACGTGGTCGATTCCAGGACGACCATCATGCCGCGGTGCAGATACTTGGCGATGGATTCGGCCGAAGACCGGACATAACTGATGTCGGGCTGCTGGTGTTCGTCGAGCGGCGTGGGTACGCAGATAGCCACGAAATCGACCGAACGGATGAAAGAGAAGTCGGAAGTGGCCGACAGCATGCCTTCGGCGACCAGTTGTGCCAGATCAGAGCTGACGACGTCGCCGATGTAATTCTTTCCGGCGTTGACCATGTCCACTTTGCCGGGCTGCATGTCGAACCCGATGGTCTTGAATCCGGCCTTGGCTTTTTCCACGGCCAGCGGAAGGCCCACATAGCCCAGTCCCACCACGCCGGCGACGATGCTCCTGTCTGCGATTTTCCGGAGCAGTTCTTCTTTCATGCTCATACTTGTACTCTTTTCTGTGTCGCAAAGATAGTTTTTTTCGCCGGGCATCTGTGCGGGGCGCGGGCTTGTGTGCGTACGGCGGGAAGTTTTTTTCGGAGAAATGGCCGAGATACGTTAATTTTGCGGCATTGCGAAAAACCGGGAAAGATGGTCCAGCCGAAAAAATATGCAGTCATAGGTACCGGTGCCATTGGCGGATACTACGGCGCCAAGTTGGCCCGGGCGGGATTCGACGTCAGTTTCCTTTTTCACCGCGACTATGAGTTTGTGCGGGAGCATGGGCTTCAGGTGGATTCCGTGGCCGGGAGTTTTCTGCTCCGTCCGGTCCGGGCATTTGCCTCGACGGCCGATATCGGGCCCTGCGACGTGGTGCTGGTGGCGTTGAAGACAGTCAACAATCATTTGCTCAAGACACTGCTTCCACCATTACTCAAGGAGGATACGCTTGTCGTGCTCATCCAGAACGGTATAGGCGTGGAGGAGGATGTCCAGCGCGACTTCCCGGACGTGGCGCTGGCGGCAGGTCTGGCGTTCATCTGTTGCGCCAAGACGGAGCCTGGCCGGGTTGACCACCAATGCTACGGTAGCATCAATATCGGCAATTATTCCTGTCGCGATGAAGGTCGGATTGCTTCGTTGGTCGCCGATTTGCGTACGGCCGGTATCGAGGCGCACGAGGTGGAGTACCGGGAGGCGCGTTGGAAAAAGGCGGTGTGGAACATGCCGTTCAATGGCATGACGGTATTGCTCTCGGCGCAGACCGACAGCCTGCTCCGTCAGCCGGACACACGCCGGTTGATCTATGAGCAGATGCTGGAGATTGCCAGGACGGCCGACCGTCTTGGTGTCCGGCATGTGGATGCGCATTTTGCCGACCGGATGATTGAAACAACCCTGGAAATGACGCCATATTCGCCCAGTATGAAACTGGACTTTGAATTCGGCCGTCCAATGGAGATTTACTACCTGTATACACGTCCGCTGGAAATTGCCAGGCAGGCTGGCACTCCCATGCCGAAACTGGAGATGCTCGAGGCCGGGCTGAAGTTCTTGTCACAGAGGCGCGGAGAGGGGAGGAATGCCGAATGACCGCATGAATTCCGTACGCAAGATAGGGCTTTTCCTGACAGTGTGCGTCACCGTATGCTGCGGCCGGCTTTTCGGCCGGACTCCTGATACGGCGGTTGCGCAGCGGCTGGCCTCCCTCGAAACGGAAACCTGGCCGTTGCCCTATCATGATTCGTTGTTGACGGCCATAGATTTTTTTGCCGGGCAGCCGCTGCCGACAGCCTTTCCGGTATATGAGCCAGTGTTCGATGCGGCCTTGCAGAAATATCGGCTTCCGGCCGATTTTAAGTATATTCCATTGGTAATGAGCCGGATGAAACTGGACAATGCAACGGGCGACCGCTGTGGCGTCTGGGCGTTGCCAGCCTTGGTGGCGTTGCGTTATGGCCTGTCGGTGGAACCGTCGCGGGACGAGCGGTACATGGTAAGGACCGCCACGGAAGCGGCCTGTCGCTATCTGGCAGACCTGTACCGTCTGTACGGAGATTGGTGGTCGTGTGTCCTGGCCTATGCCAACAGTCCGGCGGCCTTGTCGCGCGTAGCGTTGACTCCCGGAGAGGAGGATTTCCCGTGGCATATGTTCGAAACACACGCCTTGCCCGATGTGGAAATTGTCAGAAATCTCCTGGCTTGTATTTATGTTTACGATGCAAGTGAAAGAATAGGCTTCTCGCAGAAAATGGTTGACAGTCTGTCACTTGTTGAACATAAAATGATGTCGGGGCCTGTTCCTCCCACGAAACCGGCAGCGGCGGCGACCGCCTCCCGGGCTCCGGCTCCGGCAACCAGTACGGCAGCGAAACCGGCGGCAGCGGTTGCGATGCCTGCACCCCGTCCCGCCGCAGAGACTGCCGAGCCTGTCATTTATACGGTGAAACTGGGCGATACGCTGAGCCAGATTGCTGAACGTCATCATGTCAAGCTGTCCGATCTGAAGCGGTGGAACAACCTGAAACGTGACTTTATCCGCGAAGGTCAAAAACTGAAAATCTATCCATGAAGATAACGCAGGTCTTTCTGTTCTTTGCCGTGGTACTGGCTTTGTTGGCGGTGATGTGGCGCTTTTATCCGGCCGGGGGCGTGGAGGCCTTCGGGCGGACCTGGCGTTTCCCGTCGTATGCGGATGCGGCACTGGCGGAGGAACCTGCGGTGGACGTCGATTCGGTATTGGCGGCACTCAATGCGAGTACCGACATGCAATATTCAAGTTCGCTCCAGGACAGTGTGCAGTTTTTCCGTGAATATCTGACATCGCATCCGGCCCGCATCGCCTTGCCTGACGACGACCTGACCTATTTCGACCTGGTGTTCAACAGTTTCGAGAACGCTGTGACCAGCGGAAAGGTGTACCGTGTGATGCATTACGGCGATTCGCAGATAGAACTCGACCGGATTTCGTCGGTGCTGCGACAGCGGCTGCAGGAGCGTTTCGGCGGCTCGGGACCGGGCATGATTCCTCCCGTACAGCAAGTGCCGTCCATCTCTGTGGTCCAGCGCGCTTGGAATCTGCCACTTTATGCAGTGTACGGCGATTCGACCACGCACCGGGCCAGACACCGCCGCTATGGTGTGATGACGCGTTTCGCTCCGGTACGCGACACGGCATCGGTGACTTTTTCACAGACGAACAATTCGCACGCATTCGACGGTGTGAAAACCATATCGCGCGTTTCGGTGTTGCTCGCACCGGATTCTACCGGCGTGTCGGTCGGCCTGGGAACGGCCATTTTGCGACGCACGGACACATTGTCCGGACATGGAGAGGTGGTGCTCCGTACGTGGGAACTGCCGGCGCCTGTACGCAGGGGGACACTGACTTTCAGGGGCAAGGCCGATATTTATGGGGTTATGCTTGACGGCGCGCCCGGCGTGACGGTGGACAATGTGCCGCTCCGTGGATGTTCCGGCACCATTTTCACCGCCATCGACCCGTCGTCGATGCGTCAGGCATTCGAACTGCTTGATGTGCGGATGATATTGCTGCAGTTCGGCGGCAACCGCATGCCTTCGCTGAACAAATCCAGCGACATCTCGGCCTACATGCGTGAGATGGTCCGGCAAATCGCCTATTTCCGCAGTGTGGCTCCGCATGCGGCGCTGCTCTTTATCGGTCCGGCCGACATGGCCCGGAGCTACGACGGACAGCTTTCTACCTGGAAAGGGCTCGTCGCGTTGAACGACTCGCTCCGTTCCACCATGCTGCACCACGGCGTGGCCTATTGGGACATGTTCCGCGTGATGGGCGGCGAGGAGTCGATGGTGCAGTACGTGAACCATGCGCCGCCGCTGGCCGGTCCGGACTACATCCATTTCACGCATCAGGGAGCCCAGGAAATAGGTGCCGCCCTGGCTGCATCGCTCGACATGTGCTATGAATTCTATTGTCTGCGCAAGAAGTGGCGGGACACCGACCTGTTCGACTGGATGCGCCGGCCGGATGCCGTTTCTCCGGACACGCTGACGGATACGCAGACAGACACTTTCCGGACGCCGTTCCCCATTCTGCCGGAAGTGGACGTCCAAGTCATCAATGAAACCTCGGATATGCTGTGATGAGAAAACTGGTGGACATATGGCGCTACATGCTGCTGGCTGGCGGTCTCGCGGTGCTGCCGCTACAGGCGCAGCTGCTGCAGCCGCTGCCGTCGCTGCCGTTCGCCCACTTCGAGCGCAATGTCTTGCAGATGGACGATTCGCTATGTCTGGAGCGTTTCTTCTCCCGGCTCGACACGCTGATATTCTATGGCCGGGGTGATGTGCGCGTGATGCATATCGGCGGTTCGCACGTGCAGGCGGGCGTCATGACGCAGCAGTTGCGCGACCACCTGCTCGCGCTTTCTGAGGATTTGATGGGCGGACCGTATTTCGTCTTCCCGTTCTCGGCCGGCAAAACCAACACCCCCGCGCATTACCGGGTGACTTATACGGGCGACTGGCTGTTGAGCCGCAGCGCTGTCGTCAAACCGGAAAACCGGCGCATGGGCCTGGCCGGCGTGGCGGTCACGACGTCCGATACGGCGGCGACGTTCAGTGTGGTGACCCGCCCGCGCACCGAATCTCCGTCCGCGCCGTCGTACACGTTCGATACGGTCACGGTGCTGGGGTATACCGAAGCGGGGCAGGCGGAACCGGTCATCCGGTGGAACGCCGACACGGTCATCCGGGCAGAACGGCGGGCGGACGACCCGTTCTTCCATTTCCGGTTACCGGTCCGCACCGATTCAATCAGGGTGGCGATGGAGGGATTGCCCGGTACATTCACCGTAACTGGCATTCTGCTCGACAACGGCCGGCACGGACTGAGTCTGCAAGGCATCGGGGCCAACGGCGCCAAAGTATCGTCGTATCTGCTGTGCGAGGATTTCGAGCGTGACCTGGCGCTGATAAAACCCGATCTGGTCATCTTTGGCATCGGTATCAACGACGCCGTTGACACGCAATTCAGCAAACACCGCTTCAAGGAAGATTACGATATGTTGATCAGTAAGATACGTATAGTTTCCCCGGATTGCGAGCTGCTGTTCATCACCAACAACGACAGTTACCGCCGGGTCCGGGCCGGCCGCTATCAAGTCAACCGGAACGGCCGGGATGCCGAGGAAGCCTTCCTTGAAATGGGCAGAAAATATGGCGCGGCTGTCTGGAACCAGTTCGACATCATGGGCGGCCTCGGCTCCATGCAGCAGTGGCAGGGTAAAGGCCTGGCGCAGACCGACAAGGTGCATTTCACGAACACCGGTTACCAGTTGGTGGGCGACCTGCTGTACAATGCACTGATAACAGAGTATGTAAAACATGTCAGACGATTGGCTTCAAACGTAGAAGAAGAATAGATGCAGACTCCTGCCGACATAGCATGCGATTTTCTGTGGAAGCTCTTCGCTTTCGACAAGCAGCACCCGCTGTTGTTCACGCAGTTCTATTTCTGGGTTTTCTTCGCGCTCGTGCTGGCTGTGCTCTGTCTGATCCGCCGCAACCGGTGCCATTTGCGCAACGCCTTCCTCTTCTTCGCCAGCCTGTTCTTCTATTACAAGACGAGCGGCCTCTTCACGCTGATTCTGATTTTCGTCACCTGCTACAACTTCGTTGCGGCACGTTGGATGGCGTCCCGGTCTTCCGAGGCGGCCCGCCGGACCGTCGTGGTGCTGAGTATCATTGTGAATCTGTTCGTGTTGTGTTACTTCAAGTATACCTATTTCTTCACGGACGTAGCCAATCACCTGTTCGGCACGCACTGGGCTGTGTACGACGTGTTTGCATGGGCGGGCAACCGCCTGACGCACAGCAACCGGTTCAGTGTCGATGACATTCTGCTGCCGGTGGGCATCTCGTTCTATACTTTCCAGGCCATCAGCTATGTCATGGATGTGTACCGCCGGCGTGTGACTCCGCTGAGCAATATCCTCGACTTCGGCTTCTATGTCAGTTTCTTTCCGCAGCTGGTCGCCGGCCCCATTGTCCGTGCGCAGGATTTCGTACCGCAGCTGCACCGGCCTTTTTTCCTGGCACGCCGCCAGTTCGGGATGGCCATGTTCTGGATTATGAACGGACTGGTCAAGAAGATTGTGCTGAGCGATTACATCGCCGTCAACTTCGTGGACCGCGTGTTCGGCAATCCGCTGCTGTATTCCGGCTTTGAAAACCTGGTTTCGCTGTTCGGCTACTCGCTGCAAGTGTATGTCGATTTCTCTGGCTATACCGACATTGCCACCGGGGTAGCCATGCTGATGGGATTCTATCTGCCGAAGAACTTCAATTCGCCGTACAAGGCCAAGCATCCGGGCGAATTCTGGAAACGGTGGCACATCTCGCTGTCCCGCTGGCTTCAGGATTACCTCTATATCCCACTCGGGGGCAACCGCAATGCCACGTTCGGCACCTGGTGCATCATCGTGGTCATCGCGGCGGTCGCGGCGTTCCTTTCGGGCAGTCTGTGGGTGGCCGGCGGCGTGGCGCTGGTGGCGGCCGTGCTGGCTTTCACGGCGTATTTCCGGCCGGACAAGCGGAAGAAGATCACGACCAATGTCAATGCGCTCAATACCATGTTGCTCGGCGGTCTCTGGCATGGAGCTTCCTGGAATTTCATGATCTGGGGCGGACTGAACGGCATCGGTATGATTGTCTATAAATTCTGGCGTGACTGGAACGTCTATGTCCGGACACTGGTCATGGTTCTGGTTGTGGCCGCGCTGCGCGCCTGCTGCGTCTGGTGGCCGCATCCGGTTTTCCGGATGTTCTTCGTGTGGATGGGCATCATCCTGGCAGGCAATGTGCTCCGCGCGGGCTACGCCTTGCTGGGCGGCCGCCGTCCTCTGGCCTGGCTGCGCGATGCCTGGGCGATACTCCAGACGTTCACTTTCATCACTTTCACGCGCCTGTTTTTCCGGGCCGGTTCCAACCTCGATCCGGCCGAAGCCAACGAGACGGCCTGGCGCACAGCGCAGGACATGGTGCACCAGATCGGCGGCACATGGAACCTCCAGGCCATCCCGGACATGGTGGTCCATTACCGTATGGTGTTCCTCCTGATTGTCTTCGGCATGGTGGTGCACTGGCTGCCGGAACGTCTGAAACGGTGCTATCGCTTGTGGTTCGCCTGTATGCCGCTGCCCTGGATGGTGCTGGTCGTGGTGCTGATTGTCTTCGTGATGTACCAGTTCATCACAGCCGATCTGCAATCGTTTATCTACTTCCAATTCTGACGCCGGTCGCGCCGATTTTTCACAAAAAATCTTAAAAAACTGGTCAGAATGCTTGTTTTACACCCTTTTCGGTTCCGGGATACTTGCATACGATGTGGCTTTGTTGTACGTTTGTACAATTTTTTTAATCATGTAGATATGAGAAAATTCCATTACTTTCTTTTCGCGGCTGCGATGCTGATGCTGTCGGTGTCCGCGCAAGGCCAGATCGGCCGTCGTTTCCCTTCGGAGCGGAAGGTTGTCAAAGACCCGGTCACCGGTGTTGAACTTGTATTCCTGACCAGTCAGCAGGGTGTTGGCAATGCCAAGCCGTATCAGACACACAATCAGTGGACATGTGATGGCAAATGGGTGATCTTCACTTCTTCGCAGCGTGTTCAGGGCGAAGCGCTGTTGGTGAACGAAGAAACCGGCGACATCGTCCAGGTTACCGAGGGTGGTTACAACGGCATGTTGAACCTGTCGCGCAAAGAAATGAAACTTTACATTTCCCGGCCGCATTACGACAAAGAAACACGGAAACAGCTCGATAAATACAACAAGGAAGTGGCGGCACTCCGCAAGCAGATGCAGGCTTCCGGTCAGCAGGCCGGGCAGCGTCAGCAGTTGCAGACCAAGACCCCGCGTCCTGTGGTCGGCAACGAATTCGTAGCCATCGATCTGTCGGCCGTTCTGGCCGACAGCGAAGCCGGCAAGATGAAAAAAATGTCCGAATATGAGACGGTGCTCGGCGTTACGCCCGTGGAATGGGGCGGCGGCACACTGGCTGCCTTGGACGGCGACGAGAAGATTGCGTTCTTCTCGGTGGGCCGGGAGTATGCGGCATCGCAGGCCGGCGACATGGTCATGGAGAAGACTTTCGGCCCCCGCAACATGGGCGCCGGTCCTTCGGGTCTGGCCTATATGGACCTGACCAACGGCGAGTGCCACTACATCCGCACGATTCCCTTCCAGGTGGGCCATATCCAGGGCAATCCGTGGCACGCCAAAGAAGTTGTGTTCTGCTGGGAAACAGGCGGCAAGGCTCCTACGCGCGTGTGGGCCATGAATGCCGACGGATCGAATTACCGTCCTGTATACAAAGAGGCTTCGCACGACTGGGTGACGCATGAAGCAGTCATCACCGAGGATGAGATAGTCATTGCAGTGCTCGGACACCGTCCGATTTCCGAGACGCAGGAGGCCAGTGACAATACCGGCGATCCGACGAATCCGGGCCAGGAACTCAGCTGGGGTTACAGCGGTACCCGCGAATATGCCACCGGTATCGCCACGGTGAACCTGCGGACCCGCGAGTTCATCCTGGAGGGACAGATTCCTTTCGGCAGCGGTTTCTGGCATGTGGCCGGTTCTGTTGACGGCAACTGGGTGGCAGGCGACGACTTCGCCCGCAATATCTATCTGGTAGACCGTCACACCCACGAACTCATCCACCTTTCGGCCGGTCATAAGGAAACGGCTTCCGACCATCCGCATCCGACGTTCAAACCGGATGGCACGGCCATCGAGATCCAGTCGGCCATGCTGCAGGAGGATGGGAAAAGCCGCGACATCTGCATCATCAAGATGCCGCAGTATCTGCTCGACCGTTACAAGAAATAGTTCGGCCGGTATTCACGTGAATTTATTATTTAATTGAATAAAACAATGCAATTCAGAAAATTGTTCCTGGTGTCCGTCTTTGCGACACTTCTTTTTCCGGTACTGCTTTCGGCGGCCGATAATGCGCAAGTCGGTTCTGTAACCGTAACCAGCCGTCCGAGTGGTGCTGAGGTCTTTATTGATGGAGAACAGCATGGCGTGACGCCCTGTACGGTTCCCAACCTTTCTATCGGGACGCACCGGGTGGTGGTCCGTCTGGCGGGATATCAGCTTTTCTCCGGCAACGCCTCTGTCGTGACGGGCAAGAACAGCACGGTACAGGCCAGACTGCTTCCGATGGAAGCCGCCCCCGAAGATGACGGCACCGGCAAGAAACGCAAAAAAATCGAAGGTATCATCCGTTCGGATTTCTTCGGTCAGACCCGTTACTATGCCGGTTATGCATGGGCCTTCGGTAATTACAAATCCAATGAGTTTGCTGCAGGTATGGTTCATCGCCGCCTGAATCTCGAACTCGGCTATTCGGCGCCCAGCGGCACCATCGACTGCGGTGGCAACTTCCTGCCGACCCGCCATCAGAGTGATATCTGGAGTCACCATCATTCGCTGGAACATGCCATCACCGGCCGGGTTGGCCTGGTGGTCGGGCAGAGCGAGCAGGTGTGCCTCATCACGCAACTTGGCTACACTTCGTTTCTGATGAAGGGATTTAAATGCCCGCACAATGAAGTGCCGGACGACCCGAATCATGAGTCGCACATGAAGTCCGGTTCTGTTGGCTTCCGTCTGGATTACATGCTGACCAAGTGGTTTGCCCTGACGGCGACTACTGAACTCGATTTCCGGCTCGGTCAGGATGACTATGTTAAGGACATCATCGACAAGGCATCGGTCTCCATGAACGACTGGGCAACCGGCCTCCGCTTCAAAGTGGGCGCCACGTTTGTACTGTAAGTTTTCGCTGAATATCAGAGAGAGGCCGGCTTTGGAGTCGGCCTCTTTTTTTGTACCTGCGGCGCGGGCCCTCCCACGGCATCTGCAATGCTCTGAGCGTTTCGAATGACCCGAAGATTTCGAAGGTTCTGGAGGTTCCGAAGGAATATGCTTCTCAGACGTCGCGCCTGTGGCGCGACCCTTCCCACGGCGAAGCCGTGGGGGGATGAACGCAGCGAAGGTTTGCCGGGGCAAGCCTGCCGGAACAAGAGGCCTCCTGCCGGGTCAGGTATCGGTGAAGACATTGCTGTGGCCGCGTTGCCCTTTCGTCCCGTTATGTTATCTTTGCAAGAAAAACAACATCCTATGTTCACCATCGGTTGTCATCTTTCGGCATCGAAAGGCTATCTGCACATGGGCAAGGAGGCCTTGTCCATCGGCGCATCCACGTTTCAGTACTTTTCGAGAAATCCGCGCGGCGGTGCGGCGCGGCCGGTCGACCCGGAGGACTGTGCGGCGCTTCGTGCGTGGATGGCCGACCATGCGATGCCGGTCATTCTGGCCCATGCACCCTATACGCTCAACGCCTGTTCCGCCGATCCTGCCTTGCGCGAGTTCGCTGAAAATGTCATGCGCGAAGACCTCCGGACGATGGAGTATCTGCCCGGGAATCTGTATAATTTCCATCCCGGCAGCCATGTCGGACAGGGGGGCGAGACCGCTGTGGAGCAGATTTCAGGGCTGTTGAACCGGGTCCTTTGGCCGGAACAGCAGACCACGGTGCTTCTCGAAGCCATGTCAGGCAAGGGCAGCGAGGTGGGCCGCACGTTCGAAGAACTGCGTGCCATCATAGACCGGGTCTCTTTGCAGGAGAAAATGGGCGTCTGTCTGGACACGTGCCATGTATATGCGGCCGGGTACGATGTCGTCAACCACCTGGACGAAGTGTTGGCGGCGTTCGACCGTATCATCGGTCTGTCCCGTCTGAAAGCCATCCATCTCAACGACAGCATGACACCGTTCGACAGCCACAAAGACCGTCATGAGAAAATCGGCGCCGGCACGCTCGGCGCGGACGCCATCCGGCGCATCATCAATCATCCTTTACTGCGCGACCTGCCGTTTTTCCTCGAAACGCCGAACGAACTCGACGGCTACGCGGCTGAAATCGCGTTGCTGAAGTCCTGGCGCGAGGACTGAGAATTGAAAGAAAATAAAAAAAGGCGGCCCATCGAGCCGCCTTTTCATTTATATCCAGATGATTATTTCATAATCACGCGGGCCATTTCGCAAACCTTGTTGCTGTAGCCCCATTCGTTGTCGTACCAGGCGCACACCTTCACGAAGGTCGGGTCGAGCTGGATACCGGCCTTGACATCGAAGATGGAAGTGCGGGCGTCATCGCGGAAGTCGGTGGAGACGAGGGCTTCGTCGGTGTAACCGAGGATGCCTTTGAGTTCGCCTTCGGAAGCTTCCTTCATGGCAGCGCAGATTTCAGCGTAGGTGACGGGTTTCGCCAGTTCGCAGGTGAGGTCGACGAACGAAACGTCGGAGGTGG
>JAFWVY010000044.1 GCA_017523725.1 Bacteroidales bacterium
GCTCTGCGAGAATATGTCCAGTACTATAACACAAAGCGAATAAAACTTCGGTTGAACGGACTGAGTCCGGTGCAATACCGAACTCAGAACATGTAAGCATCTATTATTATTAACCGTCCAACTTTGGGGGTTCACTTCACTATTGAGCGGGAGGGGCCCGCGCCGAAGGCGTGGGAGGGATGAGCGAAGCGAAGGTTTGCGGGGCAAAGCTGCCAAGACGTTTTTGCCACTCTACGAGAGGAACCCGTGGCTAAAACTGGGATTCGGCTTGCAGTTGTTGCAGTTGGCGGTTGCGGCGTTCTTCCGCCCGCTTCTTTTCTTCCTCGGCCACCTTCTGCGCATCGGTGGTCAGCCAGAAATTGACGATCGCCCCGATGAGCGCGGTGTTCTCTTCCGGCACGGGACTATATTCCGGTTCCTGGCGGTACACGACGGCCGCCAGCGTGTCTTCGGTGGTTCTGACTGTGGCATCGAAATGGAGTTCGCCCACATTCAGACTGCGGTACAGCAGCGAATCGCGCACCACCTGCAGCGTCACGCCTGTCAGACGGGGAATCCGCGTCTGGTCGGACTGGATGCCGGAGCCCAGCACAAGGTCGATGACAGCGCCCTTGGGCAGCTTCCGGCCCGTGGACACATCCCGGCCGCCATAGCGCTGCCGGAGCACGTTGTTATAGGCAATGTCGCGCTGGTAGGTGAACTGGCCGAGCCGGAGCCCGTGCATGACCAGCAGCGAAGAAGCCTGCCTGAGCGAGAGGCCTACCAGATTCGGCATGGATACCATCTCGGCATGCAGGGCATTGATGGTCAGAAAAATGGTTCTGTTACGCTTGACGAGCGCCCCGACCGCCGGCTGTTGCAGCACGACCGCACCCGGAAGCGTGTTGCTCACGTACACCGAATCGATGATTTCGTAGCGCATGTTGTTCTCTTCAGCCAGGACAGCCGCCTCGGCTTCGCGCAGGCCGGAGAAATCCGGCACGGTCAGCGCCTCGTCATGCAGCGTGTAGGCATGCAGCCATTTGAAAATGCCGATGAGCAATGCGGCGGCGAGCAATGCCCATATCACGATATGGACCAGCAGCAGTCTGAGTCCCCGGTGTTTTTTCCTGGCCGCCTGTTTCTGTGTGTTCTGCTCCATAGGTTAAAGTTCGGCCGTGACCGCGATTTTGAACGCGTCGTTGCGGACACTGTCCACGGTATAGGTAATCTGGTCCGCCTGGAACCCCTTGCCTTCTTTCTTTGACGCATCGTACACGATGTTGATGCGTCCGACTTTGCCCGGCTTGATGGTAGTCGGCGTGGCCATCACCTCCAGATGTTTCGGGGTACGGTCCACGGCGATGCGGACGTCCTTCTGGCCGGTGTTGATGAGGTTCACCCGCGCGGAGGCTGTCTGACCGGCGGACAGTTGGCCGAGCGAAATATGCTTGGTGTCCATGCGGAGCGTCGTGCCCGGAATCTCATAGACATAGGCGTTGTCCGGCAACTGTACCAGCCCGCCGATCACCTCGCCCGTAATGCGCAGCGTCACGAAGGGGGTCTTGCCGTTGTTATACACGTTGATGGTCTTGTCGAAGACACCAGGACGGCCTTTGGTGTCGTACACCACCGTCACTGAGCCCTGCTTGCCGGGCATCACCGGTTCCTGGGTCCAGTCGGGCGAGGTGCAGTCGCACGAGGCCTGCACATCCTGGATAATCAGCGGCACGTCGCCCTGATTCGTGAACTTGAACACCACCCGCGCTTCGCCGTCCGTCTCGTTGATCTTGCCGAAATCATGTTTTTCGGTTTCGAACTTCATGTCGGCAGACTGCGCGTACGCCGCCGCGCCGCAGAGCGCAAGCATCGCAAACATCAGCAGTTTCTTCATGGTCGCCATTCGTTTATTTCTTGATATCCGTCTTCTCGGCCGCCCCGGCGGGACGCGCAATCTGGTCGCGCATGGCCGTGTCGGCTTCGATGTTCTTCATCCGGTAATAATCCATCACACCCAGCCGGCCGTTCCGGAATGCATCGGCCATGGCTTTCGGCACCTCGGCCTCGGCTTCGATGACCTTGGCGCGGGCTTCCTGCGCCTTGGCCTTGTTCTCCTGTTCCAGGGCCACCGCCATGGCGCGCCGTTTCTCGGCCTGCGCCTGGGCGATGTTCTTGTCGGCATTGGCCTGGTCCATCTGCAGCTGGGCTCCGATGTTCTTGCCGACATCCACGTCGGCAATATCAATCGAAAGTATCTCAAATGCCGTACCAGAATCGAGGCCTTTGTTCAGGACCACCTTCGAAATCGAATCGGGATTCTCCAGCACATCCTTGTGCGAAGACGAGGAGCCGATGGTCGAAACGATGCCTTCGCCCACGCGGGCCAGAATCGTGTCCTCACCGGCACCGCCGACCAGCTGCTTGATATTGGCGCGCAATGTCACGCGGGCCTTGGCTATGAGTTGGATTCCGTCCTTGGCGACCGCCGCCACCGGAGGCGTGTTGATGACGCGCGGATTCACCGACATCTGCACGGCCTCGAACACGTCGCGTCCCGCCAGGTCGATGGCCGTCGCCGCCTTGAAGTCGAGCGGGATGTTGGCCTTGTCGGCCGAAATCAGGGCATTGACCACCTTCTGCACATGGCCGCCGGCCAGATAATGCGCTTCGAGCTGGTCCGCGTTGAGGTTCAGTCCGGCCTTTTTGGAGTTGATCATGGCATTGACAATGACCGACGGCGGCACTTTGCGCCAGCGCATGAAGATGAGCTGCAGCAGCGAGATGCGCACATCGGTCAGAATGCACTGGAACCACAGGTTGAGCGGAATGAAATAGAGCACCATCCACAGCAGGATGACGGCAAGTACGATAATGATGAAATAGATTCCGATATCCATACGGTATTTATTTTATTGGCGTTGAATCATGGTTTTCTTCTGACCCTGCTTCCGGGGCGGCGGCACGTACGAAGATCCGGCCGTCCTGCACCCGCAATACTTCGAGCGGCGTGCCGGCGTCAATCAGGCTTTCCTCTGTACTGACCTCGAACGTCTCTCCCGCAAACAGCGCCGTGCCCATCGGGGCGAGACGGGTCAGCGCCACGCCGGTATCGCCCGGATGCAGCGTCTGTCCGTGTTCGTTCACACGGCCGTCAATCTCGGCATGCAGCGACAGCCGGCGCCAGGTTCTGTAGCGCAGGGCCGCGGCTACGGCCGCACAGAGCAAGACCAGCGTCACGGCCAGGGCTCCGAACCCGGCAGCCGTCCCGTAAATATGGAAAAATGCCCACAGTCCGGCAAGGACCAGCAGTGTACCGCCGATGCCTGCAACGCCGACGCCCGGCAACACCACGAGCTCGATGACAATCAGCGCGATGCCAAGCAGAACCAGGATTGTATATAGAACGACCATTCTGTGCAGAACAATTAATTGGGACAAAGATATCAAAAAAAGAGACATGCAGGGGCGTACGCATTTTTTATCGGACGACAGGACAGCCTATAAAAGTATTTCCGTATATTTGCTAGTTATGTTCGCTGTAACAGACATTACAAACAATCAATCACAGACAAATGAAAAAACAATGGTTTTTATTGCTTCTGCCGCTTTTGTTTGCAGCATGCAGCAATGACAGTGCAGACCGGGTTCTGCGCAAAGGTCCAGCCTACAGGTCCGACATACAGAAGGAAGACTTGGGACGCGGACTGGTGGCCATCCACAACGGCGATGGCAAGGTTTCGGTAAGTTGGCGCTACCTTGAGGATGATCCCATCGATGTGACGTTCGATCTCTACCGCAAGAGCGGCAACGGTCAGGAGACCAAACTCAATCAGAAACCGATCGGTGAATCGACCTTCTTCACTGACAACGGCGTAGATGTCTCTGTGGACAACGTCTATCGCGTGGCAGTCTCCGGCAAGACTGCAGAGGAACGCGGCGCTACGTATGCGCTGACCTCCGCACGGGCGGCCAAGCCGTATATCGAGATTCCGATCCATCCCGTACCCGGGTATCCCGACGGCGCCTATGCGCCGAACGATGTCACCGTGGGCGACCTGGACGGTGACGGCGAATACGAGTATGTGGTCAAACTGGAGACCCGCACCTACGACAACTCGCGTTCCGGCATCTGCGAGGATGGCAACCTGATCGATGCCTACAAGCAGGACGGTACGTTCATGTGGCGGCTCGACCTGGGCATCAACATCCGCCAGGGTGCGCACTATACCCAGATGATTCTGCACGACTTCGACGGTGACGGCAAGGCTGAGCTGGCCCTCAAGACATCCGAAGGCACCAAGTTCGGCGACGGCACCGTGATTGGCGACACCGACGGCGACGGCCGCACCGACTACCGCGATCTTGACCCGCAGTCGAGAACCTACGGCATGGTGCTCGAAGGCCCCGAATTCCTCTCTGTCATCGATGGTGAGACGGGCAAGGAACTGGCGCGCACCGACTATATATCGCGCGGCGACAAATACGAATTCGGCGATGCCGACGGCAACCGGGTGGACCGCTTCATTTCCGGTGCAGGTTATTTCGACGGCAAGTTGCCTTCGATCCTGATCTGCCGCGGCTACTACGCCCGCATCGTCATGGAAGCGTGGGACTGGCGCAATGGCAAGCTCACGCGCCGCTGGCGTTTTGACACGATGGCGAACGACGACGAATACCTGCAGTATGAGAAGCAAGGCAACCACAATCTGCGCATCGGCGATGTGGACGGAGACGGTTTCGATGAGGTGGTTTACGGTTCCTGCATGATCGACCACGACGGCACCGGCGGCTACACCACCGGCCTGGAGCACGGCGACGCCATGCACATGTCCGACCTGCTGCCGTGGCGGCCGGGTCTGGAGGTCTGGCAGTCGCATGAGACCAACCCGTTGAGGGCCGGTTCCGAAATGCGTGACGCGGCCACCGGCGAACTGCTCTGGGGCATCCCCTCCACCACGGATGTCGGACGGGCCATGTCGGCTGACATCGACCCGCACTATCCGGGCTGGGAAGCCTGGACTTCGGCCACCGACGGCACTTACACCGCCGACGGACGACTCGTCACCGAATTCAAGCCCAGTGTCAATTTCGCCATCTGGTGGGACGGCGACCTGAACCGTGAATTGCTGGACGGCGGTTCCGCAGCCCTGACGCCTGAGCAGGAAGAACTGGCGGCCCAGGGACTGCCGGTGCAACGCGGACGGTGCATGAAAATCTCGAAATGGACCGGCGACGGCGTGGAGTATTTCACACTGCCCGGCGAGGGTGAGACAGCCGTCAACAACGGCACAAAGTCCAATCCGGCCATTTCGGCCGATCTTTTCGGCGACTGGCGCGAAGAACTGATGGTACGCACCTCCGACAACAAGTCGCTGCGTATCTACATGACCGACATCCCGACGGAATACCGGTTCCACACGCTGATGAGCGATGTCGTCTACCGGCTGAGTGTCCTGTGCGAGAATATAGCCTACAACCAGCCGCCGGAGCCGGGTTACTACCTGGGATCGGATCTCGGCAAGTTCTGGACGGTAAGATACGTGCGCGATCCTAATGCTGCTCCGGCACAGGCGCAGCAGCAGGGTGGCCCGCAGCGTGGTCAGGGTCAGGGTCAGCAAGGCCAGGGTGGCCCGCAAGGAGGCCAGCGTGGGCAGCTCCAGGGTCAGCAAGGCCAGGGCGGACAGCAGGGTGCTCAACGCGGCCAGGGCCAGCCCGGACAGAGCCAGCAGCGCGGCCAGTTCCAGGGCGGTCCGCAGGCAGGACAGCAACAGGCTCAGCGTGGCGGACAACAGCAACAACAGCAGCAACAGCAATCCAGAGGCCTGGCCGGCAGGATGCAGAACACGGTTGAACAGCTTTCGAACAACATCATTGTTTACAGCAACATTTCCGACAAATACACGCTGGATGCCCGGCTCGACTACGACTCGTACGAGTGGACCATCAACGGCAAGGTGCTCGGGAAGGACCGCAAGCTGGTGCTCCGTCAGGCCGATTACGGTTATGACAAGCCCATCCAGGTCAAGATCAAGACGACTTACAAAGGTGAAGTTTTTGAAGGCGAAGGCCAGGTAACGTTCTCTTCGGAGGAAGGCCGCAGAGGCTACTGGTCCGACCGCGACGCCTACCGCAACGAGCGCAGGGACTTCTAAGCCGGCTGCAAACGCATTTTCCAGAGGGTGACTGAAAGGTCGAAAGACTGACAGTCACTCTCTTTTTATATCCGGGCCTAGGGAGAGGCCGCGCCTGCGGCGCGGGTCTTCCTGCGACATCTGCCATACTTCGGATGTTCCGAAGGTTCCGAAGGAATATGCTTTTCAGACCGTCGCGCCAAGGCGCGACCCCTCCCACCGCTGCGCGGCGGGCCCCGTTCCTCTAACAGCCGAGGGTGGCTAGGGTCTTCAAAGCATATTCCTTCTCCACTTATAGAGAGCCTTGTTGATTAGATGGTCAGTAAGTAAGAGGGAATATCCCACCCGAATTTCTGCATCCACGCACCATATAAGTGCAGGCAGGTTGCCCCGGGCAAACCCTGGCCGCCCGTGGCCTCTGAAGTGAACCCCCAAAGTTGGACGGTTAATAATAATAGATGCTTACATGTTCTGAGTTCGGTATTGCACCGGACTCAGTCCGTTCAACCGAAGTTTTATTCGCTTTGTGTTATAGTAC
>JAFWVY010000045.1 GCA_017523725.1 Bacteroidales bacterium
CCTTGGCGCGACGGTCTGAAAAGCATATTCCTTCGGAACACTCGAAACAAAGGAGACCGCAGCCGGAAGACCGGCGCCAGCAGGCGCGACGTCTGAGAAGCATATTCCTTCGGAACTTTCGGAATCTTCGTGACCTTCAGAACCTTCGGGCCATTCGGAACACCCGAAGTATTGCAGATTGCCGCAGGAAGACCGGCGCCGAAGGCGCAAAAAAGAGGCCGACTCCCAAGCCGGCCTCTCTCAGCAAGAACCTCCCCGCGCTACGGCAGTTCGTAGAACTCAATCTCCGTGAGGCTCAGCGAAGCAGGACGCTGGTTGCCGCCACGGTTGCCGGCTCCCTGGGGAGCGCCGGCCTGAGTTCCCTGCCCACCGCGCGGACCATTCTGAGACTGCCCCTGCGGACGATTCTGGCCGCCTTGTGCCTGCCCCTGCGGAGCACCCTGCGGACGATTCTGGCCGCCTTGTGCCTGTCCCTGCGGAGCGCCCTGCGGACGGTTCTGACCACCCTGCGCAGCCTGGGCCGCCGTTTCATTGGTCACACCGAGATTCCCGAATCCACGCGTATTGTTCGGATTAGAGTTGTCGGTCGGAGCCGCGGCACCCGGGAAATCGGCCACGTTACTGCCGGCCAGTTCGAACACAGGCGCTGCAGCCTGCTGGCGGGTGTTGTCGTTCTCCACCCATTTGAGGGTGACCTCCTGCCCTTCCGTCGGTTCAAACTGGATGTTATTGACATAGCCGGAAGCGCGGGTGAATCTGCCACGCCAGACTTCCTTGCCGTCAATCAGGAGGGCATAGATACCCCGGCCTGCAGACCCTTTGAGATCCATTTCGGCAAGCTTGGCCTTGCGGGCCAGCACAAAGGTGGCCTCGGCATTCGGCACACTCCACGATGAAAGCTCATTGTCATCATAGCAGCGGGTGGCCTGCTCGGCATTCTCCGCTTTGATTGAGGCGATATCGACAGATATACGTTTGATCTTCAAAGTATTCTCCTTGGGCGTCGGACCGCGGTCGAGATACGAAGGCTGATGTTCTCCGCTGATGTAGCGGCTCAGGCCGTCCTGCTGTTCGAAAGGCACCGCCTGAAGTGTCACAGTAGCCGGTTTCAGGCCTTCGGCCGAAGCCGTGATCCGGACGGTTCCCGTCCGCGGCGTAGAACGCACCAGCGCCCGGTTGATGCCGCATTCCACCGGCAGCGTGGTGGCCAGAATGTAATTGTCGGGCCCCTGCGCCAGACCGCCGCGCCATTCGCAGTCGCCGTCGATGCTGAACGTCACCAGGTCGTTGGCCAGCGGGCAGCGGTTGCCGTCGGCATCCACCACCTCGAATTCCAGCAGCGCCAGATCGGCACCGTCGGCCTTGAAACCGTCGGGCGCGACATACGCCTTGAGCGCAATGGCTGCCGGTGCACCGGCCGTCTTCTTGGAAGTCCGGCTCAGTTCACGTCCGTCGGCTGCATAGCTCACCGCCTCAATGGTGCCGCTTTCGAACTGTACGGCCGGGAATTTGAAGAGGAACGTATGGTTGCGCTCGCCGAAGCCCTTCGACTTGCCGTTGACAAAGAGTTCGACCTTCTCCCCGTTCGAAACCACGTATTCGTCCTTGACAATCGTGTCCGCATAGTTCCAGTGGCCGATGATATAGGTATCGTACACCTCGTCGGCATCGATCCAGCAGTCCCACATCAGCTTATGGGCGAAATAGGCGTCCTTGGGAATACGCATGGCATCCACCTCGCCGCTGCGCCGGTAATTCTCCGCGCCACGGTAATGGGTGTTCGAATCAGAAAAGACGATGTTCACGCCGCCGGAACTGACCCGCTTGCCGGTACCGGGACGCACCATGTAATAGTCGTTCCAGCGCTCCACCATCTGCGTGGCATAGGAATCCTGGTTGCGGTTGTACTCGCGGGCCAGCGCGTTGCGGTACAGCGGGCCGTAGCCGTCGGGATGGAACGGATACGAATAGTTGTCCCAGTATTTGCGCAGACCTTCGTCGCGGCAGTATTCGGTCGCCCACATGGGGTGCTTGGCGCTCTTGTTGATGTACAGCATCTCGCCGCCGTATTCCGCATTGTCCACATCAAGCATCTCACGCGAACCGATGGCACGGCCGCCGTGCGGGTCGTACTGGTCGCGGATGGCCTTCATCTCGGCCATGTGGTCGAACGAGATCGACTCATTGCCGCATTCGTAGAAAATGATACTCGGATTGTTGCGGTTGTATATGATGGCGTCACGCATGAGTTCCTTGCGCTGCTCCCATTTGCGGCCGGTGATGTCGCTCTCGGCGTCGCCGGCCGGCATGGCCTGGATCAGACCCACGCGGTCGCACGACTCCACGTCCTGCTTCCACGGCGTCACATGCATCCAGCGTACCAGGTTGCCGTTCCCCTCTACAATCATCCGGTTCGAGAAATCACTCAGCCAGGCCGGAACCGACATGCCCACGGCAGGCCATTCGTTCGAGGTACGCTGGGCGTATCCCTTGAGCTGCAGCACCTGGTCGTTCAGCCAGAACATGCCCTGGCCGAACTGCGTCTTGCGGAATCCGGTACGCGTCTTCAGCACATCGCTGCAGACACCGTCCACCTCAAGCGCCGTATAGACATTGTACAGATAGCCGTAACCCCAGCTCCAGAAATTAAGATCCGAGGCCTTGCCGGCGGCGGCAATCGTCACCGTGGATCCGGCGGGCACCGTCTGGGCTTCGCCCTTCACCGACTTGACAATCTGGCCGTCCATATCCTCCACGACCATGCGCATCGCGACACTGTGCGCGGCATCCGACTCGTTCCGGACCTCCGCCTCGGCATGAATCACCGCACGGCGGCGCGCCACGTCGATATCCGACGCATAGACATACGTACCTGTCGTACCGAGGTTCGAATAGAGCGGCAGCGTCTGATAGACCTTGTCGGTCACATGCAGGTAAACGTTCTTGGGAATGCCGCCGTAGTTGGCGTTGAAGTTGATGTTGTTCCACTGGTAGGTCGTACCGGTGGCCCGCTCTGCATAGTCCCAGTTGTTGTCAAGCCGCACCGCAAGCACATTCTCGCCGTCGTACACAATGTCGTCGGTCACATCCAGGCCGGCGGCCATGACGCCGTTCTCATGGAATCCGATATGCTTGCCGTTGAGGTAGAAATCACCGCCGAAACGCACCCCTTCGAACTCCAGGAATATCTTCCGTCCCCGGCTGTCGGCAGGCACCCTGAAATGTTTGCGGTACCACGATATGCCGGTGGTATGTTCGTGAATCGGAAGATGGAACGCATCGTCTTCGTTGTAAGCGTGCGGCAGCGTCACCGGTTTCCAGGAGGCATCATCGAAAGCCACGGCATCGGCGCCTTCGGCATCGCCGACATACAGCAGCCAGCCGCTGTTGAAATTATACTTCGCACGGACGTTCTCCTGTGCAAATTCTTCCGGCATCACCGGTGCAGTACAGGCCGAAAGCCAGAAGGCCAATGCGGCGAGTACAAGGAAATGAAAGATTCTCATGAATTACTTTTTCTATGATTTTGTTTGACAATAATTTATCTATTCCGTTGGTCTATTTTGCCGGACGTCCGGCCGGCGGCCGTTGCCACGCCCCGGAGCCCGGCGTTGCAGCGCATCAAGATTCCGGACAGAAACCACCTGGTCGATGGTGCCTTTCTCCCCACCACAGACCGCATGCTCAAGAAAATCTATCTGTTCTGGCATTGTCAGGGGCATCAGGCTGGCCACCTCATGCCCGCGGTCGAGAAAACGATAGAACCGATAGTCATAGCCGGCACGGGCATAACGTGCTGCAATCTGACCCGATCCGAAGAACCCCACCGGCAACACCCGTATCTGCTGGTACGGCACCAATGGGTCGGCCGTGCCGTGAAAAAACAGCGTCGGACACGGCGGCCGCTTGAACCGGACTGCGCCGCGCATCGAAAGAATAGCGCCCGCGAAGGACATGACTCCGGCATATTCGTACCCCTTCGGCAGGATGGCGGCCGACGGACGGCCATTGTAGAGCTCATAGATGCACTGCAGGCTGATGATGGCGCCGGCCGATGAACCGCTCAGTACAATCCGGCCCGCATCGATACCGAGCGACGGCCCGTTTTCTGTGAGCCACGCCGTAGCAGTGAACATGTCTTCTACACCCATGGCGACAGCCTTGCGGAACTGGCCGAACCATTTGAGATACTTTTTCTGGTCCGCACCTTTCAGGCCGAGCCGGTAGTCTATCGAAACCACCGTGTAGCCGGCTGCAGCCAACTGCCCGAACCACTGCCTGTAGCCGGCCTGGTCGCGCGAACCGGCCCTGAATCCGCCGCCGAAGGCGAACAGCACGACCGGTCTGGCCGGCCCCGCCGGCGCAAGTGAATCGACAGCCGCCCGGTATATGTCAAGCCGGAGCTCGGTCGAATCGTCGGGACGCGCAAACACACAGGTCGTGTCAGGCGAAGCAGCATTCCGGGAAAAAGCGGCAGCCAGATTGGGCATGTCGCGGTACACGGTATCGGCAACCACCTGGACGACAGGCCGCGTCGAAGACTTGACCGACCAACCCGCCAGGCAGATGCCAAGCAGCACCGCCAGAGACACAACCAGTTTTTTCATAAGGGTATTTAATCAAGCAAAGATAACACAATTCGGATTATAACTGACGAAGGAGGCCGCGAATCTGCATTTTGGAGGAAATATCCCGGCGGACCGTCACAGCAAAATGAAATATGCCGTACTTTAGCAGTCGGTTCCGGATTAACGGAACCGACAACCGGATTATATCATGAACACCCTCGTCATCGTCGATCTGCAGCGCGATTTCTATCATCCCGAAGGCGCGCTCTACGTCCCCGGCGCAGAAATCCTGCCCGAAAGGACGGCACAACTCATCCCGCACTACGACCAAGTCATATTCACCCTCGACTGGCATCCACAGCGCCATATCTCCTTCAAGCCGAACGGCGGCATCTGGCCGGTGCATTGCGTGCAGTACAGTGCCGGCGCAGCCCTGCCCGATGAGGTGCTCCGTGCGGTGGCCGACCTCCCGTACATGGTATACCGCAAAGGCCAGTCGGCCAACCGGGAGGAATACGGCGCCTTCGAAGACATCACGCCGGCCATGGAAATCGTGCTGCGGCACAGCGACGACATCACAGTGGCGGGACTCTGCGGCGACTACTGCGTCGGCGAAACCATCAAGAACCTGGTCCGCATGGGGCTTGGCGACCGGATTTCCGTCTCCCTGGCCTGCACCGGCTCCATCGACGACGGCAGCACACTCCGTGAAATCATACAGACCAACCATATCCGCACCAAATAATGGAACAGATCATCACCCGTTTCACCGACAACGACCTTTACACGTTCACCTGTCAGTACTACATCCTGAGCACGTACCCACGGGCCGAAGTAGTCTATTCTTTTTTCGACCGCAACGGCACGGCTTATCCGCAGGGCTTCGCCGCGTTGCTGCGTGAGCATATCGATGCCATGCGGCAGGTGACCATCACGCAGGAAGAAATCGATTTCATGCGGCGCAAATGCTATTTCCTGCCGGAATGGTACTACACGTTCCTCCGCGGATTCCGGTTCAATCCGGCCGAAGTCAGCATCGCACAGGACGAAGCCGGACACCTGCAGATTTCGGTGCAGGGCAAGTGGTATTCGGCCATCATCTGGGAAATGCCCATCTTGTCGCTCATCTCCGAACTGATGCACCGGCTGAACGGCGACACAGCCAGATACGACCTGCAGCTCGAAACGGAGCGTGCCCGGCAGAAAGCCGTGCAAATCTTCTCCAACGGATTGGTTTTCGGCGACATGGGAACCCGCCGCCGCTTCAGCCTGGCCCACCACGACATGGTCGTGCGCGTCATGAAGGAGGTCTATGCCTCGCAATCCTGGCCCGGCACCTTTACCGGCACCAGCAACGTCTGGCTGGCCATGAAACACGACACGGCCTGCCTGGGCACCATGTCGCACCAGCTGATATCGTTCGAGGAAATCGTCAGCGGCGTCTTCGAATGCAACTTCAACGTCATGAAGAAGTTCAGCGACGTGTACGACGGTGACAACGGCATCTACCTCTACGACTGTTTCGGAGACAAAGTGTTCTTCGGCAACCTGTCGAAGAGAATGGCCATGATGTACAAGGGGCTGCGCGTGGACAGCGGCAACGAGGAAGAACAGACCGAAAAGATCATCGAAAAATACAAGTCGCTCGGCATCGACCCGGCCACGAAACAGGTCGTTTACAGCAACGGACTGGACATCGAACGCGCCATCGGCATCCACCGGTATTGCGCCGGCCGCGTGCAGGACTCCTATGGCGTCGGCACGTTCCTCACCTGCGACATCACTGGTTGCAAGCCCATGAACATCGTGGTGAAACTCACGCGCGGACGCATCACCGAGCTGCGCGAATGGCACGACTGCGTCAAGATATCGTGCGACAAAGGCAAGACCCTCGGCAATGCCGAGAAATGCCGCTACCTGCAGACAATCATCGAAACCGAGGAAAAAGCCTGACGCCGGCTAGCGGAGCCGCACTTCCGCCAGAAAGACGGGCGTCTCCCCTGCATGGCCTTCTACCAGGAAACGGCCATCAGGCAGCGCATACCGCGTCAGCGCGACCACATCGCCTTCCCGGCTTTCGTGCAGGAAATTAATGGAGAAATATTCCGGCGTACGCTGTGCATCCGACGAAGGCAGCGAATCCATGACCCACAACGCATACTTCGCGTTGTTCGTATGAAGATTGCGGTCGATGTCGGACGGCTGCACCACATGCCAGCCGCAAGGTTCCGGCACCGCCCCGCGCGGAATCCGGATGCGCGGCGCAGGTTCCTCCATCACACTGTCGCTGCAGACCGATTCCGGCCGGTCGCAAAGAGCCGACGAACGCACCATGGCACGCGTGTCCACATTCAGCAGCAGCCATCCGGCCGTCCCCTCCACCATCGGCCCGCCCGTCGCAGGGTCGGCTATCAGGAACTCACGGCGGTAGAAAAGCCCGTCCTCACATCCCTTGTTCCACGTCGAAAAGACCACGTCATCCTGCCATTGCGGCGTCTTCAGAAAACGGAAAGCCATGCGCGAAACCACCCAGGCCAGCCGCTCCTCCAGCAGGTCGGCATAGCCGAATCCGCAGAGATTGGAATGGTCTCCGGCCATTTCCTGCGCCAGATCCATGAAAGCGGACGGCGTGAGGCGGTTGAACCGGTCGGTCAGATAACAGGGAATATGTATCTGTCGGGTTAAAATATTCTTTTCCATAGGTTATAATTGACGACTGCGCCGCGCATAAATACGCGCCACGACAGCTCCCGAAATATTATGCCACACACTGAAAACGGCACCAGGCACCGAGGCCAGCGGATAAGCCGCAAAATGCATCACGGCCAGACTGCTGGCCAGGCCGGAATTCTGCATGCCGACCTCGATGGACACCGCCCGGCGCTGGGCTGTGGATAGTCCCGCCAGCCGGCCGGCGAAATAGCCGAGAAGCAAACCGCACACATTGTGCAGCACCACCACAAGCACGACCAGGGCGCCGCCCCGCATCAGCTTCGGCGCGTTGGCTGCAATGACGATGGCGACGATGAAGCAGATGGCCAGCGACGAAACAGCCGGCAGATAATCGACACACCTTTCCGTAAAACCCTTCCAGATGCGTTTCACCACCAGTCCGGCGACAATGGGGACAATCACAACCCAGAGAATGCTCAGGAACATTTGCAGCACATTGACATCCACCTGCTTGCCTATCAGAAACCAGGTCAGCAGAGGTGTAAGAAGCGGCGACAGCAGCGTGGAGACACCGGTCATGCCCACCGAAAGTGCCAGGTCGCCCTTGGCCAGATACGTAATGACATTCGAGGCCGTGCCGCCCGGACAGCAGCCCACCAGCACGACGCCCAGCGCCAGCGCCTCGTCGAGTGCGAACACCCGCGAGAGCAGCCAGGCCAGCAACGGCATCACCGTAAACTGCGCGAGGCAGCCGATGAAGAGATTGCGGGGCCGGCTGAATACCACCCGGAAATCGCCGAGGTTCAGTGTGAGACCCATGCCGAACATCACCAGCCCCAGCAGATAGTTGATGGTCTTCGGCCGGATACGTGACATCATCTCCGGAAAAAAATACGCGGCGACGGCTGAGAGCAGCACCAGCGCCCCCATGTATTCGGAGATGAAGTGACAGATGCGTTTCATCCGGGAATGTTTACCGTTCGGCGATGAACGGCTGTAGATATTCGCCGATGCGGTCCAGCCAGTTGTAGCTGGCCGTTCCGGGCGATGCTTCGCGCTGGAAGCAGTGGCCGCGCAGCGCCAGCGTATGCAGCTCGCTCTGGATGCCCATCGCACGCATCTTTTCCCAGGTCTTGACGGAGTTCATCGAGGCATAGACATCGGCATCGCCATGCAGGAAAAGCATCGGAGATGTGTCAAGGTCGAAGTTGAATTCGGGTGCCAGGACGGCGCTGTCGTCGTTGCCCTTCGTGGTGTTGCCGCCTTCGAGGCCGTCGGTCAGTGCATAGGCGGGATAGATGCCGATGCCCCACTGGACCTTGCACGAGACGCGGTCGATGAAATCGACGGCCTGATACGACTGCTGCCGTGAGGAGGTCACGCCCATCAGGGTCAGATGACCGCCGGCCGAGGAGCCCATGATGCCGATGCGGTCGGGATCCAGGCCGCGTCTTGCCGCCTCGCTGCGCACCATGCGGATGGCCCGCTGGAGATCCTGCCAGGCAGAGGTGTGTTTGGCCAGGCCGGACGGACGCGGCGTACGGTATTTCAGCGTCACGACCGTCACGCCCATCGCGTTGAGATAGCGGCGGGCCGGCGCCACCTCAAAGGCGTCGGGATCGTTGCGCGAATAGGCGCCGCCCGAATAGATAATCTGGATGGCGCGGGTCTTGCGCTCCACCGGAATGTGCCATTCGATGTAAGGTACGCACTGGTTCTCGCGAAAGTCGGGGGTCCTGCCCTCCGGCCAGAGGTCTTCGCGGATGCATTCGGCACGGTCGGCATCGCTTGTGAAACGGCTGTCCAGCGGCACTTCCGGACCGAGCGGCCCCATCCAGCCCATCTGCGTCATGAATTCCACCGCCCGCTCAAAGCCATAGGCACCGTGGCCTTTGCCGGGATAAAGGTGCAGTTCGGCAGGAATGTTCATTCTGCGCAGTTGTCTGTATATCAACGTCGAACCATTGGGCGAATAAGGATCGTTACCGCCGTGGTGCAGGCTCATCGGACAGGTTTTTTCGTCAAACTTGAACACGCTGCTCAGCTTCACATCGGGGCCATAGCCCTGACGGGTGGCCGGCGTACCGGTTTCACCGTCGGTGGTCGCATAGGCCGGCGCATTGGCGATGACCCAGTTGACGTGGCACGGGATATCGTCGATTTTGTCGATGCGTTCGTAGGCCGGCGTAAGCGCGCTGGTTCCGAGCAATACAGCAAGGTGGGAACCCGCAGACATGCCGATCACACCAATCTTCTCGGGATCGAATCCACGCTTCTTCGCTTCGCTGCGCACCAGACGGACGGCACGCTGACCGTCTTCCCAGGCGCTCTGGTATATCGGGAGGCCTTCAGGACGCGGTGTACGGTACACCAGGTTGACACACTGGATGCCGAGGGCGGTGAATTCCTTGTGCCACTTGTCAATCAAGCCGACATCAACGGTACCGTTGTAGGCGCCGCCCGAAATGAGAATCATGCAGATGTCTTTCTTGACATCTTTGGCCGGCGCCTCGAACCATTCAAGGAAGGGCTCGCGGTACTTGTCCGGACTGAAGCCGGGCTGGCGCATCTCATCGCTCATCACGGCCATCTGGCTGTTCTGTGCATCGGGCATCTTGTTCTTCGGCCAGAGCGGCTCACGCTCGAAAGCCGAAAGCTGGAGAGAGCAGAAAAGCAGGAGTAATCCCAGTAACTTCTTCATATCGCGTTTATTTTATGGTTCTGTTTTTAAATTTGGACTTGTAAAGATATAAAATAAAAAAATCGCTACCTTAGCATGCTAAACCGAATAAAACGCTTATGAGAAAAATCCTGACAACCGGACTTTGCAGTCTCATGTGCTGCATTGCATTCCCGCAGCAACCCACGTCGTTCCCGGCATTTCCTCCGGCCGATGTAACCACCGAAACCGATTACTACCAGATGCTCAACCAGTTGGGCATTACAATTCCCACACTGCCGGAGACCGACAACGATCCCGACCGGCCGGCCAGCCTGGTTCCGGTGCCCGGAAAACCGGGCAAATGGCAGGCGCCCGGAGGCGGAGAACGCAACCGCTCGCCGTGGGGCCTGTGGACAAATTATGACGATGCCGAAACAGGATTCTTTCCCGGACCGGATTCCGCCCGGGTGGGAAAATACACCCCAATCTCTCTGGTAAACGGGCCGGACGGCCGGAAGGTGACTTCCGGAGAGGCCTGGGACCGGACGGTACGGCCGGTCATCACGGAAGCCATCCAGCAGGAACTCTATGGAAGGATGCCTGAGAAGAAGGACGGCCCGCAGGTGGTGTTCACCAAAACCGATTATGTCGCCCCGCAAGGGCCCATGGGCATGGGCTTCGGTATGGGCATGGGCATGGGCATGGGAAGGCCTCAGGCTGCAGGTCAGGAAGCACCTCCCGCCTACCCTTCCAAGATGTACACCATTACCGGCGAAGTCGATTGCTCGGGTTATCCGGAGGTCCGGAACAAACCGGTTATCAGCGCCACGCTGCGTCTGCCCGCCGAAGTAACCAAACCGGTTCCGGTGATGATTGTCATCGGCTGGAGTTTCATGAGCGAAACATACTGGCAGATGGCCGCGCCGCACGGCTGGGGCATCTGCATGTTCGACCCCAACACCGTGCAACCTGATAATGGTGCGGGCCTGACCTCCTACCTCATCGGACTGATCAACAAAGGCAACTGGCGCAAACCCGACGACATCGGCTCCATCGGTGCATGGGCCTGGGGCATCAGCCGTCTGATTGACTTCCTGGAGACCATTCCGGAGGTCAACAGCAAAGCCATCGGCCTGTCCGGCCATTCGAGATACGGCAAGGCCACCCTGTTTACGGCCGCCTTCGAACCGCGTATCGCCATCGCGTTCCCGAGCGATGCCGGCAGTCTGGGTACCAAAACGAACCGTCGCCACTGGGGACAGGACCTGGAAATGTCGGCTGTACCGTCGGAATACCACTGGATGGCCGGCAACTTCTTTAAATTCTGCGGTCCGCTTACGCCCGGACAATATCTCCCGAGGAACATCGAAAAAGCGACGGTGGATGCCCATTCGCTGCTCGCCCTCTGCGCACCGCGGCCGGTGTTCATCAACGGCGGTACGACCAGCCAGTGGAGCGACCCCTACGGCATGTTCCTGACGGCCCGCGATGCATCTCCGGTCTATGAACTGAAGGGCGTCAAAGGCCTGGTGATGGACGATCCGAAACCCGTTGTGGACAAGGCCTACATCGAAGGCAACATCGGTTTCCGCTACCACGAAGGTGGCCACACCGACACGCCCGACTGGCCTTCGTTCTTCGAATTCGCCAAGAAACACCTGGGACTCTGATCCAGACACCGAAGACAGAGCCGGGCGGCCATGCAGTTACAGCATGGTCGCCCGGCTTTTATTTGAGCATCAAGGATAGCCGACAGCTACGGCTTGAAGATAAGCTGCGCGAAGTTGTAAAGGCCGTATTTCCAGACCACGAAGTCGTGCTGGCCTTCGGGATACTCAATCAAGGTACAGGGTATGCCTTTCTCGTCGCAGAACGCTTTGAGGCGTGAACTATTGTACATCAGCCCGTCCCTGCTGCCACAGACCATCCAGAGCAGTTTGTTTTCAGCCTTGGTCTTCGCCACATCGGGGATCAGCACCTCGGGCGTGTTGGTATTGGGCGCGGAAGAAAAGCCGCCAACATAGGCAAACACATCCATATGCGCCAGTCCGAAGTTCAGCGACTGGCCGCCGCCCATCGACAGACCAGCCACCGCACGGTGCATCTTGTCGGCAGAGACACTGTATTTGCCTTCGATGAAAGGCACAAGGTCCTTGATGAGGTCGTATTCAAAATTGGCGAATGCCTGGAATCCGGCATAGACATTTCCCTCGGCGCGGTCGTTCTGCTGGGCGCGGCCGTTCGGCATGACAATGATCATATCGACAGCCTTCCCGTCTGCAATCAGATTGTCCAGAATGATGTTCGGCACGCCCTGGAGCCATTCGCGCTCATCCCCGCCGATACCGTGAAGCAGGTACAGCACGGGGTATTTCTTTGAAGCATCGTACTTGGGCGGAAGATAGACCGTAGCCTTGCGGACCGTACCGACCGTGGTGGAGTTGTATTCGACCAGCTCCAGCGTACCGTGTGCAATGGCGGCACGTTCCTGGTCGAAGCCGGCAGGAGCCGCTACATAGGGGTCAAACTTGACATTGACGGGCGCCTGCTGGCCGAAGCCCATCCCGCCCGGCTGCGCCTGGGCTGCAGACAGGACGCATCCAAGTAAAACAAGTGTGGAAAGAATCTTTTTCATGGCATAATCAATTTGTTCTGGTTTGTGCAAAGATAAAAAAACGACAGACAATAACGCCTTGCCAACTTAGAGTAAAACGCGTATCTTCGGGGCGAAACTACATCCATTGACAGCAATATAAAAAGCATCTACTTGATGATGGCGGCCCTGGTGGCCGTCGCGGCGGGATGGGTGGCACCAACTACAACACAGCCCTGCAACTGTATGTCTCTACCAGGGAACCGGCGTATCTGGAGCAGTTCACCGCCGGTGTATGGCCGGCGCTGGAGCGGAATGCGAATTCTGCCATCGGCGCGGCCCTGAATGCCATTCCGTATATGGATGCGGCATACAAGGAGCGGCTGCGTCCCTACGTGGAAAAATACAAGGAATATGTGGAGTCGTTCGAATCGCAGAACCCGTACGGCGTGCCGATCGGACTGGGCAACTGGGCCGGCAGCGGCCAGGTGGTGAGCTTCGGCACGACGGTCTGCAATGCGGTGCGCCATTTCCCGGACATCATCAGGAAGGACCATATCTACAAGGCGGCGGCCTTCCTCTTCGGCTGCCATCCGTACCACAACTACTCGCTGGTGGCGGCCGTCGGCGCGACCCGCCCGAAGGAGGTCTTCTACGGCAACAACCGCGCAGACTTCTCCTTCATTCCGGGCAACGTCGCTCCGGGTGTCCTGTTCCGTCAGCCCGACCATTTCGAGAATTACGACGACTGGCCGTTCCTATGGGGCCAGAACGAAGGCACCATCGCCGGCAACGTCTCCTACCTCATCTTCGGCGAAACCTTCCGGTCGCTGCAGTAGAGAACAAAAAAGAGCCGTCCCTGAACCGGGGCGGCTCTTTTTTATGGTTTCACACAAATCTGCATATAATCGTCCGTTGTCATAGTCGGAAAGATCGGATACTGTGCCCCCCGGCGATAAATGAAAAAATGTATTGCTACGAAACCGGGTATGATGTTTTTTTCTATTTTTATATTTTGATTACGTGTATGCATTTAACATGCCCAATCAACCTGTCATCGACTCATGCTAACACTTTCTCAATTAGAGCAACACCTCTCCAAAGCCGCCTGGATTCTCAAAGGTCCTGTGGATGCGGCTGATTTCAAGGTGTATATTTTTCCCTTGCTTTTCTTTAAGCGAATTTCGGATGTGTATGACGAAGAATATGATGAAGCGTTGTCGGAAAGCGATGGCGACCATGAATATGCATCCGGTGCGGAAATGCACCGCTTCATTATTCCCAAGGGTTGCCATTGGAACGATGTTCGGGCCACAACCACTAATGTGGGCAGTGCCATCAAAGGGGCTTTCTCACAAATAGAGCAGGCAAATCCACAGTATTTGGCCAATATTTTCGGCGACGCGGCTTGGACCAACAAAGACAAATTGTCCGATGAACTTCTCTGCCGCTTGATTGAGCACTATTCACAATACAACCTTTCAAATTCCAATGTGGAGCCGGATGTGTTAGGACGGGCTTACGAATACCTGATAAAAGTGTTCGCCGACCAAACCAACAAGAAAGCCGGAGAATTTTACACACCTCGCTCGGTGGTACATCTAATGGGGTTGATTGTCAATCCGCAACAAGGCGAAACCATCTACGACCCCGCCTGTGGCACCGCCGGTATGTTGCTTGAATGTGTGGAACAAGTAAAGCAAAGTGGCGGTGACTTCCGCACGCTGAAACTTTACGGACAGGAGAAGAACCTGACCACTTCCACCATTGCCCGCATGAATATGTTCCTGCACGGCATTGAGGATTTCCATATTGAGCGTGGCGACACTTTGCGCGAGCCCAAATTCTTCAAGTACGACCATCTGCAGCAGTTCAACATTGTTATTGCCAATCCGCCCTTCTCGTTAAGTAACTGGGGCGCAGAAGATTGGGCCGATGACATTTACGGACGTAATATTGCCGGTACGCCGCCCAAGGGCAACGGCGACATGGCCTGGGTGCAGCACATGGTGAAATCGATGGATGAAAAGACTGGGCGCGTGGCGGTAGTACTTCCTCACGGTGCTCTGTTCCGCAAAAACGCCGAAGCCAAGATTCGTTCCGTGTTGTTGGAGAAGGATTTGCTGGAAGCCGTCATCGGATTGGGCGAGAACATCTTCTATGGAGCCACACTTTCCGCTTGCATTCTGATTTTCAAGGCAAACAAAGAGCATTCCAAGAAAGGCAAGTTCCTTTTCATCGATGCCGCCGACCAAGTAAAGAAAGGTCGTGCCCAGAACACTTTGGAACTAGAGCATATCGATACCATATATAAATGGTATTCCGATTTCGAGAACGTAAAAAATCACGCCAAGGTGGTTGGGATTGACGAGATCAAAGCCAATGGCTACAACCTTAACATACCCCTTTATGTGGAAAAGGAGATGACTGACAACCTGCCGACCTTGGAGGAAGCCAAAGCCCAGCTGAAGACCGCCGTCAAAGAGGCACAAGAGGCCGAGGAACGTTTTATTCACCTGCTAAACGAGTTTGCGAAATGACACAGAAAGAATTGGAATCTTATCTTTGGGGCGCGGCCACCTACCTTCGCGGATTCATTGACGCGGGCGACTACAAGCAATACATATTCCCATTGCTGTTTTACAAGCGAATTTGTGATGTGTATGACGAGGAATATGAGGATGCCTTGGCCGAAAGCGACGGCGACCTCGAATATGCCGCCTTTGACGAAAACCATCGTTTCAAAGTGCC
>JAFWVY010000046.1 GCA_017523725.1 Bacteroidales bacterium
AAGGCAAGACGCTCATCGTCAAAGGGAGCGGGAAACTGGATGTGAGCAGCAATGGTATGGCCCCCGCAATGGGCAGCAGTGTATATAAGGATGGTATAGACTGCGGCAGCATTGAAATACAAGGCGGCAGCATCCGGGCTACCGGCGGAGAAGATTCCGCCGCCATCGGATCCACCCTCCTGACGAGCTGTGGCAGCATTGTCATCAGCGGTGGAAGCGTGTCTGCGTTTGGAGGGCCTTCCGGGGCCGGTATCGGTAGCGGCGCCCGCGCATCGTGCGGCGATATCTCCATCACAGGCGGCACCGTCCAGGCCGAAGGCGGGTCAAGCGCCGCCGGCATCGGTTGCGGTCAGGAGGCGACGTGCGACAACATTTCCATCAGCGGAGGCACCATCAATGCCGTTTGCGGGATTAACGCCGCCTGCATCGGCAGCGGTGACGGTTGCGACAACGACGGTGACGTCTTCGAGGCCTCCGTTTGCGGGGATATTACCATCAGCGGCGGCACGATAACGGCGAGCTACGACAGCATCCTTCCCGGAACCGGCATCGGCTCCGGATGCCTCAACTCCGAGTGCGGAGACATCCTCATCAGCGGCGGAACGCTTTCGGTGGTCTCCGGTGGTCACTGCGCCGCTATCGGCACCGGAGAGGAAGGAAGCGTAGGCAATATCACCATCACGTCCGGCGTAACGAAACTGAGCGCCGTGATAAAGTCGGACAAGGCGCCCCACTGCATCGGCGGAGGCCGTGACTTTGTGGCCCTCGGCACCGTTACCGTGGGTGGTAAAGTGGGCCCGGTCATCGTAAGCCCGTTTGTGTACATCCCGTAAAACAAATTGAACCGTGACTGAGATTACAATAACGCCGGCATCTGTGGCAGATGTCCAGGCCCTTGCCGACCTTTTCATCGGCCACATTAGCGCACACCCCGAGTATATCTCCCACGGAGCCGTCCAGCTGGGCATCGAGGACCGGAAGGGTTCCATCGAGGCCGGCAAGGATGCCGATTTTCTGGTATTCGACAAAGACCTCCTCACGGCCGAGCATGAAGGCTTCAGCTACAACATGCCGGCAGAAGTGTATTTTGAAGGAAAGAAAATAAACTAACTAAAATTACCATAAAAGATGAACAAGATTTTACCTCTCGATTATTCCAACAAGGCCAATTGGTGCAAGATTCCTGAAGTCACCAAGGAATTCGATACGTTTTACGTATATGCTACCGAGTACATCCTGGGCAGCATGGCCCCGGGTGCTCCCGACTATGCGGACATGGACAATGCAGAAATGCTGGAAGGCGCTGAGGGTGAGTACCTTCTGCATGCCACTGCCTATGCGGATTCCACCAACGTATTCATGCCGTTCTACCGTCAGGTGGGCTTGCGCCATGCCGGCGAGGTATGGAAGCGGGATGGAATCTTTGACGCCTCCATTGCCGGTATGCCTTATGGCGATATCGTCGCTGCGCTGGACTATTACTTCGAGCACTACAATGGCGGCCGCCCTTTCATTATCGCCGGCCATAGCCAGGGATCGGCTATCGTCAAGATGGTGCTTAAGAAATACTTTGCGGAGCACCCCGATTACTACAAGCGCATGGTGGCCGCCTATCCGATTGGCTATGCTTTCACCAAGGACGAATTCAAGACCTATCCGCACATGAAGTTCGCCACCGGCGAGTGCGACACGGGCGTTATCGTCACCTGGAACACCGAAGGCCCCCGGAACAGGGAGGTAAATGCCGATACTTGCGTGTTGCAGCCCGGCTCCATGAGCATCAATCCGCTCAACTGGAAACTGGATGACACCTATGCTCCGGCCAGCCTGAACCTGGGCTCCCTTTACATGGACGAGAAAACCGGCGAGGTGAAGATGGGGGACGTCGGCGCAGATGCGCAGGTGTTCCCGGACCGCGGCGTGGTGGTGACGCATGCCAAGGGCGAGCCAATGACTGCGGAAAAGGCCGCAGTGGCCGAATATTTCTTCGGCCCGGATGGCCGCCACGGCGAGGATTATGCGCTCTTTTACTGCAACATCAAGGCCAACGTGGCCAAGCGTGTAGCTGCGTATAAGGCGACTAAATTGGGATTATAATGGGCAACACGAAAATGGAGAAGGCCGTCAAGTGCAACAACGGGACCTTCGTCGGCAAGGAGACAGACGCGCTGATTATCTGGAAAGGCATCCCCTACGCAACGCAGCCGGTGGGGAAGCTTCGTTGGAAGAAGGCACTTCCTGCCGCGGACAATGACGGCGTGTATGACGCGACGAAGCCCGGCCACGTCCCCATCGGGCCCGTGAACGATTCGAATGGAACGGCGGAATTCGGCGAAGACTGCCTGGTGCTGAACGTGTATTGCAATACCGGCTGCACCGACAGCAAGAAGCCGGTCATGG
>JAFWVY010000047.1 GCA_017523725.1 Bacteroidales bacterium
CAATCTCACAATGATCTATTCCGGACTGTTTTTCAAGGAAAGTTGCTCCCTCGCCGTTCAAATACCTTTGAACAACTTCCAATCTTTTCTCTAAAGAATGTTTCATAAATAACCCCTCAAAGTTTTGTCCAACTTTTGGGGTTCACTTCACTCTTGAGCGGGAGGGACCCGCGGCGAAGCCGTGGGAGGGATGAGCGAAGCGAAGGTTTGCCGGGGCAAGCCTGCCGGAACAAGACCGAACAGCCTGCCGGGAAGGCCGGGCAAACCGTGGCCGCCCGCGGCCTCTGAAGTGACCCGCGGCGAAGCCGTGGGAGGGATGAGCGAAGCGAAGACATCGACTGTTTGGCGCAATGATACATAAATCGTATCTTTGCCACATCCGAAAAACTCTGTGCTATGAAAGGCATCATCCTGGCCGGCGGCAGCGCCACGCGTCTTTATCCGCTTTCGAAGGCCATCTCGAAACAAATCATGCCGGTGTACGACAAACCCATGATTTACTATCCGTTGTCGGTGCTGATGCTGGCGGGCATCCGCGAGGTGCTCATCATCTCCACACCGCGCGACCTGCATCTGTTCGAAGAACTGCTGGGCGACGGAAGCCGCCTGGGCATGCACTTCGAATATATGGTGCAGCACAAACCGAACGGCCTGGCACAGGCTTTCGTGCTGGGCGCCGGTTTCCTGGAAGGCGGTCCGGGATGCCTCATTCTGGGCGACAACCTTTTCTACGGGCAGGGATTCAGCCGCATGCTGCGACAGGCTGCCTCGATTAAGGAAGGCGCCTGTATTTTCGGTTATGGCGTGAAAGATCCGCGCGCCTACGGCGTGGTGGAACTCGACGACAACGGCATGGCCATCTCCATCGAGGAGAAACCCCAGCAGCCCAAGTCGCATTATGCGGTGACCGGCCTGTATTTCTACGACAATACGGTGACCGAAAAGGCCGCCCATCTCAAGCCATCGGCCCGCGGAGAATACGAAATCACCGACCTCAACCGGCTGTACATGGAGGAAGGTCATCTGCATGTCCAGCTTTTCGACCGGGGCATGGCCTGGCTCGACACGGGCAATTGCAATACGCTGCTCGAAGCGTCCAACTTCATCGCCACCATCCAGAACCGGCAGGGTTTCTACGTGGCCTGCATCGAGGAAGTGGCCTGGCGCAACGGCTGGATCGATTCCGACCAGCTCTACCGCATGGGCGAGCAGCTTAAACAGACGCCATACGGCGTGTATATGATGGAACTGAGTAAAACGAAACGGTCATGAATTTCCTGAAGACGGATATCGCCGGTGTCTATATTATCGAACCGGTGGTCTTCGGTGACCACCGCGGCTATTTCATGGAGACCTTCCGGCAGGACTTGTTTGATGCGGCGGTAGGGCCGGTCGGCTTTGTGCAGGAGAACGAATCGTATTCGCGCTACGGTGTGGTGCGCGGCCTGCATTTCCAGGCAGAACCCTTCGCCCAGGCCAAGCTAGTCCGCGTCATCCGCGGCCGGGTGTGGGACGTGGCGCTTGACATCCGTCCCGGATCGCCGACCTTCGGGCGTCACATCGGCGTGGAACTGAGCGGGGAGAATCACCGGCAGTTCTTCGTGCCGCGCGGCTTTGCGCACGGTTTCGCCGTGCTGAGCGAGGATGCCGTCTTCGCTTACAAGGTGGACAATGTCTATGCGCCCCAGTCGGAGCGCAGCATCCGTTTTGACGATCCCGCGCTGGGCATCGCATGGCCTGTGCCGGCGGCGGACAGAATCTGTTCCGAGAAGGATCTCCGTGCTCCGTCGTGGCACGACGTGTTCCCGGCTTCAAACTGAAAACAATCTTTGAAATGGAAACATACCTGATTACGGGAGGCGCCGGTTTTATCGGCGGCAATTTCCTGAAATACATGATGCAGCGTTATCCCGATGCCCGTTTTGTTGTGCTCGACGCGCTGACCTATGCCGGAAATCTCGGGACGATTGCCGAGGAAACCGCTTCGCCGCGCTGCACGTTTGTCAAGGGCGACATCGGCGACCGGGACATCTGCCGGCAGATTTTCGAACGGCATGACATCCGTTATGTGGTGAACTTCGCGGCCGAATCGCATGTGGACCGCAGCATCGAGAATCCCCAGCTGTTCCTGCAGACCAATGTGCTCGGCACGCAGACGCTGCTCGACACGGCCCGGCAGTTCTGGACCGTGGGGAAGGGCGCGGACGGCTATCCGGAGTGGAAACAGGGCGTCCGGTTCCATCAGATCTCGACCGACGAGGTGTACGGCACGCTGGGCAGCGAGGGCTATTTCACCGAAGACACGCCGCTTTGTCCGCACAGTCCGTACAGTGCCTCGAAGGCTGCGGCCGACATGCTGGTCAAGGCGTACGCCGACACCTACCGGATGCCGGTTTCGATTACGCGCTGTTCCAACAACTACGGGCCGTATCATTTCCCGGAGAAACTCATCCCGCTGCTTATCAACAATATCCTCGAAGGCCGCCCGCTGCCGGTATATGGCGACGGACAGCATGTGCGCGACTGGCTGTATGTGGAAGACCACTGCAAGGCCATCGACATGGTGCTGCACCACGGCCGTCCCGGCGAGGTGTACAATGTGGGCGGACACAACGAGAAGAAGAACATCGAGATTGTGCGGCTGACCATCGCCGGCATCCGGCAGATGGTTGATGCGAACCCGGCCTACCGCCAGGTGCTCAGGAAGAAGGAACTGGCTGCGGACGGCTCGATCCGGACCGACTGGATTGACGAAGGCCTGATTACGTATGTCAAGGACCGCCTCGGACACGACCGGCGCTATGCCATCGATCCGTCCAAGATCACGGCGGAACTGGGCTGGGTGCCCGATACCCCGTTCGAGGAAGGCATCCGCAAGACCATTGTCTGGTATCTTGAGCACCAGGACTGGGTCGAGTCGGTGATTTCGGGCTCTTATCGCCAGTATTACGAGCACATGTACGGCGCATGAAGTACCTGCAGGGAAACCGTCTGAAACTCCGGGCGGCGGAACCGGAGGACCTTGAATTGCTGTACCGGTGGGAGAACGATTCTGACGTATGGCAGGTCAGTGATACGCTGGTGCCTTTTTCCAGATACCATCTCCGCCGTTTTCTCGAGAATGACAATCATGATATTTTCGCCACGCACGGCTTGCGTCTGATGATCGATCTGCTGCCGGACGGCCCGACAGAGGCACGTACGGTCGGTACGCTCGACCTGTACGATTTCGACGCCTTGAACAGTCGGGCGGGGATCGGGATCCTAATTGCCGACGCCTCCGACCGGCGTCGCGGTTATGCGGCGGAGTCGCTGCAACTGCTTGTGGATTATTGCCGTGAGGTGTTGCTTTTGCACCAGGTCTATGCCTATGTGACGGAAGACAATGCGGAAAGCCTCGCCCTGTTTGCGCGGGCCGGATTCAGCCAGACCGGCAGACGTCTGCAGTGGATGCACACGCCGGACGGCTGGAAAGACCAGATACAGTTTCAGAAGCTGTTGTCGTCCGGTGACGACCCGGCCATGGTCGAAAGGTCGGAATAATAAGGGATGTCTATCATGAACTGATACCGGTTCAGCGCCGTATCGAGTTCCATGCAGTAATGCGTCACACCATTTGTGAGGAGGATGCAGGGGGCCTTGATCTGCAGGTTGTAAACCGCCGCCTGGTCGAACACCCGGTCGGTGAGCGGCACATCCGGCGCCTTGCACTCGACGAGCATCAACGGCTCGGTGTGGCTGTTGTAAACCACCAGGTCGCTGCGCTTGCGCATGCGGGACACCTTGAACGGCATTTCTATGGCCATCAGCGCCAGCGGGTATTCGCGGTATTCCGCCAGGAAATGTACGATGTGCTGGCGGACTTTCTCTTCGGGCGTATAGGCCACATATTTCTGACGGATACAATCGAACACGTAAACCTTGCCCCTTTGTTCCTTCAGCGTCAATGGGAATGTGGGGAGGTTCAGGTTGATCATGGCGGGGATTTGTCGGGCCGCAGGGTTATGCCGGCATCGGATTGAGGTTCTTCAGGGTCTCCCTGACTGCGTCGAAGTGCAGGTGCGGGAAGATGCGCGGCGCGATGTCGCCGAGGATGCCGTAGAGCTTGGATTCGGCCAGTGTCTCGGCCGGGATGAGGTGGAGCGTCTGTACGATGGCATCGACGACGCAGATAATGACCGACAGCACGAGGGCATACTTGAGCAGGCTGAAGGCGGCGCCCAGCAGCCGGTTCAGCCATCCGAGCAGCACGATTTTAAGCAGTTTCTCCACCAGGAATTCCACGGCCTGCATCAGGAGCAGGATGATAAGGAAGGCCACGGCGAAGGAGATGATGCCCAGCCACGCCTCTCCGATAGAGGGAAAGTACTTTGCGAGAAAAGTTCCCACCTGGTCGGAATAATGGCTCGCGCCCCAGACGCCGGCCAGAAACGCCAGAATGGAACAGATTTGCTTGACAAAACCTTTACGGATGCCGTCAACGATGCTCCAGACCAGAATCAGAGCGAGAATCAGATCGATGAACATGGTGTGTTATTTCTTGGATTCCATGAGACTGCGGTAGAATGCCGCATAGTCTTCGATGTAGTTGTAGCTGTCGGACGGTGCCTGATAGGGCAGGAAAGGCTTGCCCGATTTCAGGGCGTGCGCCTTGACGGCGGCACTGACCTGTTCGCTGCCTTCGATGATGCCGTCGGAGAAGTTGACGGCCAGTTTCGAAAGCGAGGTGTAGTCGGGATGGTCGAGCACGGCGATGTCCTTGCGCGTGACGCCTTCGATGAGGGCTTTCTGCTTGAAGTTCGGGGAGAACGGCTTGTCGAACTCGTCGTTATACAGCGTATAGACGACTTTCGAATGGTTGAACAGCGGATCTTCCTTGAAGGCTTTCTTGACATAGAGGGGCACCAGCGCGGAGAACCAGCCGAGGCAGTGGACGATGTCGGGTGCCCAGCGGAGTTTCCGGACGGTCTCGAGGACGCCGCGGGCATAGAAAACCGCCCGCTCGTCGTTGTCGTCGAACATCTCTCCGGAGGCGTCGCGGAGCAGTTCCTTGCGCCCGAAGAAATCGTCGTTGTCGATGAAATAAACCTGCATGCGGACCGGAAGCAGCGACGCCACCTTGATAATCAGAGGGTGGTCTGTGTCGTTGATAATCATATTCATACCCGACAGACGGATGACCTCGTGCAACTGGTTGCGACGTTCGTTGATACATCCGTAGCGCGGGAGGAAGGTCCGGATTTCCTGGCCTTTTTCCTGCATGCTCTGCGGAAGCTCACGCCCGATGCGCGAAATGGGATTTTCCGGCACGTAGGGTGTAATCTCCTGGGTTACAAATAGAATCTTGGTTTTCTCCATGAATGCAGTATGCACAAGCATATCAATGCGCAAAGATAATAGTTTTTTTTTACATAAATACTACCTACTTGTGCAACAATTTTTTGACTTTCTTGAAACAAGGCCGCGACGGATGCCCTGAAGCGGTCTGAAAAGCCGGTGTCCGGTTGGACGATTCTCCCGTCGTAGTCGAAAATAAACTATATTTGTTTCGGTGAATTATCAGCCATGTCAGCATCCGATATTGCCATATTCGATTTCGACGGGACATACCGACGGCAGCTTTTTCTCGCAGCATCCGGCACGCGCAGGGCGGACTGCACGGCCCTGTCCGGGGTGTGCCGTTTCTGCGATGCGGACGGCGTCCGGCTGCTCCGGCAGCATGCCCGCCGTTTCGGACCGGCCGGTCTGCACTGGCTCGGTTCGGGCCATTACCACTATCTGACTTTGTTTTTCCTCGAACAGATCGAGGAGCCGTTTGCACTGGTCCTGGCGGACCGTCATACCGACATGCAACCTGCACCGGATGCCGGCCTGCTGTCGTGCGGCAGCTGGCTCTATGATGCCCTGCAGACGTGCGATATGCTGCAGATGGCTTTGGTGCTGGGTGTGGACGCGAAACTGGCTGCCGAGGCCCCGGCCGTGCGCCGGCCGGTCTGCTTTTTCCCGGCATCGGATGATGCGCCGGCGGATACCGACGGAGCGCTGCGTGCCCTGCCGCCGGACCTGCCGGTCTATTTCTCGATCGACAAGGATGTGCTTCTTCCGGACTGCGCTGTGACAGACTGGGGCAACGGCGTCCTGCCGATGGACGGTCTGTGCCGGTTCATAGCCGGAGCGGGTGCTTCCCGGCGGGTGATCGGTGCCGATGTCTGTGGCGACACGTCGGAGGTGCAGGAGATCTTACGGGGTGAGGCTGCGCAGGTGAACAACGCCTCTTCGCGCCGGATTTTCGAAGCCTTGCATACAGCCGTATCCACCGGCGGTCAACCTTAAAATAAATTGTACCATGTCCTATCCCATCGAAAAGAAACTTGTGATTGCCGTAGCATCTTCGGCGCTTTTCAACCTGGAGGAATCCGACCGGATTTTCCGGACGCAGGGAGTCGAGGCGTACAGCGCCTATCAGGCGTCGCATGCCGATGAACCTTTCGGCAAAGGTGTCGCTTTCCCGTTTGTCCGCCGCCTGCTGCATCTCAACGCCTCTTTCCCGGATGAGGCGCCCGTCGAAGTGGTTCTGCTCTCGCGCAACAATGCGGAGACGGGACGGCGGGCATTTAACTCCATCCAGCACTATGGACTGCCGATTTCGCGCGCGGTTTTCACCTCGGGCGCGAGCCATTTTCAATATCTAAAATCGTTCAATGCCACGTTGTTCCTTTCTGCTGATGCGCAGGATGTGCGGGATGCGCTGCAGTCCGGCGTGGCGGCCGGGCGGGTGCTGAACAAGGGCGTCGAAGACGACGATAATGACATGGAACTGCGTATCGCCTTCGATTTCGACAGCGTGCTGGTGGATGACGAGGCGGAGAAGGTCTTTGCCTCTTCAGGCGACATCGGCTGTTTCCACGCCTATGAAAAGGCGCATGCGGACGAACCGCTGCGCAACGGCCCGGTCAGGGAACTGCTCCTGCGCATTGCCTATTACCAGGAAATGGAACGGGCGAAACAGGCCGCCGACCCGTCGTACCGGCGCATCCTCAGCACGGCCATCGTGACGTCGCGCAGTGCACCGGCCCACGAACGCATGTTCAATACCCTGAAAGCATGGCATATCGATGTCGATAAGCTGTTCCTGCTCGGCGGCATCGACAAGGCGCGGGTGCTCAATATTCTGCGTCCGCATATTTTCTTCGATGACCAGGTCGGCCATTTCGCCCATCTCGATCCGAATATCCCCGCGGTACACATTCCGTTCGGGGTCTGCAATCCCGAGAAACCATGAGCAGCTGCATCCAGATAGACCGGCTTTGCAAGTCCTTCGGCGACCGGGTGCTCTTCGACGACCTTTCGCTGACGGTCGAGCGCGGTGCGCGCATCGGTCTGGTCGCCCGCAACGGCTCGGGCAAGAGCACGTTGCTGAACATTATCGCCGGCCGGGAGGACTATGCTTCGGGACAGGTGTATGTGGCGCGTGACCTCCGCCGGGAGTATCTGGTCCAGAATCCGTGTTATCCGGAAGGGACGACGGTGCTGCAGGCGTGTTTCACAGGTGATACGCCGGCAGCCCGTGCACTGGCCCGCTACGAAAGGGCGGTGGCGGAAAACCGCCGGTTGGCGGATGCCGGTGCTGCAGCGGACGCAATCCGGCAGGGTTCGGCCGAACTGCAGGCTGCCATGGCGGAACTCGATGCGCTGGATGCCTGGAACTACGAGACACGCGCCAAGCAGATTCTTACCCGTTTGAATATCACAGGTTTCGATATGCCTGTGGCATCGCTTTCGGGCGGTCAGGTCAAACGGGTGGCACTGGCCCATGCGTTGATAAGCGATCCGGAACTTCTGCTGTTGGACGAGCCGACCAACCACCTCGACCTCGAGATGACCGCCTGGCTCGAAAAGTACCTGACGGAACGACGGCCGACCATGCTCATGGTGACGCACGACCGCTGGTTCCTCGACCGCGTGTGTACCGAGATCTTCGAGATAGACGATTACCGCATATATTCATACAAGGGTAATTACAGCTATTTCCTCGAGAAGAAAGAAGAACGCCGGCAGCAGGAAGATGCCCGGTACGCATCGGATGCGAATCTTTACCGCCGGGAGCTGGAATGGATGCGCCGCCAGCCTCAGGCCAGGGCTACCAAGGCGCGGGCCCGCACCGAGGCTTTCTACGAGCTGGAGGCCCGGCTCCGCCGCAACCGCGAGGCGTCGGACATGAAACTGCAGCCCCGTGCAGGCTACATCGGCGGCAAGATCTTCGAGATGCGCCATGTCGGCAAATCCTTCGGTGACAAGCGTCTGATATCGGATTTCAGCTATACGTTCGCCCGGCGCGAGAAACTGGGCATCGTCGGTGACAACGGCGCCGGCAAGACTACTTTCCTGAAGATGCTGCTCGGTCTGGTGCCGCCCGACGAAGGCACCATCGAGGTGGGGGAGACCGTGCGTTTTGGCTATTATGCGCAGGAGGGCATGTCGTTCAAAGACGACGACCGGGTCATCGATGTCGTGACGGATATCGCGGAGACAGTCGACTGGAACGGCCGGCCGCACATCACGGCGCAGCAGATGCTCAGCCATTTCCTTTTTCCGCCGCCGGTGCAGCACAGTTTCGTGGGCCGGCTGAGCGGCGGTGAACGCCGCCGGCTGTATCTGTGCACGGTGCTGATGCGCCATCCCAATTTCCTGATTCTGGACGAACCGACCAACGACCTGGACATCCCCACACTGCAAGCGCTGGAAGCCTATCTGCAGGATTTCGACGGCTGTCTCCTGGTGGTTTCGCACGACCGCTATTTCCTCGACAAGGTGGCCGACCATCTGCTCGTGGCTGGCCGTAACGGTGTATGGCGTGAGTTTCCTTCATCGTATTCCGACTATCTGATGTGGAAGGAATGGCAGGCGAGGGAGGTACCGAAGCCGTCCCACCCGGCACCGGATGCTTCGCCGGAGCAGCCCAGATCCCGGCCGTCGCGGACAGCAACCCGGAAAAGGACTTACAAGGAGCAACGGGAGATGGAGCACATCGAAACCGAGCTGCCGCAGATGGAGGCCGAGAAGGCCGGTCTCGAAGCGAAGCTGTCGGGCGGATCGTTGTCGGCTGAGGAACTCACGGCGGCGTCGGTGCGGCTCGGGGAACTTCTCGATGCCATCGACACGGCTACCATGCGCTGGCTCGAACTGAGCGAAATCGAATAGCCCCGCCGGCGTCAGCTGTTGTGCGACGCCTTGTAATACAATATGCTGCAATTGTCTTCGCGGCACACTTCCCGGGCCGTTTCCAACAATTCGTCTGCCGTGACGGCGTTGTACCGTTCTATTTCTCCGTTCAGGTCTTCGGCCTGGCCGAACAGTTCGTGGTAGCAGAGCGACTGGGCCCGCTGCTGCAGCGGGATGTGGTTCATGATGAGCGTGGATTCGTGCCAGTTGCGCAGTTTTTCCATATCATGGCCGGACAGACGGTGGTCGGTGAGCTGGCGGAGACAGGCCTCGACGCCGGCCTGCGCCTCTTCGAACGATACGCCTTCGGCCAGGACGCCCTGCACCAGCAGCAGTCCCGGATCGACCGTGGCGGTCACGGCAGCGCCGACACTGGTAAAGAGCCGTTTCTGCTGGATGAGTTCGCGGTAGAGCAGCGTGGATTTGCCGGCGTCCAATGCATCCGACACCATGTCGCAGGCATGGAATCCGGGCGCCTTGCGGCCGGCTGTGTGGAAAGCCATGTAGAGCGCATCGGCCGGAACGTCCCGGACGACTTCCGAGGTCCGGCAGGATGTCTGGCGCGGCTCCTGCGGCAGTGAGGCACGGACTTCGCGCCGGGCCGGGATGCCGCCGAAAAAGGCCTCGCACCACCCGAATACCTCTTCCGGCACCACGCCGCCGCAGACGGCGATGACGGCATTGTCGGGCACATAGAACCGGTCGTAGAACGACTGGACATCGGAAAGTGCAGCCTCGGTGAGATGGCGTTCCGACATGCCGATGGGCAGCCACCGGTACGGATGGAACTCATAGGCCAGCGGGTTGAGCAGCAGCCGGGCGTCGCCGTAGGGCTGGCCGAGATAGCGCTGCCGGTATTCCTCGATGACGACCTGCCGTTCGGTGTCGAACACGTCTTCGGTCAGCGTGAGGTGCCGCATGCGGTCGGCCTCCAGCCGGAGGGCCGTCGGTGTCTGTGCTGCCGGTACCGTGATGTAGAAGTCGGTGTAATCGGAGGAGGTGAAAGCGTTGTCTTCGCCGCCGGCTGCATATACGACGCGGTCGAAATCAGGCACTTCGGGAGTGCCTTCAAACATCAGGTGCTCAAACAGGTGTGCAAAGCCTGTCCGGTCCGGCCGCTCGTCCCTGGAGCCCACCCGGTAGGCGATGTTGACCGTGGCGAAAGGCGAATCGGCATCGCGGTGGACGAGCACGCGGAGGCCGTTGGAAAGGATGTGGCGTTCGAAGTTTGCAATCGGTGTCATGCAGGCGGACGCATGTCTTGCGCGTTGCGTCATGCAAAGAAAATAAAAAAGGCAAACAAAACCGGACAGGATATCGGATTTCTTTGAAAAGTTCTTATTTTCGCCCGTTTTTTAATTTTACTTTTATGAACAAACAATCCACTGTAGGCAGTAAGATCAAAGCTCTGCGTGAACTCAAGAACATGGATCTTGAGACGCTGGCCGAGCGTACGCAGCTGAGTAAGGAACAGATCGAGATCATCGAGCAGGACAAGGATTTGCCCTCGCTGGCTCCGCTGATCAAGATCGCACGCGTGTTGGGCGTACGACTGGGAACCTTTCTGGATGATGCCGAAAACACTGGAGCAGTGGTGTGTCGCCGCGGCGAACGCTACGACAGTATCAGTTTCTCGAACAATTCGCAGAAGACGCGCAACCACATGCAGTATCATGCCTTGGCGCAGAGCAAGGAAGACAAGCATATCGAGCCGTTCATCATCGATATCAATCCGACCGAGCAGGAGGAATTCGCCCTCTCTTCGCACGAAGGCGAGGAATTCATCTACGTGCTCGAAGGCGAACTGGAAATCAACTATGGCAAGGAGACTTACCGGCTCGCACCGGGCGACAGCATCTATTACGATTCCATTGTAAAACATCACGTACACGGTTACAGAAACCAGCCCGCCAAGATTCTCGCGGTGGTCTATGTGCCGGTCTAATCGGACGACCATGTTGCAGTTATCAGATAAACGTCTGGGGGACTACCTGGAATACTGGGCGGAACATACGCCCGACAAGGAATACATTGTTTATTCCGACCGCGACCTCCGCTTTACGTGGAAGGCTTTCAACGAACGCGTCGATACCATGGCCAAGGGGCTCCTGGCCATCGGCGTCACCAAGGGGACACATGTGGGTATCTGGGCGCAGAACGTACCCGACTGGCTTACGTTCCTGTATGCCTGTGCCAAGATCGGCGCGGTGTACGTCACGGTGAACACCAATTACAAGCAGAACGAACTGGAGTACCTGGTCAAGGATTCCGACCTGCATACGCTCTGCATCACGGACGGAACGTTCGACAGCAATTACGTGGACATGGTCTATGAGATGCTGCCCGAGCTCCGTACGTGCCAGCGCGGACATCTGGAAAGCAAGCGCTTCCCGCGCATGAAGAACGTGATTTATGTGGGGCAGGAGAAGTATCGCGGCATGTACAACACGTCCGAGATTCTTCTGCTCGGAGACAATACCGAGGACGCCTTGCTCGAAGAGGCCAAGCAGAAGGTCTCCTGCCACGACGTGGTGAACATGCAGTACACGTCGGGCACGACCGGTTTCCCGAAAGGGGTGATGCTGTCCCACCACAATATCGCCAACAACGGCTTCCTTACCGGTGAACACATGAAGTTCACGCAGGACGACAAACTCTGTGTCTGCGTGCCGCTGTTCCACTGCTTCGGTGTCGTGCTGGCCACGATGAACTGTCTGACGCACGGCTGCACGGAAGTCATGGTGGAGCGTTTCGATCCGCTGGTGACACTGGCCTCGATCCACAAGGAGCGTTGCACAGCCGTGTACGGCGTGCCGACCATGTTCATCGCCGAGCTCAACCATCCGATGTTCGACATGTTCGACCTGACTTGCCTGCGCACAGGCATCATGGCGGGTTCGCTCTGTCCGATCGACCTGATGAAGCAGGTGAATGAGAAAATGTATATCCAGGTGACCAGTGTCTATGGCCTGACCGAGTCGTCACCCGGCATGACGCACACACGTATCGACGATCCGCCGGAGGTGCGCTACACGACGGTGGGCCGCGACTTCGAGTTCACCGACGTCAAGGTGCTCGACCCGGAAACGGGCGAAGAGTGCCCGGTGGGCGTGCAGGGCGAGATGTGCTGCAAGGGTTACAATGTCATGAAGGGTTATTACAACAACCCGGAAGCGACGGCCGAAGTCATCGACAAGAACGGATACCTGCATTCCGGCGACCTGGGTGTCAAGGACGAGAACGGCAATTACCACATCACCGGCCGCATCAAGGACATGATCATCCGCGGCGGCGAGAATATCTATCCGCGCGAGGTGGAGGAATTCCTCTACAATCTCCCGGGCGTGCGCGACGTGCAGGTGGCCGGCGTGCCGTCGAAGAAATACGGCGAGGAGGTCGGTGCCTTCATCATCATGCACGAGGACGCCAAGCCGCTGACGACCGAGGAGGTCCGCGATTTCTGCCGGGGCAAGATTTCCCGTCACAAGATTCCGCGCTATGTCTTCTTTGTCAAGGAATTTCCGCTGACGGGCAGTGGCAAGATCCAGAAGTTCAAACTGAAGGAATGGAGCCTCAGGCTGTGTGCGGAGGCCGGCATCGAAATCATCTGACGCCATGCTGCGGATCGATGTCATAACCGTTCTTCCGGAACTGCTGGAGAGCCCGTTCGGCCATTCGATCATCCGCCGTGCCCGTGCGAAGGGCATCGTGGACCTCCATGTCCACGACCTGCGCGACTACACGGCCGACAAGCACCGGCGCGTGGACGACTACGCATTCGGCGGCGAAGCCGGCATGGTCATCCGCATCGAACCGGTGTTCAACATCATCCGCCATCTGACCGGTGAACGCCGATACGACGAGATTATCTATACCTCGCCCGATGGCAGGCAGTTCTGTCAGAAGGAGGCTAATTATTTGTCTCTCAAAGAGAATCTTATTATTCTCTGCGGCCATTACAAAGGCATCGACCACCGTATCCGCGAGCATCTGATTACGCGCGAGATTTCTATCGGCGACTATGTGCTGACGGGTGGGGAACTGGCGGCGGCGGTCATATGCGACAGTGTCATCCGCCTTTTGCCCGGTGCGATGGGCGACGAGGCGTCTGCACTCGGTGACTCTTTCCAGGACAACCTGCTGGCGCCGCCGGTCTATACCCGGCCCGAGGTGTTCAACGGCTGGGCTGTGCCGCCGGTGCTGCTCAGCGGCAATACGGCCGAGGTGGAAGCCTGGCGTTGGCAGCAGTCGGAGGAGCGGACCCGGACGCTCAGGCCCGATCTTTTGGAATAATTGCTGAAAAAAATCCACGATTTCTTAAAAAAAGATAAGAATTCAAGATTTTTTTTAATTTTGTTCCCCAAAAGAAAAAGGCTTGAGTAGTCACACTACACAGATTTGCAACTTAGACAATGATTGAGAAACCCGCGTAGGAATATGCGGATATTGCACCGAAAGCCGTGGAGGTGGAAAGTGCAACGTGAAGCTGCTAAGTGCGGTTACTTCAGAAACAGGGAGTTGAATGAGATTTTTCGACTCCCTGTTTTTTTTTGTGGCCTGTTTCCAGGCCGGACGGCACGGCAAATTGGCCTTCCTATATATTCAATTGTAAAAAAAAGTTATATTTGCGTTTTATGCGGAATGAGATTCCGGCAGTCCGGATGAATTTCGCCTAATTCTAAAATTATGAATATCAATCTATTTTGGCTTGTTCCTGTCGCATCGCTCATCGCGCTTGGCTTTGCATGGTTTTTCTTCAGACAGATGAAACGCAAGGACGAAGGCACCGAAAGGATGCGTCAGATTGCATCGTATGTGCGGGTCGGCGCCATGTCCTACCTTGTGCAGCAATACAAGGTCGTCACCAAGATTTTCGTGGTCCTGGCCTTGATTTTCGCCACCATGGCTGTTTTCAATCTGCAGAACCACTGGGTGCCGGTCGCTTTCCTGACCGGCGGTTTTTTCTCCGGTCTGGCCGGTTTCATCGGCATGAAGACTGCCACCTATGCCTCGGCGCGTACGGCGAATGCCGCCCGTGAATCGCTCAACAGCGGCCTCCAGGTGGCCTTCCGCAGCGGCGCCGTGATGGGGCTCGTGGTGGTCGGCCTGGGCCTGTTTGACATCGCCCTGTGGTATTTTATCCTGAATCATTTTGTTACGGCGGCATCCGCCACCGAGAAAATGGTGATCATCACCACCACGATGCTGACCTTCGGCATGGGAGCCTCGACACAGGCGCTCTTCGCCCGTGTGGGCGGCGGTATCTATACCAAGGCGGCCGACGTGGGTGCCGACCTGGTCGGGAAGGTGGAAGCCGGCATCCCGGAGGACGACCCGCGCAACCCGGCGACGATTGCCGACAACGTGGGCGACAACGTGGGCGATGTGGCCGGCATGGGTGCCGACCTGTACGAATCGTACTGCGGTTCCATCCTGGCGACGGCGGCCCTGGGCGCATCCGCTTATTCGGCGGCTTCCGCCGAGGTGCAGGCCAAGGCTGTGATGGCGCCGATGCTTATCGCGGCGGTCGGCGTACTGCTGTCCGTCCTGGGCATTTTCCTGGTCCGGACCAAGGAGCAGACCGACATGAAGGCGCTGCTCAAGGCGTTGAACCGCGGTGTGAACAGCAGCGCGGTGCTGATTGCCGTCTTTTCGTTCGTCATCCTGCGTGCCTTGGGCATGCAGAACTGGATCGGCCTGTCCTGCTCGGTGATCACCGGTCTGGTGGCGGGTGTCATCATCGGCAGTTCCACTGAATATTTCACTTCGCATACGTACCGTCCCACCCAGAAAATCGCCGAAAGCGCCGAAACGGGTTCTGCGACGGTGATCGTTTCCGGCCTGGGTACCGGCATGTTCTCGACGGCGATTCCGGTGGTGACCATCGGAGTGGCCATTATTCTGGCTTATCTGTGCGCCATCGGGTTTGATATCAAGGAGGTGCTGTCACCCCAACACCTGAGCGAGGGGCTCTACGGCATCGGCATTGCGGCGGTGGGCATGCTTTCCACGCTGGGCATCACGCTGGCGACGGACGCCTACGGGCCGATTGCTGACAACGCGGGCGGCAACGCCGAAATGAGCGGTCTTGACAAGTCGGTCCGTCAGCGCACGGATGCGCTGGATGCGCTCGGCAATACGACCGCTGCGACGGGCAAGGGATTCGCCATCGGCTCGGCCGCGTTGACTGCGCTGGCGCTGCTGGCGTCGTATATCGAGGAAATCAAGATTGCGCTGCACCGCATCGGGACGCAGACACTGACGCTGTCTTCCGGAGACACGGTCGAAGTCGGCAAGGCTTCGCTGCTCGATTTCATGGATTATTACAAAGTGCATCTGATGAACCCGAAAGTGCTCATCGGCATGTTCATCGGCGCCATGGTGGCGTTCCTTTTCTGCGGCATGACGATGAATGCGGTGGGACGCGCCGCGCAGAAGATGGTGGAGGAGGTCCGCCGCCAGTTCCGCGAAATCAAGGGTATCCTTTCGGGTGAAGCCGAACCCGACTATGCCCGCTGCGTGGAAATTTCGACCAAGGGCGCACAGCGCGAGATGGTCGTGCCGTCGGTCGTCGCCATCCTGGTGCCGATCCTGGTGGGACTCGTGTTCGGCGTGGCCGGTGTCATGGGCCTGCTGGTAGGCGGTCTGTCGTGCGGCTTCGTGCTGGCCGTTTTCATGGCCAATGCCGGCGGTGCGTGGGACAATGCAAAGAAATACATCGAAGAAGGTCATCTGGGCGGCAAAGGCTCGGATGCACACAAGGCGGCGGTCGTGGGAGACACCGTGGGCGATCCGTTCAAGGACACCTCCGGTCCCAGCCTGAACATCCTGATCAAGCTGATGAGCATGGTTTCTATCGTGATGGCAGGTCTGACCGTCTTCTGGAGTTTGCTTTAACCTATGGAAGTAACAAGATTATTCGATCTGCTCGACCGTTTTCAGGGTGACCGGGAATTACAGGTGGCCCTGTCGGGACGTTCGGGCGGTCAATGGGTGACCTACAGTTCATCCGAGTATAAGAAAATCGCCGACGATTTCAGTTGCGGACTGCTCCGCATGGGATTCCGCAAGGGCGACCGGGTGGCCGTCGTGACCAACAGCCGGCCCGAGTGGAATTTCATCGACATGGGCATGATGCAGGTCGGCGTCATCGGCGTGCCGGTCTATACGACCATCAGCCACGACGAATATGTGTATATCCTGAACCATGCCGCGCCGCATATGGTTGTCGTTTCCGACAAGATACAGTACAACCGTCTGAAACCGATCCTCGACAAGGTGGATTCCCTCAAGGAGATCTACTCGTTCAACGAGATTCCCGGCATTCACAACTGGAAGGAAATTGTCGAACTCGGGGCTTCCTGCGATGAGGAGACGCGGGCGGAACTCGCCCGTCTGAAGGCGTCCATCACGCCGGATGACATCTGTGCGCTGATTTATACTTCGGGTACGACCGGACTGAACAAAGGCGTGATGCTTTCGCATGCGAATATCCTTTCGAACGTTATTGACACTGCCGTTCGCACGGATATCGAATATGGATGTAAGGCTTTGAGTATCTTGCCGATATGTCATATTTTCGAGCGCATGATGAACTATCATTTCCAGTATAACGGTGTTTCGATCTATTATGTCGAAAACATGGGGACGATTCTGCCGAACATACAGGAAATCAAGCCTGATGTGTTCAATGCCGTGCCACGTATCCTGGAGCGTATCTACTGGGGCATCGTGTCGGCCCGCAAGGATCTGCCGCTTTTCAGCCGCTGGCTGTTCGACCGGGCGCTGGCCTTCGCGCAGCGCTACGATCCGGAACGCCGCTACGGCTGCATCGACCGGATGCGCTACCGTTTTTATGCCAGGAAGGTGTACAGCCGCTGGCGCGAGTCTCTGGGCGGCAACCTGTCGATGATCATCTGTGGCGGTGCGCCGCTGAACGAACAGATGGCGCGGGTTTTCGCAGCGATGGGGCTGGACATGATAGAGGGCTACGGCCTGACGGAGACATCGCCCGTGATTGCCGTGGGCTGTGTGAAGAATCAGCGCATGGTCCGCATTGGCACGGTGGGCAAGGTGTTGCCTTCGCTGGAGGTGAAACTGCTGGACGACGGAGAGATTCTCTGCAAGGGACCCAGTGTCATGAAAGGGTATTACAAGAACGAGGCTATGACGGCGGAGGCCATCGATGCCGATGGATTCTTCCATACCGGCGACATCGGCCGCTTTGATGCGGACGGCTATCTGACGGTGACCGACCGCAAGAAAGAGCTTTTCAAGCTTTCCAACGGCAAGTATGTGGCACCGCAGGTGCTTGAGAACAAGCTGCGTGCATCGTTCTATATCGACCAGGCCATGGTCGTGGGCGAGAACGAGAAGTTTGCCGCTGTCATTATCTCGCCGGATTTCAGACGGCTGTATGAGTGGTGCGCGCAGGCTCACATCCCGTACGAGACCAATGAGGATCTGCTGGCGCAGCCCAGTGTGCTGGCGCTGTATCAGCACGAGATCAACGATGTGAACAAGACGCTTGGCGTGACCGAGCAGATCAAGCGCTTCCGCCTGGTCTCCGACGAATGGAGTTCCATGAGCGGCGAATTGTCGCCGACGCTGAAACTCCGGCGCAAAGCCATCGCGGCCAAGTATCATGCTATGATCGAAGAATTTTACGAAAAAAAAGGCAAAGGCGGGCACAAGTAATGCGATAATTGCATACCTTTGCGACCGCAAAACGGTTCCGTAGCTTAATTGAATAGAGCATCTGACTACGGATCAGAAGGTTCCGAGTTTGAGTCTCGGCGGAATCACGAAGGAGCGGCATAAGTCGCTCCTTTTTGTTTTTGGCCGTCTGCCATGCTCCAGGTGCTTCGGATGGCCCGAAAATCTCGAAGGTGCCGAAGGGTTCCGAAGGCTCCGAAGGAATATGCTTTTCAGACCGTCGCGCCATAGGCGCGACCCCCTCCACCGCTGCGCGGCGGATCCTTCCCTCTAACAGCCGAGGGTGGCTAGGGTC
>JAFWVY010000048.1 GCA_017523725.1 Bacteroidales bacterium
ATGGTGCGGAACCCGAAGCGGCGGGCATCCCGGCAGAGCAGTTTGCCGGACTCGTCGGTCAGTTCGATGACAGCCTCATAAAGGGCGGCTTCGCCCATGCCGCGCGGCCACCAGAAGTCCACATTGCGGCAGGTGTCAAGTATGGCGATCACATTCTGGGTGAGCGGTTCGGTGCGGCTGAAGCAGGTCTTGCCGTTGCGTTTCAGCTTGAAGGTGGCTTTGGCGTGGTCAAGCAGGTCGAAGGGGAGGTCGGCCTGGAAGTGGGCGTAGAATCGTCCGGTGCGGTTCGGCACGTCCACATCGAGCGTCATCCAGTGGATGTCGGTGAAATGGGCGGGCGGCAGGATGCGGAGCGAAACGTCGCGCCACAGTCCCGCACTGACGGTGCGCGGCATTATGTCCCAGCCGTAGCCGCTGCAGGCCTTGCGCACGAACAGCGCCTCCGGAGCCTTCTTTGAAAAATAGGATTCCGGCTCCGCAGCACCGATGCTGAGGGTGCCGAGCATATATTTCTGCCCCTCGATGACGGAGGAGCGCAGAATGACCTGCAGCAGGTTGTCGCCTTGACGCATCTGCTCAGTTATGTCAAAATCGTAGTCGATCATCATGTTGTGCGCCGAACCGACATGCTCGCCGTTCAGCCAGATTTCGGCAAAGCAGTCGATGCCGCCGAAATGCAGCAGGCAGGTCTCCCCCTCGTGCATCGGCGGGGCGAAAAAGTGGCGGCTGTAGCACCACTGGTATGCCTCGTAGGGGCGGAGGTCATATACGTTGCTCCCGATGCGCGGGTCTTTGATCAGCCCGGCCTTCATCAGGTCGATCTCCACATTGCCCGGCACTGTGGCGGGGATGGTCTTGTATTTTACGGCGGCCATCTCTTCCGGCGAACAGACAGGTTTTTGCGGCTGTTTCCAATAGCTGAGTTCCCATTGTCCGTTGAGGTAAAGGTTCACATCCTGCGCCATGCCGCAGGCGGCTGCAAGCAGCAGGATGGATGCAATGATGCTTTTTGTCTTCTTCATGTGGTGGCTTTTTTGAACTGCAAAGATACTTCATTCCAGCATACAAAAACAGCTTTTCCGGCAAAATTTTCCCAGATGTTTTTTGCGTTGGAAAAATGTGTACCTTTGCGCAATTTTTCCATGCGCGGGAAGGAACGGATACCCGTCGTGGAAATCAGTAGGTAAGAAATAATAACCATAAATAATATATAATGAAACCGACACCGATTGATGCCAACATCGTCAAAACGAAAATCACGGAGAGCCGGCTGCCGAACGTCGGCAGGGCCTCCATCCGCGAAGTGAAGCGGCTTATCAACGAAATTGAAATTGCCAGCGGAAAGAAGTTCATCCGCATGGAGATGGGTATTCCCGGCCTGCCTGCCGTGCAGATAGGCATTGACGCTCAGAAGGCCGCTCTGGACAGGGGCGTGGCCGCCATCTATCCCGATATCGACGGCATTCCGGAGCTTAAGAACGAGATGGCCCGTTTCTGCAAAAACTTTCTCGACATCGATGTCAAGCCCAGCTCCTGCATCCCCACGGTCGGCTCCATGCAGGCCGGCATGGCCATTTTCATGACTGTGCGCCATCTGCACAAGGAAAAGGACACCACACTCTTCATCGATCCGGGTTTCCCCGTGCAGAAGCTGCAGCACCGTATAATCGGCGCAAAGTTCGAGACATTCGACGTTTACGAATACCGTGGCGACAAGCTTCGCGCCAAGCTTGAAAGCTACCTCTCAAAGGGTAACATCCATTCCATCGTCTATTCCAACCCCAACAACCCCTCATGGGTCTGCCTTACCGACAATGAGCTCCGCATCATCGCGGAGGTTGCGGCCAAATATGATGCGGTTGTGGTTGAGGACCTGGCCTATTTCGGCATGGATTTCCGGCATGACATCTCCACGCCGGGCGTGCCTCCCTTCCAGCCGACGGTGGCCAAATACTATGACAAGTACATACTGATGGTTTCCAGCTCCAAGGCGTTCAGCTACGCCGGCGAGCGTCTGGCCGTCATGGTGATTTCCGACACGCTCTTCAGCGGCAACTATCCGGACCTGGTTCCCAATTTCGGTTCCGAAAGTCTCGGACATGCCATTGTCTATGGCACTGTGTACGCCCTGACCTCCGGCACGTCTCATTCCGCCCAGCACGCCATGGCCGCAATACTCAAGGCCTGCAACGATGGCGACTACAATCTGGTCCAAGGCATGGTCGCATACCGCGACAAGGCTCACGAGATGAAGCGTCTGTTCACGGAAAACGGTTTCGAGATTGTCTATGACAAGGACGAGGACCAGCCGCTTTCCGACG
>JAFWVY010000049.1 GCA_017523725.1 Bacteroidales bacterium
CGCGGGTCCCTTCCTCTGGGCCGAGGACGGCAACTGTCTTCGAAGCATATTCCTTCTCCACTTATGGACAGTCCCGGCAGGTGGCGCATTTTGCCACAAAATATAAGTTCCGGCAGTTTGTCCTGGCAAACCCTGGCCGCCCATGGCTATGAACGGGGAAATCGCGCCGAAGGCGTATGCCTTACGCCTACTTCATCGCGGCGGACACCTGGTCGCTGATAGCCTGCATGCCCTTCACCGAAGGATGGCCGTTCTGTTTCTCCACGTCTTTGAGCAGCACGTTCTTCACGCCGTAATGGCGGCTGATTTCGTCCATGGAGTTTGTGACCTCGTCCGAAAGCTCGCTGTTCGTGATATTGATAATCTTGGCCTTCGGATACGTCTGCTTGAGATAGTTCAGCATGTAAGCGAATGCCGGACGGAACGACTTCAGGTCCTCCTGCGTCTGACCTTCGTATTTGAACTCGCCGATGGGCGCATGGGCCCAGCTGTCGTTCGTACCACCCAGGATCAGTATAATCTTCGGCTTGCCCAGGTCACGCATGCGCGACACAAAAGATATGGCCGTATAGTCCCGGCCGTTGTATCCGGTGTAGCACACCGTCGAACCGGAGTATGAGTTGTTCTTCTCCAGGCGGTATTTATGCCGGGTGATGAAAATGTGCCACCACATCTGCTCCACGTCCTTCACATCGTTGGCGGCAGCGGGACCGTCTTCGGAATACCACCAGGCATTGCCTTCAGGGATATATTTGGCATAGGCCGAATACGAGTCGCCGAGGATGGACACCGACTTCTTGGCGGATGCCGTGCCGAAGGCGCACAGCATCAAGACAACCAATAAAACTTTAAATATCTGTTTCATAGCCGTTTATTTTACAGGGTGATTCTGACGGAAGATACGGAGCCGCTGCTCCATGGCGGGGAACTGGCTGCGCTGCGGCAGGGACACACAGGCCCTGAGGCCCTCGGTCCGGTCGCTGCCGCAGATGCTCAGGGCGATGGCACTGATGCCGTAATACAGCAGTTCCTTGAGCAGCTCGCTGCCGGACAGCCCCGGATACGAAATGGTGAAATAGAAACCATCCGACAGCGGTTCATCCTCGTCTTTGTCATAGACGATGCGGAAGCCGTTCTCGGTGAAAAGCCGTTTCATGATATGCGCCTTCTCGCGATATTCGGAAATATGCTCAACAAAGTTGTACGTCCCGTCGTTCACCGCCTTCAGCATGGCGGCCAGCGCGTACTGCGCGGAGTGCGACGTGCCCGATGAGATGGCGTACAGGGCACCGTAAACCGCCTCGTGGCCGAAGGCATCCGACGCATAGTAGCGTTTCAGGTCGGGATAGCGGCGGGCGAAGACAGCATCGCTGATGGCCAGGAACGCGATGCGTTCGCCGGCGTAACTGAAGATTTTCGAACCGGAAATCATCAGGATATAGTTGTCGGTATATTTCGCGACCGTAGGTTGGAAAGGCGGCTGTCCGGGTTTCGAATAATCCTTCCGGAAATCCATACCCATGTAAGCCAGGTCCTCTATCACGATGGCATCATACTGGTCGGCCAGTTCCGCAATAATACGGAGTTCCTTGTCCGTCAGGCAGATCCATGAGGGATTGTTGGGATTGGAATAGACAATGGCCGAGATGTCGCCCCGCTTGAGGTAGCTCTCGAGTTTCTCCCGCAACCGGTCGCCGCGGAAATCGTAGACATCGAACGTATAGAACGGAATGCCCAGCACGCGGTGCTGCTGCTTCTGCACCGGAAAACCGGGGTCGATGAACAGCGTGTGCGTCTTGCCGGCCTGGCAGCGCCCCGTCATCATGAACGCCGTCATGCCGCCCTGCATGCTGCCGCAGGTAGGCACGCAGCCTTCCGGCGAGACATCAATGTCCAGGAACAGTTTGACAAAACGCGAAGCCTCACGCTTGACATCCGGAATACCCTCGATGGGCGGATACAGCGAAGCGACCCCCTTCTTCAGCGCATCAATCTGTCCCTGTACGCCCATCGGCGCAGCCGGGAGCCCCGGAATGCCCATCTCCATACGGATGAAATCCACTCCCGTTGCACGCTCTATAATATTGACAATCTTTGCATTCTCCCGAATCGAAGCCCGGCCCATGTCGGTAATGCCGGTCTGTCGGAGTGCATCGGCCACCACGGCCTCTGCTATCGGTATCTGTTCTTTCATATGCTTGGTTGAAGTTAATTCCGTTTATCGGCTCCCCACATCAGCTTACTGCGCAAAGATGCAAAGAAAGAGCCGCCCTTGACCACCTTGATCATGTACGGCGCACGTTCCACAAAGAGTTCCACACCCGACGCACAGGTCACCGAACGTGAGTCAAGCGTAATCTGCACCGACCCGGAACGCGATTCCGGACACAGGCGCAACTTGACCGAATCGGGCAGGATGAGCGGCCGTTCGTTGAGGTTGTGCGCCGCGATGGGCGAAAGGATGAAATTACGACAGACCGGCGAAACGATCGGGCCGCCCACGCTCAGCGAATAAGCCGAAGAACCGGTCGGCGTCGAAACAATCAGGCCATCCGCCCAGTAAGTCGTCAGGTAATCCCCGTCGCACCAGACCTGCACGGTCAGCAGGGAGGTGTCGCTCTTCTGCACCGTCATCTCGTTGAGGGCGCAGTTGTAGTCACCGAACAGCGGGCTGTCAGACGAGACCTGCAGGAGCGCCCGCTCCTCGCACACAAAGTCGCCGGCAAGCAGCCGGTCGGTCACCGGCAGCAGGTCGTGCACCGGCACGTCGGCCAGGAATCCCAGCCGCCCCGCGTTGATGCCGACGATGGGAATCGACGAAGAACGCACCATGCGCACACTGTGCAGGAACGTACCATCGCCGCCGATGCTCATCATCAACAGCAAATCCGGCGGCACCGTCTCATAGTCGTCAAAGACCTCCACCCGGCCGGACACCGCGATATGGCGCGACCGCAGCACATCCAGGAACGGACGGTACACCCACAGCTGCACACCCGCCGCCTCGAGATGCCGCATCAGCCCCTCGACCGCTGCGTCATAACCCGCGTCGAAATGTCTTCCGAATATGCCGATCTTAGCCTGTTGCATGGTATTATGCAAAAAGGGCATCTATCTCATCTGCATAACGCGAGGCCACGACCTTGCGCTTAACCTTCAGCGTCGGCGTCAGGATGCCGTTCTCCTGCGTCCATTCCTCACCCACCAGCGCAAACTTCTTGATGCGTTCGTGCTCGCTGAACGAGGCATTGAAACCGTCGAGTTCTTCCTGGTAGCGTTTTCTCACCGCCTTGGAAGCCAGCATCTCCTCTACACTGCCGGTCGGAATCTGCTGCTCGGTGCACCAGATCTTCAGGTAAGTGAAATCCGGCTGGATGAGCGCCGCGGCGAATTTCTGGTTCTCGCCGAACACGACCATCTGCTCGATGAACGGCGACTCCATGCACTTGAGCTCGATGATGTCGGGGTTGACATATTTGCCGAACGAAGTCTTGAACAGCGACTTCTTCCGGCCGGTAATGATCAGGTGCCCGTAGTCGCCGATACGGCCGAGGTCGCCCGTATGGAACCAGCCGTCCGCGTCGATATACTCGCGCGTCAGTTCCTCGTTCTTGTAATAGCCCAGCATGACGTTGTCGCCCCGGCATACCACTTCGCCGTCCTCGGCGATGCGCACCTCCACGCCGTCGATGGGCTGCCCCACCGTACCGACCAGACGGCCGTGCTTCTTGCTGTTGTGCACCGACACCACCGGACTCGTCTCGGTCAGGCCGTAGCCCTCGAACACCGGCATGTGGATGGCCGAGAAGAAAGCTGCCATCGAAGGCTTCAGCGCACTGCCGCCCGAAACGACGATCTCGAACCGTTCGGCGCCGACAGCCGCACGCCACTTGCTGTATATCAGCCGGTCGGCAATGGCGAGCTTGCACTTGTAGAACCAGCCGTTGCCCTCGGTTTTGTACTTTTCGGAAAGACGGAATGCCCAATAATACAGCTTCTTCGAGAACCCGTGCAACGACTCGCCGGCACTGTAGAACTTGTTGTACATCTTTTCGAGGACACGCGGCACCGCCGTCATCATGTTGGGATGCACCTCCTTCAGGTTGTCGACAATCGTCCCCAGGTTCTGGGCATAATAGACCGACATGCCGAGATACTGGTACAGATACACCAGCAGCTTTTCGTAGGCATGGCACAGCGGCAGGAAACTGAACGCGATGCGGCAGGCCGGCGTCGGCGTATTCTTCACGCCGTTGATATTGAGAATAATACCCTTGTGGGTCTGCAGCACACCTTTCGGCACGCCGGTCGTCCCCGACGTGTACATCAGACATGCCACGTCGTCAGTCGTCACCTCCGCCTCGCGGGCTGCCAGCAACGCATCGTCCGCATGCTGACGTCCCGCCTCCAGCGCCTCTTCGAACGGACGGCATCCCTCGCAGGACACGAAGGAATAGACCGTCTCGATGGAAGCGATTTCCGGAACGAAACTACTGATTTTCCGCCAGATGCGGTTATCCTCGATGAACACGAACCGCACCTCGGCGTGCTCGAAGATATAGCGGGTATCCTCGGCATTGATGGTCGCATAGATCGGCACCGTGATACCCCCGGCGCGCATCACGGCCATGTCCACGATATTCCATTCGGGACGGCTGTTGCTGATCAGCGCCACCCGGTCGCCCTTGGCCAGGCCGAAATGCAGCAGCGCACAACTCAGGTCGTGCACGGCGGCACTGTACTCCGCCAGGGTGCAAGGTTTCCACTCCTTGCCGACCTTGGCATAGAAAACGGCTTGGCCGTTATCGCCGTAATGTTCCTGCCGATAGGGCAGGATATCGAAAAGTCTCTTGATTTCCATGCTTTTTATTTCCTTGTCAGAAATCTATAACAAAGTTATATGCAACGATTTAGCAAATTATCAAGCACACCGGAAAAGCCGGAAAGCCCAACGCCGGCAAAAATAGCTAATTTTCGCGGTCTATATGCTTATTAATGAAATTATACCTACTTTTGCCACTAGAAAAAGGAATAATGGGAACCATCGTAAAACGCAAGATTGTCAATGATCCGGTTTACGGATTTATCAATATCCCCACCCCCTTCCTCCTCGACATCATAGACCATCCCTGGTTCCAGCGCCTGCGTCACATCCGGCAGCTGGGGTTCGCCTATCTGGTCTATCCCGGCGCCAACCACACCCGTCTGCAGCATGCCATGGGGGCCATGCACCTCATGGAACAGGCCATCGAAAGTTTGCGCGGCAAAGGACAGGACATCTCCGACCACGAGGCCGAAAGTGCCATGGCGGCAATGCTCCTGCACGACATCGGCCACGGGCCGTTCTCCCACTCGCTTGAGTCGGCCGTCATCGGCGACATGCCGCACGAAACCCTGTCGCTGTGGTTCATGGAGGAACTGAACCGGCAATTCGATCACAAACTGGACACCGCCATCGCGATTTTCCGGGGCGAATACCCCAAACGATTTCTGTGTCAGCTCGTTTCGAGCCAATTGGATGTCGACCGCATGGACTACCTCCGGCGTGACAGCTTCTTTTCGGGCGTCGTCGAGGGTGCCATCGGCTCCGACCGCATCATCAAGATGATCGACGTGTACCACGACGAGCTCGTGGTCGAGGCCAAAGGCATCTATTCCATCGAACATTTCCTGATTGCCCGCCGGTTCATGTACTGGCAGGTCTATCTGCACAAGACCGGCATCGCCGCCGACAACCTGCTGAGCGGCATCCTGCGCAGAGCCCGGTATCTGGCCCAGCGCAAAGTCCATCTGCCCGCGACCGACGCCCTGCGCTACTTTCTGTACGACTACAAGCCGGGCTGCGGCGACACCCCCGCCGGCCGACGCACCGTCCTGGGCCATTTCGCCATGCTGGACGACGACGACATCTGCTGCGCGGTGAAGGGTTGGCAGACACACGCCGACCCCATCCTGTCGCGGCTCTGCCGGCAGATGACCGGTCGCAAGCTGTTCCGCATCAAGGTGCAGTCCACGCCGTTCGAAAAGAGCACCGTCGATTCGTACGTCGCCCACACCGCCGCCCAGTACGGCATCTCCGAAGAAGACGCCGCCCGTTACTTCGTCCATACCGGCCGGCTGAGCAACAACGCCTACAAGAACGAAGGCGACGAACGCATCAAGATCCTCGCCGACCGCCGGCCGGTGGACCTCGCAACGGCCTCCGACATGGAGCACCTGTCCGGCCTGACCAAAGAAAACGAAAAATACTTCATCTGTTTCCCGAAGGACATATACATCCTGTTATAAATCAAAGCTATGGAATTCTCAGCAGCCATGATTGCAGCGTATCTGCACGGCACCGTCGAAGGCGATGCAAACGTCACGGTCAACCACTTCACCAAGATCGAAGAAGGCCGGCCGGGCGCACTCTGCTTTCTCTCCAACCCGAAATACGAACCATATCTCTATACCACCGACGCCTCGATAGCCATCGTCAACGCCGACCTGCAGACCAAGGAACCCGTCAAGTGCACGCTGATCCGGGTGCCCGACGCCTACCAGGCCTTTGCGATGCTGCTGCAGCTGTACCAGGAGAACCTGCCGCGCAAGAAAGGCACGGAACAGCCCTGCCACATCGCCGAGAGCGCCGTCATCGGCCAGGACGTGTACATCGGCGCCTTCGCCTACATCGGCGAGAACGCCCGCATCGGCGACCGGGCACAGATCTACCCGAACACCTACATCGGCGACGGAGCACGGATAGGCGATGACACCACCGTCTATGCCGGCGCCAAGATCTACGCCGACTGCCAGGTCGGCAACCGGTGCATACTGCATGCCGGCACCGTCATCGGCGCCGACGGTTTCGGATTCGCACCACGCGAAGACCACACCTACAGCAAGATCCCGCAGATCGGCCGCGTCATCATCGAAGACGATGTCGAAATCGGGGCCAACACCTGCATCGACCGCGCCACCATGGGCGCCACCGTCGTCCGGAGAGGCACCAAGCTCGACAACCTCATCCAGGTAGCCCACAACGTCGAAGTCGGAAGCGACACCGTCATGGCCGCCCAGAGCGGCATCGCCGGTTCCGCCAAGGTCGGAGCCCATTGCGTCGTCGGCGGACAGGTCGGCATCGCCGGCCACCTGCACGTAGGCGACGGCGTCCAGATCGCCGCCCAGTCGGGCATCCTCAAGTCGGTGCCCGAAGGCCGCAGCATGTTCGGTTCACCGGCCTTCGACTACAAGGATTTCATGCGGTCGTACGTCGTCTTCCGGCGCCTGGCCGAACTGAAAAAACAGGTTGACAATCTGTCGGAACTCCACAAAAGTTCGTAACTTTGCGCGATTTTATCATCATTGTTTAATGAGCAAGCAACAGACCCTCTGCAAAGAAGTCTCAGTCAGCGGACGCGGCCTACATACAGGCGTGAATGTCACCCTGACCCTCTGTCCGGCCCCCATTGACCACGGCATCAGATTCCAACGCACAGACATCGAAGGACAACCGGTCATCGACGCCATCGGCGACCGCGTCACCGACACCTCCCGCGGCACCACCATCGCCGAAGGCAGTGTGCGGGTATCCACCATCGAACACGTCATGGCAGCCCTGTACGGCATGGGCATTGACAACGCCCTGGTCAAGGTTGACGGACCGGAGACCCCCATCGCCGACGGCAGTTCCAGCTACTTTGTCCGCGCCATCGAAGAGGCCGGCATCGTCGAACAGGAAGCCGAACGGCAGTATTACATCGTCAAGGAACCCATCAGCTACAAAGACGAGACACGCGGCGTCGAAATCACGATCTATCCCGACGACCACTTCAGCCTCGATGTCATGGTCGACTACAACTCCAAGGTACTCGGACACCAGTACGCCGTGCTCAAGGACGTCGCCGATTTCAAACGCGAGATATCGCCCTGCCGGACCTTCGTCTTCCTGCACGAAGTGGAAATCCTGCTGCAGCACAACCTCATCAAGGGCGGCGACCTGGACAACGCCATCGTCATCATCGACCGGCCCGTCACCCAGGAACAGCTCGACCATCTGGCACAGATCTGCAACAAACCCAGAATCAAGGTACGGCCCGAAGGCGTGCTGAACAACCTGAAACTGCATTACGAAAACGAACCGGCGCGCCATAAGCTGCTCGACATGATCGGCGACCTGGCGCTGGTGGGCATGCCCATCAAAGGACGCGTGGTGGCGGCCCGCCCCGGACATTACGCCAATACGGAACTCGTCCGGCGCATCCGCAAAGCCATCCGCACCGACCGGAAAAAGGCCGACATCCCGGTGTACAATCCGGGCGAACCGCCGGTGATGACGATAGAAGACATCAAGGAAGTTCTGCCGCAGAGGCCTCCTTTTCTCCTGATTGACAAGATTATAGAAAAGAAAGAAGACGCTGTGGTCGGCATCAAGAACGTCACCATGAACGAGCCGTTCTTCGTGGGCCACTTCCCGGACGAAGCCGTCATGCCCGGCGTGCTGCAGATCGAAGCCATGGCGCAGGTCGGCGGCATCCTGCTGATGGACCGGCTGGACGATCCGAAAAAATACAATTCCTATTTCCTGCGCGTAGACAAAGTGCGTTTCCGCCGGCGGGTCGTCCCGGGCGACACCCTGATCATCCGCGTGGAACTCGGCGGCGAAGTCCGGCGCGGCATCGCCATGCTCAACGGTCAGATCTACGTCGGCGACGTCCTGGTCACCGAAGGCGAACTGATGATACAGATACTCAAGAAATAAACAAAACCCCTAAACTATGAACCAGATACATCCCATGGCCAACGTGCATCCCAAGGCACAAATCGGCGACAACGTCATTATCGAACCGTTTGCCACCGTCTGCGAGGACGTCGTCATCGGCGACGGCACCTGGATCGCCTCCGGCGCCTACATCATGAACGGCGCCCGCATCGGCAGGGACTGCAAGATATTCCAGGGAGCCATCATCGCCGGCATCCCGCAGGATCTGAAATTCAAGGGTGAATACACCACCATGGAAATCGGCGACCGCACCGCCATCCGCGAGTATGCCGTCCTGCACCGCGGCACCCAGAGCCGCGGCAAGACCGTCATCGGCACCGACTGCCTCATCATGTGCTACGTCCACGTCGCACACGACTGTCTCATCGGCAACCACGTCATCCTCACCGGCTACACCGGCCTGGCGGGCGAAGTGGTCGTGGGAGACTGGGCCATCATCGGCGGCGGCTCCATGGCGCACCAGTTCGTCCACATCGGCACCCACGCCATGATCAGCGGCGGCTCGCTCATCCGCAAGGACGTGCCCCCCTATACCAAGGCGGCCCGCGAACCCCTCTCGTACGTGGGAATCAACACCGTCGGCCTGCGCCGCCGCGGATTCACCGGCGACCAGATCCTCGGCCTGCAGGACATCTACCGCTACATCTTCCTCAAGGGGCTGCCCGTTTCGGAAGCCCTTTCACAGGTTGAGCAGCAGATCGCCCCTTCGCCCGAAAGAGACGAAGTCATCCAGTTCATCCGCGAATCCAAGCGCGGCATCATGAAAGGTTACACCTCGGCCATCGCCGACGACAACGACTGATTGTAAGTCAGCATCATGGGCAGCATCGTAGCCATCGTCGGACGGCCGAACGTCGGCAAGTCCACCCTGTTCAACCGGCTCACCGGAGCCCGGAACGCCATCGTGGACGGCCAGGCCGGCGTCACACGCGACCGCCATTACGGCTTCGTCGAATGGAACGGGCGTGAATTCTCGGTCATCGACACAGGTGGCTACATCACCAATTCGGACGACGTCTTCGAAGAAGAGATCCGCAAACAAGTGGTCGTGGCCGTCGAAGAAGCCGACGCCATTCTGTTCCTGGTGGACGTGACCTGCGGCATCACCGACAGCGATGACGCGGTAGCCGCCCTGCTGCGCCGTTCGTCCAAGCCCGTCTTCGTCGTGGCCAACAAAGTGGACGACCTGGCCCAGAGCTACTATATCCACGAATTCCACAAAATCGGGCTGGGTCCCATCTATGCCATCTCCGCCATCAACGGCTCCGGCACCGGCGAACTGCTCGACAAAGTGACGGCGGCCCTGCCGCCGGACACCCCCGACGAACCCGAAGAAGAAGTCCTGCCCAAAATCGCCGTGGTCGGCCGTCCCAACGTGGGCAAATCGTCCATCATCAACGCCTTCCTCGGCGAAGACCGGCACATCGTCACCGCCGTGGCCGGCACGACGCGCGACGCCATCCACACCCGTTACAACAAATTCGGGTACGACTTCTACCTCATCGACACCGCCGGTCTGCGCAAGAAAGGCAAAGTCACCGAGAACCTCGAATTCTATTCGGTGATGCGCACCATCCGCACCATCGAGGAGGCCGACGTCTGCATCCTGATGCTGGACGCCGTCCGCGGCATCGAAGCCCAGGACCTGAGCATCTTCCGCATCATCCAGCGCAACAAGAAAGGCGTGGTCATCGCCGTGAACAAATGGGACCTGGTCGAAAAAGACACCCAGACCCTGAAGAAATTCCAGGAGAACGTCACCGAACGCATCGCGCCGTTCACCGATGTGCCCATCATCTTCACCTCCGCCCTGACCAAACAGCGCATCAAACAGCTGCTCGACAGTGCCATGCAAGTCTACGAAAACGCCCGGCGCCGCATCCCGACCTCCAAGCTCAACGAGGTGATGCAGCCGCATATCGAGGCCCAGAGACCGCCCGCCATCAACGGCAAATTTGTCAAAATCAAATACATGACACAGCTGCCGACCCCGTGTCCCTCGTTCGCCTTCTTCTGCAACTACCCGCAATACGTCAAGGAACCCTACAAACGGTACCTCGAGAACCGGTTGCGCAGCGAATTCGAATTCTCCGGCGTCCCGATACAGATTTTCATCCGCGACAAAAAATAGCGTCGCGCGAAAAAAACTGCAAAAACGCTTGTTTTTCTGAGAAAGGTACGTACTTTTGCATCGCCTTTCCGAAAGGCAGACAACATATTTTCCTCCTTAGCTCAGTTGGTTAGAGCATCTGACTGTTAATCAGAGGGCCGCTGGTTCAAGTCCAGCAGGGGGAGCAAAGAAACAGACCTTCGTCTTGAAGGTCTGTTTTTTTTTTGTTTCCAATCATTGGATTTCCGCGCACGGTTTACTGCCACCACCAACCAACTGAGGCAGGATTCTCGTCCTTAATCGTGGCGGCAACGGCTTCTCCGACTACTTTAGGCAGATTGACGAAGAGGCTATACCCCAGTTTACTCTCCAATTTAGATATGGACATAGCGTCATTCTGCGAGAATTGATTATACCTATGTTCAGTGTCGTACCAAAAGGCCACACCCATATAGCTGCGACAGCCCTCTTCCGCATCTTTTTTATATCGCAACACTGCCTTGTATAAGGCCGACGGCACGGTAATCTTATGTCCGCTGCGGTCCACTATATAGTGTTTCGCACCCTCTACTACGCAGCCGGAAACCACGTAAAGCGTATCTGAATTGGTGGCCCAGGCGCGTACCTTTGTCTCAAGCGTGTGCCAGACCCAGCTATAGAAGTCGTTATCAACCGGAACACAATTGGTGCCGTAGAAGGTCGTCGCGTTGAGATTGAGGTCTGCCGTCCGGTCTTCCGCCGGAAGTTGCAATCCACGCGCGTACCAGCCATTATCGCCTTCTCTGTATCCTCCTGAGACATTCTGTTGCTTCTCAGCGGGCATAAGCGGATCGTAACCCCAGGCCTCGGTTCTTTGGGAACTGCCCAGATAGGCGCTGCACAGCGGGTAGGCCACCCAGTGAGACACCCGGGCCGAATAGTCCCAATAAAAGGAGTAGTTTCGCACGTTCTCGCCCACTAATGAGCATTTGCGCGAAAAAAATTCCAGACCATCATCCACGGAAGTGGCCGGGAGTTCCAACCAGGATGGCACGACAGTCGTCGGCATGGCCGAATCCTGCTGGTCCGGCGTTGTCTCCTCATCCGAACATGCAAGCAGCAATGCCACGGGGAGCAGAAGGGATACAAAGTGAAAGATTCTTCGCATGGTCTTGTCTATGAGTAAAAAACTTACCTACTGGATATTCTTGCGTTCGCAGGTCCAGCCCGGCATCTTGCTTACACCCGGTTCACTGCCGGTGAACATCCTGGCGGCTTCCTTGTCGTCTTTGAGCCACCACTTGAGCCAGGCCGTCGCGACCTTCGCATAGTCGCCGCCATGAGGCTGCATATAAGTGCCGCCGTGGCCGATACCGTCCAGACTGCAGAGACATGCAGGCATCGTGCCCGACATCCGGCGGAAGTCGTCGTTGCCGTTCTCCCACGCGATATCGGTAGAACCGCCCAAGATCCAGATGACCGATTTCTGCTTCATGCTGGCCAGGCTGGCCTTGTCCATGCTGTCTTCGGTGCCGAAGTAGCCGCTGTTCATGACCATGATGGTCTTGATGCGGGCATCGCGCGACATATGGAGTGCCTGCAGGCCGCCGCACGACATGCCGGCTGCCGCGATGTTCTCCACATCCAGTTTGCCGTAATAAGGACTGTCCTTGTCGGCATTCTGCGCGATAGCCCACTCGAGTGCCTGCACGAGACCGGCGGGATCACCCATGGACATGCCGCCCATGCCACCAGGCATACCGCCACCCATGCGGGGCATACCGCCCTGGCCCTGCGGACGCGGACCTTGCGCAGTTCCCTGGGGAGCACCTTGCCCCTGCGGACGCATACCCTGCGGAGCACCTTGCGGCCTCTGGCCCGGGGCACCGCCCTGACCCTGCGGACGCGGACCGCCCATCTGAGGCATGCCGCCGGGCATAGCGCCGCCCATACGGGGTACATCTCCTGTCTGGACCGGACGCGGAGGCTCTACCTGCTGATAATTGCTGGGGCCGATGGCCACGACCAGGAATCCCTGCGAGGCCACCTCATTCAGGAAATTGATATGGCCGCTGGGCGATTCCGCGCAGCCGCCGTTACCCCATACCACCACCGGCAGCAGATTGTCCTTGCCGAATTTGCTGAGGTCCTGCGGCTGGAAAATGGTGTGTGTGGTCAGCGTCGGCACTTCCTGCATAATGGCTTTGTAGGGGCCCGTGCCGCCGTCTTCGACAATCCTTGAGCTCTGTGCCCAAACCGGCACTGCAGCCAATGCCATAACGGCAACGGCCGCGATAAAAAAATGCTTTCTCATATCGCCAATTGTTAAATGTTATCGTGCGATAAATATAGCGTTTTTTTCAATCGCAGAACTCGTCGGGAAAAAGACAGCCGCCGGGTAACGGCTCCGGATGCCGAAACGCTCGGGCGGCGTCTTTCGCTTCGCCCGCCTTGCTCGAAACTCCTCCCTTTTAGTCCCGGTTCCCGGGCCTAACGGTCGTCGGACATGTTCTCGCATGGCCGGCGGGCTCTGGCTCAGCCGCTTCTTCGCCCTCGCGCTATGCACCCTGCGCCGTTATCCCGGTGCTCTTTTGACGGTGCTCTTTTGATGGTGGCGTTCATTGGAAAACTTTCCCGCCTTATTACTCTATCTTCTTATAAATGAGTTCCAGTTTCGTATAGTTCCCGTTGCTGTCGCTGTGTTCCATCAGGCCGAGGGGCTTGTCGAGCGGCTTGCCGTCCTGGACATAGGCCGTACCGCTGGGCGGGTTGGGCAGCGAGGCCGCTTCGAGCAGATACTCGTCGCAGTAGCTCAGACTCTCGAACTCCGGCCATTCTTTAATGAGGAGATCCATGCCGACCGCATCACAGGCCACTTCGTCCTGCGACACGATGATGGAGCAGCACCATTCGTTGTTGAAGGGCGGTTTCTGCCACTTCGGCGAAGGTTTCCCGTTCACGTGGCGCGAGCCGTACGTACCGTCGAGCAGGAAGAGCAGCGTCTTCTGTCCCAGGTCTTTATGCGCCATCCAGTCCACGAATGTCTTGTAGGTGGGCTTGCCGTTGCGCTTATCCTGGCTGATATTATTGTGGGCATTGTTCCGCCAGAAGAGCGAAATGTCGGTGGCACCGTACCAGTTCTTGGAGGTCAGCGTCACGCCGGGGCCCACATGGGTCTTCAGCAGGGAGGAATTAATCAGATAGTCGGCATCGACGATGCACTTGGCCAGGCCGCGCGCCAGTTTGCCGTTATCCTGCGAATAAGTGATCATATCGGGATAATATTCGCACTTTTCACGTCCGTCGCCGCCGATGTTGTCGATGAAACGCACCTGCGGGAACTCCCGGTGCACCTTGTCGTAAATACTGTCCGTAATGGCACGGCTGGGTTCGCAAAGGATGATGTCCTGCTGGCGCACACCGCCGTCTCTGACCATCGAGCGCACCAGTGCCAGCGTCACGAAAGGCGACGAGTTCAGTTCAAAAGTGTCGCGGTGGGTCAGCGCATTGTTCAGGTTCAACTTCACAGATATCGTCTCGCCTTTTTTATAGCCGCGGGCGCCCTTGCCATGCTCGCGGTTGAAGTGCTTGAACAGCGCCTGCCAGCCCTTCTTCGCCGTCGGCGCACCCGTCAGCTGCAGGATGGCTTCCGTGATCATCGCATCGGCCTTCTGCTGGTCGTTCCAGCGGTCTTCCACCCACAGGCCGGTAAGTCCGTCCCACGTCGCCACGCCCGGTGCATGCACCCACGCCACGCGGCCGGGATGAATGCCGCGTCCTTCGCCCACCGGCACGTTCTCACCCAGCATCTGCTTAGGCTTGCTCACGCCGTTGAAATGACCGAAGAACAGACGGTCGCGGTTCACGGCCTGGTCCAGAGGCTGGATGGTGGTCGAGGGGCCGAGGTCCGGGTTGCGCCAGGCGCAGAGCTGCCACACCATCTTGCCTTCCTTGTCAATCTCGACAGCCTGGACAGGCGCGTTCAGCGTGTCCACCGAGTTCTCGTTCCATTCGTTATGCCAGTCGTTGACAATGGTATTGCCGTTCTTCAGGCGCACAGCCTTCTGGGGCGACTTGATGCCATAGTCCGCCGTCTTTATCTCAAGCGTCACATCGTCCAGACCGCCGCTGCGGTCGATCTCACGGACCAGTCCGCGTCCCACGAAAAGCAGATGGTCCTTCTCCGGTTCCGCCACCGACCAGGGAGAAGGCATCTCCCATCGCGTCAGCTCGTTACCCTGTACAGAGTATTCGGCCACATATCCTTGCCCCATGTGGGCCAGGAGCAGCGTGCCGCGCGTGGTCAGCCGCGCATTGCGGAACTGTCCGTGCACACTCGACGAGGCAGGTACCTCGAACTCATATTCCACCTTGCATTCGGGGATGGCCATGACCACCACCTTGGCCGGATTTCCGTTCTGCACGAACAGCACATACTTGCGTCCGATAGGCTGAATCGTATGAATCTCCGTGCCCTCCGGCGCGGCATATTTCCATACCGTCTGCCCCTGCTGTGTCACCTCGGCTATGCCATATTGATGGGCAATAAGCACATTCCCGTCGGTCAGCAGCACGGCATCGCTGATTTCGCCGCGGCCCTGGGGATTCTGGTATTCCCAGGTCACTTGGCCACCCTTGACAATGAACATGCGCTGCTGTCTGCTCTCACCGGCATACAGGAAATCGTGGCGCGAAAGACTCCTGTCGATATTCTCCTGCGCCCAGACAGAGACGAGGCTCTGTACCATCAACAAAAAAAGAAAGGTCCGTTTCATGAATGTATTAGTCATTTGTTCACCGATTAAGTCGCGCGGCCCATGCGGCGGGCCGCTTCCAATTTGCAAAGATGGCTAATAAAATCGACCGAATCATGGAAATAATCGCCATTATGATAGGACAATATCGATTTATTGCCTATCATTGCCGTATGATTCAGCATGCAAACACCTCTCTGACTCTGCTTCATGTCGGGATGGCACATCATCAGGGCGACTGGAACTGGCACAACGTCCGCAGTGCGTTTGCCCGCATTTATTATATCGTGGAAGGTCATGCGCAGGTGTTGCTGCCTGGCCAGACGCTGGATCTGACTGCAGGACGGCTTTGCCTGATTCCGCCGTTCACCACGCACCACTATGTCTGCAACGGTCTGTTCACGCACTATTATGTCCATTTTTACGAACAGAAAGACCTCAACCAGCAGGGTATCTTCGACGTATGGGACATGCCGTACGAAACGGCCAGCCTGGGCAGCGAGCCGGCCATGATGCAGCATCTCTGCCAGCTGATGCCTCACCGGCGCCTCCCTGCCTCTAACCCGGAGACTTACGACAACCATGCGCTGTTGATGCGCATGTTGCAGGAAGAATCACGGCGGCCGCTCTACGAACGGATGGAGGTGCAAGGGATTCTGCAGATTCTGCTGTCGCGTTTCCTGCACGACGCCCGGCCCAAACTGCCGGTTCTCGACCGCCGTATACAGCATGCTCTTTCTTTCATTCACCAGCATATCGGCCAAAGGATTGAACTCGACACGCTGGCTGCGGAGACTTGTGTCTCGAAAGATCATCTCATACGCATTTTCAAGAAGGCTACGGGTGAAACGCCGGCCAATTACATAACCCGCCGCAAGTTGGAACGGGCCGAGCTGCTGCTCACCACCACCATGATTCCTGTCAAGGATATCGCCACGGAGCTGGGCTACGATGACACTTCTTACTTTATCCGCATTTTCCGCAGATATTCCAGCATGTCTCCCCAGGAATACCGAAACGCCCGTCAATAGCGGCGGATGCGGCGCCGGGTGCCGATTCGCTGCGCTTTCCGGCCCCGGGTAACGGCTCCGGGGCCGAAGTGCTCGGGCGGCGGCTTTCGCTTCGCCCGCCTTGCTCGAAACTCCTCCCTTTTAGTCCCGGCAGGCCGGGCCTAACGGTCGTCAGACATATTCTCGCACGGGACGGCGGGCTCTGGCTCAGCCGCTTTTCCGCCCTCGCGCCATGCCCCTCTCGCCGTTATCCCGGGGGCTTGTTGATCGAGCTGTGAGATGGGTGTGTTTCCTATACGAAATCCATATAATTGTCGGCATTAAGCACGGAAAAAACCGCGTCAGGATATGCCTTTAAAAAAGCCTTGGGGGCTGTCGGTTTCTTGCTGCCGCTTTTCATCTCTATGGCGGTCAGATTTCCATTTAGCTCCTCAATAAGGTCAATCTCCTGCTGGTCGTAAGTGCGCCAGAAATAGAAATTTATGCCTAACCGGCCATTATGGTTGCGTTTTAGCCGGTCGCTCACGAAGTAATTCTCCCACAAAGCACCTCTTTCCGCTTCAGAACGCAGCCTGTAAGGCTGATAATCCCGGATAACGGCATTACGAATACCCGTATCATAAAAATACCATTTCGACGACTTGCTTACCTCCTTCCGCAAATTCCGGGAAAAACCACCGATACGGAATAAAACGAAAGCCTTTTGAAGCAAGTCAAGATAACGTTCGACGGTATTCCTGCTTAAAGCAAGTTGGACTCCCAACTCATCAAGCGACACCTCTTTGCCTGTCTGATACGCAATGATGCGAAGCAAATCATGCATTTTCTGTGCATGTTTTAGGCCATCGAAGGCAAGAATATCCCGCAACAAATATGCATCTACCACGTCATTGAGATATTCCTGCTTGAATTTCTCGTTCTCGATGCTCTCAAGCTCGGGATAGTGCCCATAGACCATATATTGTTCCATTTTCTGCATGTACGCCATCCGAGAAGATGAGTGCACGAGTTCACTGACAGAAAACGGCGTGAGCAAGAACTGAGTGCTTCGGCCCACAAGCGGTTCACCCGCTAAATTCTGTAAGTCAAAAGAAGAAGAGCCTGTTGCAATAATCCTTATACCTGCCACTTCATCAATAATCAACTTCAGTTTCATCCCGATGTCCGGAATATGCTGAGCCTCATCAATGCACAGCAGATCTATGCCCGAAAACATCTGACGGTAATTAACTATTGTCCTGTTCTCAAGCAGACGGACGGTGTCCATACTTTCACCATTCAGAAGCAACGTCCTGCCGTCAAAATTCTGCATAATCTGTTCTACGAGCACCGTTTTTCCAACACGGCGGGCCCCGAAAAGCAACATGACTTTCTGAGGCTTTAACCTCATTTCCATTTCATTCTGCAGTATTCTCTTTACCTTTTCCATACAACGTGCTGACGATAACGATGCAAGATTAATGGTAATCTCGGAAACACGCAAGAAAAAATGTAAAAATCTTCAGTACAATTGAAGAAATTTACGTAAATTCATTCAATACAACTGAAGGAATTAGCATTTTGAGAGGGGAGTCATTCGCCGAGAAAAGGATTAGACCGTTGGGAAAATAGAGGGAATTAGAGGGAATTTTGAGAAAATTCCCTCTAATTATGCCAACAAGAATAACCCCGAAAAAAGGACTCTTGGTTTCGATGACTGCGGCCTCCGGATTCGCTGTACTTTCCGGCCACCGGGTAACGGCTCCGGGTAACGGCTCCGGGTGTCGACTCCGGGTGTCGACTCGCTGCACTTTCCGGCTCCGGGTAACGGCTTCGGGAGCCTTCATTGAACAATAATCACTAATTTTGGCGTAAACATCCCTGCTCCCAAAGACCGCATAAAACATGACCATCAGACCCTATACAAGAAAAGACACCGACGCCGCAGCAGACATCTGGAACACCGTCGTCGAAGATGGCATCGCTTTTCCGCAGACCGACAAGATCTACGGCGACGAGGCCGTTCGATTCTTCGAAAGTCAGTCGTACACCGGCATTGCCGAAGACGAAACTACCGGCGAAATCGTCGGGCTGTACATCCTCCACCCCAACAACGTCGGCCGCTGCGGACACATCTGCAACACCAGCTATGCCGTAAAAGCAGGCGTCAGAGGCCGGCACATCGGCCGCCAGCTGGTAAAAGACTCCCTGGCCACCAGCAAGAAACTCGGCTTCAGGATTCTGCAATTCAACGCCGTCGTCGCCACCAACGAAACTGCTCTCCACCTGTATCAGACACTCGGATTCACACAACTCGGCCGCATCCCCGGGGGCTTCTTGATGAAAGACGGCCACTACGAAGACATTATTCCGCACTATATTGAATTATAATCCAAGCGATTTGGGCAACGTTTCGTCCGGAAAATACATCCCCGACATCAGCGCCCTGCGAGCCTGACATGCGCCCCCTCTGATGGCACAGACCCGGCCATCATGTCAATCCGGTGCAAGACCTCCAAATAATCTTGTTTCATTTTGCTTCGCACCACTATCATTGGATAGTCGTATCGCGACTATTTGTTTGATTTTGACCACTCCTCCAGCTCTTTGATATCATCCTGGTCCGCTTGGATGGCATCAAACTGCTTTCTACGAGCATCAAAACTCTCATATTCTTCTCTGGCTTTGGCCTCCGCCACATCATTTGAAATCGTTCCTTTGCCTGAGAGAATATCTTTCCCTTGAAAAGACAGAAGCGAATTAACGTTCTGTTTCCAGTAACCGATGGTCAAGTCTTTGCGCTCCTTGACCCGGAGTTCGGCATTCTCCAAGAAAATGGTAACCAGACGGTTAAGCGTATCAATCTCATCCTCGGAGAGGTAGTTCTTCGCTATTATGATATCTCCCTTCCGGACGATGCTTCCCTTCCAGGTCGTAAGCCCCATATTCGGTTTTTGGGAATCTGCTCTATGGTAGACAAGCTCTGCAGCTGTATTATGGGTCACAGCATATAAAAGTTTGTTTTGTGTCTCAGCAAAGAACATTTGGGTCGCCTTGTCCGTCTTGTCATAGTCGCTGCTAAGAGCAAACAAGTCACGGATCTTCTGGTAAAACCGTTTTTCAGATGCTCGGATATCCCGGATTCTGAGCAGAAGCTCATCAAAATAGTCAGGGCGGCCATCTGGATTCTTCAATCGCTCGTCATCCATTGTGAACCCTTTCACCAGATATTCTGAAAGGTGCTCTGTAGCCCAACGACGGAACTGCACTCCGCGAATTCCCTTGACCTTGTATCCTATGGCAAGAATCATGGGCAACGAATAAAACATCACATGGTAAGGCTTGCCATCAGCGGCAGTTGTTAAGTAATCCTTAACAACTGAATCTTTGTCTAATTCATTATCTTTGAATATGTTAGATATGTGCATCGAAATATTTGGGACTGAGGTCCCAAAAAGTTCCGCAATACTCTGTTGGTTCAGCCACACCATCCCATCCCGCGCCATCAAAGCCACCTTGCTTCGACCGTCCGGAGTGTTGTAAATAATCAGCCCTTTCTCGTCATCCATAACATCTAGCCATATTGAACCAAAGATAACTATTTTCGTTTGAGTGACAAAATCTTTGCAAGGTCGGACGAATGGGCTAGTGTACCAAAATGAGGAACAACCTGTACTATATGAACTACTTTACGTACTTGGATTCAAGGATGATAGCCTATATCCTTGCTATTCAGGAAAGAATTCGCACCGTTGCATCGGAATCGTCGCAGGGAATTCGCGAGGAAGGGATGACAACCCTCTCAAGGAAACTTGATTCGAGCCCTAAAGTCAGCGTCCCAGGCTGGCTTTATTTTTTTGCCCTTTTCGCCGTAATACAATACTGCACATACTCGTCTTTACTGGTCTGATGCCCCACCAACTTCTTCAAGCAACTATGGTCAGAAGGGTTGTAACCATAATGGCAAGGGGTTTCCCTCTAATTCTGAAATCATGAACGCTCCTTAAAGGCAGAGGATATGTCCGGCACAGTGATGGAGACAACCCAACATCTGAGCTATTGCTTTATTTCTGCTTTAATATCTTCCTTTAGTTGTATCGTTTCTTTACTGTCATTTGGTATTTTGTCAATCAACTCTAAGATAGACTTATCAAACTGACTATCAGCACGCAATTCTTCACGGGTAAAATTGAGTATGGCTGTATTAACAAGACTTGGGGTTGGAGACGATTCTTTTGCAATATGTATTGCTCGAGTATACAAATACTTCCCTGTTTCAACATTACCTTTTCGATACTCATTTAAGCCCTCGGTCGCAATTAAGCAAATTCTTGTCTCGTTTGACATGGGCGACCTCTTTGCTTCCAGTATAACTTTGTCGGCTTCGGCTGTTCGCCCTCCTAAAGCGCATGCATAGGCTTTATTGTTCAAAAGCATCGGATTGTTTGGGTTGGCGTTTAGGCCAAGGTCTAAAATGTCGATAGCCGTATCATAATCCTTCAAGAAAGAATAAGCTATATTAGCCGCGAACTGAACTGGTCTACGGGTAAAAGGCATATCGTCTATCCAATCAACCGCTGTTACTAGAGCCTGAGAATAATCATCAGCTATGTACGACATGATTGCATCAGCCTCAAAGGCATTCGGAATAACCAAGTTATTATCCCCAAACTCAAAAGAGAGATCAGAATTTTTTGACAAAAGAAATTGAGCTTGAGCCAAGCTATTGTCGTTGGGTTTTTCTAATGCTGTCTTAAAATACGATTTACACTTCTTTTTATTCCCATTCATCATCTCTATTGAACCAATAGCGCTAGATAACTCGCTGAGGCTAAATGGAGTGTAATTTCTCGATGCTATTAGTTCTGCCCCCTTCTTTATATGTCTCGACGTTCGTTCCATTAAAGTATTTATTGCAATCTCGGAAGCTAAAAGCCAAGGATCTTTTAATAGAGCCGGAGTGCTGGCAATAATGTGACGAGCTTTATCCTCATCGTGAATATGCAGGAAAAATCTAGCCGCGGAACGACTAACATACCTATGACCTGGTGCAAGATGAGTCGCAATATTCATGGCTTCTTTCGCCTTTTCAAGCTGTCCAAGAATAACATAACATCGAGCCAGTTCACAATACGCTATGGGATTATAGCAGCAATAGTCTCGACTGTGCTTCAATAATTTTATTTCGTTCCTAACAGATTCTTCTTGATTTCTGATTCTATCTATTTTTTGTGGAACGGACAATTGTGCAGCCGCAGCTATATCTTCGGGAGTTGCAATGATTGACTGTGCCGTCCGTACAAGTACAGCAGTAGCCTCATCTTTATGCGAGATAATAAATTTAGCTGCCTCAATAGCTTTAGGATTCTTTTCTTGCCCGTTCAATATCGCAGCGGAAACCAAGTCGCCGGCAAATGGAATACTTTTATTGTCCTGCCAAGCTAAAACATATTCATCAATGGGAAACAATTCCAGGGGCCTTGTGTTGGCAGCAGCATTGCCAAACTCTCCAAGTTTTGCAGTTTTATTATAGTCACGCCAATTGGGCACGACATTTCTTTTCTCATCCTCTTTTAATGATGCCATTTTACTTCTTTATTAAAGCCAGTCCCGCTTTCCTTTGCATAAGATCCAGTTCCTGAATAGTCCTTTGTAAATCAAAATTCGGAGTTTTTGAGGTTTTCATTACATTTTTTGGATGACCTCTATGTGAAGGGTCTGGATTGCACAAATATGCAACAAGGGAGACCAATCCCTGCTTAACTTCTTCGAGAGGTATTTCACTCTCGAAATCTTTCAGAGCTTTTTGATAGGCATTGATCATATCGGGGAGCACATTGGGATATGATTCTCCTTGTTGTATGCATAAAAACTTATAATCGTCTGGGAGATACCTGTGCATTAACAGATTGAAGGTGACGCCAGTGATATAAAATGTTACTAATCCACCAAGCATATAGTTATCAACTTGATAAAGCGCTTCTTTTGATGGACTATAGTTCGGGAAAAAGCATTCCGGTGCTGCGTAATTAAGATCCCCATTAAAACGCAACGGATATGGGCAAACAATCCGGCCATCAAAGATTAAAGAGCGACCAAGATCTCCGATTTTTGACTCTCCTTTAAAAGAAAGAATATTAGACGGCTTTATATCTTGATGCGAAATATCATTGTTATGGAGTTGACTAATACCAACAGATACATCATGAAGAGATCTGAGTTTCACTGACAAAGAATTAATTCTGGCGGCAAGCTCTGTTTTCGACGAAAAATCCATAACTTTTCTAACATCTCCGTCAGCCATCTCGTATACAATAAATGAAACACTTCCCGTAACAAGGTAGCCATCAAATTCAACATCCCCAGAATCAATATAATGTACTACTTTTGACACCCTTCTTGTCAGACACAATTCAGAAAGATCTTTTTCGTAATTGAATTCTGTTGTCGCTCTTTGCATAGCAACAGCTGGTTGAAGAGTCCCAGGTTTAAGGATTTTATCATAATCCAAGACTTTCATAAAAGCAGTTACTCCGTTTTTCTCAACAGTGTAGCATGTTGAGAAGTTACTTCCGGTTTCATTCTTTGACCGGTCTGGTGCTGATATTTTCCTAGAAATAGTCCAACCCGCAACTACTTTTCCTTCTAGGTCACCTGATGCAAATTTTTTTACTGTATTCATCTTCAAATCATTAATACTCCAATACTTATAGGAAGTGCCTTAACTATTCTGTATGAGTCGGAATCGATTATTTAATTCGGCAATCCGTACAAGGAGTTCATCAAATGACAGGTGTTTGCCGTACACGAAGTGCTCCAGCATCTCACCATAGTCAGCTTCCCATTGTTTAATGCATTTCTTCGGAGGGAGGAATTCTATGAATTCAGGATAATCCTTGTCGTAGTCGACGTAACCCACATGATAGAATTTCCGACGATGCTCAACAATCTTGCGGTAGAGAACCACATCTGAAAGAGCAATCTTTCCGAAGTCTGTATCCATCAGTTTCTCCAAGTCATACAGATGCCGTGTCATTCTCAAGTTCCTCGGGGCAAACTTCTGGAACTCTTCGTTTAAGAGAAAAGCCTTCTCCAAGAATGTCCTTGACGGCAGGACAGCCGGTATCCTGCATTCAGTTTCATCGTCATCTTTAGGGAAGTAGACGCTGATAATTGAACGGATGGTCCGCATCTCAAACGGCTCGTCCATCGATAGGCAACTAATCTCAATCTTGACTCTCGGCGGGACGTAGGGAGAACTATCAGAAGACACGGATGAATAGTTGACGCAAATCACTGTAGGATCCGCGTCTGAAGAGATAGGGGTACCGGCCTCATCCACAATCTCAGGCTTAACCTCATAACCGGAAAGTCCAAGCACTTTCATCTGCACATCCAGATCCTCTGCAAGTGTAGAAACAATGAACTTGCGACTCTTCTTGCGGAGATTCTTCAATTGGGTATTGTTATCCGGTTGAGGTACAAAGAAACGGTGATTCAGCGCAACGTCAATATCTTCCGAGAAACGGTCTATCAAGTGCCAGCCCTTACTCAGAGATGTTCCGCCTTTGAATTCCAGATGCTCTTTGCACGAAGTATTGAAAAGAGCTTTCAGTGTCATACTTACCCACCAGTCTTTCTCCACGGCATACTCCGGAAGATGCTCCTGTGCAGCAGCTTGTTGGAGAATCACTCTCCGTTCTAGAAGTTCCTTGTCTATCCACTTTGTCATTTCTCAATCTCTTTTGCGATATTCCAAATAGTCTTCCTTACCCAGATGGGCGCGACCTTCAAGTCCTGCTCAAATGTCTCAATCGGAAGGTTCTTTTGAAGTAACCCCTTGATAATCGTTCTATGCTGAGTTGTCATCCTGTCCTCGCCGATGGATTTCATCGCCTGTATAAGGATTGCCAGAAATTCGTTCTTGACGGCAAAGTTTTTGGGAACACAGCGTTTGAACGTGACGGTCCTAGGCCCAACCTCAATCTTGCGGGCAGAGCCCGAAGTCAAATATACATAATTCATAGGGACCTGTGTTGAGAGACTAAGCATATTCTGCGCAGTCTCCCCCGTCGGCAATACCTGGGCATTGTCCCTGCGGGCAATCGCCTTCACAAGATCACCTACCTCTGGATAGAGAATCCCGAACCGTGTTTCAATAGGTTTATAATAGACTCCTTTGGCCAAGCGGCACAGGAGCCCCTTCTCCGCAAATTCCGACAGAAGACGGCTTATAAAGACATCGTTACCGGCCTTCGCAAAGTCCGATACAAAGAACAAGGTTCCTGCCTCGCTCTGCTGTATCTGCTGCTCTATATCATCAACAATACGCATAGTATCCAAGTAGAAAATTTTTGCAAAAATTTCTATCCGCAAAGGTAGGTGAATTCAGAAAATGATGCAAATAGAACCAACCCTCATCTCAAGCAGCATTGAAACGAATATAGAATTCTTCTTGCGGATGAGACCTATTCATAAAAAAGAATCAAGATTTCCGCAGGTTTCACTTGAAATTGCTACATTTGTAGGTTGCTACAAGACAATTCCATATAGATGATAACCGGAGAGATCAAGAACCGCATTGACCAGATATGGGATACCTTCTGGACCGGAGGTATTACCAACTCCCTGACCGTACTGGAACAGATGACCTACCTGTTCTTTATGAAGATGCTGGACGATGCGCAGATGAAGAAGGAGGCCAACGCTGCTCTTCTTGGTGCTGCCATTGACGATCCGGTGTTCAAGGAAGGCAACTGGCACAATCCGGATACCGACAAGGACGTTCCCTACGAGAGCTTGCGCTGGC
>JAFWVY010000050.1 GCA_017523725.1 Bacteroidales bacterium
GCTGTCATCCACACACAGACAAAGAGCATCAGTATCGAAAGGGTCTTGGACATGCCGGAGCGTTAAAAACAGGGATAAGATATAAAAAAAAATGACACGAGAGATATATATGATTACAATTTCTTATTTCGCCCGTATTGCTCCCTAACCTTCCGCTTCGCTTCCCGGATCTGCTGCCGATAAGGCCGTGCGCTGCCATACAGGTATAGATTTTCATCCCAGGGGAACGGCAGGTCGGATGCAGTATAGTGGAACTCCAGCGGAAGCGTGATGAGTGGCTTGAAGTAGCTCGTTTCCTTAAGGTTCAACGTACTGTCGGTAAGGGTGACAATGTCCACGCTGGCCACGTTGGTATAACTGGCCCAAACGTGCCCTGTAGGGAATCCCAGAATGTTATAACGATAGGCGATGTGTCTCCCGTTTTGGTTTGCACCAAGGACATCCGGCCAAAGAAGTTTGACATATTCCTCTCTGCCATTGACAGATACTATATCATAGAATTCTTGTCCAGGTTTAAAGAGATAAAATGGTTCGAAAAACAGATGTCCCCATTCGCCATTTGTGCGGATGCGCGTGAATATGGTATCACCGCGGAACATCTTGTAGGTGAGGATGTGTCCATAGGGGTCCCAGTTCTCTTCCATCATCCACACATGTGCTTCGAGTGAGTCCATGGTGGTTGACACACCTGGCGCATCTGATGATATCTGCCCGGCAGCGGTGCCGGTTATTCCGACGAGGCAAAGACCTGCAGCAAGACACAGTATCCGTATCATTTTATTACAAAAGGAATGGTCTGTCATCGTATGATAATTGGTTTATTGTACGTACTATCCCGGGGCCGGGACGGCTTTTTCGGAAAGTCAAAGAGTCCGCGGTCGATATTTTCATCCCAGGGGAAAGGCAAATCGGTGGCGTGATACGTTGTGGTGAGGCTGCCGGCCAGCATTTCCGGCTCAGTGTAGTCGGCATTTCGCTTAACTGTCAGAACACTGTCATTCAGGCAAAGAATATCGAGACTGAACATAGCTCCCCTTACCATCCTCGACGAAGGCAATTCGGTCATAATGGGATGGGGATGAAACTCTCGGTGGTCGTAATCAAGTACTATATGCCGGCCGTTCTGACGTTGTCCGACTCGGGAATAGAGAAACAGTATCTGATTATATGGGATAGTATTGGTGTCCATGATGTTTTCTTTCCCAGGAGTATAGAAGTAAAAAGGCTCAGAACTAATGGCATACCACTTTCCTCCGTCATAATATCTTCTGGAATAGATGATATTGTTGCGGAACATGAGGAATATCACACTACCACCGGCATAAGGAGAAACGGAGAAGGATTCTGGTCTCAGCGTGGTCCACACATGCGCTTCCAGCGAGTCCATGGTGGTCGGGGACGCCTCCTTCGACCGGACGGACACGACATCATTCTTCGGTCTAGCGACAGCTGTCATCCACACACAGACAAAAAGAGTCAGAATCGGAAGAGTCTTGGACATGGGAAATGGCTTACATCGTTGCAAGATACAGAAATAATTCGGATCGGAAAAAATATTATCTAATCAAGACCAGCCCACGCAAAGAAAATGATGACATTTCCTGAACTTGTTCCTATCTTTGCTTTTCCACAATCGCACACGCCATGTCCACACCCATCAACCAGCCCCTCGCCGACCGCATGCGTCCCACCTCGCTGGACCAGTACATCGGACAGCGTCATCTGGTGGGCGAAGGTGCCGTGCTGCACCGGATGATCACCTCCGGCAATCTGTCTTCGTTCATCCTCTGGGGCCCGCCCGGCGTCGGAAAGACCACGCTGGCACGTATCGCGGCCGAACAGCTGAACCGGCCGTTCTACATCCTGAGTGCGGTTTCGTCTGGGGTGAAGGACGTGCGCGAAACCATCGAACGGGCCCAGAAAAGCCAGTTTTTCAACGCCCCCTGCCCTGTCCTTTTCATCGACGAAATCCACCGGTTCAACAAGGCGCAGCAGGATTCGCTGCTGGCGGCCGTCGAACAGGGCATCGTCGTGCTCATCGGCGCCACTACGGAGAATCCGTCGTTCGAGGTCATCTCGCCGCTCCTGTCGCGCTGCCAGGTTTTTGTCCTGAAATCCTTGGAGAAGGCCGATCTGGAAACGCTGCTGGACCGTGCCATCCGCGAAGATTCCTATCTCAAGACGTTATCTATCAAGCTCGAAGAACGCGAGGCACTGCTGCGCATCTCGGGCGGAGACGCCCGGAAACTGCTCAATGCGCTGGAACTTGTCGTCATGGCCGAAGCGGACGGACCGGACGGTGCGGCGAAAGACATCGTCATCACCAACCAGAAAGTGCTCGACCGGGTGCAGGACAACATGGCCCTGTACGACAAGAAAGGCGAACAGCACTACGACATCATTTCGGCGTTCATCAAGTCCATCCGTGGCGGCGACCCCAACGCGGCCGTGTATTATCTGGCACGCATGCTGGCCGGCGGCGAGGATCCGCTGTTCATCGCCCGGCGGCTGGTCATCCTGGCGGCCGAAGACATCGGGCTGGCCAACCCCAATGCCCTGCTCATCGCCAACAACTGTTTCCAGGCCGTGCATGCCATCGGCCTGCCGGAGGGGCGCATCCCACTGTCCGAAGCGGCCGTCTATCTGGCCTCGTCGCCCAAGAGCAATTCGGCCTACATGGCCATCGACACGGCGCTGCAGAAGGTCAGGGAGACCGGCGACCTGCCCGTCCCGCTGCATCTGCGCAATGCCCCGACACAACTGATGAAGGACATCGGCTATGCCAAGGACTACCGGTATGCCCACGACTATGCCGGCCATTTCGTCGATCAGGAGTTCCTGCCCGCCGCGTTGAGCGGCACGGCCTTCTATACGCCGCAGGACAACGCCCGCGAACACGACATGCAGGCCCGGCTCCGGCAGTGGTGGCAGGGAAAATACGGCTATTGACCGTCTCTTCCGCCCTTTTTCGTATTTTTGTCTGTTCAACCGTTGCATCATGATACAAACCATCCCCTATATCCGTCACACCGAAAGCGGCAACTTCTTTCTGATGGCCGGCCCGTGCGTCGTGGAAGGACGCGAGATGTGCTTCGAAATCGCCCGCACCATCCAGGCCATAACCGATGAATTGCAGATTCCTTTCATCTTCAAGGGCTCGTTCAAGAAAGCCAACCGGTCCCGGCTGGATTCCTTTACCGGCATCGGCGACAGGGAAGCGCTGGAGATTCTGGGTGAAATCCGTGAGACGCTGCATGTGCCCGTGGTGACCGACATCCACTGCGAGCATGATGCGGAGATGGCGGCGCAATACGTGGATGTGCTGCAGATTCCGGCATTCCTGTCCAGACAGACAGACCTGCTGGTGGCGGCGGCACATACCGGCAAGGTCGTCAACATCAAGAAAGGGCAGTTCATGGCACCGCAGGCCATGCGCTATGCGGCCGACAAGATCGTCCAGTCGGGCAACAGCCGGGTGATGCTCACCGACCGGGGCACCATGTTCGGCTACCAGGACCTGATTGTCGATTACCGGGGTATCTACGAAATGCGGAAGTTCGGATTCCCGGTGGTACTGGACATCACGCACTCCCTGCAACAGCCCAACCAGACCGCCGGCGTCACCGGCGGACAGCCGGAACTCATCGAGACGATTGCGATGGCCGGCATCGCAGCCCGGGCGGACGGCATTTTCCTGGAAACCCACCCGGAACCCGCCAAGGCCAAATCTGACGGCGCCAACATGCTGCAACTCGACCGGCTCCGCGATCTGCTTACCAAACTGGTGAGCCTGCGTCAAACGGTTATCAAACTCTGACCCATGGAAGAAGAAGGCGGCAGCATACTGATATACATCCTCTTCGGAATAGCCTACATTATTCTGCAGGTGGTCGGCGCGAAAAAGAGCAAAAAGCCGCGCAGGCCCGTGCCGCCGCAGACGATTCCGGACATGGAAGAGTTGCCCGACGATGCGACATGGGAAGACGAGACCGTCGGAACACCTGACCCGGGAACGTCTGTCCCCGAAACACCGGTCTCAAGCCAGCCGATGCCCAGCCAGCCGGTACCAGCGCCAGAACCCGAAACAGTACCCGCCGCACCTTTCTCCTATGACGACGACATCACGCAGGATTATTTCGAACGTGCCAGAGGGGAGCGGAAACCAGACTCTTTCGGCCATGTCTGGGAAAAAGTTGCCAAAAAGGCAGAGGCCCTGCGCAACACAAGTACAGACTCGGCCGACATGACCACCGGCGCTGGGGTGCTGGATGATTTCGACGCCCGCAAAGCGATACTGTACGCCGAGATCCTGCGGCCCAAGTTCGACGGCGACCAGGAATCCGACCGATTCTAATACTCCGTTACTTCGATGGACTTCTTCAGGCGGATATCGGCCGAAGACGCCCCCGCCTGCAATTCATACGTACCCGGCTGCACCACGTATCCCTGTTCGCCGACGCTCCAGTAGGCCAACTGTTCTCCCTTGATTCTGCAAGTCACCTGCCGGGTTTCGCCGGCCTTCAACGACACACGCGCAAAGGCCACCAGGAACCGTTCGGGCCGTTGCATGAACATGCGCGGCGGATGGATGTACACCTGCACGACTTCGTCGCCGTCGCGCGTACCGGTATTGGTCACATTCAGCGTCACTTCAAGCATCCCGCCTTCGCCGGCCAGCGATTCGCTGTCGGTTTGCAAATCGGCATATTCGAAGGTCGTATAGCTCAGTCCGTGGCCGAAGGCATAAAGCGGTTCGCCTTTCAGATACATGTAGGTGAAACCCTTCGTGATGTCGTATTCGTCCACCGGCGGCACCTGCGATTCCGAGGCATACATGGTATAGGGCAACCGACCTGCCGGATTGCAGTCGCCAAAGAGTACGGAGGCGATGGCGTCGCCCTGCTGCTCCGCGCCCAGCCAGCCCTGCAACACGGCCGCAGCATGCTCTTTGACCCACGGCACAGTCAGCGGACCGCCGCTCATCAGCACCACGATGGTCTTCGGATTAGCCGCACAGACCGCTTCCACCAAAGCCTGCTCGGCTTCGGGCAGGCCGAGCGAGGTCCGGTCATGGCCTTCGTCTTCGATGGCGCGCGATGTGCCGACAAAGACCACCGCCACATCGGCCTGTTTGGCTGCCGCCACGGCCGCAGCCAGTGCGGCGGCCGGATCGCCGGCCTCTGCAGCGCCGAGCTGCTTTGCATAGGTCTTCTCGGCATCAATCATCGGCAAATCGCATCCGACGGCGTGCAGCACCTTGACGCTCTTGCCGGCTTTGTTCCGGATGCCCTGCAACGGTGTGACTGCATCCTGGATCTTGCCACTGTAACGGTTCTGTATCATCCGGTCGGCATGGGGGCCGATGACCGCTACCGTCTTGACAGCATCACCGAGCGGCAGGATGCCGTCCCGGTTGGTCAGGAGCACCACTGCCTCCTGTGCGGTGCGGAGCGACACGGCCCGGTGCTCTGCACTGCGGATGATGTCCGGTGAAAGCGATGCATACGGGCTCGCGGACGGGTCGTCGAACTCGCCCAGCAGGAAACGGACGCGCAGCACACGCCGGAGCGCATCGTCCAGCCGCGTTTCGCGCAGCAGCCCTTGCTCCACCGCCTGCGGAATGAACGAACTGAACTCCTTGTCCGAGAAATCGCAGCCGGCATTGAGGGCCTTGGCCACGGCCTCCGGGTATTCCATTTCGCCCTTCTCATGCCCTTCGACCATCTGTTTGATGCCATCGTAGTCCGATACCACAAAACCCTTGAAGCCCCAGGTATTTTTCAGGATATCCGTCAGCAACAGCCGGTTGATGGTCGAAGGCACACTGTTCACCGCGTTGTAGGAGGCCATGACGGACATGGCGCCCCCGTCCACCACACAGTCGCGGAAATGCGGCAGCCAGTATTCGTACAGCATCCGCTCGGACACCATGGCATTCAGTGACATCCGGCCAGTCTCCACATTGTTTACGGCAAAGTGCTTCAAGGTGGCAGCCACTTTCAGATGGTCCGGATCGTCGCCCTGCAGGCCCTTTACATAGGCCACACCGATGCGGCCGGTCAGGAAATTGTCTTCGCCGAAGCATTCCGCGATGCGGCCCCAATAAGGATTGCGGCTGATGTTGATCACCGGGGAACGGTAGAACAGCCCCTTTTTCTCCCCCTTGAAATCGGCATCGGAACGCCAGCCATTGTAAATGGCCCTGGCCTCGTCCGAAATCACGGAAGCCGCCTCCCGGATCAACAGGGTATCCCATGTCGCAGCCATGGCGATCGGGACCGGGAACTGGGTTGTCGGACTGTCCCAGACGACACCGTTCAGGCATTGGTTCCAGCCGTCGGCAAAGATGCCCAGCCGTTCGACCGGCTGTGATTTGTCCAGCACATTTGCTTTCTCGGACAGGGTCATGCGGCCCAGGAGGTCGTTGACACGTACCTCGACCGGCTGTGAAGCATCGAGATAGAGCGGTGTTTCCGCCGCTGCGGGCAGCACGGTCAGGATCAGGGACAGCACGCAAAACGTGGAGAGGATTCTTTTCATGGTATTGGGGATATGTTCTTGCAAAGATACATTTTTTTCAACGCGGGACGACCTTCAGCACATAGCCCGTCGATTTGATGGACTCCAGCGACACTGAAACATCAGCCGACAGGTATTTCCGGATATGTGATATGGCACGGTCACGGCTGTTCGTGTTCATTTCCCAGCCGGGGTCGCAGCACCGCAGCAGTTCCTGATGCGATACCACATGGTTGATACGCGCGCACAGCATCTCCAGGATCCGGGACTCGGACCGGGGCAGCCTGTGGGATATACCGTACACGTCCAGCGTCTGGAGTTCCGCATCGAATACACTGCCCGCACCGATACGGAAAACCCTGTGAAGCATCTTCACCTGTTCCGCCTGCCATATCAGACGTTCGAGACGGATCCAGCCCTCGCCGGACATCGTGTGTTTCCAGATGCATTCATCAGCCCCGGCCCGGAACGCCATGGCCATGTTGACGGGCTGCGGATCGTCATACAGGCATACAACCGTCAATTGGCGGCTCGCCTCCCGCAGCCTCCGCACCAGTTCCTGCAGGCTGTCCGTCATAAAATCCGCTGTCAGGAGGACAATGTCCGGCAGATGATGCTGATAAGCGTTCCAGAGGTCTTGCCAATGTGTCACGGCGGAAAACTTCAGGACACCGGCATGTTTTTTTTGTGCATACAGCGAAATGCTCCGCGCAAAATCTTCGTCAGGTTCGACGAACAGAATAGAAAGGCCGTTTTTCATAAAGATAATAATTCAACTCTCAGTTCATAGTTTTTTGGATACTCGTGCACGACGAAATGGGTCTTTCATGGATGGCCGTTGCCGGATTATACAGACACGCGGGGCCGACATTTCGTCATAAAGTCCATAAAGACTTGAGAGACAGGAGATCCAAAGACGATATAAATATCAGAATACGCACCTTGCACGATTCTACTACAATATACGTAATTTCTGGTTAATTACCTAACAAAGCTGGATTCACAGACAGAAAAAAACAAAGATAAAACAAGGAAAAAACATGAATGGATTACTATTGTAGTACTACCTTTGCATACGTAGCAATACATTTAACGACTACCAACTACTGCTTCCCTGAACGGGCCTGCGCTCTCTCCGCGGCCCGTTCTCTTTTTCTGCCGGATGCGACAAATTGACAGCCGCCGGCGGTTGGCATACCGTTTGAAACCGGGCGGACGGACTTTTAACATATACACCATGATACAACAAGGCAATATCGGGGTAACCTCCGAGAACATCTTCCCGGTCATCAAGCAGTTTCTGTATTCCGACCATGAGATTTTCCTGCGCGAAATCGTCGCCAACGCCGTCGATGCCACGCAAAAGGTCAAGGCACTGGCCACGGCCGGCAAACTGAAAGAGGATCTCGGCGACCTGACCATCCGCATCGCCATCGACGAGAAAGAAGGCACGCTCACCGTCTCCGACCGGGGCATCGGCATGACCGATGACGAAGTCAACAGATATATCAACCAGATTGCATTCTCCGGCGCCGGAGAGTTTCTGGAAAAATACAAGAACCAGAGCAATGCCATCATCGGTCATTTCGGTCTTGGTTTCTATTCCTCGTTCATGGTCTCCGACCGGGTGGACATCATCACAAAATCCTACCGCGAAGGCAGCGAGGCCCTCAAATGGAGCTGCGACGGCTCCCCGACCTTCACCATGGAGGCTGCGGAAAGGGATTCGCGGGGTGCTGATATCGTGCTGCACTTCGATGAAGAATCCAAAAAGGATTTCCTCAACGAAGCTAAAATCAACGAGTTGCTCAACAAGTACTGCCGTTACATGCCGGTTCCGATCGCCTTCGGCAAGGAAAAGGAATGGAAAGACGGCAAACAGGTGGAAACCGACAAGGACCACATCGTCAACACCACGGAACCGCTCTGGACCCGCAAGCCGGCCGATCTGAAAGAGGAGGACTACCTCAAGTTCTACCGCGAACTGTACCCCATGCAGACCGACCTGATGTTCTACATCCACCTCAACGTGGACTACCCGTTCCACCTCACCGGCATTCTGTATTTCCCGAAAATCAAGACGAACATCGATTTCCAGAAGAACAAGATACAACTCTACTGCAACCAGGTCTTCGTCACCGATTCGGTCGAGAACATCGTTCCGGATTTCCTGACCCTGTTGCACGGCGTCATCGATTCGCCCGATATTCCGCTGAATGTCTCACGCAGCTACCTGCAGAGCGATGCCAATGTCAAGAAGATCTCGTCGCACATCACCAAGAAGGTGGCCGACCGGCTGGAAGACATCTTCAAGACCCAGCGCGAAGAATTCGAAAAGAAGTGGGACAACCTCAAGTTGTTCATCGCATATGGCATGATTACCGACGAGAAGTTCTACGAGCGGGCCGAGAAATTCGCCCTGCTGAAGAACACCGACGGCAAGTTCTTCACGCTGGAGGAATACCGGAAACTCATCGAAGGGAACCAGACCGACAAGAACAAGAAACTGGTTTATCTGTACACTACCGACAAGGTGGAGCAGTATGCCTATATCGAGGCCGCGAAAGCCAAGGGCTACGATGTGCTCGACATGGACGGACAGCTCGACCTGCACTGGATAAACCATCTGGAAAGCAAGTTGCAGGATACGGTCTTCACACGGGTGGACGCCGACATCATCGAGCGCCTTATCGAGAAAGAAGAACTGGCCAAGAGTACGCTGACCTTTGCCGAGCAGGAGGAACTCCGGCCCGTCTTCGAAGGCGTGCTGCCCGAAAAGAGCCACTTCTATGTCACGTTCGAGAATCTGTCCGCTGACGGACAGCCGCTGGTCATCACCCAGTCTGAATACATGCGCCGTATGAAGGATCTGTCGGCCATGAATCCCGGCATGAGTTTCTACGGCGAGATGCCCGACAGCTACAACCTGATTGTCAACACCAGCCATCCGCTGGTCCAGACGGTCATCCAGCAGAAAAACGAAGCGGTGGGCAAGGAGACGGCCGACATGGACGCCGCGCTGCAACCGGTCGAAAAGGCGCTGGAAGAACTGAACAAGCGTCTCGAAGGCAAAAAGGACGAAGAGATTCCGCAGGCGCAGAAGGACGAACGGGAGAAACTGGAGAAGGAGGCCGATGACATGCGGAGCAAGAAAGAGCAGCTGCTCAAGGAATACGGCAAGAAGAGCGAACTGGCCAAACAGATGGTTGACCTGGCACTGCTGGCCAACAACCTGCTCAAGGGCGAAGCGCTCAGCCGCTTCATCCGCCGCAGCGTTGACCTGCTCAAATAGGCATACGCTTCGGGGGCAACAGAAAGAAGGCGACCGGTAAGTAATCGGTCGCCTTCGCTGTTTTCATCTGAAAGATCCTCTCACGGATTGGCCGGGCCGTCCCCTGCTGTTTTGCACCGCAAGCCTTCGCTTTGTTCATCCACCCCAGCTCCACTGTGGAAAGCTCAGAGCGTTATGCAGAATTATCCGTTCATCGAGATCAGGAACTCTTCGTTCGAAGAGGTCTTGCTGAGGCGGTCGCGCATGAATTCCATGGCTTCCACCGGATTCATCTCGGCGAGATAATTGCGAAGAATCCACATGCGGTTCAGGTAGTCCTTGTCGAACAGCAAATCGTCGCGACGGGTGCTCGAAGCCACGATATCCACGGCCGGGAATATCCGCTTGTTGGCCAGCTTGCGGTCGAGCTGCAGCTCCATGTTGCCGGTCCCCTTGAACTCCTCGAAAATAACATCGTCCATCTTCGAGCCCGTCTCGGTCAGCGCTGTGGCCAGAATGGTCAGCGAACCGCCGTTCTCGATGTTACGGGCCGAACCGAAGAAACGTTTCGGTTTCTGCAGGGCGTTGGCATCCACACCGCCCGACAGAATCTTGCCGGAAGCCGGTGCCACCGTATTGAAGGCACGCGCCAGACGGGTGATGGAATCGAGCAGAATGACCACGTCGTGACCGCATTCCACCATTCTTTTGGCCTTCTCCAGGACGATGTTGGCCACCCGGACATGACGGTCGGCCGGTTCGTCGAAGGTGGAGGCCACCACCTCACCGCGGACACTGCGGGCCATGTCGGTCACCTCTTCGGGACGTTCGTCGATGAGCAGGATGATCAAGTACACCTCCGGATGGTTCTTGGCTATGGCGTTGGCAATTTCCTGCAGCAGGATGGTCTTGCCCGTCTTGGGCTGCGCCACGATAAGGCCGCGCTGCCCCTTGCCGATAGGCGAGAACATATCGACCACCCGGCACGACAGAGAACCCTTCTCGCCGGGTGTCACCAGCGTGAATTTCTCGTTCGGGAAAAGCGGCGTCAGAAAATCGAACGGCACCCTGTCGCGGATGAAATCAGGCGTCCGGCCATTGATATTCTCCACTTTGACCAGCGGGAAATACTTCTCGCCTTCCTTGGGCGGACGGATCGGACCACGCACCACGTCACCGGTTTTAAGGCCGAATAACTTGATCTGGGACTGCGATACATAGATATCGTCTGGCGACGGCAGGTAATTGTAATCGGCCGACCGCAGGAAACCATATCCCTCGGGAACAATCTCCAGCACCCCGCGTCCTTCGACGATGCCGTCGAAATCGTAGGTCTTGTCGTAAAAACGGCCTTTCTTGTTATAGCGGAAATCGTTCTTGTCGCCGTATTTCTGATTATAACCGTTCTGCTGTCCCCTGCGCTCGGCATCCGCGCCGTTCTTCCGGTCGGCTGTCTCGTCCTGTCCGGACTCCATGTCATCTTCCCGGTTAGACGCATATTCCTGCGCATCCACGGTCCGGTCATCGCCCGTTTCCTGCGGATCCTGAGCGTACATATCCTCACGGGGGGCTTCATCCATGTCGTGCTCCATGTCGGCAGACGTCTGGTCGTCCATGCGCAACGCCTCTTCGTCTACCATGCCGTTATATGGTTTCTGTCCGTTTCTGCGGCGCCGGCCGCGTCCACCGGCACGTTCCTCCGTGGTTGCATACTGCGGCTGTTGCTGAGAAGAGGCATTCTGCGCCGCACCACGGTTCAGGCGTTTGCGCCGTGTCTGGACAGGCGCCGATGTATCCGCATCCTGAGTCCGGGGCTGCTCGGCCGGAGCACTTGCATCCGGGGCAGCGTCTTCTTTTTCGGCCTTCGGCAGCGCATTGTTTGCCGCCGTGGTCGTAAACGGTTGGCCATTCAGGATCATAGATATGAGATCCTGCTTCTTGTAAGACTCCACCCGTTTGATATGCATGGATTTAGCTATCTTCCGCAACTCGGGAAGCAGTTTTGTGCTGAGTTCCAAAAAGTCGTACATAAATAAATACAGGCTGTATCCTTCCAGTCGGATACCTTCGTTGAAATAAAGTGATAGGAATTAGGCGTGTGGCCGTAACGGCGGTAACGCCTGTGTTGATTGTTTGATTCGGGCGCAAATATACTCTTTTTTATTTGCGCCCGGATACAATCGGTTGATTTTTTCGGTTTCTATAATTCTTTTACAAACTTTCCTGCTTGTACACCGTCCGCTGTCACAATCCGCAAGAGATAGGTTCCTGCAGGGAGATCTCCGACGGGCAGTTCCTGACTGCCGGACGGCTTCTGCCAGATGAGCAGCCGGTTACCGGCCATGTCGCAAATTTCGACCGTTCCTCCCGAAAGTGGCAGATCGACATGCAGAATATCCCGCACCGGATTGGGATAGAAGGTCGGACGTGCGGCCAACGTTTCCGGCAATCCCGTCACCTGAGACAGCGTAACCGTCCCAGCTGACTGTGTTTTGCACTGCGACTGCAAATCGGTCACTTCCACCCTGTACGTCCCGGAAGCCGGTACCATGCACTGCGCATCACCGGAGGTCTTGCTCAGCACTCCTTCCTGAAGGGTCCAACCGGCAGAACGCAGTGCCGCCGAGGCGGCATCCGACGCCGGCCGGACACACATCCACCGGTACGCGTAACCGTCCGAAGGCGCGGTAACCGAAGCCGTCAGACGGCTGTACTGTCCGCTCAATGTAACAGACTTGAGCGACGATACTTCCAGCAGGACTTCGTCCGAGAAAACGGCATCGTTGGCGTTATAAACCTTGACGGTATACACGCCGGGCGCATCGGTCGTGTACGAAGACCGGATAGCGCCGGAAACTGGCGATGCATTCAAATACCACTGGTACCGCAAATTATTGCCGGAAGCCGTCACCTGCATCGTATGGGAAGCGCCTGCACACAATTTCTGCGCCGGAGCTGCCGGCTGCGTGATGATGACGACACGATCCACTGCAGGATCTGTCACCACTCGGATTACGCCGGTATTGATGTCCGCAAGATCCCATAGAAGGCCGTCGGCAGGAACGGCCGGCTGGATTACAGTCGGTTGGCCGGAGAACGAAGCCGCCCCGGCAATGGTCAGGACATCGCCCGCTGCATAGGTACCTGACAGAAGCGTCAGTTGCAGCGTACCGTTCCACGTCACACGACCGGCTGCCTGCAATTTGTCGCAACGGATGGCTGACGAGGTTTTGCGGACTTCCACCGCATAGATGCCCGTACTGACGAACGTTACATCGGAATCGAAATTCAGTGTACCTACGTCGTCACGGCCAGGCTGAAGCATACCCGCAACCGATACGGCACCGGCAATGGTACCTGTGCCTCCCAGTACCGCACCTTGCGCAACCGACACGCTGCCCGTACCCGTCGCACTGCCGGCCGTATTCATCACCAGCAACCGGCCTTCCGCCACTTGTGTCGTTTCTGTATAGGTATTGTTTCCAGTCAGTGTCCAGGTGCCGGCGCCCCGCTTGACAATCCGGAGCGTCTTGGAGATGGTGCCTTCGAAAGTGCCATCCTGCCCGTTGCCGCCAACGGCCCAGGTTATGGTCCTGGACGATGCACCCTGCAAGGATGAAGTGGCCGGACCGGTCAGCATGCCGACGGGCACTTCGCCAGACGGTGCAGCAGTCGGATAATGCAGCATGGCCGATCCCGTCAGGTTGACCGTTGCACCGGGCAAGCCTTTTTCGTTCCGCAAACGGAATTCACCTGTGGCACCACCTATTTCCAGTATGCCCGTGAAAGCCGACCAGTCACCCGCCATCTCTGCCCGCACATACGGAATCAGCAGCGTCAGATGACCTTCGCCGGTCAAGGCGCCCGTCATGTTGAAACGGTCGGGCACACGCAGGACCGCCTCGCCGCCGGCCGGCACACAAATGTCCCATGCCGCAGGGCCTGTATAAGACATATTGTTGATTCCAAACATATTGACCGTTCCATTTTCAATGGTGATACCCGTCGGGAAAGCGTCCATATTCGCCTCATAGGTCCCCAGCAGGATGGTTCCTTCGCGCAAGACCGTACCACCGGTATGGGTGTTCCGGCCGCTCAGGGTCAGCTGGCCGGCCCCCGTCTTTATCAATCGGCCGCTGCCGGTTATGGCACCGCTCAGGTTGGCATAGACCGTCCTGGTAGGAATATCAATCTGATTTTCTCCGATAAGCGAAAGTGAGCGATCGGTCGTGCTTTCCCGCATAATGCGCAATATGGCGTTCTGCAGCAGCACCGTGCCGTCTTCGCCCGAAGCAGCACCGATGGACGAAGGCGATCCGGCCACCGACAGCTGGGCAACCTCCAGCGTACCGCCCAGCACTTCGGTCCGGCCGGTATAGGTATGCGCCGTACCCTCGATAGTCAAGGTGTGCTGCCCATTCTTGCGCAGTCCGCCGATTCCGGACAGCACGCCGCTGCCGGACAGCGTATAGTCGGATTCTGCATCCATCTGCAAAAGACGCATGGGCAGCGTACCGGACAAGACGATGGATTTGCTCAGCGCCGCATCGGTGAGATAGACCGAATCCTGTGGCGCAAAAACCGTCTGCGTCTGACCGACCAGGAAATTCTTTGTACGCATGTCCCATACGTTGTCGATTGTTCCCATCCACCGGACCGTCGACGGCAAGCGGGGCTCCTCTACGCTTATCCGTAGGAAACGCCCGTCCGTCTGCAGTTCATATGGAATGCCGTCCAGACCCTGCACGGTGAATTGGGAGGCAGATGCCTGCAGACCGCCCTTGGCCTCCAGCAGTGTGTATGTGCCGGCAGCCAGCGACCCCGGTACATATTGCAACAGGATTGTATTGTCCGTGCCGGTGATGGTCAGACGGCCTTGCACAACGATGGAATCGTTCCGCCGGTCGGACGAGGACGAAATATCAAAAGCAAATGTATTCCGGCCGCCAGCCGTAACATCTCCGGCTATAGTCAAAGTTCCCAGCTCGGATGCGCCTGTTCCGAACCCAGGTTCCAGACGGCCGCCCTCGACATTCAACCCTTCTTCAAGCAAGATGCCGCCGCGCAGCGTCGCAATGCCGGCCAAGGTCCCGCGAGCCTGCACCCTCACCTGACTTTCGAGCGTGCCATCCACCACGAAACGGCCCTCTGAAATCCGCGTCTGGCCGGTATAGGTATGCGCTCCCCGCAGAATCACAGTACCCTGCTGCGACTTGACCACCGGCATCGGACCTGTCAGCACACCGGCACCTGCCAGTTCACAGGTCGTACCCCGCGGATTCATCATCCATAATTTCTTGGGTGCCAAGGCTCCCGTCAACTGCACATGCATGGTATCAGCCGTCACGCCACGCAGGTCGAACATCACCTCTTTCCCGTCGGCATATGAGGCCGGCGCTCCGGTCTGCCCATTGGCAAATGCCGGGCTCCCGGACTGCCAGACCGCTCCGTCGGCGCCGGTCCAGTACATGTCGCTCTGCATGACAGGCGGCACGGGCGGTGCCGGCATATCATAAGCCAGATAATAATCCGTATAGGGCCCCTGATAATAGCCTTTTGTCGTCGCCTGCATCCGGTAGCCGGGATTCTGCATCAGACAGTAAATCCGATGCTCGGTAACGTCCCATGTGGAAATAATGCAGAAACCTGTGGAATCGCAACGCATCAGCACCAGTTCTTCGCGCCAGTCGCCCAGCAAATCGCCCATGAAAGCCGGTCGTCCGCCGTACTGTGCCTTGGTGTAATACGAGGATTTCTCGTGGTACAACGGTTTATTGTTATACATATAACGGTCCATCTTCTTGGTGACGGAATTCCATTTTTTGATATCGATATTGGCACCGTCGCTGTCGATGGGAGCCAGCACTTCCCGGCCCAGGTCACCGTCCCACCAGAGCGGTTCTGCCGGGAAATCGGTACTCGAATCAACCAAAAGATTTCCCTTGGCATCATAATAGCCGTACATGGTGGAATACATCTCCAGTCCCCGTGAGGTCTCATCCATGTCGATGCACTCGCCGCGGCCGACATCGCCTACACCGCTCATATACCATTTCTTAATCATTTCACCCGTCGCAGCATCGTACAGTGCCATGCCCAACGTCGTGGGGTTGTTCTGCTGGATGGCGAATGTTTCGAGGCCCGGCCGGTCCGGGTCGATATCCGTGGTCCGGTGCCGGTCGCCATGACACAATTCAGTACCAAAAAGCGGCTGCCCCGTATGGTCCAGGACAAAACCGCCTTCTATCATCTCATCGAACCCGTCGCCGTCCACATCGGCGATACGGATCTGGTGGAAATCGTTGTATTGGTTGCCTTCATTCCGGTTTACCCAGTTGAACCGTTCCGTCAGCACGCCGTCGCGATAATCCCACGCCGTGACGAAACCGTTGAACGACTTGTCGGCGTTGCGGTTGGAATATTCAAAAATCAGACTCGGACGCACACCGTCCAGATAAGCGATGCCGAAGTGGCCGTTGTGGTTCCTGTAATGCCAGGTGTTGTACAGTCCTTCTTTTTCACGGTACGACTTGTTAGGCATCTCAATACGCGCGAGTTCCGTACCGGTCATGCCGTTCACCACCGAAATATAATGCACGGGAACCAACTGCGTGTTCCGTGTATCGGTTACGGTTCCATCTGCCGCCGTGATGCACGTCCCATCCGCAAACGTGGTACCCTCGGACGTTTTCATCAACACTTCCGCTTTGCCGTCACCGTCCATGTCGTAGGCAATGACCATGTCGTCATGCCCGTTGCATATCTGGACATTCGGTCCCATGTCGATACGCCACATAAACTGACCGGTGCTCGAATATGCCTCAACCTTCGGCGTAGGATAACTGCCGGAATTCACGCCGGTTTCGTCATCCGATGCCGTGGCTCCGTAATTCTGCCGGTCCATCACGAAATCGTAGGCGCCATCTCCATCCAGGTCGGCCGGCCAGCAGAACTTCATGTTGTAGCGCTTGCCGTCTGGCATGGGTGCGAAATTGAAATCCTGGACAATACGGTGGAAACTCGTAGAAGCCCGGTATGCGAAAGGCTCACTGGCAGGACCTTCCACTCCGTCTTGTACCGGCCGCACTGTAATCGTATGATTGGACGATGCAGAAAGCGATGCCAGAAGATTTGTCGAATTCGCGATGGGAGAAGCATTGAGTTTAATGCCATCGGCATAGACGTTGAATGCCAGATCTTCTGCATCACCGGCCAGATAGCGCCAGCTGATGAAAACCTCGTTGGCACTTTTGGCCATGGCTATGACGCCACGGTTCAACGACTCTATCTGACGCTGGCCGCAAACGGGCTGCATACACATCAGAAAAACCAACATCCATATCAGGCCATACAGTGATACGGCACGTCGGCCGGAGGCCTTACAATTACGGAAGGGAAAAAACTTCATGACTGATTCTTGATATAGTTATAAAACGAACTCAACGGCCAAAGCCACAAGGAAGCAGGACCTATGTGCAGGCAAATATGCCGACAAACAAATCTACAAAATAATCCTCGCAACACCATACAAAAAAAAGGAATCAACGGCAGGGAATAAAAAAACCGCCTCCCGGAAGGGAGGCGGTTTTTTCATATCAGATGTGAAACTATCTTTCGATGGTCACTTTCTTGGTAATGGTCTGGTCGCCGTAAATAACCTTGATGAAGTACATGCCGGCCGGAGCAGAGGTGAGGTCGATGACCGCCTCTTCCTGACCGTTCACCTTCTCGGAGAAGATGGTAGCACCGGTCAGATTGTCCACCTGGATGAGGACCTGAGCGTCCACAGGCAGGTTCTGTACTCTGAAGATACCCGTCGAAGGATTCGGATAAGCGGCAATCTGCTGCAGCGCAAGATCCGGATCGGCAGCCGTGATACCGGCACCGACGATACGCGTGGTAGAAGTGGTGGAGCAACCGTTTTCGTTGGTTACGATAACCGCATAGTTGCCTCTCTTCTTGACCATGTACGAAGCATTGGTAGCACCCTGAATGGGTTCTTCATCCAGCGTCCACTGATACTTGACCGTGGCAGGATTCGGATCGCTGATCGTAGCGGTCAGCGTGCTGTAGGACTGGTTAACCAACACCGACGGATTATCGAAGGTTCTGATTTCCACAACATTCGAAAGACCAGTACCGCATTCGTTCGTGGCAGCCACATAGTAGTCGCCATTGTAACGCGTAGCATAAGAACTTACAGTTGCTTCCTCGATCAACTCGTCATCACGATACCATGCATAGCTGTCAGCCGGATAATCGTACTCGGGAACCAGGTCGAACAACATACCGCTGCAAACCGCCGGCAGGTCGAATTCAATGTTGGAGGCAGGCGTGAGCTTGGCCGTGAAGGTAACCTCGTCAGACTTCGTCATGCAGAGGTCATCGTTGGTCAGTACCACATAGTAGGTACCAGATTCCGTCGTTTCGAAATCAGGCTTGTCTGCGCCCTCGATGGCTTCACCATCCTTGAACCACTGATAAGAGGTGACATCCACACCGAAGACCGACAATTCACCAATCTGACCATCGCAGAGGCTGCCGGCATAACCTTCGATATATTCTTCGGCAAACGGCTGGGTACGGATGGTCGGGACCTTCAGGAAGGTTACTTCCTTCGCAGAGGAGTTCGTGGCGCAGGCACCGTCCGTCGAAACCGTTACATAATATGTACCGCTTTCAACCGGGCTGTAAGAAGCGGAGGTGGCGTTACGGACCATGGCTCCGTCCTTGTACCACTGATAAGACAGCGTACCGCTCGAAGCTTCCGCCTCAATGGACAGGGAGACTTCCTCACCGGCGCAGGCAATAATCGGTTCCGCTGCGAGTTCAAGGTCCTTGGTGATCTCACCGGAAGAAGACAGGGCCAGATTGACGACCTTCGTGGTTTTCACGCAACTGCCGACCGTCACTTCAACCTGGTAAGCACCATTCGCATCAGCCGTGTAGCTGGACTCGGTGGCACCGGCAATCTCAGCACCATCCTGGAACCAGCGGTAAGTGGCCGATTCGAAGGAAGAACCATTCGTAGCAGACTTCGGAGCCACGGAGAATACATGATCGGAAGCGCACTCATTGACATCGGCCGTCGGGAATCCGCTGAACGCGATGGCCGTGATATCAACATAAGCCTTTTCGGAATAGGTGTAACCACGGGCAACAGACAGATAGCACAGATAATAGCCGCTCTGACGTGCCGTATAGGAAGAAGCCGTTGCACCGGCGATTTCCGTTTCTTCGGAAGCTTCGACAGAATTGTCGTCGCCCAGATAATGCCACTGGTAATTGATAATACCATCAATAGCCTGCGTCGTGGCTTCGATCTGCAGCGTCACATAGGCACCCTCGCACAGCTGTTCGTCGTTGCCGACCGGCTGTGCAACGATACCGGGTTCGAAGCGGACCAGCGTAGACTCAAGGTGCGTCATACAGCCAAGTTCGGAATAGATATCAGCTGCATAGTAGCCGGAAGTCGTCATGACATACTTGGGATTCCACTCGAAATCGAGCGGTGTCTCATCTGTAGGATTGTCCACCGGAGCCATGTACCACTGCCAAGCCTCAAGGGTCTCACCCGAAGCAGGCGTCACGAAGATACTGTCACCATCGGTACGGTAGGAAGTGCCGGCCGCGATGGTGGAAGGATTGTGACCTTCACGGACTTCAAACTCATAATCTTCCGTAGAAGAGCCCTTGATTGCCGTAACCGTGTACATACCGGCTTCCGTCGTGCTGTATTCAGACACACCGGAAGCAACGGTGGCACCGTCTTTCTTCCATTCGAACGACACACCTTCCAGCAGGGTCTCGACAGCAAGCTCGCAAGCCGCACCGTCGCAGATACCAGCCAATTTACGCGGGGTCTTCGAGAACATGGAGAAGTCGACAATTTTCAACTTTCCAGTCTCATTCAGATAATCCAGATCGAAAACCGGGACCTTGGTCGCTTCCGGTCCGACACCAACCACTTCAATGGCTGAGAACTGCGGCCAGGGCAAAGCCGTGCCAGCTGCATCCTGGACAATCAAGAACGGGAATTCCGCACCGACTGTGAAATCCTTGGCAACATACACGCGAACGGTGTTTCCCGGCATGACAAGGCTTTCGGTGACAATCTCCAGCGTGTCAAAACTGTCATTATCCAAAAGGTCAATATCAACATAACCGCCACCCCAGGTGAATGCACCGTTGCTGACAGCAAGTTCGCCAGCCTGGTTTTCACCAGCGCCGGGACGCAACGCGCCGCTACCGGTGATGAGGTTTTTCAAAAGGCCATTGCCACCAAGGAAGGCACCTTCGGCAACGGTAACGGCTCCCGTTCCAAGACCGGTGCCGGTTGAGCTGTTAACATAAATACCTCCTTCACGGATTTCCGTTCCCTGAGTATAGGAAGAACCACCATTGGGCAACGTGAGGGAGCCCGTGCCGACTTTGCGGAGTGCGGTAACGCCCGTGTAACCACCCTTCATCTGGCCGTCAACGATTTTGCCGGAGAAATAGGAATCGGTGTTGCGACCGCCGATTTCCCAAGTGGTTTTAATTGTTCCGCCAAGCTGGAAACCGGAACTGCCGAGAGCAGACCCGCTGTATGCATCCTCGCATTGGATTTCACCGATTTTCGTAACCGTGTTGGTGGTAACACCTCCGTAACGGGTATCAGCGACATAACCGCCGTACAAAGAACCCGTCGTCTTGAAGACAAAACGTCCGTTCGGCATACCATAAGCACCATCTCTGTTGATTCCACCAAGATACATCATGCTTCGGGCGGCCGTCCAACGGAACTCTCCTTCGAAAAGTTCATCGGTAAGAGCAAAACCCTCACGAGAGTTGGCCGGGCTGATCTGCTGGAAATTGATGATACCGCCACCGTGCAGTGCACCAGACCAGGATGCATACTGGACAGAAGATTTCATCGTCGTAGCTGTGCCGGCCGGCACCGTAATGGAACCGAATATGAGGCCACCTCTGAACGTACTTGTTATCGTTCCTCCGTTTTCTACGATGAAATGCTTATCAGCCCCCTGATCACCGCTCCAGGACACTGCGGTATTGATTACCGTCTGCGCCGATGCCCATTGAACAGAGAACGCAAAGCACAACACTGCCATAAGTCCGCGCACGCCATAGGATGCGCTCTTGTGTAAATGTTTACTCATAATGTTCACAATTAATTGTTTATAATGAATTAACCTACTTTTTTCAGTATACTAATAATGGAGCAAATTTAATCAATTATTTTTTATTCGCATATCTTTTTTCTACTTTTTTCAAATTTTCTTTAATATTTTTTAACAACGTTTTTCACAACCGATGGACGGAAGCCGGGCAGATGTCATCGGCAAGACTTGCGGACAATGCAAAAAAAGGGTGACCGGATTATCCAGTCACCCTTTAGCAAAGGTATCGGGATCTCATGTCCCCGGGAAAAAACTAGCGTTTTCTGTCGTCGCGGCGGCCGTGCGGACCGTCTTTGCGGTCGTGCCGTTCACCGTTCCGGCGGGGCCGGTCGGAATGTTCCTTACGCTCGGGCGTTTCGGGCATGCCTTCGGGCCGCGGCAGCAAGGCCTTGCGCGAAAGACGGAGTTTGCCCGTCTTCTTGTCCACCGCCAGCAACTTGACATCAATCTCGTCGCCTTCCTTCAGCAGGCCTTCCAGCGTATCGATGCGTTTCCAGTCGTACTCGGAAATATGCAGCAGGCCGTCCTTGCCGGGCAGAATCTCCACAAAGGCGCCGAATTCCAGGATGGACTGGACGGTGCCGTGATAGATTTTGCCTTCCTCGGGCTGCTCGATGATGGCGTTGATGAGCTTCACGGCTGAATCGAGCGCATCCTTGTTCTCGCCGTAGATATCCACGACACCGACTCCGTTCTCTTCCTCGATGACGATGGTGGCACCGGTCTTGGCCTGGATATCCTGGATTACCTTGCCGCCCGTGCCGATAACGGCACCGATCTGGTCTTTCGGAATGGTGAACTGGACAATGCGCGGCGTATGCGGCTTGTAATCCGGACGCGGCGCAGGGATGGTTTCGGTAATGCAGTTGAGGATGTGCAGACGACCCTCGCGCGCCTGGTTCAACGCCTTGGCCAGCACTTCATAAGAAAGACCGTTAACCTTGATGTCCATCTGCGTGGCCGTGATGCCGTCGCGGGTGCCCGTGACCTTGAAGTCCATGTCGCCCAGATGGTCCTCGTCGCCGAGAATGTCCGAGAGAATGGCATACTTGCCGGTTGCTTCGTCGGAAATAAGTCCCATGGCGATACCGGAAACCGGTTTCTTGAGCTGCACGCCGGCGTCCATGAGGGCCATCGTGGCGGCACAGACCGTCGCCATGGAAGAGGAACCGTTCGACTCAAGGATGTCCGAAACGACGCGGATGGCATACGGCTGTTCGCTGCCGGTCGGAATCATGTTCTTGACAGCGCGGTGCGCCAGGTTGCCGTGGCCGATTTCGCGGCGTGACGTGCCGCGGTAGGCCTTGGCCTCGCCTGTAGCAAACGGCGGGAAATTATAGTGCAGCACGAATTTCTCAGATCCCTGCTGCAGCACTTCGTCGATAATTTTTTCATCCAGCTTCGTGCCCAGCGTCACCGAGGCCAGCGCCTGGGTTTCGCCGCGGGTGAAGATGGCCGATCCGTGGGCGCAGGGCAGATAGTCCACTTCGCACCAGATCGGGCGGATTTCGGCCGTCGTACGGCCGTCCAGACGGATACCCTCGTTGAGGATCATGGTCCGCATGGCTTCTTTTTCAACGGCATGATAGTAGCGTTACACCATCACCGTCTTGGCATCCTTCTCGTCGTCGTCGGGCAGCGTGGCGATGAATTCATCGCAGAGCGCCGCGAAAGCGTCCTCGCGTTCATGCTTGGGCAGCTGCGACTTGGCGATGGCGTAGGCCTTGTCGTAGGTAGCCGCACGGACGGCTTCCCTCAATGCGTCGTCGTTCTGCTCGTGGCAGTAAACCCGCTTGACGGTCTTGCCGGCCTTTTCTGAAAGCGACTTCTGGGCAAGGCAGTGTTTCTTGATCTCCTCGTGCGCAAACTGCAGTGCCTGCAGCATCTCCGCCTCGGAAACCTCTTTCATCTCGCCTTCCACCATCATGATGTTCTCGTAGGTGGCGCCCACCATCAGTTCGATGTCGGCCTGTTCCACTTCTTCGAACGAAGGATTGATGACAAATTCCCCGTTGATGCGGGCCACCCGCACCTCCGAGATAGGACCGTTGAAAGGTATGTCGGATACGGCCAGCGCCGCCGATGCCGCCAGTCCGGCCAATGCATCGGGCATGATGGTCTTGTCAGCCGAAATCAGGTTCACCGTCACGAAAGTCTCCGCATGGCAATCATCCGGGAAAAGCGGACGCAATGCCCGGTCTATCAACCTTGAAACCAGAATCTCATAATCGGAGAGACGTCCCTCTCTCTTCAGGAAACCGCCCGGAAAACGCCCGGCTGCCGCAAACTTTTCTCTGTACTCCACCGAAAGCGGCATGAAATCGGTGTCTTCTTTTACCTCTTTGGCCGAAACTACCGTGGCCAGCAACATGGTCTTGCCCATGCTCACGACAACCGACCCGTCGGCCTGCTTGGCCAGCTTGCCGGATTCAATGGTAATGACCCGGCCGTCGGGAAGCGTGATGGATTCTTGAATGATATTCATATCTTGTTACATAATAATTCGTGCAACACAAGAAGGGTGACTAGCCTGGCTTAGTCACCCTTCTTTCCTGTGCGTAATCTTACCCAGACGGGCAACATTACTGTTGTTTTAATGCAAAACAAATGTAAGACTACGCGGTTATTTGCGAAGATTCAACGCTTTCAGTATGTCACGGTAGCGGTTGATGTCCCTTTCTTTCAGATAGTCGAGAAGTCTTCTGCGCTTACCGACCAGCTTCAGCAGCGCCATCTGCGTACTATGATCTTTCTTATTGATTTTCAGATGTTCCGTAAGATGATTGATGCGATAAGTGAACAGCGCAATCTGAGATTCGGAAGATCCGGTATTTGCAGCGTCCTTCCCGTATGTGGCGAAAAGTTCCTGCTTCTTTTCTGCGGTTAAATACATCGTTTAAACCTTATTAAATTTTTTTATTCCTCTTTATTTTTTGGCCTGCAAAGTTATCCTTTTTTTATCAATGCACAATTTTTTTTCTTTTTTTTAGACGAATTTGTGAATGACTGCATTGCCCAGCCGGACAAACGCCGCCTTGTGCGCCGTGTCAGCACGTCCGGCTGCATCGACATAACCCGGCAGTCCGTTGGCACGGAGATACTGGTGGGCGGCCACCACACAGGCGCCCTCGTAATTGATGCGACGCAGGTTCGCCGTCAGCGGCACATGCCCGCGGCAATCGACCGTCAGCGGAATCATATCGGGGGCGTTGTGCTCGGTTCCCAGGGTCACCACGAAATCGTTGTCGGAGAAGAACTGCACGAACGGTTCCAGGATTTCCAGCGAATTACGGCCCGGAATCAGTTCGATGGACCAGATATCCTGCGCTTTGAGCGATGCCATCATCGCCTCGCGGTCGCCTTCGAAATCGGTGAAATTGCCTTTCTTGTCGTCCAGCAGCACCGGATAGCACGGAATACCGCCCGCCGCAAGGATAATCTGCTTGACCTGTTCCACCGACAGGAACGCCTTCTCATCCTCGGCCACGAATGCCTTCCCGCCCGACTTGAGCAAGTGATTGCGCAGTTCGTTTTCGAGTGCCGCCGCAGAGCCGAGATCGGCGGCCGATTCCTTACCCCCGTACAGTTTCCGGAGGAAATCTTTCCGGGCCTCCTCCGTGGCATACCGTTCGAATACCGCAATACGCAACGCCTTGGCGATATGACGTTCCCGGACCAGTTGGCGGGCGTAGGCGCTGCGGATACCTTCGTAAGAAAACTTTATGTCGCTGCCCAGTTCGGCCAGCCATGCGTTGAGTTTCTCGATCATTTCGGCCACCTGACGCTGGCTTTCGTCCTTCACGCTGTCGAGCTGTGTCCGGCAGGGGCCCGAAAGTGTTACCGGATAGTCAAGTCCTTTGCCGCTGAAATACGTGCGCCCCGGATTGTTCGGGTCGTTGACGCGGATGCCCTGCGCCTGCTGTGTTTTCGAAAGCGCGATGAATTCGATGTTGAAAAGCGGGAACACCCGGTTCTTCAAGGCGTACGAAGCGAATTCCTCATAGCCGTCGGTTACATAGAAATCGTTGATGCCCAATATTTTGACATTTTCTTTACGGGCCATGTCAAAAACCTGGTCCATGCCGGTGAAAGCGCTGAAGGAATAAGGCGTATGGAAATGGCCGTTGAATTCGAGCACTTCGAAAGGTATTTGTTCCGCCTGAGACTTCAGGACATCTGGTGAAGGAAGATTCTTGTACAACATATGACTTATATTTAATGATGATGCTATGACAACTGCCCGGGTTCACCGGGGACATTTTTTTCGACAATACGGCCGTCGTGCATGGTGTAGCAGATGTCCGACATGGCGGCCAGCTGCATGTCGTGCGTGACAACGACGAATGTCTGGCCGAACGTGTCGCGCAACTTGAAGAAAAGGCGGTGCAAGGCCTGCTTGTTGACGGTGTCCAGGTTGCCTGACGGTTCGTCGGCAAACACAACCTGCGGATGGTTGATCAGGGCACGTGCCACGGCCACGCGCTGCTGCTCGCCGCCTGAAAGCGCATCCGGATGATGGTACAGCCTCTCCGAAAGCCCGAGAAAGTCCAGCATCTCCTTCGCCTGCCGTTCGGCTTCCGCCCGGCGCGTACCCCCGATCAAGGCCGGCATGCATACATTTTCGAGTGCAGTGAATTCAGGCAAGAGATGGTGAAACTGAAAAACGAAACCGATCTGCCGGTTGCGGAAAGCGGCGAGCTGACGGTCGGAAAGCGAACGGATGTCCGTCCCGCCCAGCGTCACCGTGCCCTCGTCAGGTTTCATCAGTGTGCCGAGAATCTGCAGCAGCGTCGTCTTGCCCGCGCCGCTGCTCCCGACAATGGTCGTCACCCGACGGTCCGGAATGTCGAGATCGACCTGCCGGAGAACCTGCAGGGAGCCGAATGATTTGCTGATATGTCTGGCCTCGATCATGCTGTGACTTCTTTTTCCGCGGCTTCGGCCTGAGATTCTTCCCCGGCCGCAGCGGGTCCGTAATGTTTTTCGTACGATGCCGCTTCACGGGCAAGCCGGTCGGCCCGGGCCTCGGGTGTTTCAACCGGCGACGGGTGATGGCTCTCTTCTGTCCGGACAGCATCTGAAAGAGCGGAAGCCCTGAAACCGGATTCGATGCTGTCCTGCAGGGTCCGTCCAGCCTCTTTCGCATCATCCAGCGCAGCTTTCAGTCCATCGTCCGCTATCTCCTGCTTGAATTCGGCGGTCGCCTTCCTGATTTCGCGCAGGCTCTTGCCCAGAAAACGGGCGGTCTCGGGCAGACGCTTGGTACCCAGGAGCAACCAGGCGACGACCAGCACAACCACGAGCTCACTGCCGCTGATAAAAAGGAAAATGACACTCATCTCGCCAAACTTTCAATCTACAAAGATACAAGAAGCTGTTTGAATTTAAACTGCTTCTGAAATTTTCGAGCGCACCAGGCAGAAAAAGAAAAGGGACGGTCCGACGACCGTCCCTCTCCCCCACTGCACAGCAGGACTATTTCTTCTCTTTACGGTCCTTGCGGGAAATCAGGTCGTACACCACCGGCGATGCGATGCACACAGACGAGTACGTACCGATAACCACGCCGAACAACATGGCAAAGACGAATCCGCGGATGACATCGCCGCCCCAGATGAACATGACCAGAAGTACGAGCATGGTCGTCAAGGAGGTATTCATCGTACGGCTCAACGTCGAATTGACTGCGCCGTTGAGGATATCCTTCAGCGGACGTTTGGAATAGAGCGTCGTATATTCACGGATACGGTCGAAAATAACCACGGTGTCGTTGATGGAATAACCGATGATGGTCAGGATGGCCGCGATGAAATGCTGGTTGATCTCAAGCGAGAACGGCACGATACGGTAGAGCACCGAATACATGCAGATGGTTATCGTGGCATCGTGCACCAGTGCAATGACCGAACCCAGACCGAAACGCCAGTTCTTGAACCGGATCAGGATGTAGAGGAACATCACAGCCAGGGCCAGGATGATGGCGATGACCGCCGAGAGCTTGATATCGTCGGCGATGGTCGGACCCACCTTCTGCGAGTTGATGATGTAGTCGGCTTCGAAGGCCGCCAGTGTGGTGCCGGCAGGCAGCAGCGAACGCGAACCCGCGAAGATACGGGCTTCGACGATACTGTCGGCGTCGGCGACCTCGGCATCCTCCAGCAGGTAATCCGTGATGATCTTGACCTGGTTGTCAGAACCGAATGTCTTGACCTCCGGCACATTGCCGTCCAAGGCATCGCGCAGGGATTCCTGCAGAGCCACCGTATTCACCGTCTGGTCGTATCTCACCGTGTAAGAACGGCCACCCGTGAAGTCGATACCGTAGTTGAAGCCGTTGAAGATAACGGAAAGCAGACCGAATGCAATGACGCAGATAGCTATCGTGTAGAACATTTTGCGCTTGCCGATGAAATCATAGGCCGTATTCTTGAGGATGTTGGCCGTCAGCGGGATGGAGAACGACGGTGTCTTGTCGGCTGCCAGCATGCGCTCGAAGATGAGGCGTGTAATGAACAGCGCCGAGAACAGTGAGGTAAGGATACCCAGAACCAGCGTATTGGCGAAACCCTTGATCGGGCCCGTACCGACGAAGAAAAGCACCAGACCGACCAGGAAAGTCGTGATATTACCGTCAAGGATGGCGGAATAGGCGTTCTTGTAACCGTCGGAAACAGCCAGCTTGATGCCTTTGCCGGCGCGCAGTTCCTCACGGATGCGCTCGTAGATGATGACGTTTGCATCGTTAGCCATACCGAGGGTCAGCACGATACCGGCGATACCCGGGAGGGTCAGCACCACGCCTGCGGAAGCCATGACACCCATCAGGAAGAACATGTTGGCCAGCAAGGCGATATCGGCGACAAAACCGGCAGTGCTGTAATAGAAGGCCAGATAAATCATGACCAGCACCAACGCCAGAATAAACGAAATGATACCGGCGCGGATCGATTCCTGACCGAGCGACGGACCGACCACCTCGTCCTGGATGATCCGGGCGGGAGCGGGCAGTTTGCCCGACTTAAGGATGTTGGCGAGGTCTTCGGCCTCGGTGATGGTGAAGTTACCGGTAATCGAGGTATTGCCACCCGAAATCTCGGAAATGACAACCGGCGAAGAATAGACATAGTCATCCAGCACAATGGCGATCTCATGACCAATGTTGTCGCGGGTGATGCGGCCCCAGATACGGGCACCTTCGCCGTTCATCGTCATCTGGACGCGGCCTGCGGAACCACCGCGCTCCTCGTCGAACTGGGCGCTGGTGTTCACCACCACGCCGCCGTCGAGCGGAGGCAGTTCATCGCGGCCCGTCTTCTTGATGGCATGCAGGGCGAACGTATTGCCGGCCGGATCGAATTCGACAGGCTTGACCGACCACAGCATCTTGAAGTCACGCGGGAAAATCGCCTTGACCTGCGGCAGACGGAGCAGGCGGTTCACAGCCGCCGTATCGCGGTAATGTGCATAGCCGATGGTCGATCCTCTCATGGGAGACTGGTCGGACCCGATATTGGGCGTCAATACGTTGAAGAGCGGGTATTCTGCGGCAATGTCAGCTTCGGAAACCAGGCTGTCAGCCGTCTGTCCGCCCTGGGCGAGCCGATCGAGCAGCGAGGTTTCGGAAGATGCATCTTCCGCTGTTTCCGCCGCCACTTCTTCAGCGACGGTTTCGCCGGCTTCCGCGTTCACGAGCGTATCGCCCGAAGCGAGCGCCTTGGCCGCATCCTCAAGTTCCTTGATGCGGGCGTTGGCTTCCACCAGATACGGAAAAATATCGCTGTTCTCATACGTCTCCCAGAATTCGAGGTTAGCCGTTCCCTGCAGCAGTTTCCTGACACGGGCCGGTTCCTTCACGCCGGGCAGTTCGACCAGGATCTGGCCCTTGGTCTCCAACTGCTGGATATTGGGCTGCACGACGCCGAACTTGTCAATACGGCTGCGCAGGATCTGGAACGCATTGTCGATGGCGCCTTCCGTTTCGGAGCGGATGACGCGGAGCACTTCTTCATTGGTGGAGTTGAAGTTGACTTTGTTCTGCAGTTCGACGGTATTGAATATCGAGGCGAGTTTCGCATTGGGATCGACCTCTTCGAAGGCTTCGCCGAACAGGGTGACGAAATCCGACTGGCTGTCTTTCTGCTTTTCCCTGGCAAGCGCAAGGGCTTTCTGGAATGTTTCGTTTGTGCTGTAGTTCGAAAGTGCGCGGATGATGTCGATGGAGGACACTTCGAGTGTCACGTTCATACCGCCTTTCAGGTCAAGACCCAGACTGATTTCGCGCTCCTTGCACTCCTTGTAGGTGTACTTGCGCATCCCCAGGAAGTTGTACACCACCTGATCGGACATCGAATCCAGGTAAGCCTGTTCCTTCTCGTACGACCCTCCCGAATACCGCTTGGCAGCCTTCTCCACGCTGGACGTTCTGAACGTGAACATCAACGTATAAAGACATACCAAGGCAAGCGCGACGGCAAATGTCCTGATAAATCCTTTGTTCTGCATTTGAATCTTTTGTTTTCGACGCAGGGCTGCCGATTGTCAGTTTGCTGAAAATGAGCAACATGAATGTCAGCAATCTACATCCCCGTACGCCGGTTTATGTTACTGAAAAATTGACCGCAAACCTACATGTTTTTTTGCCAAAATCATAACATGAACCGGACTTTTTCTGTTTTATTGCGCCGACGTGGAATCCCGCCGTTTCCACCGCCTGTGCGACCAGAGCCAGAATTCGGGAGCCCGGCGGATGTCTTTTTCGAGTTCCGCAAAGGTCGCGGCCGTAATCTGCCCGTCGGCCGTAGCGGATCCGTCGTCCGTAACCGGCCTCGCCTCGACACGGTAATATCCGCGTCTGGTACGCTGAATGGACATATAGACCACCGGCAAACCGTATTGCCGGGCCAGGCGTTCGACACCCGTATAGACGGCAGTCTCCCGCCCCATGAACTGTATCAGTTGCTGGTCGCCGTCTCGTTTGGGCGCCTGGTCGGCATTGAAGCCGAACAAGGTCGTCCGTCCGCTTCTGACACAGGTGATGAACGGCCGGTAAAAATGTTTCATCGACACGATACGCATGCCGAAACGTGTGCGCATATAAGATGTAAGCCGTTCAAAAGCAGGACTATGAAGAACATGATAAAGCGTAAAAAAAGAAAAACGATCCGTATATACCGTAGAAGCCATCCATTCCCAGTTGCCGTAATGGGAGGTCACCACGAGAATGGTTTTGTTCAGCGCGAACAGTTTTTCAAGCAAATCCGTATTGGCATAGGTAATCCTTCTGCGCATATTGGCCAGCGATGCGGAAGCCATTTTCACCGTTTCAGCAATCAGGTCGCACATATAGCGGTAAAAGCGGCGGCGCACCCGGCGGCGGAACGCCGGCGATTCGTCCGGAAATACCAGCAGCAGATTCCGGTCCACCACTTTCCGGCGATAGCGTACCACATAGAAAAGTAACAGGAACAGAAGATCGGACAGGCCGTACAGCACCCGGAGCGGAAGGGCGCCGATGGCCTTGAAGAGGCCGAACAAGATATAATATGCGATGGTCTGCATACAGTCCCTGACATTGCCGGCGGCAGAGGCGTTCCGACCCCGCAGACACCGGATTCCTGGCAAAGATAACGAAAAACGCCGCAGTTACATTAAAATTTGGGATTCCGCCGAAATCGCGCTACTTTTGACGCAAAAGGTCCGACCATGCAGATTCTGGACAGTCATTTCGCCGCCGCGTGTTTCCCGGCCCGTAATCCGTTTTCGCACAAAGGGGATTACGGACATGCGCTCTTGTGTGCCGGTTCTTTCGGCATGATGGGCGCCGCCGTGCTGGCCGCCCGGGCCTGTCTGCGGGGCGGCATCGGCAAACTGACGGTCTATGTGCCGGGAGCGGGCTACAGCATTCTGCAGACGGCCGTACCGGAAGCCATGGTCCGGACAGACCCCGGCGAACGCGTGCTGACGGCCGCACCAGACCTGACGCCCTACGATGCCATCGCCGTCGGACCTGGGCTTGGCACAGCGCCTGCCACGGCCGGATTTCTGCAGACATTGCTCGAACAGGCGCGGCAGACGGACAAACCGGTCGTCATCGATGCAGATGCCCTCAACCTTTTGGCAGCCCATCCGTCTATGCTGGACAAATTACCCAGCCGGACTATTCTGACCCCCCATGTCGGCGAGTTCAGACGGTTGGCCGGCGGATACGCCCGGATGACAGAGCCACCGCAGGCGGATTTTCTTCCGGATTGTTTGTCACCGGCGGAAATGCAGGCGCTGCAGATGCGTCTGGCAAAGCGATGGCAGGCCGTCGTTGTGCTCAAGGGACACGAAACGCACATCGCAGCAGACGGCACATGCTATGTAAATCCGACCGGAAACGCCGGTATGGCGACCGGCGGCAGCGGTGACGTGCTGACCGGACTCACGCTGGCATTGCTGGCGCGGACCGCAATGCCACAGGCCACCGGCTGGCACGGAGATTGTTCGGGAACGACGCTGGCTGCCTGTGCGGCGTGCTATGTCCATGGACTGGCCGGCGACCTGGCTGCAAAGCAATATGGAGAAACGGCACTGATCGCCGGCGACATTGTCGCACAGATCGGAACTGCCGTCCTTGAAATCGCAACCTATAAATAATATGTATATGAGCGTAAGAAGTTTTATTCTGGCATGCTGCGGGCTGTGTCTGACCCTGCCCGTCACGACCCAGGCGGCCCCGAAGGGTGGTACCGCGACGTCCATGGTCTATGCCCTGCCGCAGACGCGGCTGGAAGTGCAGTTGAACGTCCGTCATACGGTGTACAAGAGAGGGCCATATGCCGACTATGCCAACCGGATGTTGGGCATACAGAATCTGCCCGCCACCGACCGGGATGTCTGGGAAATCGTATCGGCCGACATCAGCACGGTCAATGAAACCGACAACCAGGAACTGCGCACGCTGTCGCTCAGTGCTTCCGGAAGCGTCCGCGACCTGTTGCAGATTACGGCCGCCGGACTGGTCGCAGATGCGCAGATGCAGAACGTACTGACACAGAAAACAATCCGGCAGAAAGACGAGGATTATGCGCCGTTCATGAACTTCACAGGCAAGGAGCAGACGGCCGAACGGGTGGACACCTTCTACAAGACCATCATGAACGACACCGCTTTCATCCGGCAGCCCGTCGTACAAAGGACCCTGACGTCCAAGAGCCGTGAGGAACTGGCCAGAGACGTGGCCAACCAAATCTACGACATCCGCGACAACCGCATCCAGCTGCTGATCGGCAATGTGGACAACTATCCGGACGGCGAGGCCCTGCGCACGGCGCTGCAAGCCCTGTCGCACGAAGAAGAACTGCTGCTGTCGATGTTTGTCGGCGCACGCTATGAAGAGATCATTCCCTACCGGTTCTCGGTCGTTCCGGAAACACCGGACACCGGTGTGCTCTGCTATTTCTCGCCGCAGCAGGGTGTCTCGACGGCACAGCGGAACGGATACGATGCTATTTCTTATCTGATCAGCACGTCGTACGACGGTCCGACCGGCCGGCCGGACAACAATCCGCACAACCTGATCTACCGGACCCCGGTCCAATGCGAGGTCCAGGTCTATTCCGGCAGCGGTCTGCTGCAGACCAAATCCCTGCCGTTCTTCCAGTTCGGGCCCTACAGCATATTCCCACTGTAACCGGCGGCAGAGCAACCTGGCAGACCCGGCCAGAACCGACTGACACGAACCCCGGAGGTTTTCCATGACTTCCGGGGTTTGTCATATACGCCGATGCCGGAATCCAGGGAAAGCGACCGGGAAGGAATGATCCCGATCCAGGAAACGATTGATTGTCCATACATCCGACAGGCCGTTAATATATAAAAAGAGGGTGACCAAGATTTTCAGTCACCCTCTTCCACCGGTCCCGGATGGACCGGATAAGGTTGTTTTCTAGAAGAATTTGGCCCGCAGATCCTTGATACCGGACAGTGCGTGAAGCGCTTCCAGCAGATCTTCGTCCGCCCGCGAATCCATATTGCGTCTGAGACGGGTTTCAGAGATATTCCGATCCTCGTACTCATCTTTTTGCACGGCCACCGGCTGGATCATATAAACGCCGGAACTTCCGACAATCGGCTGAGACAACGTACCTTCCGGCAGCATGGTGGCCAGGGCGGCAACGCGCGGTTCAACACCGATGGTCTGGACGGCATACGAGGAGAATCCCACGTTCCTGGCCGTATCGACCGCCAGCGAAAGCTTGGCAGCAGCATCGGCCAGCGTGGTGGCACCCGCCGTAGCCTCGGCCATTTCCGCCGCAATCATTTTTCCTTTCTTTTCGCGGGATGCCATCAGGTTCACCACCGGCATCACCTGCTCGAACGGCATGACACCTTCTTCACGCACGTCCTTCAAGGTGGCCACGATATAGGCATCGGACAGCGAGATGCACGGCGAGACGTCACCGACTTTCGCATTGTAAGCCCAACGCACCACTTCACGGGCCGAATAGTCCGCTACTTTGTAATCGTAGGAAGCCAGACCCGTTGCCGACATGATGGAAAGCTGCTGGGCGGCCGCTGCGGAGGCAAAAGCCGACAGGGTCGTATTCTGTCCGGCAAACGTGCTCGCCGCAGCATATACATTCTGATAAGTCTGCGAACTGGGAATGATGTTGCGCACAAGTGTCGCAATCTTCACTTTCCTGACAGCAGGTCCGCGATCGGTCACCTGCAGCACATGGTATCCGAAGTTGGTCTGTACCACCGCGACTTCACCCTTGGCCAGCGCGAAAGCCGCATCCGTGAAGTCCTTCACCATGGTGGCCTCGACAAACCAGCCAAGATCGCCGCCGTCTTCGGCACTGGCCTTGTCGACGGAATACTCCACCGCCAGGGCTTTGAAGTCAGCGCCGTTCCGGATCAGTTCACAAAGGCTGTCTGCCAGATGTTGCGCTTTCGCCGTTGCATCGGGTGTCATTTCGGTGGGCTGGATCAGGATGTGACGGGCACGGATGCTGTCGGGGATCATGTTGATCTCGGCAAGTCTGGACAGTTTGTAAGTATCGCCGTCCTTATACGGACCGACCATGGCGCCAAGTTCGGCCGTGAAAAGCGTATCAACAGGCGCAATCAGCTGATCCGCACGGTAGTTATTCTCATCGTACTTCTCGTCGGAGTTCAGCGCCACAAACTGGCCGGGATTCTCGGTCGCCGCAAAATCGGCCTGCTGCGTCTCAATCCACTTCAGAGCCGCCGCATCATCGTCGGCCGAAGGCTTCACTTCGAACAGCACATAGTCGATGTCACGCCCTTCAGACTGTTTGAACTCGTTGATATGCTGCTGGTAATAGGCTTCACCTTCGGCACGCGACAATCTGACGAGACTGTCGGACATGGAGGAGTAAGGCCGCATCACATAGGCAATATCCGCCAACACGCCGTTTTCCTGCACATCGTTGTCAATCACATACGAAGGTATATACAGACCACGTTGCACCAGATTGATGTACTTGTTGGCCATTTGCTCGTTGTAGATCTCGTTCTCCACGAACGACCAGTAAAGCTGCTGCTGGCCTGTTGCATCGTTGTCTTTGTTCTTCAGGAAATACAGCAGGCTGGAACGGTCGAAAGTCCCGGTCTCCTGATTGGTGAACATGCTGCGGATGATGCTGTGGGGCGACTGGCCCTGTACCAGGTCGAACAGTTCGTCCGATGAGACCTGCATGCCCAATGCCTTGTACTCGTCATTCATGATGATTTCGTTCACCAGCGTGTTATAGGCCTGCGTATTGATGCCGTGCTGGACGGTTTCGTCGAACGACTGCTCACCTACCTGCATCTTATACAGCGTATTGAGTTCCTGAATTTTGTTATTCAGCGCGGTATAGGAAATCTTGTTGCCCTTGACCTTGGCCACATCCGTATTACGGACCGTAAACAGCGACCGGTTGGGGTCCAGCAGGTCACCCATGATGAATGCGACGAGGGAAATGCCGATAATGATGGCCAAAACGATGCCACCTTTTGTCTTAAGTTTCTCTAAAACAGACATTTATTAATTGGTTTTATATAGAAAATGCTCATTTTTTGCGGCTACGAAGATATTAAAAATCTGACTTTGAAACACAAAAAAGATAAAATATATCTTTGCAACACCTGTCCGGGATTCTGCACACGCCGTCCATACCGGATGTCGTATCAGACCATACTGCTTATGATACAGATAGATAACACCATCGTTTCACTGGATGTCTTCGAGGATTTTTTCGCTTGCGACCTGGCGGTCTGCCGGGGTGCCTGCTGCATCGAAGGTGACGGCGGGGCGCCGCTGACCGAAAACGAGATCAACCAGCTGGAAGACGGTCTGGAAGCATTGCTGCCGTTCATGACCGAAGCCGGGGTGGCCGCCGTCCGGGCGAACGGTGTCTTTACGATAGACAGTGACGGCGACCATGTAACGACACTGGTCCGGGAAGGTCCGGACCGCGATGCCTGTGCTTTTGCCTGCACGGAGAACGGCATCCGCCACTGCGCCGTCGAGAAGGCGCAACGGGCCGGCGCCGTGCCTTTCGCCAAGCCGGTTTCCTGCCATCTGTACCCCATCCGCATCACGGCATACAAAGACTTCGACGCCATCAACGTACACCACTGGGACATCTGCGCATGTGCCCGACGCAACGGCCAGGCTCTGCAGATGCCGCTTTACAGGTTTCTGAAAACGCCGCTGATCAGGAAATACGGCGCCGAGTGGTACGAAAAGCTGCTGGCAGCCGCCGAATATGTCCGGCAGTTCCGGAACGGCCAGGCCTGACAGCCTATTTCCAAAGCGGGCTCGGGTAATAGCCCCGGTCGGCCAGCGCAGCAAATTTCTCCACCACGGCCGGGCGGTCGGACGCATACGTCACGCCGAACCATTTCGAAGGCGTATCCAATACTTCGCAGGTGGCCTGTCCTGACTGAATGAGTTCGTTGACAACCAGCGGAATGAAAAATTCAGACTTGGGTTCGTTGACATGCTGTTCCAGGAAACGGACAAAGGATTTCTCGGAATACGCAAAATAATCGGGTGTGAATCCCCACATGTTCATCGACACCGGTGTCCGTTCGTCAACCGCCTGCAACTCACCCGCATCGTCCTTGTACTTCACCTGGCCGTCCGTGTCACGGATGACATAGGTACGTTCCACCACCGTCGTCAGATGGCGCTGCGCATCCATTTCACAAATGCCGCGCGCCACGCTGCCGCTTTCGGAAAGCGTGTTGCCGACGCGGTAGCCCACCATGCAGTAAGCGTTGCTTCCGCCGGCCGCCCGCTGCAGCCATGCCGACAGAATCTCGAAACTCTCCCGGCCATAATAGTCATCGGCATTGATGACGGCAAACGGCTCGCGGATGACGTCACGTCCCATCAGTACCGCATGGTTGGTCCCCCAGGGTTTCTGCCGTGCCTCCGGACAGGTAAATCCCTCAGGCAGCGCATCCAATGACTGGAAAACAAGTTCGACCGGAATGGATTTCTCATATTTCGAAAGAATCTTCTCGCGGAAATCTTTCTCGAAAACTTCCCGGATGACGAACACGACCTTGCCGAATCCGGCATGCAGCGCATCGTAAATGGAATAATCCATGATGGTCTCCCCGGAAGGACCCAGGCCGTCAAGTTGCTTAAGACCGCCATAACGGCTGCCCATTCCGGCAGCAAGCACAAACAGTGTAGGTTTCATATCAGTCTATATTGTAAGGTGTCTGTTGATACACATAATAGTTCAACCAGTTGGTGAACAGCAGGTTTGCATGACTCTTCCAACGCACCACCGGCCGGTGCGACGGGTCATCGTCCGGGAAATAGTGCTGCGGCATCTTGATATCCAAGCCTTTGGCCAGATCGCGTTCGTATTCCTCCTTGAGAGTCAGCGAATCGTACTCAGAATGGCCGGTCACGAAAATCTGACGCATCGAACGGTTCACGATGAGATACACGCCGGCTTCGTCCGATTCGGCCACGATCTCCAGCCCAGGTATCCGTTCGATGTCCGCCCGGCGCACCTCGGTGTAACGCGAATGAGGCGCAAAGAATTCCTCGTCGAATCCCCGGACGATGGGCAGGTAGGGTGCCGTCACCCGGTGGTTGAAAATACCGGACAGTTTCTCCGGAAGCGGATACTTGGGAATGCCGTACAGGTGGTACAGGCCTGCCTGGGCCGCCCAGCAGATGAAGAACGTCGAGGTGACATGGGACTGCGACCAATCCATGATGGTCTCCAGTTCGCGCCAGTAGGTCACTTCTTCGAACGACAACTGTTCCACCGGCGCACCGGTTATGATGAGCCCGTCGAAACGGCGTCCGCGGATCTGGTCGAACGTCTTGTAGAAAGTGGTCAGATGCTCCTGCGGTGTATTCCTGGAGGTGTAAGTGTGGGTGCTCAGAAGGGTGACCTCCGCCTGCAGCGGGGAATTCGACAGCATGCGCAGCAGCTGGGTCTCCGTCGCAATCTTGAGAGGCATCAGGTTCAGGATGACAATGCGTAGCGGACGGATGTCCTGCGAGGTGGCCCTCGTTTCGGTCATCACGAAAATATTCTCCTGTTTCAGGATCTCCGCCGCCGGCAGATTGTCGGGTATATTCAGTGGCATGTCAAACAGTTTCACGGCAGGCAGCAAGCCCGCCGTCGCAATATGGCGCAAAGGTAAACCATAATTTCATATCCCGTACCGCACCGAAGTATGCGCCCGCAACTTTTCCTTGCCATCCTGCCCGAAATATTGTACCTTTCGGCATTATTTTTTTCACCGATGACGAAGATACAGGAATCCATACGATTCTTCCGCGACACGCTGCCTGCAGGCGTGAAACTGATTGCAGTGAGCAAGACGCATCCCGAAAGCATGATCCGGGAAGCGATGGAAGCCGGACAATTCGATTTCGGCGAGAACAAAATGCAGGAAATGACGGCCAAGCACCGCGCGCTGGCCGACACGGCCGCCGCATGGCACTGCATCGGCCATCTGCAGACCAACAAGGTAAAGGACATCGCCCCTTTCGTCACGATGATACACAGCGTCGATTCGCTCCATCTGCTCGCAGAGATCGAAAGACAAGCCGCCCGCTGCGGCCGGGTCATCCCCTGCTTGCTCCAGGTCCATATCGCACAGGAGGAAAGCAAGTTTGGATTCAGCGAATCAGAACTTTACGAGGCCATCACTTCCCCCGCCCTGCAGGCCATGACGCACGTCCGCATCTGCGGACTCATGGGCATCGCCTCCACGACGGACGACCGCCAACAGATCCGGCAGGAATTCAGTCATCTGAGAGCATTATTCCTGAAACTCAAAGAGGAACATTTCGCCGGTGACGACCACTTCAAGGAACTGTCCATGGGCATGTCCGGCGACTACCTCCTCGCCGTGGAGGAAGGCAGCACGATGGTGCGCATCGGATCCCTGATCTTCGGAGAAAGAAACTACGGGCCTACCGCTTAGGCAACTGAATGCCGCGTTCCTTGGCCATCTGCTCCAACTTCTGCTGGAATTTCGACTTGGCCGGTTTGCCGCCCTTGCCCGGCGAAGCGGATGCCGCCTGTACGCGGCGCAGGATTTCCCCTTCGTCGATGGTCTTGCTGAAGAAATAATTCTGTCCGATGGTGATGAGATTGGCCAGCAGATAGTAATAAGTCAGCGCCGACGAGAAGTTGTTCAGCAGGAAGAGGAACATGACGGGCATCATGTACATCATCATTTTCATGCCGGGCATCGACGAATCCGACTGTCCGCTCGACATCTTCATGCTGACAATGGTGGCAATCGTCATCAGCAGCGTGAACAGGCTGACATGGTCTCCGTAGAACGGAATCGAGAATGGAAGATTCAGGATGGAATCGTAGGTCGAAAGGTCGTCGGCCCACAGGAAGGCCTGCTGACGGAGCTCGATGGATGACGGGAAGAACCGGAACATGGCAATCAGGATCGGGAACTGGATCAGCATCGGCAGACAGCCGCCCATGGGGTTGATGCCCGCTTTCTTGTACAGTTCCATCGTCGCCTGCTGACGTTCCATGGCCTTGTCAGCCGGGAATTTCTTGTTGATCTCATCCAGGAAAGGCTTGAGCACCTTGGTCTTGGCCGTGGACATATAGGTCTTGTACGTCAGCGGCAGCAGCACCAGTTTAATCAGCACCGTCATGATGAGGATGATCAGGCCGTAATTCGAAATGAACGAATTGAGCCAGTCGAAAATGACAATGATGACATACTTGTTGATCCAGCTGACCAGCGATCCGCCCAGCGGGACCAGTTTCTCGAGATCCACACGGTACTTCTTCAGGGTCTTGTAATGGATAGGTCCGAAATACAGCCGCATCGGCACTGTGACCGAAGTCTCCTGCGCATTGTACGGAATACCGATGGCCGCATGGTATTTCTTCAGATAGCGTTCGAACGTGGCCGTCTTCTCCGATGAAATCTCGGCATTGGCGAAATGTTCGTCGGCCAGCAGCACCGATGTGAAGAACTGCTGCTTGAACGCGATCCACGAAAGGCGCGTCGAGGCTTTTTCCGTCTGCGAAGTCTTGGTCGGGGAGAAATCCTCTATGCCGTCCTCGTTGAGATATTTGTAATGTATCGAAGTATAGTTGTTCTCGTTGTCGGCTCCCTTCTCCTGCCGGGGCACATAAATCTGCCATTCGAAATCGATGGTGCTCTGGTTGGCCTCGATATACCGGTTCATGTTGACCGCCTCTATCCGGAAATCCATCATGTAGTCATCCGGCCGCATGGTATAGACATAGTCCAGATAGGCGTCATCAGCGGCGTAAAGCCTCATGCGCAACACCTTGCCGTCGGCCGTCGTTTCCGGTAGCGGCTCGAAATACAGCCGGTCGGTCGAGACCGCACGGTTCTGCGCGAAGAAATTAAGGCCGAAAATGGTGGAATCTCCGTCGAAAAGCACCAGTGCCGTCGAGTCGTACCGCATGTACTCCTTGAGCACGACCCGGTATGGCCGTCCGCCGCGGGTGGAGAAATCCACCTGCATCCGTTCGTTTTCGAGGGTCACCGTTTCGCGGGTTCCCTCCACCGCCCGGTAGAAGACACCATATTGGTCACGCAGACGGACATCCCTCAATGAATCCGGGAGGGTGTCCGGCAAGGAAGCCATGGCAGGGTCCGCGGCAAACGCACGCTGCTCCTGCAGCTCTTTCTGGCGGGCGGCATTCCGCTCCTGCATGACCTGTTCCAAAGAATCCCGCTGCCTGCGGGCCCGTTCAATCTGTTCGGCCGAGGGCCGCATCCAATAGCTGAATCCAAAAAGGATCAGCGCAATGAGAGTTATACCTATTAATGAGTTCTTGTCCATTTTCAGCGTTGATTCACGCATCCGGCAAACGCCGTCAAACGGCACCTGCCCGGATTGCGGCTACGATTCCTCCATCTGGTCGATCATGCGGATTTTCTCTTCGAGCACCTTCAGGTCGGCCTTGCCTTTCTCAATCATGTCACGCACATTCGCAATCATGGCCTCGGCGTTCCTGGTCTTCGAGAAGAATCCGATATTGTTCTCCCACACGTTGATATCGTTCTGCAACTGTTGCATTTTCTTGAACAGCCGGTCGCGTTCCGTCTCCACCTTGCGATGGGCGCGCGGTCCGCCGGCCATGTTTTCCATCCGTGACTTATAACGCACCAGACCCATCTTCTCCTCGTCGAGATTCAGCGCGGAGAACTGTGCGGAGATGGCGGCGCGGTAACGTTCCTGCACCTTGGATTTCACCTTCATCGGCACGAAACCGATACCGCTCCAGGTACGCTGGAACTCCTGCAGACGGGCGATGTTCTCGTCCATGTCTTCCGTCGGAACGAAAGCCTCGATCTGCTCAATCAGCGCCATCTTCGCCTTGTAGTTCTCATCGTACGAAGTCTCGACCGTCGAGAAATGCGCGGCTTTCTTCTCGAAGAAGGCATCGCAGGCCGCCCGGAAGCGTTTCCACAGCGCATCGCGCTGTTTGCGGGGCACCGCACCGATTTCCTTCCAGCTCTGCTGCAGCTTGATGAACTCTTCGGTCGTGGCCTTCCATTCCGTACTGTCTTTCAGCGCTTCCGCCTGGATGCACAAATCCTCCTTGAGCTGCAGGTTGTTGGTCTGCTCCTCCTTGTTTTGTGCAAAATAGGCCCGCTTTTTCGTAAAGAACGCATCGCAGGCAGTCCGGAAACGGTTGTAAATCTTGGTATTCTCCTTTTTCGTCGCAAAACCGATGGTCTGCCAGATTTTCTGGATCTCGATCATCTCCTTTGACTTGGCATCCCATTCAGCCAGCGAGGCGCAGTCTGCCGCAGCAATGGCCTCGACCTGTTCGCAAAGAGCCGTTTTCGCTTCGAGATTCTTCTGCTGCTGCGCTTTCTGGTCTTCGAAATACTGCTGGTATTTCCTGTTGATGGTCGTGGAAGCCGTCTTGAAACGCTCCCAGATTTCGGTCCGCATTTCCTGCGGCACCGGACCTATCTCCCGCCACTGCTCGTGCAGTTGCTGCAAAGCATTGAACGCCTTGATATCCGAAGATTCCAACAGCAGTTCCTCTGCCTTTTCGCACAATTTAATCTTGGACTCGAGGTTCTTTTTCAGATCCAGATCGCGGAGTTCCTTGTTGATCTTGATATAGTCGTAGAAATTCTCGACATTGTGGTGGTAGGTCTCCCAGAGGTTCTTCACCTCGGACTGCGGCACCGGACCGATGTTTCTCCAACGGTTCTGCAAATCGCGGAAAGCCTGGAACGTCACGCCAATGGATTCGCTGCCGTTGATCAGGTCTTTCAGTTCCTGGATGATGGCTTGCTTGGCCTCCAGATTTTTCTGTTTTTCAGCTTCCTGGGCTTCGTTCATCTGGGCCCGTTTGGCCTTGAAAGCCTGCAATGCCTGTTTCAGACGGTCCTCATAGACGTCATCTTCCAGCGAGAAGGACGCCTCGTCGTTGCCGGCCTCCACAAATGCTTTGCGTGCGGCCTCCTGCTCCTGACGCAGTTTTCTGTAAAACTGGACTTTGATAACGTCCACATCGTGGCGTATGGCATCGGCGTCCTGATGTTCGACCAGGTCCTCCAGAATGGTCACCAACGAAGGACGGCTGTAGCCGCTGTAATCGACCGGAGCCGGAGCTGTTTCTTCCACAGGCGCGGTTTCCTCCGCCGGAGCTGCTTCTTCCGCAGGCGCGGTTTCCTCTGCCGGAGCTGTCTCCTCCACGGGAACTGATTCCTCCACGGAAACCGGCTCCTCCGCAGGAGTTGATTCCTCAACCGGCGCCACGTTTACGGATGCCACCGTCCCCTCCGGCTCCGCCGGTGTTTCGACAGCCGCTGCCGCCACTTCCGTTCCATTCATTTCAGGGGCCGTCTCCTGTCCGGATCCACGTATAGTTTCTCCAGCGGGAATCTCCGCACCGCCCAAGGCGGGATCAATCACTTCCGTATTCATTTTGCAGAAAAATTAAGCAAGATTTGAATTTACGAAGATACGCACTTCTCTCGGAAACGGCAAAAGTTTTTGCCAGCTTCTTAGCAAATACCGTTCAGGAAAATGAGAAAAACCGCTATCGGAACCACGTAACGCACCAGAAAATAAAACACTGCGAGATGCGGACGGTAGCGGCCGCCGCTGGTGATTTCGGTCTCGACGACAGGACGGGACAGTACATATCCGAGGAATATCGCCATACACAGTCCGCCAGCCGGCAGCAGAATATTGGACGAAATGAAGTCCATCAGGTCGAACACACTCTTGCCGAACAGGGTGAAGTCGGACATAATCCCCAGCGAAAGCGAACAAAAGACGCCCAGCGCCATAATCAGCAAGGATATCAGCCACGCTGCGACAGGACGGCGCATGCCGAACTCTTCCACGGCAAAGGCCACCACCACCTCGTGCAGCGACATGGCTGACGTCAGGGCGGCGATGAATACCAGGAAGAAGAAGATAAAACTGAACACCTGGCCGGCCGGCATCTGCCCGAAAACATTCGGCAAAGTCTCGAACAACAGGCCGGGACCCGATGTCGGATCCAGGCCGAAGGCAAAGACCGCCGGGAAAATGGCGATGGATGCCAGCAACGAGATGACCGTGTCAGCAATAGTCACATATTTGGACGACTTGACGATGTCTGCATCTTTGGAAAGGTAGGATCCATAGGTCAGGATGGCTCCCATGCCGAGACTGAGCGAGAAAAAGACCTGCCCGAGGGCGGCCATGACCGACTCTGGGTTGAGTTTCGAGAGATCCGGCTTGAACAGGAATTTCAGGCCGTCCATGCCGCCCGGCAGCGTGATGGCGCGTATGCCCATCACCACCAGCAACAGCAGGAGCAGCGGCATCATCAGCCGGGAAAATTTCTCAATGCCTTTCGAGACGCCGCGCATCACCACGTACATGGTCGCCAGCAGGAACAAGGCCTGCCAGACGATAGGCCATACCGGATGCGAAACGAAATCTGAAAAGATCTGCTGTATCTGCTGCGAGGAAGCGCCGGCGAATCCCCCGCTTGCCGACTTGAAGATATACGCCATGGTCCATCCGCCGATGGCCGTGTAAAACGACATGATGATAAAGGCGGCCAGGATGCCCATCGAACCGATCAGACGCCCCATGCCCGGTGCATTCATGCGCTGGAAAGCTCCATAGGCGTTGCCCTGCCCGAGACGGCCGAGCGTCAGTTCCGTCAGCATCAGCGGCCGGCCCATGATGAGCACGAAGACAATGTACAGCAATATGATGGCACCTCCGCCATAAACCCCTGCGATATACGGGAACCTCCAGATGTTACCCAATCCGACCGCCGAGCCGACAATGGCTACGAGTGCGCCGTACTGGCTGGAAAAGTGGTCCCTTGAATTATGTCCTGCATCACTTTTCATCTTCGAAAAACTTTTTCAGGCGCTCGTAGAGCATTTCCACGGGCAGCCCCATGACATTGTAGTAGGAACCTTCGATCCGCGACACGGCCGTATAGCCTATCCACTCCTGGATGCCATAGGCACCGGCCTTGTCATAGGGTTGGAATGTGTCAACGTAAAAGGCTGCCTCCCCGGTACTCAACGGCCGGAAAGAGACCTTTGTCGCATCGCAGAAGGTGTCCGAACGCCGCGCATCGCGCAGGCAGACTCCCGTAAAGACCTCGTGCGTCCGGCCGGACAGGCGTCCCAGCATATCCAACGCTTCTTCACGGGAGGCCGGCTTGCCCAGCACCGCGCCGTCAATGCAGACGACTGTGTCAGCCGTGATCAGCAGGCAGCCGTCCGGTATCGGACGATGGTACGCAAGCGATTTCATCCGGGCCAGGTACTGCGGCACCTCACTGCAGGCCAATGTTTCCGGATACGTTTCCGCGCCGGCGTCGGCAGAAACCACCTCGAACCGGAGTCCGAGCAGCGAAAGCAGTTCCCGGCGGCGCTCCGAATTGGAGGCCAGCAGGTAACGGTGCTGATAAGGTGTAAAAGGATATCCGGTCATGACATGTTCGTCCAGTCTGGCATGAAACCCGGACGACAAAGTTACGTGATTTTCGGAAAAGCGCAACTGTCGCCGCAGGGAATGTGTTGTCACCAGGAAAACGCGTCGGCATCCATCCAGCGGCCCTGCAGTTTCAGCGTCTGTTCTATGACATCGCGCACACAGCCGGCACCGCCGGCCCGGTCGGATACGTAGTCCGCCACGGCCCTGATTTCCTCAGCCGCATCGCATGGACAGGCACTGGCACCCGCTGCCTGCATCACCGGATAATCCGGCAGGTCGTCTCCCATGTACAGCACCTCTTCCGGCTGAAGATCATAGCGCAGCCGGAAATCCTCCAGATCGGCCAGTTTGTCGGCCGAACGCTGGTATATGTCTGTAATACCCAGCATGCCGAAGCGTTGTCTGATCGACTCGCAGGCCGCTCCGGTGATAATGGCAACCGGATAGTGTTTCTTCAATGCATACTGCACCGCATAGCCGTCCTTGGGGTTCATCTGCCGGATGAGTTCGCCGGCCGTCGAAATCAGCATCTCGCGGGAGAACACTCCGTCCACATCAAATGCAAACGCTTTGATATTCTGTAATTTCTGTTTAAAGGTAAGCATAATCTCAGCCATTAGAAAGGATAACCGATACCGATACTCAGTGTCGCGTCATGCAAGCCGTGCCAATCGTGGACGGGGTGCCAACGGTCCTCCGCTGCCGGATCGCGCAGTTTGAACCCCATATCGGTCCTGAATATAAAGAATTTGGCATCCAGCCGCAGGCCCAGTCCCGCACTCATGGCGAATTCCTCGGTGAAGCGGTTGAACTGGAAGTCGGCACCCGGACGCATTTCGTCGCGGTGATAGTCCCAGACGTTGCCCACATCGAGGAAAAGCGCCCCTTCCAGAATCCAGAACAACTTGAACCGGTACTCGACATTCGCTTCCAGCTTGATGTCACCCGTACTGTTCGGATACAGCTGCGCGATGGTGTCCTGATACGAACCGGGGCCGAGGGTCCGGACTTTCCACCCACGGATGCTGTTGGCGCCGCCCGCATAGTATTTCCGCTCGAACGGGATGGACTTGGAATTGCCGTAAGGAACCCCCATGGCCGCCGCCAGACGGTAAACCAGCCGGCTTTTCGGATTGAGCGTCTGATAGAAACGGTAGTCGAAATCTATCTTGAAGAATTGCGAGAACGCATTGCCGAACACTTTGTACGGCTTGTCATGCGATGAACGGAACGCCGAAGAAAGCGTATGCGCCAGCAATCCGGCCGATTCGACGTTGACCCGGAAATAGGAGAAATACGGCTGCTCCACCGCCACCTGCTGGTTGCTCCACTGGAACGTGTATCCCCCCGAAAACACCATATGGTTCAAGTAGCTGTTCTCCAGATAAGTACCGGCAATCTGCGTCCGGAACCGGTCGCTCAGGAACGGCAGACGGACGAAGTTCACGTCAATCGGACGGACCGTATGTGATACAAAACGACCTGAACTCCAGTGGTATGCAAAATTGATGTTGGCAATGGTCCGTTCGTAGTCCGGCCGGAGCTGATAATTGTACTGCGCCGAGATAACCGTGCGCGGGTTGTACTGCCGGACGAAACCTTCCACATGGAAGAACGGCAGCAGCAGTTTGGGAATGGTAATGCCTGCCTCCACCCCGTACTCGTAAGTCGAGTTGAAGTCGATGCCTTCCTGGTGAATCGCCTCAAGACTCGTAATGATTTTCAAATCGAACGTCTCCGCGTGGCGGAACAGGCTCTTGTGCTGATACACCAGATTGACGGCCCCGCCGATATTGCCGCCGGAGTTGGTGCCTTCGACCTCGATGCCGTAATGCTGCATCTTGAAAGGCAGGAGGTTGATCTGCATGTCCAGCTGGGGTGACGGGGTGCCTGCCACCGGCGAAAACTGCACGTTGACCAACTTGAATGTCTGCAGGTTCATCAGATGCCGGTAGGTCCGGTCAGCCTCCGAAAGACGGTACATCGAATCCGGCACGACGAAAATCGACTGGGCGAGCGTCGACGGCCGCACCGGAAAACCAGGATGCATCAGGAAAGTGTACCGGTCCATACGGACCGTGTCCGGAGCCTGCCGCCGCGTCGTGCCGGACGTCTGGCCGAACAGGTTGTCGTAGTCGAGTTCCGCATTCACCGTCACCTGTCGGACCGTGTAAGTCGGAAACGGTGGCGTCACGGTGCGTCCCTGCGCATCCGTTTCGGGCATATTGCTGATTTTCAGCGTCAGGTCGACCTGCCGGTATGGCGTCACGGTGTCCGCTTCGTAAGTGACGGCATATTCGGAAAACCCGAAATAACCGTGATTCATCAGATAGTTCCGAATGCGCGAACGTTCCTCCTTCAGCACGTCACTGTCGAAAATCATTCCACACCGGAGCAGCGAACTCGCCGTATCGGCCAGGACGTGCGCCCGCACCGCCTCGTCAGCGATGTCGTATTGTATCCGGCGCACCATGTAGGGCCACGACGGATCGATATGATAAGTCAGGTCAACCTTGGGACGGCGCCGGTGACGCACATCAGACGAAATGGCGGCGTGATAATAGCCTTTCTGCTCGAAATACAGCGCAATCTGCTCCATGGTCCGGTCGGTCAGCGTCGCATCCCACACGACAGGAGGCTCGCCGTTGCTGCGGAGCCATTCGTTCCACCGGTTTTTCTTGTCGGGATTGGCCTTGTTGTAGAGCCAGAGATGAAACCGAAGTCCCAGAATGCGCTTGTTTGGTTTCTGTTTCAGATAGGCCCGGAGTTCCTCCTGCGGCACGGCTGCCTTGTCCGTGGTCTCAATGGTGACTGAATTGAGCAGACTGGCGTCTTCGGGCAGTTGTTTCAGCATGTTGCAGGCACACGACAAAAACATGCACGCGCACAGCGCCAGGACCACGCATGTCTTTTTTTTATATATTTTTGCCGATTCCAAAGTTTCTCCAACCGCCGTTTTGCAGGCAAAAGTACGGTGTTTTAAACTTCTTACAAAGCGATTGCGCCATGGAACGAAAAAAATTGACCCGGAGCGACATCCTGTTCATCCGCCAGCTTGCCGACCGTCAGGTACGCCGTCAGCACCGGCTTTTCGCCGTGGAAGGCGAAAAGAACGTGGCCGAGATGTGCCGCTCCGCGCTCCGGGTACAGAGCATCTATGCCGAAGCCGCTTGGTACGACCTGCGCATATTGGAAGAAATGCCCTATGAGCCGGACACTTACATCGTCAATAATCAGGAGCTCGGCCGCATCAGCCGACAGAAGACACCCGACCGCGTGATGGCGCTGGTCCACATGCCCGAACACCGGTTCCATATGGAAAACCTCGCCGGCAAACTGTCCCTGATGCTCGACCGCGTCCAGGATCCCGGCAACATGGGCACCATCCTGCGCATCGCCGACTGGTTCGGCATCGACCATATCCTCTGCAGCGAAGATACGGTGGACGCCTTCTCTCCCAAAGTGGTCCAGGCGTCGATGGGGGCCGTCGCACGCGTAAGCGTTCACTATGGCGACCTCGTCCGATGGGCGGAGGAAGCCGCCGCCTGCGGCATCCCGCTGTACGGCACCTTTCTCGACGGAGAAAATATTTACAAACAAGAGCTGACGGCTGGCGGCATCGTGGTCATGGGCAACGAATCACAGGGCATCTCGCCCGCATTGGCCGGACACATCGGCCGGAGGCTGTGGCTGCCGTGCCATCCGGCCGGCACACCGCGTTCGGAATCGCTCAACGTGGCCGTCGCCACGGCCCTGGTCTGCGGCGAGTTCCGCCGCCGTATCTCCCTATAAGTTTTCGACCAGACGGTCCAGCCGCATGCTGTGCGACCCTTTGAGCAGAATGAACCGTCCTTCGGGCGGGTTCTGACGGAGATATGCCTGCAGGGCATCCGTCGTAGGGAATGCACGCACGTCGGACCGGCCGACAGTTGCCGCTGCGGCGGCGAACAATCCGCCGGCCGTCCAGATTTCCAGACCGTCTTGCGGGGGGATGTCCGACAGCATTTTCCGATGCTCCGCATCTGCCTGCGCGCCGAGTTCCCCCATATCCCCAAGAATCAACAGTTTGTCAGGTTCGGAACGATGCAGGAAACTCTGCACCGACAGCGACATGCTCGTCGGATTGGCGTTGTAGCAGTCCACCCACAGCAGATTACGTCCGGTACGCAACAACTGCGAACGGTTGTTCGCCGGCACATAGGCCGAAATGCCCCCCGCAATCTGCCGGAGATCCAGCCCGAAATGAAGACCGACACACGTCGCCGCCGCTATGTTGGCGACATTGTAGGCACCGATGAGATGCGTCGCACAAGACACCCCGTTCCCTGCGGCATCCGAGATTCCTACCGTCAGATACGGTTCTTCCGACACCACCTCCGCCGAACAGGCAAGGCGGTGACCGCGCTGCTGCATGGTTGGATGACCGACACCATAGAATTCTTTGCGCACCGCCAGATGAGAGGCCATCTTCATGACCAGCGGATGGCCGGTCCAGGCGAAAATCACGCCCCTCCGCGCAGCGACGCTGGCATACAGCGCCCGCTTGGTCTGGTATATTGTTTCCATGGAACCGTACTCGCCGATATGCGTCGCCGACACATTGGTCACGATACCGTGGGTAGGCTGTGCGATGCGGCACAGTTCCGCGATTTCGCCGGCATGGTTCGCCCCCATCTCGACAACAGCGATCTCTGTATCCTCAGGCATGGCCAGCAGCGTGAGCGGCAGGCCGATATGGTTATTGAAATTGCCGGCTGTAGCATGCACCCTGAACGCCGTCCGGAGCACGGCGCAGACCAGTTCCTTCGTGGTGGTCTTGCCGTTGCTGCCCGTGATGCCGATGACCGGCACGCCGATCCGCTGCCGGTGCCATGCTGCCAGTGCCTGCAACGCACGCAGTGTGTCCACCACCCACAGACAGCCGGGCGCATCCTGCCAGCGGGGATCCGACGTGACCACCGCCCGGCAGCCCTGCGCCAGCACCTCGCCTACGAAGTCGTTCCCGTCGAAACGGCTTCCCTTGAGCGCAAAGAACATGGTGCCCGGAACAGCTTTAGAAGACTCCGTAACCACCTGTCTGTTATCTAAATATGCACTATACAGACGCGGCATGGTATCAAGGTCGCATCCAAAAAACTGCGATTTTTTCATGGTGATGTCTTTGGTCGGACAAAGATAGCGGAGATATGAAAATATCCGCCGTTTGTTTTGACAACTTCGGTCCGAACCTTTATTTTTGCAACAAATGCGATTTCATGCGCCGCCTGTCTCCATATCTCCTATTCCTGCTCTGGACCGCAGCAACGGTCTGCCATGCGGCGCCGTCCGTGCTGAGTTCGGGAGATTGGGTCCGTTTCGCCGTCGTCGAGGAAGGTATCTACCGCATCACCTATCAGGAAATCGCCGACCTTGGCCTGGTGCCGGAAACGGTCGCGCTGTACGGTACGACCGGCGAAGCACTGCAGGAGACGCCAGGACCGGCCGAAGGCGAGACGCTGCGCGAGATTCCTGTCTGGGCGGAAACCGGTGCGGACGGCGTTTTCGGTCCCGGCGACTACATTCTGTTCTACGGCCAGGGCCCGATGAACCGCACCTTTACCGAATCGGCGGGCTACGGACACAGCCTGCATCCCTATGACACGCGCAACTGCTATTATCTGACCTCCCGGGCCGGCGGCCGGCGCATCACCGTGCAGGAGAGCTCCCTGCAGCCCTCTGTGGAGGTCGACCACTATGACGATTTCGCCGTCCACGAAAGCGAACTGACCAACTTCCTGGGATCCGGCCGCCAATGGTACGGCGAGCAAATCAGCCTTGGAAGACCGTCACAGACCGTGTCTTTCTCGCTGCCGAACGCCGACACAGAATGGCCCGTACAGGTGTTTTGCCAGACAGTATCGCGCAACACCGGCACCGCCTATCTGACCGTGTCCGGCGGCGGCGCCGAGACACCGGCGCAACGGCTGCCTGTCATCGACCTGAGCGAGACGGGGGGCAACTATGCCGCACCTTTCTCCTGCATCCTTCCGGGAGCGCACGCCGATGCCGAAGGGAAACTGGACGTCACCCTCAGAATGACAGCCGGCAGCGGCATGTCGTACGTATGGATCGACCATATCCGCCTGCTGGCCCGCTCCCACCTCCGCATAGGCAATAATCCGCTTTTTTTCAGGGATTACTACTCCACAGGACCGGGCTCCATTGCACGCTATCACCTGTCCGGAGGCACAGCCGGCACCCGGGTCTGGGACATCACCGATCCGCACGACGTCTTCGCGCTGCAAGTATTTCCGGCTGCCGGCGAAGCCACCTTTACGGCCGATGCGTCGGAACTCAGGGAATACGTGGCATTCCGGACGGACCAACCGTTGCTTTCCCCTGTCTGGCTACCCGCAGACGAAGCTGCTGTGGAAAACCAGGACCTGAACAATCTGCCCGACGCCGACCTGATCATCGTCACCCCGCCGGCCTTTTCGGCGCAGGCCGGACAGCTGGCCGAACTTCACCGCATCCATGACGGCATGTCGGTCGTGACAGTGACCGATGCCCAGATCTACCATGCATTCTCCGGCGGGAAGACCGATCCAGCCGCAATTCGCAATTTTCTGAAATTCAAATATGAGCAATCCGAGAGCCATCGGCTGAAATACGCGCTGCTGATGGGCGACGGCACCTACGATAACCGGGCTGTCTCCGCAGCGGCAAAGGACGAACGCTATCTTGTCACCTACCAGTCCGAAAATTCCCTGTCCTCGGTTTCATCCTTTACATCGGACGACTATTTCGGCATCTTCGGCGAGGATGCCTCGCCCATCACAGGCCACATGGACATCGGCGTCGGCCGGTTGCCGGTCAAGAGTGCGGAAGAAGCCGCCGCCGTCGTGGCGAAGATCGAACGCTATCTCACCGAACCGCAGTGGGGCGCCTGGCATCGCACCCTCTGTTTCATGGCCGACGACGAGGACGGCAACAGTCACCTGTTGCAGACAGAAGACATGACATCCTTCCTGGCCGGAAATCATCCTGAATTCGACATCCAGAAACTGTATCTCGATGCCTACCGGCAGGAAACCACTCTTAACGGGCATCGATACCCGGAAGTGCAGAATGCTTTGAAGCAGAGCCTTGCAAACGGGATTCTGATCTTCAACTATGTCGGCCACGGCAACGAAACCGGGCTGACCAACGAACGTGTCATCAACGAAACCGACATCGCCACATGGCGTAATACCGTCTATCCGCTGTTCATCACAGCGTCCTGCGAGTTCGGCCGCTACGACAACCACATGCTGGTCACGGCAGCGGAAAAACTGCTGCTGATGCCCGAAGGCGGCGCCATCGGCCTGCTGTCTGCCACCCGGCTGGTCTATTCGGAACTCAACAGCCAGCTCAACGCCGCATTCTACCGCTACGCCTTTGCTGCGGACGGCACCGGACGGCTGGGAGACATCCTGCGGCAGGCCAAGAATGCCTCGCAACTCGGGATCAACGCCCGCGCCTTCGCTTTATTGGGAGATCCGGCGCTGCGCCTGGCGGCCCCCCATGGCCGGGCCGTGCTGACAGACATCAACGGACAGTCGCCGGAAGAAGCCTCGTTGCAGGCCTTCCAGACTGTGAATTTATCGGGCGAAATCCAGAAAGCGGACGGCACAGCCGACATCGGATTCAACGGCACAGCCGACATCGTGCTCTACGACAAACCCGCCACCCGGCATACGCTGGACAACGACGGCGAAGGCGGCACAGTGGCCTTCCAGACAAGTCCCGTATTGTTCAAAGGCGCATGTTCGGTATCACAGGGACGCTTCTCCCTGACATTCACCCTGCCGGGAGACCTGGACTACACACCGGGACAGGGTCGGGTGGTCTGCTACGCCTGGAACGGCACGACGGACGCTGCAGGTCAGACCGCCGTCACCATCGGCGGCAGCGCCGCACCACCGGCATCGGACCATGACGGCCCGGAAATCCGGCTGTTCCTCAACGACACCCTTTTCCGTGCGGGCGGCCTTGCCAACGAACAGCCCGTCGTTTTGGCGCTCTTGCGTGACGAAAGCGGCATCAACGTTTCGGAAAACGCCTTCGGACACCCGCTGGAACTGCAGCTGCAGGCGCCGGACGGCACGACCTCCGTGTGGCAGGTCAATGCGTGGTATCAGAGTTCAACGGACGATGCGACGGCAGGACAGCTCACCTACCGGCTGCCGACCCTGGCTCCGGGCCTGTACACGCTGCAAATGGAGGCGTGGGACATCTGCAACAACCGGGCGACTGCCAACCTGCCGTTCCAGGTCGTGCGGTCGCGTGCGGTCGCCGTACGCAACCTCCGCAACTATCCCAACCCGTTCTCCGACGAAACCAGATTCTTCTTTGAACACAACCAGCCCGACGCGCCGATAGAGGCCGTCATCCGTATCTACGCGCTGGACGGGACCCTGTTGCGTGTCCTGCAGGAAGAAGTGCCGGCAGGCGGTTATACGGCCGGCGACATGACCTGGGACGGACGCACCGCATCCGGCAAAAAAATCGGGACGGGCATATACTTATACCGGCTTTCTCTGCGTTTTAAAGACGGCCAGACCGTAACCGAAAGCGCCAAACTTATTGTACAATAAAACACGAAATACATAATTACATGAAAATCAGATCTTTTATTGCCGCATGTCTGCTGATGCTCCCGCTGGGAGCCTTGGCCGACGAACCGATTTCGACCACACAGATCAACAGCGTTTCCACAGGCGTCCCGTTTCTGACCATCGCCCCCGACTCCCGGGCTTCGGGTATGGGTGACGTCGGCGTGGCCACCTCCCCCGACATCAACTCCATGTACTGGAATCCTGCCAAGTACGGTTTCATCGGCAGCGATGCCGGCGTGGCCCTCTCCTATTCGCCGTGGCTGCGCAAGCTGGTGGACGACATGAGCCTGGCCTATCTCGCTGGATTCAAGCGGCTGGACCAGCGCCAGGTGGTGGCGGCCTCCCTGCGGTACTTCGACCTCGGCAGCATCACCTTCACCGACATCAACGGTGAAATGCTCCGCGAAGGCAACCCGAGCGAATTCTACATCGACCTCGGCTACTCGCTGCTGCTCAGCGACCATGTGAGCGGCGGCATCGCATTCCGCTACATCCACTCCGACATGGCGTCGGGCATCAACGGTTCCAAAGCCGCCAACACCTTCGCCGCCGACATCAGCATGTACTACGAATCGGAAGTCCGGCTGGGATACGACTACAGCACGCTGTCGTTCGGTGCCAACATCTCGAACATCGGTGCCAAGATAAAATACTCGAACAGCGAGAACAAGGAATTCATCCCCACCAACCTGCGACTGGGCGCCTCCCTGCTGACGCCGCTCGACAATTATAACTCGCTGCGCGTGTCGCTCGACCTGAACAAACTGCTGGTGCCGACGCCGCCCATCAAGGATGCGGATGGCAATATTGTCAAGGGTAAAGACAACGATGTGTCGGTCATTCAGGGTATCTTCCAGTCGTTCGGCGATGCACCCGACGGCTTCTCGGAAGAACTGAAGGAAATCCAGTACGGGCTGGGTCTGGAGTACTGGTACAACAACCAGTTCGCCGTGCGGACCGGCTATCATCACGAAAGCGACATGAAAGGCAACCGACGCTATTTCACCGTCGGTGCCGGCGCCCAGATGAACGTATTCGGCATCGACATCTCCTATCTGATTCCTGTCGATTCGAACAATTCCCTGGCCAACACCATGCGTTTCTCGCTGCTGTTCAATGTCGACCGCATGCAGCGCGGACGCCGCAGGTAATTCTGCCGCCATGCCTCCCGCCATTCCGTTCAGAACCGGCATCGGCTACGATGTACATCCGCTCCGGGCAGGACTTCCGCTCATGGTGGGCGGCATCCTGATTCCACATGACAAAGGAGCCGCAGGACATTCCGATGCCGACACACTGATCCACGCCATATGCGATGCGCTGCTCGGCGCCGCCGCGCTCGGCGACATCGGTGTGCTGTTTCCGGACACGGATGACCGGTACAAGGGCATCGACAGCAAGATACTGCTGGCACATACGGCGGAGCATATCCGTGACCGGGGATTCGAGATAGGCAACATCGACTGCACCGTCTGCCTGCAGCGGCCGAAACTGCGCCCCTACATCCCGCAGATGGCCGACTGCCTTGCGCAGGTGCTGCACATTGCGCCGGAACAGATCTCCGTCAAGGCCACCACGACCGAGCATCTGGGATTCGTGGGACGCGAGGAAGGCATCGCCGCCTATGCCACGGCCCTGCTGGTCGTCCGATAAGACACCACACGTGGACTATAGCCGTAAGCACCTGATTATCATAGCCGGTCCGACAGCAGTCGGCAAAACCGCCTATGCCATCCGGACCGCCTTGGAGCACCGGACCGAAATCATTTCATGCGATTCCCGGCAGATGTACCGTGAGATGCGCATCGGCACGGCCGTGCCGAGTCCCGGAGAACTGGCCGCCGTCCCGCATCATTTCATAGGGAACCTTTCCGTCAGCGACTACTATAACGCCAGCCGTTTCGAGACCGATGCACTCCAGTTGCTTGACGACCTTTTCACCCGTCACGACACCGTCGTCATGTGCGGTGGTTCAGGCCTGTACATCCAGGCTTTGTGGCACGGCATGGACGAATTCCCGGAAATCGATCCGGAAGTGCGCCGGCAGGTACTCGGGATTCTGGCACAGGAAGGTCTGCCCCGGCTCCGCCGCGAATTGAAACTCGCCGATCCGGCCTACTACGCGCGGGTGGACCTGCGCAATACCCAGCGCATTGTCCGGGCGGTGGAAACTTTCCGGCAGACGGGCCGTCCCTACTCCTCGTTCCTGACCGAACACCGGCAAATACGACCCTTCAAGATCACAGGTCTGGTTCTCAACCGGCCACGGGCCATCCTCTACGACCGTATCGACCGGCGGGTAGACGTCATGATGGCAGACGGACTGCAGGAAGAAGCCCGGCAATTGTATCCTTACCGACATCTCAACGCGCTCCAGACCGTGGGCTACAAAGAACTGTTCGATTACTTTGACGGAAAGTGCACACTGGAACAGGCCGTCACCAACATCAAATGCCACACCCGCCGCTATGCCAAACGGCAGCTATCATGGTTCGCAAGGGATCCTGAATGGGAATGGATCGAAATGGAATAGACAATCCGCTCAATGCTGCGGCATCACACCGAGCAACATCCTGAGTGCTTCATTGGAAGCCCGTTCCACGATGGACTGACGGTCCAGATCAGGCGGAAAATGGAAGCAGCGCGCCACGATATCTTCGGGCGATGCCGCAGCAATCCACACCGTCCCGACCGGTTTATCGGGCGTACCGCCGTCCGGACCTGCGATGCCCGAAATCGCAACGGCATAGCCAGTCTGCAGCAACTGCCGGACACCGGCCGCCATTTCCAGCACGGTTTCCCGGCTGACGGCGCCATGCATCTCGAGCGTTTCGGGAGACACATGCAGCACCTCCGTCTTCACCCGGTTGCTGTACGCCACGACCGAACCCGCAAAATACCGGGAGCTGCCCGGCACCGACGTGATACGCCGTGCCACGTTGCCGCCCGTGCAACTTTCCGCCGTAGCCAGCATCGCATGATGTGCCAGCAGGTGTAGTCCGACGATTTCTTCCAGGCGCTGGACATCTTCGCCCAGCAGATAAGACTCCAACAAGGGCCGGAGCTTCGCCAGCTGCGCCTCGGCGGCCTCTTCCACAGGCTCATCCTTGGATCCTTTGGCCGTCAGCCGCAAACGGAGCACGCCAGCATCCGGCAGATAAGCCAGTTTCATGTTCGCCGGGAGCTGGTCTTCCCAAGCCGACAGCACCAGGGCCAGACGCGACTCCGGAATGCCGGCCAGCACGAGCGTCCGGTGTACGATGCGCTGCGTCACAAGACGCGACACAATCCGGGGCAGCACCTCCTGCTGCATCATGCGCGACATTTCGTGCGGGACGCCGGGCATGGACACATACACCACGCCGTCCTGCTCGTACCACATGCCTGGTGCACTGCCGCAGGCGTTCGGCAACACCTCGGCGCGGCTGGGTACCCAGGCCTGCCGCTCGTTCAGCGCATTCATCTCCAGATGGCGTTCCGCCAGGAAACGCTCCACATTCCGGTACGAGGCCTCGTCGCGCACCAAATTGTCATGCCAATATTCCGCCAGCGTGGATTTGGTAATGTCATCCCGGGTAGGACCGAGTCCGCCCGTCAGCAGCACCAGATCGGCCTCGGCCGAAACGCTGCGAAGCGTCGAGACGATCTGTTCGCGCGTGTCGCCGATGGTTATCTTTTCATGCACATCCACCCCGATGCGCGCCAGCATCTGCGCCATCGCCGCCGAGTTGGTGTCAACGACCTGGCCGATGAGCAGTTCATCGCCTATCGTGATAATATCGCACTTCATGTCTACTTGAAGCGCCGGCCGACCGTAAAGGTGAACACACTGTTCTTCACCGTGAAATGCGTCTCGCCCTCCATATACGTCTGCGTCGGTTTGATGTCGGACAGACTCCGTTCATAACCGACCTGGAAGAAGAAAGAACCCGAGGTCTGGTAACCCAGCCGGCAAGCCGCGCCGAAATCGTAATTGTGGTACACGTTGTAATAGAACGGCGGATTCTCCTTTTTGTTATAGCGGTTCTGTTCCATGTCGAACGTATGGCTGTAAACGCCATAGCTGACATAGGGGCCGAGACCGGCGAAAAGATATCCGGCCGGCAGCTGCAGCTTGGCCTCGAACAGCACCGGCACATGCAGGTAGAGCAGCAGGTCGTTACGGTGCATATCCCGCAGTTCGTAAACATCCACACCATGTCCATCATCGTAGTTCTCGTCGTCGGGATCGAGTTCATCCACCCCGTACTGGGAATCCTTGTAATTGTACTTGCCACCCTTTATGGCCAGCTGGATTTCAGGCACCACCGAGAAACGGTCGTTCAGCGGCCGCTCGACAAACACACCGATATGCGCACCCGGACGGGCTGTCGGAGTAATACCGTCGTCCACGTATGATGCGATGGAGAAACCGAGGAAATAGCCGTACGGCACCTTGATGTCCGGCGGGGTCCGGCGACGGAGTTCGGAAGACGTGACAACCTCGACCGATTCCTGCGTTTTCCGACGGATGTCAGCCGCATCGATCAGATGGATGGTCTGGTCGGTGGACATGATCTTGATATCACCTTCGGGACTCTCTTCGACAATGCGTCCCCGGATGATTTTTCCGTTGGTCATATAGACAACGTCCTCGGTCCGCTGGGCGTACAGTACGCCTGCCACACAGCAAACGATAATACTGAGAATGAGTTTCTTGATCATATGTTTTCTTTTTTTGTTATTCTTCCTGGCGCATGTTGTGGAAGATGTTCTGCACATCTTCGTCCTCTTCCAGTTTCTGGAGCAATTTGTCGATTTCCGCCGCCTGCCCGGCCGTCACATCCTTGAAATCGGCCGGAATTCTTTCGAATTCGCCGCTGGTGATGAAGAAATCGTGGTCTTCGAGGTATTTCTGTATTTTGCCGTACGATTCGAACGCACCGTAAATCACGGTTTCGTCCCCGTCGCTGAAAAGTTCGTCCGCACCGTAGTCTATCAGATCCAGTTCCAGTTCCTCCAGGTCGACCTCCGGTTTTGTACGGACGCGGAACACGCACTTGCGCTCGAACATGAAGTCCAGCGAGCCGATGTTGCCCAACGTGCCGCCGTAATGGGTGAAATAACTGCGCACGTTGGCCACCGTCCGGGTCGTATTGTTGGTCACCGTTTCCACGACGATAGCCACGCCATAAGGCCCGTAACCACTGTACGCCACCTCTTTATAGTCGGCCGAAGCATCTTTGTCCGTCGCTTTGCGGATGGCACGCTCCACATTCTCCTTGGGCATGGCCGCAGCCTTGGCCATCTGCAGCAGCACGCGCAGCCGCGGGTTGGCCACCGGGTCGGTTCCGCCGGATTTGACCGCCAACGTAATATCCTTGCCGATCCTCGTGAACGTCCGCGCCATGTTGCCCCAGCGCTTCAGTTTGCGTGCCTTGCGATATTCAAATGCTCGTCCCATACCATTCCTCACTTTGTGAATGGACAAAGATAAGCCATTCGGCACAATTCCAGACAACTTCGGAAGTTTTTTTCGTTGCACGACCAGACGGACGGACATAAAAAAACCGGACCGTCGTAACGATCCGGCTCTTCCGGGCGGAAAACGTCCGGTTATCTGCGCACCACCCAGTCCATCAGCCGGTCGTAGCCGGTCTGGAAGGTGAATGCCACCCTGAGCCGCGGATAATGTTGCCGGTCGGGGCAGTAAGTGTAAGCATATTTGAGGAGTTCCAGCCGGTCGCTGTCGAAGGCAAGTTCGGCAGCCAACCGCACCAGATCGGTTGTCCGTACGCCATAGAGACGCACATACCGCTGCGCCCTTTCGAGACGGAGCAATTCAGAACGTTCCTGACGCAGAATGCGGATCATCGCATCCACCTGGGTGGGTGTGGCCAGCGGCACGGCCGTCACATGCGGACGCGGAGCCGGCACGACAGCCGGGACCGGAGGCGGCGGAGGAACCGGAGGAACCGGACGGACTACGGGCCGGGGAGTCGGAGGCATATCGGGACGGACTACGATACGAACCTCGGGACGGGGTGCAGGACGGGGTGCAACCACCGCCGACACCGTCACACGGGGACCATTGTTTCTCGGAAGAGTTCTGCTGTCTGCGGCCTGTGCCCACAGTCCGATGCAGCAGATACTGCAAATCAGGCAAGCATATCTTTTCATGGCTTTCAGATTAAGAGGATTAAAACTGCATCGCCGGAGGCGGGTCGGCCATAAAACCTTGCGCCGGGCACCCGATGCGGTCCTGCACGAAAGCAAGTCCGTCAAGGTGAATGCAAAAACAATGCATTTCTTACCTCAAAAACCTAAAAAAAAGAAAAAAAAGCGGGCGATGCTCTTTACCTGACACTGAAATGCCGTGTCAGTTCGTAGCCCTGTTCATCGACGACGGACAGCGTATAATCGCCCGGCAACGCCGACACGGCCAGCCGGTGTTCGCCGGCCGTACAGCCCATATAGCGGCCGTTGAGGTGATAGTACAGCACTGCAGAGGGCTGACTGTGCACGGCACGGACCACGAGCTCGCCCGGCCGGCCGTCGCCCTGGAGCGGCAGGATGACGGTCGATCCCTCCTGAGGATAGATGATGGACACCGGCAGATCGGACACCGACGGCACCGCCCCGGGATGCACCGGCGGCAACGGCCGGTAATCGCTGTGTCGCTGCCGGTAATACCAGGCTTCGGCCGGGGGCAGCACAAACCAGACTTCCCGGCGGATGTCGCGGGCGGACACGACCGATGTATTCACCCGGTACGACGCATCGCTGTTGAGTGTCACCTCCACATGGAACGGACAGACCGGCACCTGCGTCCCCTGCCGCGGCAGCATCCGGAAGACCGGATGCGGGCATAAGGGAGATGCCGCATAGCCACTTTCAGTACAGACAGCCACTTCCACCATATCGTCCAGAGGTTCCCTGAACCAGGCCGTGGCAGGCAGATGGCGGAACGCATCGAAGAGGAGCGGCGCCGCATCGTGGATGCCGGTCATGTCCGGCCGGCCCTCACCTGACGCGTTGCCGACCCATACCCCGACCGCATAATCCGGCGTCACGCCTACCGCCCAGGCACCCCGGTTGCCGAAACTGGTGCCGGTCTTCCACGCGACACGGCGCGACGACCCGAACATTTCCCAATCGGATTCTTCCTCGGGCCGGTTGAGCTGCGCGAGCGATGACAGTGTCAGATACAACGCTCCCGCAGAAAAAGGATAGGCGGACGTATCGGCTGCGGACGGCACATGCCGGTTCAGCCGGTCGGCCATGCGGGCATAGACGTGGGTGATGTCCCATAGGGTACATTCAGCGCCACCGAGGATCAGAGCCAGACCATAATGGGAAGCCGGAAAGTTCAGCGTAGAGACGCCGAGTTTCCCGAGCAGGGAATGGAAACGCTCGTAACCATACTGTTGCAGCATCCTGGCGGAAGGCACGTTCAGCGAACGTTCGAGCACACGGTGGGCCGGCACGGCGCCGTCAAAGGTTTTGTTGAAATTCTGTGGCGAAAAACCGTCGTGATAAAACGGGATGTCAGGCACCAGCATATCAGGCGTCAGAGACCCTTCCTCCAGCATAGCCGCGTACAACAGCGGTTTCAGCAGGCTTCCGCTCGACCGCGGGGCCCGGACAATGTCGACATGCGGGCTGTAGGCCGACGGCAGTAACGGCACGTTGCCGATGTAGGCCAGCACATCCTGCGTGTGCACATCAAGCACCAACATGCACAGGTTATGGACATGGTTAGCCGCTTCGCGGGCGGCATAACGTACGGCCAGCGCCTGCAGACTCTCCTGCAGGGAGGCGTCCACAGCGCTGTGCACGGACTCCCCGGGACGGATCTTTGCCATATACTCCAGCAGGTGCGGCGCCGCTGCCGGCATATCGGCCGGGCGATCGGGCAGCGGCTCGGCCTTGGCAGTCCGGAGCGTTTCCTCCGAAATACTGCCGGCCGCATACAACCGGTCTAGCAGCCGGTCGCGCTTCCGCTGCAATTGCTCCCGGTTTTTCGACGGATGCACCAGCGAGGGAGCATTGGGAAGTACGGCCAGCATGGCCGACTCGGCCCACGAAAGGTGGTCGGCATCCCGGCCGAAATAGCGCCAGGCGGCCGCATCAATGCCCACCACATTCCCGCCGAAAGGCGCATGCGAGGCGTACAGCGCGAGAATCTCCCGCTTTGAATAATGCACTTCCAGACGCAACGCCAACAGGCATTCCTTCAGTTTCTCCGCAACGGTCCGGGGGGCTTCCGGCCGGGACAGCCGCACCACCTGCATGGACAGCGTACTGCCGCCGCTGACCACCCTGCCGGCCCGCAGATTGCGGAATAAGGCGCGTCCCATGGCCAGCGGATCGACGCCGGGATGAAGATAGAACCGATGATCCTCGAAACGGACAACGGCCTCGGCGAATTTCCCGGGCACCACAGTCCTGGGCGGAAACCGCCACTGTCCGTCGGGGGCCGTCCGGGCCCCGAGCAGCGTGCCGTCGGCGGCATAGAGCACCGTGGAATAAGGCTGCCGGAACACATGGAAAGGCCACAGCAGCCACACCCCGGCAGATATCAGGAAGAAGGCTGATATCCAGCAGACTGCACGTCGGCGGTTAAAGGTCGTTTTTTTCATCTTTTTCCAGGAAAGCCGGGGCGCTCGTCTCCCTTTATGCGTTAAATTTGCATCATCAAAGATAACGCTTAATCCGACAAAACATGTCCTACCAATTCCCGACTTCACTTCGCCGGATACTGCTTCCGGCATGGATTCTCGCCGGCACGTTGCTGCTCACGCAGTGCAACACCGGTGTGCAGCGGCAAGACGACCTGTTCACCAGAAAGATCTCACTTGCGCCAGAGCAGGTGCATCCGCTGGTCGCAGCCTATACGGGAGGCACCGTATCCGCCGGCACCGATATCCGGCTTCAGCTGACAGACGACCCGATCAGGCTGCAGGCCGCCCCGGGCAAGCCGGTTGATGTGCCGGTGTTCAGCCTGAAACCCGAAGTGACGGGAAAGACCTTCTGGCAGGACCGGCGCACGCTGGTTTTCAAGCCGGACGCTCCGCTGCAACACGGCACGCTCTACGAAGTGACCGTGGACATGGAGAAGGTGGCCGACACCCGCGGCATGCCAGCGTTTTTCAATTACAAGATCCTGACCCTGCCGCTGACCATCACGGTGGACCGTACATCCTGGACCACCTCCGCCGCAACGCGCGGCACCTACGCGCTCACCCGGACCGTCCTGACCTCGGACCGGGCAGACAACACACAGATTGAGCAATGTCTGAACGCCGCACTGGACGGGAAACAGGCGGCAGCGGTCTGGACACACGACGAGACGGGCACCCGCCATACCGTCCGGTTCGAGAATGTCCGGCCGGAGAGCCGGCTGGAACTCGATTGGAACGGACGGCCGCTGGGAATCGCCTTCAAGCGTGAAGAGAAGCTGCAGGCGCCTTCCGACGGACGTTGGGAAGTGGTCGATGTATCGCTCCGTTACAGCCCGGAATTCTGCATCGCAGTAACCTGCTCGGCCCCGCTGGCGAAAGACCAGCGCGTCACAGACTACATCACCCTGGCCTCGGGTCTGGGCATGCGGTCGGACGTGGACGGCAACACGGCACTGCTTTATCCCTACGAACGCATCGAAGGCGATTTGCTGCTGACCGTGCACGCCGGACTGGGTGACGACCAGGGACGGCGTCTGGCGGCCACGACCGATTACACACTTCACGCAGACGCCGTCACCCCGCAGGTCCAGTTTCTCCAGAGCGGGTTCATCGTGCCGGACAGCGGCCGTATCATACTGCCGGTCAGGAGTGTTAATTTTACAGGCATTGATGTAAGAATCAGCAAGATAGATCCGCGCAACCTGACCTGGTTCCTGCAGCAGAACGACCTGGACGACAATTATGGTCTGTTCCGCGTACAGGAAGTGCTGGGGGAGACGCACATCACTCTCGGGCAGGAAGACGACAAGACACTGCGCGAATGGCACACCTATGCACTTGACCTCACCGACCTGATCCGGAAGGAACCGGGGTCGCTCTACCGGATATACATGCATGGTACGCAGCCCCTTGGCGAGGACCCGGAATGGTACGATGTCGACTATCTCTACGGTCCCTACGCATCCCGGAATGAACGCATCCGCAATCTGATGGTGTCGGATATGGGACTCGTGGTCAAAGGGGACGAAAACGGCCGCTACCAGATTACCGTTTCCGACTTGCAGACCGCCGACCCCATGTCCGGCGTCGCAGTGACCTTCTGCAACGCCCTTGGTCGCTCGCTGGCCGAAGGGACCACTTCCAGGGATGGCACCTGGTCCGCCACGCTGTCCGAGACCCCGGCCATCGTCGTGGCACGCCGGCAGCAGCAGTTCGGTTTTTTGCAGCTCGGCCATGCGCAGAGTTTGCCGCTGAGCAGTTTCGATGCAGCCGGTGCCGCCGTCAATGACGGGCTGAACGGCATGATTTATGGAGAACGCGGAGTCTGGCGGCCGGGCGACTCCCTCTACCTCACCTTCGCCATGATGGACAAGACGGGCAGCCTGCCGGCGGCCCACCCCGTACGCATGGAGCTCATCAATCCGATGGGTCAGGTCGTCGGCCGTCAGATCAAGACCCGTGGCGAAAACGGTCTGTATGGCTTCCGCTGGGCCACCAGCCCCCAGTCGCCGACCGGCCGGTGGAAAGCCCAGGTCACCGTCGGCGGAAAAACATTCCTGAAGAGCCTGCCGATTGAAACGATCAAGGCCAACCGGGTCCGCATTGAATTCACACCCGACCGCGACATCCTGACTTCGCCGGTACAGGGACGGCTGTCGGCCGCCTATCTGACGGGCATGCCGGCCGCCGGCATGGAAGCCTCTGTAGATCTGAAACTGACCGCAGTCAAAACCATCTTCGACGGATTCAGCCAATATACCTTTGACGACCCGGCCAAGTCATTCCATACCGAAGCCCGCCAGATTTTCAAGGGAACGCTCGATGCCGACGGCGCCGCACACCTCTCGGCCTCCGTGGCACAGCTCCCCCAGGCCCCAGGTATGCTGCAGGGCCGGCTGGACATCCGCATAGCCGAAGAGAACGGCAATATCAACTCCACCTATTACACCGCCAGATATGCCCCCTACCGGCGTTTCATCGGGCTCCGGGCACCGTCGCTGAAAACCGGCGAAAGGGATTATCAGCACTGGCGGCTCAACGAAAAGATTCCGCTCGACATCGCCGCCGTGGACAGCCAGGGACAGCCGCTGAAAGACGCCGTCGAGGCGCAGGTGGATCTGTACCGCATTACCTGGTCGTGGTGGTGGGACCTTTCCGAAAGGACAGGAAGCGCCGATTACCTGCGGGACATCCGTGAGGACCTGGTCCGCACCGAAACGGTCGCGCTGCAGCAGGGCCGCGGCCGGCTGGACCTGCTGTTCAACCAGACCCAGAGAGGGTTGTACTATGTCCGGGTATCGTTCAGGGATGGCGGACGCGGAGAGCATACGGCCGCGCTGGTCGCCGACGTGGATACCTATACCTGGCAGGAAAAAGAAGGAGTGGACGAAGCCGTCCGACTGGCTGTAAACTCCGACAAGAAGGCCTACACCGCCGGCGAGACGGCCCAGATCACGGCCGAAGCGCCCGATGGCGCCGTGGCCCTTGTTTCGGTCGAGAACGGCCAGCGTCAATTGGCCTCGCACCGGGTCCGGGCAAAGGACGGAAAGATTCAGTTCTCACTGCCGCTGACCCGTGAGATGTCGCCCAACTGCTACGTCTTCGTCACGCTGCTCCAGCCATACCGACATGCCGGCAACGACCTGCCTCTCCGCATGTACGGTGTCATCCCCGTTCTTGTGGAAGATCCCGCCACGGTACTGGCACCGCGCATCAGGACGGCGGAGACCGTCCGTCCCGGACAACCGTTCGAGATCCAGGTGGACGAGACCTCCGGCCGGACCATGAGCTACACGCTGGCCGTCGTCGATGAGGGGCTTTGGGGCCTGACCCGCTTCAAAGCGCCGGACCTGCACGGATTCTTCTATGCCAAAGAAGCCCTCGGCGTACGCACCTGGGACATGTACAACCGCGTGATGGGCGCCTATGGCGGACAGATCGAACAGCTGTTCGCCATCGGCGGCGACGGTGAGAATCTGGAGGACATCAACAATGCCGGACTGCAACGGTTCAAACCGGTCGCACAATACTACGGCCCGTTCACCCTGCCAGCCGGACAGAGCCGCAAACATACGGTCACCCTGCCGCCCTACATCGGCCGGGTGCACGTCACAGTGGTGGCTTCCGACGGTACGGCGTTCGGCACAGCCGACCGCGCCGTCGAAGTCAAACAGCCGCTGATGGTGCAGGCGACACTGCCGCGCATGCTCGCGCCGGACGAAGAAGTCGTGCTGCCCGTCACGGTCTTCGCCATGGACCGTCAGGTAAAGACGGTGCGCATACAGGTACAGCATAACGACGTATTCTCGCTGGAAGGCCCCTCCGAACAGACCGTGACGTTCAACGCCGAAGGCGAGCAGACGGTCCGCTTCAAACTCCGCACGGCGGCGATCGGTAACGGCGAAGTCGTCGTCCAGGCCGTAAGCGGCAATGAGACCGCCAAAGAAAAAGTAGCCATCAGTGTACGCAATCCCAACCCCGTCGCTTACCGTTCCGTGTACCGGCAGATTCCGGCGGGAGCCTCCGCCAGCCTGTCGGTCCGGCTGCCCGGCGAGCCCGGCACCAACCCGGCTGCCGTGGTCCTTTCGACCCTGCCGCCACTGCATCTGGAACAGCGGCTCTCCTACCTTATCCAGTACCCGCACGGCTGCCTTGAACAGATTGTTTCAACGGCCTTCCCGCAACTTTATCTGGACGGAATGGCCGAACTGACCGAAGCACAGCGGCAGTCGGCCGGCCGCTACATCACTTCCGCACTTGCCCGGCTGGAGAACTACCGCACGGCTTCCGGCGGCTTCGCCTATTGGCCCGGCAACACGTCCGTCCAGCCTTGGTGTACGTCGTACGCCGGACTGTTCATGCTGGAGGCCGAGCGCCATGGATACGCCCTGCCGGCCGGCCTGAAATCCGAATGGCTGAAGTTCCAGCGGGCGCGGGCCGGTGCATGGCGGAGCGACAGCCATAGCGAAAGCAGTCTCACCCAGGCCTACCGACTGTACAGTCTGGCCGAGGCGCAGCAGCCCGACATGAGCGCCATGAACCGGCTGAAAGAATTGCCGGGCATTTCCGCCCAGACCCGCTGGCTGCTGGCTGCCGCCTATCTGCTGGCCGGCCAGCCCGAAACAGCCAGGTCACTGACGGCAACGCTGCCGCAGCGTTCCACCGATCGTTCCGCCGATGCCGAGACATTTGGTTCTGTCGACCGCGACGATGCCATCATCACAGAAGTCCTGACCGCCATGGACCGCAAGGAAGAAGGATTCACCGCCGTCCGGCGTCTTTCCGAGCGGCTGGCTTCCGACGAATACATGAGCACCCAGGCTACTGCCATGGCTCTCAAGGCCGTGGCTGGCTACATGGATAAATATGACATCAGCGCAGTACCTGTCCGGGCCACCTTCGAAACGGACGAGCCCCGTGACAGTTGGACAGTGGGCAGCGGCGACTCGACTTCCGTGACCCGCCAGATGAACCTGAAGCAACACAGCGGCGACTACGCAGCACGCATCCGGAACAACACCGAAAGTCCGATGTTCGCCGTCATCACCGCCTCGGGGATACCGGCAACGGGACAGACGGAGGCCTATCATGCGCACCTCCGCCTCGAGGTAAGCTACGAAGACATGGAAGGCCATCCGCTCAACGTCCGTAATCTGTCCCAGCACAAAGACTTCGTGATGGTGACCCGCGTGACGCACACCGCACCGGAACGCGGCCATTACCGGAACATGGCCTTGACCGCCGTATTCCCCTCGGGCTGGGAAATCCTGAACGACCGGCTCGGCGAAGAGGAGAACACCTCGGATGCCGCCGATTACCAGGACATCCGGGATGACCGGGTCTGCACGTATTTCGACCTTCCGGTCGGCGGAGAGAAAGTGTTCCGTACGCGGCTCTCAGCCGCCTATGCCGGCACATTCCACCATCCGGCCGTCAGCTGCGAAGCCATGTACGACCACGAGGTGCGGGCGGCGACGGAATCGTTTGTCTGCAGCGTGGAATAACAACAAAAAGAGAGTGGCTGCGCGATGCAGCCACTCTCTTTTTTATCTGCTGGTCAGGCTTTGAGGCCTGCGCATTATTCCGTCTGAAAAAACGGCGGCCGGGCGGGAAAGCCTCGGCAATCCGCCGCACAAAGACTATCTCTTTCTCAGTTTCTGCTTCAGAGAATTGAGCGAAGCAACCTGGCTGCTGAGCTGGGCCTCGGTAAAAGGTTTCGCACCCATATTCTCACAGTTTTTCTGAATGGCGGCGATACGGTGCGCATCCAGCGGGTGCGTGCTCAGCAACTCAACCGTGGCTCCGGACGTGTTATCCTGCATCATCTTCTGGAAGAAACCAGCGGCCTGATAGGGATCGTAATAGCCTGTGGCCGCCATGATAAGCGTCCCGGTGGCATCGGCCTCGTATTCGTCATTGCGGCTGAAGTGGAGCTGGGCCAGCGAATTGGCCACGCCCGACAGGCCCTGCACAATGCCGCTGCCGGTATGTGCCGCAATCAGCGAAGTCAGGAAGTCCACGCCATACTGTTTAGTGAGCTGCCGCGTCATGTGGCGCATCTCGATGTGTGAAATCTCATGGGCCAGTACGCCGGCCAGCTGCGATTCATTGTCCAGGTAGTTGATGAGCCCGGTGTAGATGAAAACCGTGCCGCCCGGTATGGCAAATGCATTCAGCACGTCGTCCTGGTCGATAATGTAAAGGTTCCAGTTAAAGGCGTCCCGATAGGTCAGGCCGACGTTGATGAGTCTGTTGAACAAAGTCCGGATCTGCGTATAGGCCGCCGCATAGCGGACCGTATCCAGGATCGGATAATTGGCCTTGTCCCCTCTGATAGATGTCAAAGTCTGGTATCCCAAAGCCCTGTCATCTTCTATCGTAAACATGTTCAGATTGTTGCCGATATTGGCAATGGTGCTGCAACCCATGACAAAACACAGGCTGACGGCCAAGAGATACATTTTCAGCTTTTTCATCTTCGGAAAAATTATTTGAGTCGTGCAAAAGTTTCCTGCAGAGACCGGATGGCCGTCCGGAGATTCTCGTCCGAAGTGGCATACGAAAGGCGTATGCAGTTCGGCTCGCCGAACCCGGTACCCGCCACCGTCGCCACATGCGCCACATTCAACAGGTACATGCAGAGATCGTTGTCGTTGCCGATTGTGATGTCGCCGTCGGATTTACCGTAATAGGCGCTGACATCGGGAAAGACATAGAATGCGCCGTCGGGTTTGTGCAGCTTGATTCCGGGAATCTTCTTCAGCCCCTCGGTCACAAAGTCGCGGCGACGGCGGAACGCCACAGTCATCTCCTCGGTGAACTGCTTGTCGGAAACCAAGGCGCACAGCGCAGCCCGCTGCGAAATCGAGGAAGGACCCGACGTAAACTGTCCCTGGAACTTGTTGCAAGCCTTCGCCAGCCAGAGCGGCGCAGCCAGATAGCCGATGCGCCAGCCGGTCATGGCATAACCCTTCGATACACCGTTGATGACCACCGTCCGTTCGGGCATGCCGGGGAACTGGGCGATGCTTTCATGCCGGCCCACAAAGTTGATGTATTCGTAAATCTCGTCGGAAATGACGAACACAGAGGGAAAATCGGCCAGAACATCGACCAGGGCCTTCAGTTCCGTCCGGCTGTAAACACTGCCGGTCGGATTCGAAGGAGAGCACAAAATCAGCGCCTTGGTCTTCGGCGTGATGGCGGCACGCAGTTCTTCGGGCGTCATCTTGTAATTGTTCTCCAGCGTGGTGCGGATGACGACACTGACACCGCCCGCGTATTTGACCAATTCGGTATATGTCACCCAATAAGGCGCCGGAACGATCACCTCGTCACCGTCATCCACCAGCGACATGATGGCGTTGGCCAGCGCATGTTTGGCGCCGTTCGACACGACAATCTGTTGTGGCGTATAATCCAGGCCGTTCTCTTTTTTGAACTTGTCTGCCACAGCCTGCCTCAGATCCATGTAACCGGGCGTCGGCGAATAGAACGAATAATTATCGCCAATGGCCTTCACGGCCGCCTCCTTGATATGGTCCGGGGTAAAGAAATCAGGTTCTCCGACACTCAAGTTCACCACTTTGACACCCTGTGCCTGCAAGTCTTTTGTCTTCTGGTTCATCGCCATCGTGGACGATTCCGACAGGGCGTCGACGCGTTTTGAGATACAATTCATATACCGTTTTCCGATTTTAATCCGGGTTGCAAAGTAACACATAAAAAACTAAACAACGGCCGTTCTCTTTCCATTTTTTCTGACACCGCCGGTTTTGCGCCATGCCTGGAAATCACGTTCCGCCAGTTTTGCGCCGGCCGCATCAGAAAGCCGCCTGCAGCGAGAAATGCCATGCATCGCAACCAACCGGATCATCCGCTGCAAGCATTCTCTCCGCAGACAGGGTCCAGGCACGGAGTGACAGACGGAGTCCGCAGGACAGGGCGTCTGTCTTACTTTGGAACGTATGCCGCCAACCGGCGCCGGCGGAAAGGGTCTCCCGCCAGATGTACCGGACACCCGCGACAACATCGCTGTCCTTCCCGCCGGACGGTACCGGACGATAGCCCGCCTCACCGCTCAGCTGCAACGCATGGACGACATGGAAAGTCCTTTGCACCAGCCCGCCGGCACTGATGCGCAACGGTTGATGCAACGGCGTGCCGCCGTAGTCCAGTTTACCACCCATGTTCGCCAGCCGGACGCCCCACTGCAGCAGCGTGCGATGTTCCGGGCCGACGGAACCGGTCCGGTGCAGCCAACCGGCATCGAACCCTATCGCTCCGGCCGATGGCAGCGGCCCGGCCTGTTCAGAAACGATATAGCGCACCGTAACCGACACTGCATCATGCCGTGACACACGCGCGGCATAGCCGAGTTCGACGGTCCAGTCCGACGGAGAAGCCCGCCATGGTACCAGATCGCGTGCCGCATCGTCCGTACCGGCCACTGTCCAGGGCTTCTGCCGGCCGTACCGGATGCCCGCCACCAGACTCTGCAGCGAATCAATCCGGTAAAATCCGGTCAGCGCATGCCATGAGAAATCATCGGCCAGCAACGCCACGCTGTATCCGATGGCTGCACGGCGGGATGCAAACGGCACGGCCGCCGGATTGCGGTACAGGGCTGTCGCATCGGGCAATGCGGCCGTACCGGAACCATCGGCCACAGCGCCTGCCGCATCCAGCATCAACGACAGCGGACCGGGTACCCGACCGCCCGCCGACACCTCCGCATCGGCTGCCGCCAGCGGCAGCGGGCACAGAAGCAGCCAAAGCGCCAGACTTATCGTACGGAAGATTCTCATCGCTTCAACAAAGTGGTTTGCATGACCTCCCCGTCCACCTCCACCGACACGTCGTAGAGGCCGCTGCCCAACCGGCTCACATCGATGACAGCCGGAGCAAAAATCCCGACAGGAAGTTCCTGGTCGAATACTTCGGATCCCTGATGGGCCGCTATCCGGACACGGGCTGTCGCATCACAACCCAGGGCGACATGAACCACGTCCGAAGCCGGATTGGGATAGATGTCGGCCAACTGTCCGTCATGACGCACCACTACTGGAATGCTGACAGACAAACCAGGGGTATTTTCCACCGACACCGTCAGGGTCAGGGTCGTCCGGCCGTAGCCCACGGCCCGGACGGTCAGGCGGTCTGCATCGGCAATGGCTGTCACGATGCCGTCATGGGCTGCAGATACCGTATATTGCAACGGAAAATCATGCGTAAAATACGAAGACATCGACAATGCATGTTCCGACCCGAGCGTTTCCGCATAGAACGGCGGCACAGGCTGCAACTGACGGGGCGGTGCAACAGATTTCGTCGAGACCGTCACCGGTGATGTCTCCGATGCATACTGAAAGCCGTCCACTGCAACAACCGATATCCGGTACAGTGTTCCGGCCTGGAGTCCGTCCACAGTATAGTACAATTCGGTTTGCAGCAAGTCTTCTTCTGCCAGGTATATGGCGGCAGAATGCGTCTCCTGGCTGTCCCCGTCCGGCTGCCAGACCACCCGGTACTTGGCGACAGGTTGCCCCGCTGCATCAGAGACTGCCGGCCAGCAGACCGTCAGGTCGTGATAACCGGTGTCCGTCACCACAGGCAGAACCGTTCGGGGCGGCTCCCAGTCCGCCGGATATTCCGTCATGGCCAGGGCCGCATCAAGCACTCCGGCGCCAAGTTGGCCTGCGAAAGCAGGATTGGCATCGTACACCCGGTCGTGGGTATGGAAGAGCATCTCCTTCAGCCGGTCCACCGTGAAACCTTCGCCGCCATAGCGTCCGACCAGCAACGCAGCCACGCCGGCCACCTGGGGCGCCGCCATCGACGTGCCGGCCGCATAGGCATATTCCCCGCCGATGACGGTGCTCAGCAGCATCTCCTCAGGAATCTCGTCCGAGATAAAACCGCCATACGCACTGATATCCACCCACGAGCCATAGGAAGAATAATCGGCCACACGGCCGGCCGGATCCAGTCCCGCCACAGCCACGACCTGCTCGTAGGCCGGCGGGAATAATTTCTCAGACGTACCCGCATTGCCGGCGGCGAACACCACGAGACCGCCGCGCATGGGGCCTGTCTGGTTTCCATGTTCGTCCACACCGGCATATTTCACGAAGTAGTCGATGGCGGCCTTTTCGGAATGCGACATCGGGACATGCACGTCGTACGCCCAGCTGTTGTTGCAGATGACGGCGCCGTTGTCGGCCGCATACTTGAGCGACTTCTCCACGATGTTGCTGTAGAAGGATAATTTGTTGTCCTCGAGAATCTGACAGGTCATGATCCGCACACCGCTGCCGGGTGAGCCGTCGCCGCCCGCAATGCCGCAGATGCCGATGCCGTTGTTGTTCACGGCCCCGATGATGCCGGCCACGTGGGTACCATGATCGTCGGGCGTCATCCGCGCCTTCATGCCGAAGAAATTGTAGCCATGCACATCGTCCGCATAGCCGTTGCCGTCGTCATCCCTCCCGGACTCGCCGTCACGTTCGGCCACATTGACCCACATGTTCGCCGCCAGATCGGGATGCGATGCATCGACCGCACCGTCCAGCACGGCGACGATGACGTCGGACGACCCGGTCCATTGGGGCCAGACTTCCTCAATCCGGATATCCTCTCCCCGCCGGGCCATCGCCGTCAGCATGCCGTCATTCCGCAAATACCACTGTTCCCCGTAATAGGGATCGTCGAAAATCGGTTCGGAAACCCGCGTCCGAATGGGCAGGGCCACCGCCGGTACGAGGGGCGTCCGCAGCGATACCGGATTCACCGGGATTTCGACGTAAATCGCCCCTGCCGGCCGGACCGATGCCGGGAGACCGCGGGTAACGGCCAGCGGCGCCTCGTAAGACACCTCGTACCACTGGTGCAGACCGGCCGCACGGGTGCGGGGCTCAAAGCGGTCGGCACCGGTAAAGATGCGACACGCCGACGTCACCTTCACCTCCGACAGCAGGCTGTCCACAAACGCCGCGGCATCTTCTGCATCCAGACTTTCCAGACGTTCCGTCACCGCCGTTTCCCATTTGATGTTCAGGACGCCGGGGGAGATCGTCTCCGAAGCCGCTTCGTCAGACAATCCCGACGTCTGCAGGCCGTCGCTGCAGCAAGCCAGCATGCCCGACAGCACCAGAGCCGCAGCAGCCACCGTCCAGCGACGGAAAATATCGTTTATCAGTCTGTTATGCATCTGTTTTATCCCATGCCGCCGCAATCTGTGCGAAGAATACCTCTTCGTCGTGCAGCGGGAACGTCACCTCGACCGGCACATAATACATCGCCGCACGCAGGCGGTCCGGCACCCCCGCCGCATCCCAACGGACCGCATCTTTTTCAGTGGTAAGCAAACATTTCTTTTCGCCGGGCATTTGATCGAAAAGCCGGACAGCCCGGAGCACATCCCGTGCCGTAAACGCATGATGATCGGCGAACCGCAGCGTCTCAAGCCGGGCAACCCACGGCTGCAGAAAATCGTGGAACGGCGCCGGTGTCGCAATGGCCGTCACCGCCAACACCGCATAATCCCGCAGCGCACCCAGTGAAACATCCGCGCCGCACAGCGAACCTCTTGCGCTGAAGACCGGCTGCAGGGCACCGTAGCACAGGGAGGTCGCCATGAAAGGCATGTCGGCGGGCAGGTGGAAATCCGCCCGTTCCCGCGCCAGGTCCTGCGCCGAAAAACCGGCCGGCGTCTTGGTCAACACCACCATGTCGGCCCGCAGGCGGCCGGCGAAACTCTCGCGCAGGCGGCCGGCCGGCAGACAGGTATCCGCATAGAGCGGACGTCGGACATCGGACAGCAAGATGGAAAACGACGGCTTGACATAACGATGCTGGAAGGCATCGTCCAACAGAATTACTTCGGGCGGTTCCGGCAGTTGCAGAAGCTGTCGGATACCATGCACCCGGCGCTCGTCAACCGCCACCGTCACCTCGGGATAGCGCCGTTTCAGCAGGCAGGGTTCATCGCCGACGTCGGCGGCCGTATGCTGCGGTGTCGCCAGCAGATAACCGCGCGTCCGGCGGCCGTAGCCGCGGCTCAATACGGCCACCCGGTAATGCCCGGACAGCACCTTGCAAAGCAGGGCGACATGCGGCGTCTTGCCCGTGCCGCCGACCGCGATATTGCCCACCGAGATGACCGGCACATGGAAAGACTCTGAGCGCAACACACCCTTGTCGAACAACCAGTTACGCACATACGTCGCAAATGCGTAGCCCTTCGACAGCGGAAGCAGCAAGGCGTGTGTCAACTTGTTCATTTATCTCCAGATCTTCAGGCGGTTCAGTTCACGTTGATACGCCGCGGCATTGCGGTTGTGTTCCCGCAGCGTCCGCGCAAAATTCAGCGATTCAAAATCCGGCGCCGTACAAAAATACAAATAATCGTGCTGGGGCGCATACAGCACCGCATCGATCGACTCCGCCGACGGGATGCAAATCGGACCGGGCGGCAAACCGTTCACATAGTACGTGTTATAGGGTGACGGAATGGACAGATGCTCCGTCAGCACACGGTGAATGGTGAAATCGCCCAGCGCGTAGCGCACCGTGGGATCGGCCTGCAGCGGCATGCGCCGTGCAAGGCGGTTGAGATATACCCGCGCCACCATGCGCCGGTCCTCGGTCCGATGGGTTTCCTCTTCCACGATCGAAGCCAGGATGGCGACCTCTGTCCGGGTCATGCCAAGTTTCTCGCGGGCTTCTTCCCGCTTCCCTTCCCAGAAACGGTTGTATTCGCGGAACATCCGCCGCACGAAACCGTCGGCCGACGTGTTCCACATGAACTGGTAGGTATCCGGGATGAAAAGCGTCAGCGCCGTCGCAGGTGTCACGCCGAACCCGGCCAGATAGGTCTCGTCGCGCAGCAGCGTCACCAGTTCGGCCGAATCGCACTGCAGCGGCTTCGTAACAGCTCCGGCCAGCTGTTCGGCAAACCGGAACGGCCGGAACGTCACCTCCACCGGAGCCTGTTCGCCGGCACGGAGCATCTGCAGCAGGCGCCGGTTGCTCATCCCCTGCAACAGCATATACCGGCCGGTACGGACACGGTCCTTGTAGCGCATCCGGCCCGCCATCCAGTCGAACATCCGCGGATAGCGCAGATAGCCGGCCTCGGTCAGGCGACCGTAAAGTGCCGGGTACGTTTCGTCCGCCCCGATATAGAGCGGAACCGAGGCGCCTTCGGGCAGCGTCACGCCGGGGCCGAACATCATGTGGTGCAGCCGGAGGCCCGCCACCGCGGCCACCCCGGCAAGCAACAGCAAGAGCACGGCTGCCACACAAAGCACTTTTCTGTGTTTCGCACAAGGATGCGCAGGAGTCTGCGGCGCTTCGGAAGGTATGGGTTGTGGTCGGGTCATGGTCGTTCCATCGGCAAAATTAGGAATATATCCGGAATCCTGTCGCAAGGCCTGCCTTCAGCCAGAAAAAAAACAGCCCCGCCGACCGGCAGCCTCTGTCAGTCCGAAGAAATTGACTAACTTTGCCACATCATCATTCAAAATGCTTATAATGAACCGTATTCTCCGCAATCTCCTGATCCTGGCCCTGGGCGTCCTGACCGCCTGTGCCGGACAAAAAAAACCGGAATGGGCCATCCGCATGGCCGACAGCGAAATGCAGCGTTTCCCCGATCCGGCGCTGCTCGACTTCAACAGCACCCAGAAATGGGGTTACACACAGGGACCGGTCTGCCTGGCCATGTTCAAGCTGGGCGAAGCCATCGGTGACGAGAAATACATCGACTACGCCGAAAAATACCTGGACGAGATGATCTCCGACGACGGGAGCATCCGGACCTACCGGCAGAGCGACTACAACCTCGACCAGATCAACTCCGGCAAGGTGCTGCTGCTGATGTACCAGAAGACCGGCAAGGAGAAATACGCCAAGGCCCTTTCGCTGCTGCGCGAACAGATCCGCCACCAGCCCCGGACCTCGGACGGCGGTTTCTGGCACAAGAATATCTATCCGCACCAGATGTGGCTCGACGGCATCTACATGGCCTCGCCGTTCCTGGCCATGTACGGCAAGGCGTTCAACGAGCCTGAGATGACGGCGGACGCCGTACATCAGGTGCTGACCATCGCCAAGCACAACCACGACGAAGCCACCGGCCTGTTCCACCATGGCTGGGACGAAAGCCGGACGCAGTTCTGGTGCGACACCCTGACCGGCCTTTCGAGCACGTTCTGGGGACGCAGCATCGGCTGGTACGGCATGGCCATGGTCGATATCCTCGACATCATTCCGGCAGACCAGCCCGGCCGCGAAGACATCATCGCCGTGCTGCAGGGTCTGGCCGACGCCATCGTCCGCTATCAGGATCCCGACAGCAAAATCTGGTGGGAGATACTGGACCAGGGTACCCGCGAAGGCAACTATCTCGAAGCCTCGGTCTCCGCGATGTTCGTCTATACGCTGGCCCGCGGCGTCAATCAGGGCTACCTCGATGCCAAATACATGGAAACGGCCCGGCAGGGCTTCGACGGACTGCTCAA
>JAFWVY010000051.1 GCA_017523725.1 Bacteroidales bacterium
ACAACATCCAGTGCAACGGCATCGGCCCGGGCTACATCGCCACGCCGCAGACCGCACCCCTGCGTGAACGTCAGGCGGACGGCAGCCGCCATCCGTTCGATTCGTTCATCTGTGCCAAGACGCCGGCCGGCCGCTGGCTCGAACCCGAAGAACTGGGCGGTCCCGCCGTGTTCCTGGCATCGCATGCTTCCGACGCCGTGAACGGACACATCCTGTATGTGGACGGCGGCATCCTGGCTTATATCGGCAAGCAGCCCAAGTAATGAAACATTTTCTTCCGCTGTTGTTCAGCCTGCTTTCCGTATGGATGCTTTCATCCTGCGGATGGCAGGCTGTTCACATTACGGTGACCAACGACCTCGAGTTTGCCCGGGAAGAGGTCATAGCGCTGAACAACGGCTACATTCGTCTGACACTGGACGCTGCGCCCGGTGAAAACGTCGTGGTGCGCGACCTGCTATGGCGGCGGCAGCCTTATCAGATGACGGCAGACAGTTCCGACCTGCTTATGCCGGTTTCCGTGCGGAAGCGGGGTGTAAAGCATTTCTGGATCCACAAGGGACGGCCCGGGAATTTCAAGCCGCGTGTCGGCACGGTGCAACGTGCGGAAGACGGCAGTCTGACATGGGGCAATGACCTGGTGGCGTTTCGGACGGATGGCGCCCGGGTGACGCTGGACCAGACGGATCTGGCGGCGGCTGTGTATGATGCGGCACCGTATGCCTACGGCAAGCTTTGGAATTCCGGCGGATTCACCTCGTACGAAGTTCTGGAGCAGGGCCCGGTCAGACTTTCGTTCCGGCTGATTTGTACGCCATTCACGGTGGCGGACAGCCTGAATGCTGCATCGGAATGGATTGTCACGCTGGACGCCGGTGCCCGGATGGCCCGGATTGAACATATGTTCACCGGCGAAGGGCTGGACAAGTTGACTGTCGGATTTGGCCTGCTCCGCGACAACACCTGTGAATATGCACAGGAAAAGGCGGATGCTTATGTCGCCGCCTTTGGGACCGCTCCATCGGCGCAGGTTTTTTCGGCCGCCGCCGTCATCCTGCCTCCGCAGGAAAGAATCACCAGGTATTATCACAGAAGAAACGGCGTGCCGCAGCTGGATCTCTCCAAACGCTGGCTGCTGCCCGATCTGGACATTGTCGCCTCCGACGGCCGCCAGCTGATCCTGACGCCGTGTCCGGATGAGGACGGCGATGCGCTGGTCTGCTATTTCGGCGGGGTCTCCGGTGCCTCCGGCTTCTCCGGCCGGGAATCATGGCTCGACTATGTCAGGAACCATACCGCTGCGCAGATGAGCCCGTTGCACATCGGGTGGAAGAAATAGCGCCTAGTTGTTCTGCGAGCGGATCGACACCATATAGGTGTCTTCGATGTAGAAGATAATCTGGGAGAAAAATTCGTAGAACTCGTTGCGGAACGTTTCGTAGTTCTGCACGATGACCTCCATTGCAAAGTCGGTTTCGGCCGGCAGGGACGTGGTCTGTGACATCACTTCGCAGACGTCCCGGAGCCCTTCCAGGCCGACATACCGCTCTATCCAGCGGTGTTTCATGAAGGTCGGCAGGGAACTCTTGAGCCGTTCGGGGTAGAGCTCGAAATGGTTGAGCAGGTCGTTGTGGATTTCGTTGACATAGTCGTGCAACGGCATGCTGTGGAAGTTGTACCAGTCCTTGGCCAGGAAATGGTCGTACAGCAGGTCCATCAAAACGCTGGAATAGCGGTGGTATTTGGCATCGAAACGGGTCTTGCCCGACAACACCAGCGGATGGCGGTCGGTGAAGGCATCGATGCTGCGGTGCATCAGGATGCCTTTCTGCACTGCTTCAGGGTATTGCAGGTAGTTGCTTCCTTTCACGAAATCGCCCATGAAGTTCCCGATTCGGACGAGTCGGTCTTCACCTGAGAGATATGCATGTGCCAAGAAGTTCATTCTGAGTTTCCCCGTTAAATGCAAAAGACAATGTCTGCCTGATGTTTATCTCGCCGAGACGGCCTGCAGGCATGAAAGTGCGATATACAGGACGATGACGGCGGCAAATCCGGGAATGCCTGCCCATACGAGCAGCCCGGCCGAAATCAGCAAGAACGTATATATCCACAAATTGTCTTTGATTCTGAACGACTTGAGTTTGAGGGAAAACATCGGTATCGGCGATACCAGCAGCCACGCGATGGCGGCGGTGCAAATCAGCAGGAAACAGGGGGAATCCAGGAGGCCGGCCCACAGGACCCGGCTGTCCGTTTTTGTCATGAAGAGGGCACATACCAGCAGGGTGGCCGCCGGTGTCGGCAGTCCGATGAATGAGGTGGCCTGCCGGGTGTCGATGTTGAATTTGGCGAGCCGCAGGGCCGAGGCGGCGGCAATCAGCACCGCCGGCAGGGAAAGCCACCATCCTGTGGCGCCGATGGCGGACGGGTCGCCGGAAATCAGTCCGCAGCCGCTCCAGGCCTGCTGGAGCATCCGGAACATCATCAGGGCCGGTACAAGCCCGAAACTGACCATATCGGCCAGAGAATCAAGTTCTTTTCCTATGGGAGACGCGGCATGGAGAAGCCGTGCGGCGAACCCGTCGCAGAAGTCACATACGGCGGCCGCCAGCACGCAGTACACGGCCGTTTCCGTTTCTCCGGCAAAGATGCAGGTTACGGCAGCCGCACCCAGGCAAAGGCTGGCGAGGGTGATGGTATTCGGTATGTGTTTCACAAGGTTCATTCCGGCTTTTGTAAAACAACAAAATTACAAGTAATTTGCGAAAATGCACGGCGGGCCGCCTATTTTCTTCGGCGAAATCCACAGCAACGCAGGGCGGTCTGTATCCGGCCGCTTTCGTGGGGGGGTGAAACAGAAACTGTGCCGGTTTAGGCCGCGGCATCGTCGGCCGGGATCTCAGGCATGGCTTTCTTCCGGCAGATCCACAGCCCGATAAAGGTGAACAGACCGTTGATGATGAGAATCTCGAACCCGATCTTATAGCCCCCGAACCATGCGGCCGAATACCGGCTGAGGATATAGCACAGAATGGGCGAAAGCACGGCAATCCAGGGTACACACCGGTCTTTCACCTGCCACTTGGTGCAAAGCCCGAAGGCGAACAGACCGAGCAGCGGGCCGTAAGTGTAGCCGGCTACCGTGTAGATGGATTTGATGACACTTTCGTTGTTGATGGCCCTGAACAGCAAGATGACCAGGCCCAGAAGGATGGCGATGCCGATGTGGACCAGCGTCCGTTTGCGCTGCAGCAGCGGGTCGTCCTGCCGGATTTCGAGAATGTCGATGGTGAGCGAGGTGGTGAGGGCCGTCAGGGCGGAGTCTGCGCTGGAATAGGCCGCAGAGACGATGCCCAGGATGAACAGGATGCCGATGAACGGCCCGAAGAACAGCGCGCCGGTGGCTGCATCCCGACCCGTGGCCATCATCGGGAACAAGTCGTCCCCGTTGGCCGGTATCTCGACGCCGTGCTGCCGGGCATACAGCACCAGCAGTACCCCGAGCGCCAGAAAGATAATGTTGATGGGCAGATAGGAACAACCGTACCAGTACATGTTTTTCTGAGCCTCTTTCAGACTTTTGCAGCTGAGATTCTTCTGCATCTGGTCCTGGTCCAGGCCGGTCATGGTGATGACCGTGAAGACGCCGGCCAGGAACTGCTTCCAGAAGAACAGCTTGCTGGTCGGTTCGTCGAAATAGAAGATGCGGGCCATGTGGCTCTGTTCTATGGCGGTGCACATGCCGGCGAAAGAGAAATTCATCTCGTGTGCAATCTTTGCAATGCACAGCACCACCGTCGAAATCAGCACGACCGTCTGGATGGTATCGGTCCAGATGATGGTCTTGACGCCGCCTTTGCGGGTGTAGATGAAGATGAGGAAAATTGTCACCAGCACCGTTACGGAGAAGGGGACGTACCAGACATCGAACAGGGTTTTCTGCAGTACGACAGCCACCACATAAAGTCTGAAGGCTGACCCCAACGTCCTGGATATGAGAAAGAAAACGGACCCTGTCTTGTAGGAGGCCTGGCCGAACCGGCTCTGCAGGTAGGTATAGATGGTGGTGAGGTTCATTTTGTAATAGACCGGCAGCAGCACCTTGGCGACGATGATGTATCCGAAAACGAAACCCATCACCATCTGGATGTAGGAAAACTGGTCGGTGAGCACCCATCCGGGTACCGAAATGAAGGTCACGCCGGAAATGGACGTGCCGATCATGGCGATCGAGATGATGTACCACGGCGAGCGGCGGTTTCCGTGATAGAACGAAGCATTGTCGACATGCCGCGTCGTGAGGTATGAGATGACCAGAAGGCCGAGGAAATAACAGCAGATGATGGAGATGACGAGTGCCGGATTCATAAGCGGTGTTATGTGAAAAACCGTCCGGCAGACCATGTCCGGACGGCATTCAAAGATAGCGAAAAAGATAATTCCGATGCAGAATTCATATTCGGAAACACAGGTTTATTATTTTCGCGTCATGAAAAAGATACTTTTTCTCTGCCACGGCAATATCTGCCGTTCGCCGATGGCCGAGGCGATTTTCAAGGACATGGCTGCCGCCGCCGGTCTGGCGGATGCCTTTGAGGTGGCATCGGCCGCCGTGTCGGACGAGGAGATCGGCAACCCGGTATATCCTCCGGCGCAACGTTGCCTGAACCGGCATGGCATCCCGTTCGACCGCCATCGCCAGGCGCGCCGGGTCACGGCCGAAGATTATGTGCGATACGATTGCCTGGTCGTGATGGATGCCATGAATCTGCGCATGCTGCGATGGATCATCGGTGAGGACACGCAGGGAAAAGTAAAGAAAATGATGTCGTTCGCGGGTATCGACCGGGATGTCGCCGATCCGTGGTACACCGGAGATTTTGAAACGACGTTCCGGGATATCCGGCTGGCCTGTGAAGCCATGCTGAAAATGTATAAATAATGTCGTACGAAGCTGTTTTTGTCGCCATTCTGCTGGTGGTTTCCTGGCTGGCACTGCTGATTGCCGACACGGTGACGGCCGGTCTGTGGAGCCTGCTGGCCGGCGGTTCCTTCAAGAGAATCTGGCTGTGCGGACTATGGAGTCTGCTGCTGCCGGTCCTGTTGCTCGCTTATGGGTCACTTCTGGAACGCAATGTCTTCAGGGTGAAACAAGTGACACTATCCTTCGACCAACTGCCGGCGGCCTTCGACGGCTACCGTATGGTTCAGGTCTCAGACCTTCACGCCCGGTCGTTCATGCACAGGACCCGTGCCATGCGGCGGGCGGTGGACAAGGTGAACGGACTGCAGGCCGACCTGATTGTCTTCACCGGCGACCTGGTCACGCTGACGCCGGACGAACTGGAACCCATCGCGGGGGACCTTTCCCGCCTGCACGCCCCGGACGGCGTACTGTCCATTCTCGGCAACCACGATTACTGCACCTATCGGCGGCCGTCTGAAGAGCGGACTACGGGCGGTCTCCGGGAACTCATAGCGGCGGAACGCAGCCTGGGCTGGACGATGCTGCTGAACGAGAACCGCCTGATCAGCCGGGCCGGCGATACCCTGGCCGTGATAGGTGTCGAGAACATTTCGGGTTCGCGTCATTTCCCGTCGACCGGCGACTTGGCAAAGGCCCAGTCCGGTACCGACGGCTTTTTCAGGATTCTGTTGAGCCACGACCCGTCCCACTGGGACCGGGAGGCACGGGAGAAGGGCATCCCACTGATGCTGTCCGGCCATACCCATTCCGCGCAGTTCTCCCTGTTCGGGTTGAGCCCGAGCCGCCTTCTTTTCAAGCAATACCGCGGCCTCTACGAACAACAGGGGCAATATCTCTATGTGAATGTCGGCCTGGGCGAGACCATCTTTCCGGCCCGTATCGGCGCTGCGCCGGAAATTACGCTTATTACGCTGAAGAAAAAAGAGGGTGACTGATCAGCCACCCTCTTCCCATGAAACCTCTGTGCGGTTATGCTTCCACAGCCGCCTGTGTGGCGACTGACCGGTGTTGATAATCAGTTACTCACATATTTGGTGTAAAGTACTGCCACTTCTTTTTAGACTCATTCTGCACATTCTAAACGTGATTTTACAGCAGAAATCTCTTTTCCTATATCATCTTTATGTATTATGCTAAATTGGAATTTAGTCGTCTGTTTTCTTACGTTTAAACAAGTTTCATTCGGAATAAAGAGTGCACATTGCTATTACAGTATACTGGAAGTCCTGGGAAATATACGAGAGTTATTTATAGGAAATCTAATTTATGAAGAATAAAGTCCTAAAGACAAACAGGGCGAATTACCCTACCATAGTCTCGACCGTTATCGTCTTGGAAGTATTCTGATTTATGACGAGTTTCATGGCTTTTAGAGTAAAATACAAGGTAGTCAGCATAGAAAGTGTTTGCGGTTTCTGATGTTGACAACCAATAGTATCCATCAGTATTCATGAGTTGTTGTGTTTTTAAATGAAACATACCACAAGCTGGGAGAAACATACTTTTGCCATTTAACTTGCTGGTTATGATATAGCCTTTTACTCCATTCAAAAATGTCCATATCCATTCACAGTATTCTCTATTTTGAAGTTCGTCCATTTGTGCACTAGTAGGTATTTTCCATGAATCACCCCATTTCATGTGAGCTACATCATATTGTGTTCCTGCGATATTACTGCCAATGTCTTTAAGTTCACCAGATTCAACGCACCATCTATCGTCATAAGGAACATAATTGCCATTGTTGTCAAAAAAATATTTGTATGTATTCCAACTATAATCTTCTTTAATCTCGATTTCCCCCCAAGCATAGTAGTTTCCATAATCTTCTGGGACTGAGGCACCAATATTCACAGTTGCCCACTTAGTTCCACTGGGAAGTCCAAGATCAACATAATCATGACCATTTTTCTGGCCTCAGCTAATAAATTGTTATTTGCATGAATATACATAACCTCCTCACCATATGATGTACCTATATTATTAGTCGCATAAGCGCGAATATGGTAAGTCTTACCTTCTTCTAAACCATTAATTACAGCATTGTACGATGAAACACCTCTATGGCCATCAACTTTATAATTATCAGAAATAGTTGGATTCCCACTAGTATTCCAACATATTCCATGATTAAGGACAGAACTCCATTGGTCTTTAATTTGACAGTTCAAGACTGTAGCTGTTGATTTATCATTATATATTGGATGTCCACTAACAACATTAGGTTCGGAAGACGCAGTCGCACAGATAACGGGGCGTATTGTTCTTCCGTAATATATAGAACTCCCATTAGTACTATGATCGCCACTGTAGAAACCAAGGAAGTAATTACAGCTAGGAATACCTTCGCATAAAGTTGATGATTGGTAATAACCACTATTTGAGTCATCAAGATCAGATTCCTTAACGCCAGCAGCAGGAAGAAATATGCTTTTCCCGTTTATCTTGCTTTTCACACAGTATCCATTATTTATCCACGTCCATTCACA
>JAFWVY010000052.1 GCA_017523725.1 Bacteroidales bacterium
ACCTTCACGAAGGTCTTGTCGAGCTGGATACCGGCCTTCACGTCGAAGATGGAAGTGCGGGCGTCGTTGCGGAAGTCCGTGGAGACAAGCGGCTCGTCGGTGTAACCGAGGATGCCCTTGAGTTCGCCTTCGGAAGCCTCCTTCATCGCAGCGCAGATCTCCTCGTAGGTGCAAGGAGTGTTCAGTTCGGCGGTGAGGTCGACGAAGGAAACGTCGGAGGTGGGAACGCGCAGGGACATGCCGGTGAGCTTGCCGTTCAGTTCAGGCAGCACCTTGCCGACAGCCTTGGCAGCGCCGGTCGAGGACGGGATGATGTTCTCGAGGATGCCGCGGCCACCGCGCCAGTCCTTCTTCGAAGGACCGTCAACGGTCTTCTGGGTGGCAGTTGCAGCGTGCACGGTCGTCATAAGGCCGCGGACGATGCCGAATTTATCGTTCAAAACCTTGCTGATGGGAGCGAGGCAGTTGGTGGTGCAGGAAGCGTTCGAGATGATCTTCTGGCCGTCGTAGGTCTTGTCGTTCACGCCATAGACGAACATCGGGGTGGCATCTTTTGAAGGAGCCGACATAATAACTTTCTTGGCACCGGCTTTCAGGTGAGCGGAAGCAAGTTCTTCGGTGAGGAAGAAACCGGTCGATTCGACGACGACGTCAACATTGAGGGCACCCCAGGTAATGTTGGCGGGATCCTTTTCAGCGAAGACCTGAATCTTCTTGCCGTCCACAATCATGAAGTTGCCATCCACCTTGATGTCATGTTTGAACTGTCCGTGAACGGAGTCATACCTCAGCATGTAAGCCAGATAGTCAGGATCGAGCAGGTCGTTGATACCCACTACCTCGATGTCATTCGCAAAGTTTTCGTAAGCGGCACGGAACACCATACGTCCGATGCGGCCGAAACCATTGATACCAAGTTTAATTTTTGCCATAATGAATTGTTTATAAATGAATGAATAGTTCCTTTATTCTCTTCGGTGATGCGTTTTTTTCGCGGTTGCAAATTTAATCAGAAAAATTATTCTGCCTCTTTTTTTTAGAATAATTAGAGATAAAATGACGGAACCGGTCAGAGTCCGAGCTGCGCCGAGAGGTCGAGCATCTTCCGGATGGGCTGCAGCGCTCTTCCAGCCATGGATTCGTCCACGGTGACGGCCGGTGTGAGGTCGCGCAGGCAGGTGTACAGTTTCTCGAGCGTATTGCGCCGCATGTCCCGGCAGATGCCGCAGTGGCCGTCGACGGCAGGGGCGGGGAAATAGGTCCGGTCGGGACATTGCTGTTTCATTTTGTAAAGGATTCCCGTCTCGGTGGTCACAATGAACTGCTTCCGTTCGGGATGCTTGACGACGTAGTTCAGCAGGCCGGAGGTCGAGGCGACGACATCGGCCAGCTCCAGCACGTCCGGACGGCATTCCGGGTGGGCGAGCACCACGGAGTCGGGGTACTGCGCGTGTAGCTGTTGTATCTTTCTGGCGGAGAACCGGTCGTGTACAATGCAGGCGCCGTCCCACAGCAGCATGTCGCGTCCGGTGATGCGGCTGATGTAGCTGCCCAGATTGCGGTCCGGCCCGAAAATAATCGGCGTGTCGGCCGGCAGGCTTTCGACGATCTGTCGGGCGTTGCTTGAGGTGACCACGATGTCGGTCAAGGCTTTTATGGCCGCCGTGGTGTTGACATACGAGATGACCGTGTGGTCCGGATGGGCTTCGGTGAACCGGCGGAAGGCCTCTGCCTCACAACTGTCGGCCAGCGAGCATCCGGCTTTGGCATCGGGGATGAGCACGGTTTTCTCAGGGCAGATGATTTTGGCGGTCTCTCCCATGAAATGCACGCCGCAGACCACGAGGACGGGCGCATCGGTCTTGGCTGCCCACTGGGCCAGTGCCAGGCTGTCACCCACGAAGTCGGCCAGCGCCTGGATGTCTTCCTCCTGATAATAATGCGCCAGAATGACGGCGTTCCTTTCCCGGCGGAGCCGGTTGATTTCGGCGATAAGTTTCTGTTTTTTCATTTCTTACCAAATTATGACGCGTTCTTCAATGGGACGGAACATGGGATCTCCCTCCCGGATGCCGAAGGCTTCGAAGAAGGTATCCAGATTGCGGACAGAGACGTTGACCCGGTTTTCACCGAGGGAATGTACGTCGAGCAACGTCCGCCGGTTTTTCTCCTGGTCGGTGATATTCTGTGCCCAGACAGCGGCGTAGGCGATATAGAACCGCTGCTCGGGCGTCAGGCCGTCGATGGGTGCCGGATGGGTGTCGCCGAACGATTCCTGCATGGCCGTGTAGGCGATGCGGAGTCCGCCGTGGTCGGCGATATTCTCGCCCAGTGTGGCGGCACCGTTAGCCATGACCCCGGGCAGTACTTCCACGGCATCGAACTGCGCGACCAGCCGCTGCGCCCTTTCGTTGAATGCGGCCGCATCTGCAGCCGTCCACCAGTCGCGCATGTTGCCGTCCTTGTCGAACAGCCGGCCCTGGTCGTCGAAACCGTGTGTCATTTCATGGCTGATAACCACGCCGATGGCACCGTAGTTGACAGCATCGTCGGCATCGGGGTTGAAGAACGGCGGCTGCAGGATGCCGGCCGGGAAACAGATTTCGTTGGTGCTCGGGTTGTAGTAGGCGTTGACGGTCTGCGGCGTCATGCCCCATTCCGTCTTGTCGACCGGCTTGCCCAGTTTGGACAGATTGTCGGCCACGTGCCATGCGGACGCGGCGCGCAAATTCTCATAGTAGCTTTTCTCTGGTGAGATGTCGAGCGAGGAATAGTCCTTCCATTTGTCCGGATAGCCGATCTTGACGGTGAAGGCGGCCAGTTTCTCCTGGGCGGCCTGGCGGGTGCTGTCTCCCATCCATTCCAGCGTGGCGATATGCTGGCTCAGTGAATTTTGTATATGCTTGACAATCTGAAGCATCTTTGCTTTATATTCGGCGGGGAAATAGCGTTCGACGTACATCTGTCCGACGGCCTCACCCAGAAGTTGGTTGGGGGCGCTCATCGCTCTTTTCCACCGCGGTTTCTGCTCGGCAGTGCCAGCCATCTGGCGGGAGAAAAAGTCGAAGGAAGCATCGGAGAAGGCATCGCTGAGGCTGCCGCAGGCGCCCCGCAGCAGGCGGGCCTGCAGATAGTGGGCCAGTTTGGCGGGTTCGGTCGATGCGACGAACTGGTTGATGGCTGCCAGATAATCAGGCTGCTCGACGATAATGGTGTCTTGCGGCGCTATGCCCAGCGCCTGCAGATAAATATCCAGGTGCAGATCCGGGTAGGCGGCTGTCACGGCATCGCCCGGCATCGGATTGTACTGGGCGGGGATGTCGCGCTGGCGGACCATCGACCAATACGGCTCGGCCACGGCCATCTCCACGTCGAAGGCATCTTGTGCACGGACGGCGGCATCGCTCATGCCGGCCAGCGTGAAGACTTTTTCGAGGAAGGCCTTGAACCCGTCGCGCAGCGCGGCGTGCTCGGGCAGCAGATAATAGTCGCGGTTGCCCATCGAGAGACCGCTCTCGCCCAGGTACAGCATGTTCTTGTTGCAGTCGGTGAGGTCGGCATCCACGGAGACGCTCCAGAGCCCGTTGTCGCCGTACTTCTTGAGTCCGGCCGTTGCTTTGGCGAAGTCGGCTGTCGAAACAATGGTTTCCAGCGCTTCCAGGTATTTCAGCACTGGCGCAGCACCTTCCGCATTGAGCCGGACGGAATCCATGCCAAGGGCGTACAGGTCGGCGATTTTCTGGTCCGTCGAACCTTGTTCCGGCTGTAGGTCCGGCAGGCTTTGGAACAGCTCGTTGAGCCGGATTTCATTGTTCTCGGCCAGAATGTCGAAGGTGCCGTAGCGGGCGTATTCCGGCTTGAGCGGATGCAGGCGCTGCCAGCCGCCCGTCGCATAGGCGTAGAAGTCGTCACCCGGCCTGACGGTGGTGTCGAGATTGGTCATATCAATGGCCGGAACGGCCGTTCCCTGCGGCCGTTCACCGCAGCCTGCCGTCAGTGCGGCGGTGCATATCATCATGATCCAGAGCTTTTTCATGCGGTTGTTGTTAGTCCATAGCCGGTGTCTGGCGGATTCAGCAATCCACCTCGGGACACCGTTTCCGGGAATGTCGCCTCAAAGATAGATTTTTTTCGAACATCCGGACCGTTTTGCGGCGGCCGGTGCAGCGTTGATCAGGCAGCCGGTTCCAGCATGAAATCGATGAACCAGTCGAGATCGGCCGGGCTGATGCGCTCATCCTCGAAATAGGAGCTCAGGTAATAATAGCTCTGCTTCTGCAGCCGGCGGGCCGGGTCGGTCTCGGGCACATCGAGCGTCGTGAATCCCCGGGCGAAGAAACCATAGGAGGATGTGAGCGCCGATTTGGCGCTGCGGGTCTGTCCCTTGCCTTCGGACGACAGGGAGGTGAGCTCGTAGTCGCGGGCGATGTCGCCGGCGCTGACACCGAGCAAGGCTTCGATAATCATGGCCACAGCGCCGGTCCGGTCGGCACCGGAACGGCAGTGGAACGCCACAGGGCGTCCTTTTTTCAGCTCCTGGATAATCCAGGCTACGTCGCGGACGACGGCCGCGTCCTTAAGCGGATTGTGCAGTGCCTCGTCGGTCATGATCTGGCAGAAATCCGCGCCCGGGATCTTGGTCACGCCGAGCGACCGCGAGTGCGAGAGGCACTGGTTGCCCCAGCGTCCTTCGTCCGTCATGCCGCGCAGGTCGAGGTCGGCCGCGATGCCGATCTGGGCCAGTTCGTCGAGCGACTCCTCCGAAAGCGTGTGCATGGCCGGGTCACCGATCTGGCTTTGGGCTTCGGCATGGACCGGACTGGTGCAGCGGCTGCCGCCGCAATTGTCGCTGCAAAGGCCGGCATAGGCGCCGTCGATGCTGCCGGTACGGTAGAGCCATCCGTAACGTATCTTGCGTCCGTCGAGGCCGGTCCAGCCTCCTATATCGCGAGCGTTGCAGCTGTTCTCGATGGCAATCATCCGGACTTGTCCGGTGGTACGGAACACGCCGGACGCTACGGTTTTCCGTCCTTTCCGGACTTTGTAGGCATACCGCCGCTGCGGGATGAGATTCTTGATTTCGTACGAGGTGCCTTGCACTTTTTTCCGGATGACTGGTTCGCCGGCCGCACCCTCTTCTGTCACAGTGACGGTGTACGTCTTGCCGGCTTTCCCTTTCCAGTCGATGACGATGGTGGCAGGTTTGTCCTGCGCATATTTCTGGGGAAAGACCGCGTTGTCGGCGAAGTAGCTGTCATCGCTGCCGAACCCGGCATAGGGACCTTTGGCCATGAATCGCTGGACCACTTCGTTTTCGAGGTTGTACACCGGAACCTGTGCAGCCGCGCCTGCGACCGTCCAGACGATGACAGTCAGGCAGGCTGCCAGTGAAAAGAAAAGACGTTTCATATGCAAGGATTAATGCCGTCCGACCCACGATTCCGGAGCCGGACTTGATGTCTTGCAAAGGTATGAAACTTGCCCCAAAAACTGACATCCGGCGCAAAAAACGTCCGGCAGGACGTACACCCGGCCATTTTTTTACGTAATATTGAACCTTACGCCTGTATGTTTCCAGGCGTAAGAAGCTGTTCGGATTTGATCGGTATGCCGTATATATACCTTATGAAAACCAATGGATTAAATCCAAACAGTTTCTCAGGCGGTTGTTTTTTTAATCTTTTCAGTCATGAAGAACATAAAATACATTCTTATGCTGACAGCTCTGTTGCTGTCGCTTTCTGCCGGTGCGTCACGGCCTGCCGCGGTGGTGCGGTACGATTTCAAACATGTCCGGGGCCAGGTGGTGCCGGACAAAGGACCGTTCCATCTGGACGGAACGATGCAAGGCTCGGCGCAGGCTGTTCCCGAGGGTGCTTCGTATGCGGTCGATCTGGGCAACGACGGCGGTTACATTGATATGGGCGCTGCCTTGGGCGACCGTCTGAAGCAGCTGGAGAAATGGTCGGTCGCAGTCAAATACCGGGTGGATCCGTCGGCATCGCTTCAAGGCAACGGCTATTTCCTCTGGGCCTTCTCCGTGTTGGAATTGAACACGGCGGACAAGGGCCGCTATCATGCCTACAAACTCAATTACCAGCGCAGCGAGACGACAGCTTCCGGCTGGTCGCACGAAACGACGCTTGAAATCGGCCGCGCTTCCGAGAAGGGTGTCTGGCAGTATGCGGTCTATACCCAGGACGGCACGAAAGGCCGGCTGTACCTCAATGGTCAGGAGGTTGCCTCGAACGACCAGATGCTCACCATGGAAGAGGCGTTTGCCGGAGAGTCGCCGGTCTGCAACTGGATTGGCCGGGCGCCGTTCCGGGGAGACGCCTATCTGGGCGGCACGAAGATCGGAGCCGTCGCCATCTATGCAGATGCCTTGACAGTGCCGCAGATCAAGAAGCTTCTGAAAAAATAGCCCCCTCCGTCGGCTTTGCCGGACCGGACTGTCCGGGTGTCAGTCGATGGGAATCGAAAAAAAGAGGATGACCCGAGTCCGAGATGCTTGGGCCATCCTCTTCTGCCTTCAGGGTTATTCCATTTAGAATTTCATCTTGTCCACCGGTGTCAGTGTGACCGGACCGAGCAGGCCGGAGGCTACGGTGGTCCAGTGGGTGTACGTATTGTTGCCGTTCTGCGCCGAGATGTTGGCGTCCTTGAAGATGCGGAACACGATGCCTTTGCGGTCGTAGTCGGCGATGCGGTTGGCCGGCAGGTTGATGACCTCCACTTCGATGGTGTTTTCGCCCTGTTTCAGATATTTGCCGACATAGGCGTTGTAGGGCACCGACCACAGGGTGGCCACAGGCTGTCCGTTGATGCGCACGCGGGCGCTTTCGCGGACATCGCCGAGGCGGAGCTGCCATTCGTCAGCCGCCGGATTGTCCAGCGTGAACGTGGTGCGATATACACCGACGCCGCGGTTGATCTTGGCATCATCGTTCGCCAGCAGCGTCCAGTCCTGTACGTTGCCGATGTCGAATGTCTGCGGAATTTCCGGATCGCTCTCGATGAAGGAAAGCGACCAGCCGCCGTCGATGGCCAGGCCTTTGTCCGGCTGTCCGTCCGTGTAATAGACATAGGGTTCCGCCTCGACTTCGGCAGTGTCGAAGGTCTTGACGATGACCGATTCGCCCGAAGCGAGTTTCAGATAGATCTGCGTTTCGCCGTTGGCGCCGGTCTTCAGCGGCGCCAGGCCGGAAGCGCCGGTCAGCGGGTTGTACAGCATGGCGCTCTTGGCATTGACGCCGAGCGTCACCCATCCTTCGATGCCGGCATGCTGCAGCGAGGCGATGAAATAATGATAGCCGGTTTCGTTGACCCGGCGGATGGCGTGTGCGCCGAATCTGGTCCGTACTTCCTCAGGCCGGACACCGCACTGCTTAAGGACATCGGCATAGTCACTTCCGGTGATAATCAAGCCTTTGCCATATGATGTGGCCATTGTTTTGTCAAACGTTACCTGCGGCAGTTTGCCGATGATTTTCTGCAGGCCGGCTTCGCGTTTTTCCAGGTTGGCATAGCCGGGCACACTTTGCGGATAGTGTTCGGTGAACACCACCTTGGCACCCTGCTTGGCCAGCTTGGCCAGATGCTGTACCACGTCGGCCGGCATCAGGTTGATGGCCGGGACGATGATGGCTTTGTACTTGGTGCCGCCCGAAGTCTTGAGCATGCCGCCATCGACCGTCATGTTGCGGATGAAATTGTCCGAGATGTAGTCCACGTCGTAGCCGCTCGTGATGATCTCGTTGACGATGCTGATGAACTTGGGCGCGCGGTTGCGCATGCCGTGGATGTCAAACTGCAGCAGCCGGTTGCCACGCTGCTCGAACCACATGTCGTACACGGGCAGATAGACCAGGAAGTCACTGTCGGGCTGTCCCATCTGCAGGAACGACTGGCAGCGGGCGATGTAGGTGAACAGTTCGGAGGCGTCGCGCCACAGGTTCGGGTTCGACGGAGACATGTTGATGGAGGCGTAGAATTTCCATCCGGGCCATGCGGCTTCCTTCGGCGAATAGGGCGTGCCGTGGAAGAACATGTGGTTGACACCGGCTGCGAACATCAGGTCGATGTCGGGCTTGCACTGCGACAGCGACGTGCGGAAGTGCTCCGTGAGCCAGGTGAGTGTTTCGGAAGAAGTGTATTTCTTGCCGGAGATATGGGCGCCGGACGATGCATATTTCAGCATCGACAGGTCGGAATCATTCGATTTGCGGTACACGTCCTTGCGGAGTCCGTCGATATCGAAATCGGTCATGCCGAATCCTTCACATTCGGGGATATCAACCGCTGCGTAATGATCAATCAGGTTGGCCGGTGAACCGTGGGCCTGGTTGCGGGTCAGGCTGCCATGGCTGTGTGCCCAGTCTGTCCAGGCGTGTGTGAAGTTCTCCAACAGCAGTTCACCTAACGTTTCGCGATAGTCAGATACCAGACGCGCCGTCATGTCGTTGCGGTCGGTGGCGAGAAACTCGGGCAGATGCTCTTCCAGTTTATATCCGCGGCGTTTATAGAATTCTTCATACAGGTTTGGCGTCCAGTCAGCGTTATAGACCTCATAAGAGTCGTTGAAGAAGGTCGGAGGCCACGGGGCGCCGCTACGGGCGAACGCCTCGTCGAACTTGGACAGGTAGGTGTTGACCGCCTTGGCGGAGAAGTGGTCGATGACCAGGCCTTCGCCGCCCGGCGCCGCCCGCTTGACCTGCTGGTTGGTCTTGCCGACATAGGTGCCGATAACCCGCCAGTTGCTTCCGGCCGGGGCTGTCCAGTCGATGGAGCCGTCTTCAGCCACTTTGGAGGTCAGGTCCAGCACCTGGCCGTCTTCGGAGAAGGCCATGAGTTTCGAAAGCGGGGCTGCCGCGCCGGGAGCCTGCGGCCGGCCGCCTTGCGGAAGACGTCCGCCGCGCTGTCCTGCGCTGTAGGTGCCTACGGCCGAGGCAAACTGTTCGCCGCCGGCAACCTGGAATTCAGAGAACTGCACGCGGGTGGCGGCATTCTCGACGGTCACTTCAGGTCCGCCGAAGGGCCAGCCTGTACCATTGTTCATATCCACGTTGATACCCAGGCGCTTGCCCTCTTTCTGCGTATATTTGTAAAGTTCCATCCAACGGTCGGAGAGGTAGTCGACGTTGTTTTCATCGTTGCCCTGTACACCGTAGATAGGCGTGATTTCCAGACCGCCCAGCCCGGCTTTGGCATATTCCTCCATGTTGTAGGTGATGTTGGCTTCGTCGGCGGCGCTGCCGAGAATCCACCAGCGGGAAGCCGGCTTGGCTTCGGTAGTGATGTCCGGCCAGGCAACGGTCGGGACGGCGGCCGGCGTCGGCGTGCCCTGCGCACATCCCGACAGCAGCAGTGTCAGACTGAAGAATGATAAGAAGTGTTTCATATGGGAAAAAATATAAAATATCGTCTACTGAAAATACAAAGCTACAAAAATATCGTGCGTGATTTCCATGGCGGATGTAAAAAAAGCGGCGGCGGCGCATAAAAAAACGAATGGCGGCGCATCCGACCGCAAGAATGGGTAAATTTGCCTGCCGGACGGCATCGGACAGACATGCCGCTGCCGGGGCAACCACACAAACATACAGGAATATGGCACTCGAACAACAAATCCAGAAAGACATCATGGAGGCCATGAAGGCCAAGGATGCGGTGCGCCTCAACGCTGTGCGCGCCATCAAGTCGGAAATTCTGCTGGCCAAGACGGCGGGCGGAAACAAAGAACTGCAGGACAGTGATATACTGAAACTCATACAGAAACTTTCCAAGCAGCGCAAAGAATCGGCAGAGCAGTTCCGGGCGGGCGGCCGCGATGATCTGGCCGACAACGAACTCAACGAGGCCTCCGTGCTTGACGCCTACCTGCCGGAACCATTGTCGCCGGAGGCGTTGGAAGCCCGTCTGAAAGCCATTGTCGCCGAAGTCGGCGCCACCTCGCCGGCCGACATGGGCAAGGTGATGGGAGCCGCGACCCGGCAGCTCGCCGGCCTGGCGGACGGGAAAGCGATTTCGGCCATCGTCCGGAAACTCTTGTCCTGAGAAAGACCAGAAAAACGCGTCTTTCTTCTGTTGCCGTTGGTTTTCGTTTGGCACAACGGCACGAATATTTTAACTTTGTATCTTGTTCGGAACGGCGTCCGCCGGTGCGGCTGTCCTTCCGGCTGGTCAAACGATAGCATGGTATGACGATCCAAATTGATGATGTACGCATAGCGGCGATGAGAGCCGCCTTTGCCGTTCCGCGCCGGGCAGTGCTGGTCGCCCACAAGGGACCGGACGGCGATGCGTTGGGCTCGCTGCTCGCTCTGCAGGCGTTTCTGCTGAAACAGGGACATACCGTGTGCGCCGTGACACCGAATGCCTGTCCGGAATTTCTGAGATGGATGCCGGGTTACGACCGTTCGACCGTCTATATGACAAACCGGGCGGAGGTGGACCGGGCCATCGCCGAGGCAGAATATATTTTCCATTTGGATTACAACGATCTGGCCCGGACCAGTGACATGGCCGTTGCGCTGTCGCATGCCGGCGCCGTCCACATCCTCATCGACCACCATCTGCAGCCGGTCATCCAGGCGACGTGGTCATTTTCGGAACCGTCCATGTCCGCTACGGCGGAACTGCTGTACGAGGTGCTTCATGCGTGGGATGCTTCGCTCATCGACCGCGACATCGCCACCTGCATCTATGCCGGCATGATGACCGACACAGGTTGTTTCAGCTACAATGTGCCGCGGTCCGAAACATTCCGGACGGTGGCTGCGCTGATGGACTATGGTATCGACCGTGATGCGGTGTCGGCGGCGGTGTACGACAATTATTCCGAACACCGGCAGCGGTTGCTGGGCTACTGCCTCAGCCGTAAGATGGAGGTCTATCCGGAGCAGCGGGCCGCACTGATTGTGCTGACCCGTGACGAGCAGCTGCAATACCACTATGTCGAAGGCGATTCCGAGGGTTTTGTCAATTATCCGTTCGCCATCCGCGGCATCCGTTTCGTGGCGTTCATCCGCGAGGACGAAGACCGCATCAAGGTGTCGTTGCGGTCGCGTGGCGACTTCGACGTGAACGAGATCGCCCGCCGCTACTTCAACGGTGGCGGACACCGGAACGCGGCAGGCGGCGATATGACGCTGCCGCTGCAGACCGTCGTGGGGCGTTTTTATCAAGTGCTTGAAAATCTGTAAATTATTTTTGCATATGAAGACTTCTTTGCTGAATTTTCTGAAATACCGTATCGCCGTTCCAGCGGCGCTTGCAGCCGTTGCTCTGCTGATGCCCGCGTGTCTGGATGTCGATGACGACGACAATGACAAGATCACGGAAGCCGAGAAGGCGCTGGTGGCCTATCTGGACGCCAATTATCCCGGCCAGTGGAAACAGTATGCCAGTGCGAACCTGTATTATGTGCCGCTGGTGGAAAATCCCTCTGCGGAAATCCGTCCGAAGGTGAAAAAACATTTCGTGCGCATCAGCTACAACATGTGGAAACAGGAAGACTACTCGGCATCGTGGCGTCCGTCCGACCGCGACTTGCTCAGTACGTCCGACTCAACGTTGTCTGCGGAAAGGGCCTTGATCAGGAATTATCTGCATGGCGGCCCCGAACTCTATCCGTACATCAATGGCCTGTCGGACTATGCTGCCATCATCGGCGAAATGCGGCAGGGCGAGACCTACCGTATTTTCATGGCACCGTCGCTGATGAGCGGGTTCAAGGATTACACCCGGGTAATGGACCTGACGCTCAATGGGGTGACGGAATGGAGCGATGCGGCCATGACGGCCGAAGAAACAGCCATGTTCAAGTCGTACCGCCTCTGCCAGAGCGCCTTGCGTGACCTGGAGGTGGAGGAATACGCTTTCTCGTACACAGACGCTGCATATTTCTATGGGAATCCGGATGACATGTACGAGGTGGAAAGCGATAAGCGGAGCGGCACCCTGCAGGTTATGGTGCACCAGGAAGGCATCGGCGATCCGTTGACGAACGGCGGCCCCATGTGGATTACGTATTCGTACGGATTCCTGCAGCGCGATTACCGGGGCCGGCCGGGTGTGTCGTTTGTGCTGGTCGAGTCCATGTCTTACCGTGTCAAATATAACATCGGGACGGACAATAAGTTCGGCCACGGTTTCGACGAAGCGATGAAGCACCTTAAAACGGGTGCCGAGGCTACGGTTTTCGTTCCCGCCCATCTTGGTTTCGGATGGCACGGCGTCACTTCGGAACAGGGTTTCGCAGGCTCCGAGCTGTACAGTGTCCCGCCGATGGCGCCGCTTGTATTCCATGTCAAAATCCACACATCGGCGGAGGAAGAGTAGAACAGGTCGGACGGGCGATGGATAACCTGCTGAAACATCCTGTATTCGGCATCATTTCGGACGTGGCAGACCGCGAGGGTGTGCAGGCGTACGCCATCGGCGGCTATGTGCGCGATGCGCTGATGGGCCGTCCATCCAACGACATCGACATCGTGGTGGTCGGCAGCGGCATTGCACTGGCCGAGAAGGTGGCAGCCCGCATCAAGGGGCATCCCAAGGTGACGGTGTTCCGGAATTTCGGTACCGCCATGCTGCACTACGGTGCCGACGAGATTGAATTTGTCGGGGCGCGCCGCGAATCGTACGACCGCCGGTCGCGCAATCCCATGGTGGAGGACGGTACGTTCGACGATGACCAACGGCGCCGCGATTTTACTGTCAATACGTTGGCAGTCAGTCTTTCCAAGGATAATTACGGTACGCTGGTCGATACGTTCGGCGGATTGGAAGACCTGCGCCAGGGCATTCTGCGTACACCGCTCGACCCGGACACCACGTTTTCGGACGATCCGCTCCGGATGCTGCGGGCGGTCCGTTTCGCCGCCCAGCTCGGGTTCATCGTGGCACCGGACACCTTTGCCGCCATGCAGCGCAACCGGGAGCGTCTCGGCATCGTTTCGATGGAGCGCATCACCGAGGAACTGAACAAGATGCTGATGACCGTCCGGCCTTCGATTGCGTTTGTGCTGATGGACAAGACGCAGCTGCTTCCGTACGTATTGCCGGAAATCTCACGGCTCAAGGGGGTCGAGGTGCGTCAGAACAAGGCACACAAGGATATTTTCAAGCATACGATGCAGGTGCTCGATACGGTGGCGCAGCGCAGTGACAATCTTTGGCTGCGATGGGCTGCTCTGCTGCACGATGTGGCCAAGCCTGCCACCAAGCGCTTCAGCCCGGAGGTGGGCTGGAGTTTCCACGGACACGAGTTTCTCGGTTCCAAGATGGTGCCGGCCATTTTCCGCCGGCTGCATCTGCCGACCACCGAGCCGATGAAATATGTACAGAAACTGGTGCTGCTGCATCTGCGTCCCATTGCACTGACCGAGGAAGTGACGGATTCGGCGGTGCGCCGGCTGCTTTTCGAGGCGGGGGACGACATCGACGATTTGATGTTGCTTTGCAATGCCGACATCACATCCAAGAACGAGGAGAAGGTGCGTCATTTCATGGAGAATTACTCGCTTGTGGAGCAGAAACTCAAGGAGATAGAAGAAAAAGACGCCATCCGCAACTTTCAGCCGCCGGTCTCCGGTGACGAGATTATGGAGACCTTTGGCATCGGCCCTTCCAAGTCCATCGGTCTCATCAAGACAGCCATCAAGGATGCCATCCTGGACGGCGTGATTCCCAACGAGCACGAAGCAGCCTACCGTCTGATGCTGTCGGAGGGTGCCCGGCTTGGTCTTCAGCCGAAATCATAAGTCATTATATTTCATATTAGAACCAATCAAAGAACTAAAACCAATCTGAGAAATGAAAAAACTGTTTGTCATGTGGATGGCGGCCATTCTGTTGTTGTCTGCCGCCTGTGCCGCTGAAACGGCCCCTGCCATCATTGAATTGCCACAGCCGTCTGCAGATGGCATGAGTCTCATGCAGGCACTGAAACAGCGTCAGTCGGTCCGTGAATATGCCGACCGTGAAATTGCGCTCCAGGACCTGTCGAATCTGCTCTGGGCTGCTTTCGGCGTCAATCGTCCCGAGGAAGGCAAGCGTACGGCACCGTCGGGCTCTAACCGGCAGGAAATCGAAGTGTATGCCGTATTCAAGACTGGTATCTACCATTACGATGCCGCCAAACACCGGCTGGAACTCACGGCGGAGGGCGACCACCGGGCATTGACCGGCCGCGGATTCGCCGCTACGGCGCCGCTTAATCTGCTGTTCATGGCCGATACCGACAAGACGGGACCCGGAGCCAAGGCGGGCGAGGCCAATACCGTATCGTATGTCGATGTCGGATATATTTCGCAGAACGTGTATCTGTACTGCGCTTCGGCCGGTATGGGGACGGTGGCCCGCGGCGGTTGGAACCAGGATGCGCTCATCGAGGTGATGAAAATCAAGCCGGCCTACATCTGCGTGCTGGGTCAGTCGGTGGGTTATCTTAAATAACGCCAAAAAGTTACAGGGGACGGTACAGCCGTCCCTGCCAGGTGTCCCGCACCTCCAGTTTCCTTTCCAGTTTCAACCATAATTCGAAGTTGCGGATCAGACCCCAGCCGGGAGCCGCGAGATACCACGGCGGCACCTCGTTGGCAAACCGTTCGACGATGAATGCGGGGTTGAGCCGCTCGAACACGTCCACCATGAAGTCGAGGTATTCCTCCAGGCCGAACAGGTGGAAATAATCCGGTTCTACGGCGTACCGTGCGGCATAGGGCGTGTCTTTTACGATTTGCAGCTGGTGGAATTTGACGGTGGTGAGCGGCAGTTGGTTGATGATGTCGATTTCGTCCAGCATTTCTTCACGGCTTTCGCCGGGCAGTCCGAAGATGAGATGGGCGCCGGTGTGGATGCCGTGTGCGGCGGTGCGCCGGATGGCCTCGAAGGCTGTGGCGGCTGTGTGGCCTCGGTTGATGGCCTGTAACGTGCGGTCGTAGCAGCTTTCGATGCCGTATTCCACCATGACGTAATGCTGTCGGGCGAGATCGGCGAGCAGGGTCAGTTTGTCTTCGTCGATGCAGTCCGGCCGGGTGCCGATGACGAGACCGGCGACGCGTGGCACGGACAGGGCTTCGCGGTAAACCTCCCTCAGTTTTCCGACCGGCGCATGGGTGTTTGAGAATGCCTGGAAATATGCCAGATACTGTTCCGCCCGCCGGTAGCGGACTTCGTGGAAAGTCATGCCTTCCTCCAGTTGTTGCCTGATGCTTTTCTCCGGTGCGCAATACGACGGGTTGAATGCCCGGTTGTTGCAGTAGGCGCATCCGCCGGTGGAAACGGTACCGTCCCGGTTGGGACATGTGAACCCGGCGTCGATGGTCAGTTTCTGGACACGGCCGCCATAGCGGGCCCGGAAGTAATCGGCGTAGGCGTTGTAACGGCGGGAGGTGCCCCAGGGAAAAACCATTTTTAACGTGCAATTTGTGGCAAATGTAGCTTTTTTCCCCCGAAAGTTTATATTTTTGAACCGCATGCCAGTCTACCTCGTGGCTGGCAGAAAAAGAGACAGACTGTGATGCGTTTATGTTCGGGACATTCCCGGTTCCGCCTGTGCCGGGCGGGCCTCGTGCCGGTTCTGGTGCTGGCGTGCGCTGCGGTGTCCGCACAACCGTCGGCCGATGCAGACAGCACGGCGATGCAGGTGCAGGCCGGTGAGGCTACGTCTGTGGCCGACGGCCGCCGTACCGGCACGCTGCAGCAAATTTACAGCGATGACATTGCGTTCATGCCCAATCCGGCCGGGACGATCGAAACCTGGGTCAAATGGATGCCCGGCGTGACTTCGCACAACGAACTGAGTTCGCAGTATGCGGTGCGCGGCGGCAGTTTCGACGAGAATCTGGTCTATGTGAACGACATCGAAATCTACAAGCCGTTCCTGATCCGGGCGGGCGAGCAGGAGGGACTGTCTTTCGTCAATCCGGAAATGGTTTCTTCGCTCAAATTCTCAGCCGGCGGTTTCGATGCACGCTATGGCGACAAGATGGCATCGGTGCTCGATGTGGCCTACCGCCGGCCGGAACGTCGTGAACTCCGCGTCTCGGCCGGCTTGCTGACGGGCGATGTCACTTCGGAAGGGCTGTCCCGCAGCGGCCGCTTTACATGGCTGGCCGGTTACCGTTACAAATCCGCCCGTGCCCTGCTTTCGACACTTGATACCAAGGGTGGTTACGATCCCCGCTTCCATGACTTCCAGGCACATCTGACCTGGCGCGCTGCACCTGCCTGGGAGGTGTCGCTGCTTGGCTACGTGGCCGACAACCGTTACCGCTTCCGGCCTGAGTCGCGCGAGACGTCGTTCGGTACGGTGGATGACATTTACCGTTTTGTCATGTATTATGACGGACAAGAGGAGGACAGTTACCGCATGGCTACGGGAGCCCTGACGCTGGCCTGGCATCCTTCCCGGCGCATGCAGCTGAAATGGGTGACATCGCTCACAGACATGCGTGAGAAGGAGTTCTATGATGTGGTGAGTTCCTATCTGTTGGACCGTCTTGAAACCGATGACTCAGCACTGCCCGACAGCGTGCTTCATATCGGTGTGGGCAGTACGTGGCAGCATGCACGCAACACCATGTCGGCCGATATGGCCTCGGTGCAGCATGTCGGCCAGTATGTGGTCCGCAACGGACTCTTGCGGTGGTCGCTGCAGTGGCAGCATGACCGGATGGACGACCAGTATGCCTCGTGGGAAGCGGTCGATTCGGCAGACTACGTCCGTCTGTCCGGACCGGCATTGCGCGGACGGAACCGTCTGGACCGGAACCGTCTGTCGGGCTATGTGCAGGCTACCTGGCGCTTCGACCTGCCAGCGGTGCTCTGGCATGTGACGGCCGGCTTGCGCGGTCATTACAACGATGTCAATTCAGAAACATTCGTTTCGCCCCGGATGTCGGTTGCACTCTATCCAAAGGCTTGGCCGTCATGGTCTTTCCATGGCGCAGCCGGGAGCTATATCCAGCCGCCTTTCTACCGGGAGATGCGCGACCGCCTATATGCGCTCCACACTGAGACAAAGGCGCAGCGGTCGGTGCATTTCGTGTTGGAGGCCGAGCATGAGTTTACGTTGTGGCAACGGCTGTTCAAGTGGAGTGGGGCGCTGTATTACAAGAAGATGGACCGGCTGATTCCGTACAAGTTGGAAAATGTCCGCACCGTTTATGCCGGGGATAATCTTTCCGACGGATATGCGGTCGGTGCCGATCTCAGGCTCAACGGGTGCTTCGTGCCCGATGCCGAATCGTGGGTAAGTGTGTCCTGGCTCCGGGCCAGGGAGGACATCTGCGGTGACGGACGGGGCAGTTTCCCGCGGCCGACCGACGAGCGTTTCTCGTTCAATCTTTTCTTCCAGGATTATTTCCCGCGCAACGATACCTGGAGGTTTCACCTGAATCTGGTGTATGGCACGGCGCTGCCTTACAGCTATCCCGATCCCGACCGCTACGACCTGACGTTCCGGATGCGTCCCTACCGGCGGGTGGATGTCGGCCTGACCAAGACCTTCGGCAAGGTGGGCGTTTTCCGGGATGTCTGGCTGCAGGCCGAAGTCTTCAACCTGTTCGACATCCGCAACACGGTGTCCTACCTTTGGGCGCGGACGCTGCCTTCCGACAGCACCGGCGCAGCCTGTTTCGCGGTGCCTAACTACATGACCGGCCGACGGTTCAACATGAAACTGCACGTGACGCTATAAAAAAATGCCATAATCCTGCAGCCGGAGAAAAAACGGGTTGTATTGTGAAGAAAAAAAATTATCTTTGCTCATCAAATCACTAAATAAAACAACTATGGGAAAATTTGAAGTTACAATCCGCAAGAACGGCGACTATCAGTTCAACCTGAAAGCCTCCAACGGTCAGGTCATCCTTTCGAGCCAGGGCTACAAAAGCAAGGTTTCGTGCATGAATGGCATCGAGTCTGTCCGCAAGAACAGCCAGTCTATCGAACGTTTCGACAAGAAGGTGGCTGCCAATGGCAAACCGTATTTCAACCTGATGGCAACGAACGGCCAGGTTATCGGTTCGAGCCAGATGTATGCATCCGAGGCTACCTGCGCCAACGGCATCGCTTCGGTGATGAAAAACGCACCCGATGCGGTCATCGTTGAAATCCCTGCTGAAGAATAATTTTTCAAGTGGCACAACGTGGTATGCCGGCCTTCGATTTCACGGGGCCGGCATATTTTGTGCCCGGATGTCAGGTGACACCATGACACCATGAAACGGATCAGAGCAGTTTTCCTCGATATAGACGGCACCCTGATGTCCATCCGGCGTCATGCCATTCCGGAAAGCGCCCGCGCGGCCGTCACGGCGGCGCGCGCATCAGGGGTTTTGATATTCCTTTGTACCAGCCGGGCCCGGCAGTTCCTTACGAATGTCGGCGGCATCGGTTACGACGGACTGGTCTGCCTGACCGGTGCCCACTGCAGCGATGCGGCCGGCCGGGATATCCACTGCGAACAGATGCACTGGCGCGACATCCTGCAGTCGGTACGGTACGTGCAACGGGCGGGACAGCCGTTTATCGCGCTGGCGCCGGACCGGATCTTCGCGGAGCAGCCCGGACGTCCCGAGGTGATTCATGCGCTGGCCGTCGGTGGCCTCCGGCCGCAGGACGTTGCGGGTGGTTTTTCATTGTTCGATGATTTCCGGGAGGAACGTCCGGATGACGAGGCCCGTGTAAAGGCCTTGAACATTCTGCAGGTCACCGGTTTCTTCCCGTCCGGTCCGGAAGAACGCGCATTCATGGCGCTGATGCCGCACAGCCATGCGCAGCGCTGGACCCAGGACTTTGTGGACATCGTGTCCGACACGGTGGACAAGGCCCTCAGCATGGAAGTGATGGCCCGCCACTTCGGCTTCGGACTGGACGAGACCATGGCTGTCGGCGACGGAGCCAACGACCTGCCGATGCTGCGCCGGGCTGCGGTAGGCGTAGCGATGGGCAATGCGCCCGACGAAGTGAAACGGAACGTCGGCTTTGTGACGTCCGATGTGGACGAAGACGGCCTGCAGCGCGCCTTGGAACGTTTTTTATGACGGAATTGTAATTTTACCCGAAACTGCCGGCAACATCCGGTGTCTGCATTCACAGAGTCCGGTTCTTTTCCGCATCAGTGGTCCGTCACAGCGGCAGCATTTCGATAACCAACACCACCAGACAGCAAATCAAGGCAATGGGGAACAGCCCCAGACCTTTCCATGCCGCCACGACACCCGTGGCGAATGCTGCGCCACCGGCAACGGGAGACGCCGTAGCCTGGATCATGGCCGGAATGGTCATGACCGCCAGTGTGACATATGGGACGTAGTACAGGAAACTGCGCAGAAATGTATTGGTGATACGCCGCCTGATGAGCGTCACCGGCAGGATGCGGATGAGGTTCGTCAGGACGATCATGATGAGCAGATATATCCAGACAGTGCGGTTCATGGCTGACGGTCATTTTCGGAGGGAAGGGGTTTCAACCATGCGGCGGCGGCTGCGATGACGACGGTCAGGACGACGGTCCGGATACCGGGGCTGATGCCGCGGAGGACGGGCAGGCCGGCGCAGCACCAGCTGAGCACGAAACTGGCCAGCAGCGCCGCCAGTACATGCCGGTCTTTCTTTCCCTGCGGGATAATGATGGCCAGGAACATGCCGTACAAGGCGACGCTCAGGGCCGAGACGATAGGCGGCGGCAGCAACTCGCCCGCCGAGATGCCCGATGCAGTGCCGGCGCCCCACATCGTAGCGGCGATGGTGGTCGCGCCAAGCGGATAGGCGAGGGGCAGAAAACCGGGCCAGGCGATGGAGATGCCGAAAATCTCGTCGGTGATGCAGCAGGATGTCAGTATGCGTTTGAGCAGAGAGGTCTCCGGTGCGAATTTCTGGGTGAGCGCGGCCCCCATCAGCAGATATCGCAGATTGGCAATCAGGCATATGGCCGCAATCTCGAAGAAAGAGGCGTGCACGGCCATCATGGCATAGACCCCGTATTCACCGGCCGAGGCCCGCGTAAGGAAGCTGCTCAGAAAACCGGCGGGTGCCGTGAGACCTGCGTTCCGGGCCGTGATGCCCAGCGAAAAGGCCACGGCGAAATAGCCTGCGGCAATCGGAATGCCGTCCCTGACTCCTTTGAAGAATGCTGACATGGCGTGTAATCCGGCTTTTTTCAAAGCGCGTGCAAAGATATACAAAATCACGGACGGCGTCCGCCTTGCTTCCTCTGCGTTGAAAAAGCTGCATTGTCGCGCATGCCGGAGAACTTTCTATCTTTGTCATCGAAAAAACAATTTCCGGATGAAAAAGATCCTGATGCTTCTTGAGAGCAAGTTCCCGCCGGACGTGCGTGTCGAAAACGAGATGGAGGCGCTCACGCAGGCCGGATTCGAAGTGCATCTGTCATGTTACCGCAGACCTGGTGAACCGGAGCTTGAAGTGACGCCATCGGGCACAATCCACCGTGAAACAATCCCGGTATGGCGGTACAAATCGAGTGTCGGCGCATTGAAGTTCCCGTTCTATTTCGCCTACTGGCGCCGCCGGGTTGCCCGTCTTTTCGAGGCCGGGAAGTTCGACGCGGTACACGTGCACGATTTGCCGCTGGCCCGTATCGGTCTGGAGGCCAGCCGCCGGTACGGTGCCCGTTTTGTGCTCGACCTGCACGAAATCTGGCCGGCATTGCTGCAGGTTTCGGCGCATACGCACACGTTGGCCGGTCGGTTGCTTTCGTCCGACCGCCAGTGGCGGGCCTACGAACGACGCATGACTGCGCAGGCCGACCGGGTGGTGGTTGTAGTGGAGGAATCGAAAGCGCGTCTGGTCGGTTTCGGTCTGGCTCCAGAAAAAATAGAGGTTGTTTCAAATACATTGAATGTCAATGTATTCGATCTGAATAACGCCTGTCCGGAGGCGCCGGCTCCTGGCATGCCGCTCCGCTTGCTTTATGTAGGGGGGGTGACAAAGCATCGCGGTTTACAGGATGTGCTTGATGCCATCCGTCTGCTGAAGCAACAAGGCGTGACCGTGGTTTTCGATTTAGTCGGCGATGGGGCTTATCTGCCGCAACTCCGCGCCCAGGCGGACAGGCTCAGCATAACGGACGAAGTGCATTTCCACGGTTTCCGGCGATATACCGAGATTGTCGATTTGTACCGCCAGGCGCAGGTGGCGGTCATCCCGCATGTCAAGTCGGAACATACCGACCATACGGTACCGCACAAGATATTTCAGTACATGTACGCCCGGACTCCGATGCTGGTTTCATCGTGCGATCCGCTGGTCCGTCTCGTAGGGGAAACGCAGAGCGGCCTGAGTTATACATCGGGCGATGCACGCAGTCTGTGTGAAGGCCTGCAGCGGCTGTCCGATGCCGGACAGTGGCGGAGTCTGACACTGCATGGCCGTGAGGCGGTGGAACAACGTTATAATTGGCAGCGGGACGGTGCACGTCTGGTTGCCATGTACCATCATTTGCTTTCCGAATGAAGCTGCTCCACAATCCGTCCACGGATCCGCACTACAACATGGCTTTCGACGAGTATTGCCTGCAGTCGCTGCCGCTCGATGAACCATTATGCTATTTCTGGCGCAACCGGCCGGCGGTGATTGTCGGTGTCAGCCAGAATGTCTATGCCGAAGTGAATCTTGATTACCTCACGCAGCACGGTATCGTTCTGGCGCGTCGCATGACGGGCGGTGGCGCCGTCTATCACGACCTGCAGAATCTCAATTACACGATAGTCGGCCGTTCGGCGGATTTCGAAACCGATTACGCCGGCTATATGCAGTATGTGGTAGACGCCCTGCGTACCCTGGGAGTGCCCGCCTCTGCGAACGGCCGCAACGACATTCTGGTGGACGGCATGAAGGTGTCAGGTTATGCCAAGCGCGTGTGGCACGACCGGCTGATGGTGCATGGCACGTTGCTCTACGATGTCGACCTGCCGGTCCTGACGCAGGTGCTTTCGGTGCCTGGCAGCAAGATGCAGGCGCTGGGCGTGGCATCGGTCCGCAGCCGGGTGGCCAATCTCAAATCATACCTTCCCGATGACATCCGGAGCATCGCAGTCCTGCAGACGGCCATGGAGCGTCTGCTTTCGCACGACTTTCAGGATGGGGAGATGTATCTTTCTGAGAAACAGGAGGCAGAAGTGCAATCTCTTGCAGATGCAAAGTTCGCTACATGGCAGTGGAACTACGGCCGTTCGCCCCGTCTCGGGACCATGCACAGCCGCAAGTTGCCGTGCGGTACCGTTGAGGTCCATCTGACCGTGGACCGTGGTGTCGTCACAGCTTTGCGTTTCGGCGGCGATTTTCTGGGCAACCGGCCGGTTGACGGTCTGGCCGACATACTGCTGGGTTGCCGTTATGAGGCGGCCGCACTTCGTGAACGCCTGACGGACGCTGGTGTAGCGCAGTATTTCGACGGTGTGGATGCCGCCGTCCTGACGGATTTGCTGTTGAACGGATAGTCTCTATCGTGCTTCGGGCACGACCTCCCTTATCGTGCCGTCCGCATTGTAATAAAGATGCTCCACGCAGACAGAGCGGCGTACAGAGCAGATGCGCTCCATTTCCGGATGCGCCTCCACATTCAGATTCTTGCGGCTCAGGTCGGCGGTGTGGTAGAACAGGAACCACTCGCCTTTGTATTCCACGATGCTGTGGTGATTGGTCCCGGAGTTGACCGGACCGAGGATGACGCCCTGGTACGTATAGGGGCCGAGCGGCGAATCTGCCGTGCAATAGGCGATGCGCGGGTCGTGTCCGGAGAATGGCCCGTCTGAGTAGGACATGTAGTATTTACCATTGTATTTGTGCACCCAGACGGCTTCGAAAAACTCGAAGACTCCTTCGATGATATGTACCTCACCGTCGTACGAAATCATGTCTTCGTTGAGTTTGATACAGCATACGGTATTCTGTCCGACAAAGAGATACGCCTGCCCGTCATCGTCGATGAACACGCACGGGTCGATGAAATCGCGGTCACAGACCACACCCGGCGAGTCAATCGACAACAGCGGATGTCCGAGCGGGTCGGCGAAGGGGCCTTCCGGCCGGTCGGCCACGGCTACACCGATGTGCCGGCGGTCGGTCGGATAATAGAGGTAATACTTGCCGTTGCGCTCGACACAGTCGGGCGCCCAGGCTGCACTCCTGGCCCATGTGGTCTGCGTCAGCGGGTTGAAGATCATGCCGCGGTCCTCGAAATGCACCATATCCGTGGTGCTGAAGACGTGGTAGTCTTCCATGTTGAACGTGAAGGCATTGTCCTGGTCGTGGCTGGGATAGACGAACAGGGTGTCGCCGAACACCCGGGCTGACGGATCGGCCGTGTACATGGAGGTGATGACCGGGTTCGGCCCCAGTTCGAAGTGCTGTTTCCCGGACGGTCTGTGGGTGGCGCAGGACTGCAGAACGACGATCAGTACCAGTATGACGGCGGCGCAGTGCCCGGTCGCCACGTGCGGCGTGGAAGATTTCGGACGAAACGGTATGGCGGATATCATAAGATGAAGTTGTAAACGCATACAAAGATAAATGCTTTTCTGTCACGGCGGGCCGGCCTGTGCCGTATTCCGGATTTGTTCTTTTGTCGCAGGAAGGGTAACTTTGCAGCCGTCCCTTGATTCTGCAGAAACCTATATAGTGTACTGTGATACCTAAAGTGATTCATTACTGCTGGCTGAGCCGCAACCCGATACCGGCTGACATCAGGGAGTGCATGAAATCCTGGAAACGGCATATGCCGGATTGGGAATTCAAACTCTGGAATACGGAGAACTTCGATGTACAGTCGGTGCCGTTCGTCCGTGATGCGCTGTCAGTCCGGAAGTGGGCATTTGCGTGCGACTATATCCGTTGTCATGCCCTTTACCACGAAGGCGGTGTCTATCTGGATTCGGATGTGTTCGTGCGAAAACCCCTTGATTTCGTATTGGACAACCGGGCTTTTTCAGCCGTCGAATGCCATCCGGCCTTTTTCGCGGAGGGCGGAGACCACCGGTATGTCAGGGAGGACGGCACCAAGACGGCTCCGGACCTGCTGATTCACGACATGCAGATACAGGCGGCCATCATGGGAGCGGAGAAAGGCCATCCTTTTTTCGGCGAATGCCTGGCCTATTACCAGACCCATCCTTTTGTCAACATAGAACACGGGCCGCTGACGCCGGACAATATCAGTCCCATCGTCCTTGCGCGCATCGCCGAGAAATATGGATTCAGGTATTATGACAGGGAGCAGCAGCTGGCGGAGGGATTCCACCTTTATCCGTCGTCCCTGTTCTGTCCGTATCCGCCGTATATGAAGGAAGAGGCCGTAGCGGTGCACTGCTGCTTTGGCTCATGGCGTCATTCCCAGGTTTTTTCGCACCAGATGCCCCGCAATCTGAAGGCCCGTTTCTTCAACCTGATGTACAGACTGGGCTTGTACAAATCGCGTAAGCTGCAGGGGCTGAAGTAACCTCCGGTCTGTTCTCTGTTACTAATCGAAGGCCAGACCGCTGTATCGCCGGATGTAGAAATGGTCGATGGTGCCGTTGCCGGGTCTTGTGACGATGAAACGTACGATGTCGGCGATTTCTTCCGGCTGGATCAGTTCGTCGGCTTTGATGTCGGGCCGCATCTGCCGGACCATTTCGGTGGCAACGCCGCCGGGCGAGATGAGGTGCACACGGATGCCGAACGGCTGCACTTCCTTGGCGAACACTTTGGTGAACCCTGTAAGGGCGTGCTTGGATGAGGCATAGACCGACTGGTTGATGTAACCTTTGAATCCGACCACTGAGGCAATGTTGATGACAAAGGCCTTCGGCGCCGCCTTGAGCAAAGGCAGGGCTGCCCGGCAGAGGAAAAACGGAGCCCGGGCATTGACGGCGAAGATGCGGTCCCATTCGTCCGGTGTGACTTCCGTGAAACTTCCCGCCGCCGAAAGACCGGCACAGTTGACCAGAACGTCCAGGCGGCCGTAGCGTGCAGCACAGGTCTTGATGACCTCATCCGGCGCTTCCGGCCGGACCAGGTCGGCAACAATGAAACCGGCCTGTCCGAGTTCTTTTGCGGCAACCTCCAGCGTGGCGGCGTCACGGCCGACCAGCACAGTGAAGTAACCTTCCTCGACCAGTCCGCGGGCAATGGCTTTGCCGATGCCTCTTGAGCCTCCTGTAACTAATGCAACTTTTTGTTCCATAGAAAGATAGAATAATAATGGCCATTCTGTGCCATCGGATTCCCTGGTATGTCAGCGCTGTTTCTGCAGCAGCGGACCGGCGTAGATTTTCAGCAGGATTTCGCGCAGTACCTGCCGGTCGCCGCCCGGAACCATGCCGTACAGCTGTTCTGCATGCGCCTCGAACTGCTGCCGGGCTTCCGGTGTGTAATGGTCTGCATGGTTTTCCGTTCCCTCCAGCAGATCGAGGGCGATGTACTGGGTGTCGTGGCAGCGGTAGGCCGCATAGATGCGCCGGTCTATTTCCTCGGCCAGTGCCTTGTTGAATTCATTGCGGTGCTGCAGATGCTCGATCGTGGACAGGAAATCCTCCGTAATGGGCTCGCAGAAAGCGATGTGCATGTGTCCCTTGGGTTGCTGGATACCGGTGATGATGCTCTGCAGGTCTTCACCTGGTTTCTTTTCGTACACGGCTCCGTCTCGGCTCAGGTACACCTCGCGGGCTTTGAGCAGGTCGCAAGGTTCATACTGGTACGAAACAGCCATGGGCAGGATATGCAGTTTCTCCATCGATTCAGCCAGATTCTTTCCGCCGCTCAGGCTGAACATGTTGATCAGCCCCTGGTCGGTCGAATCGAAGCCGTCTTTGGTACGGCCGTTGCGCTGGGCAATCCAGACCGACTCGCCGTCGGCGATGTGTGTCCGGATATATTCCGACAGGATTTTCGAGTGTTGCAGAAACGCCTTCAGCTCGTTGTTTTTTTTGCGCATCACCTTGAACATCTTGTTGGCTTTGCCGAAGTCCGTCATGAAGCCCGGCTGCATAAGATTGTTGCCGAATGTAATCTGGGTGGTGGGCAGCTGGTTGATGCTGAGTACGTATTGCAGGATGGTGGCGTCCAGCACGATATCGCGGTGGTTGGACACAAACAGAAAGCCTTTGCCCGGGGTCAGGCCGGCGAGGCCGGACCAGGAAAGCTGTGACACGGAACGTTTCAGGATCTGCAGGCATGCATCAAGCATGACATTGTGCTGGAAATCGTAGACGTTCTTGAATTGGCTGATAAATGCCCGTGCCTCCTCAAGGGTCTTGTCCGGCCAGATGTATCGGGCCACGGCACTGAAAGCGGGGTCGGCGGCCATGCGATGCATGGCGGCAGGAATCTCCGCGTCAGAGTAAGGACGCAGATCGTCGAACGGGACGGTTGAAGTACACATGGTTATGTCGTTTGAGTATTTTTTTTACGGAAATCGAAAAATTTGACGGGCTTGCGGTCATGCTCGCGAAAAACAGTCCGGCGCAACAGTTCGGTGTCGTCGATGCTGATCTCTGGAGCAACCCGCAACCGGGCACGGAAGAGGTCCTTCAGTTCCTTGACAATGGTTTCGTGCGGCAGCGTGCACGAGGGACGGAGCCCGACATGCACGGTGACACTGTCGGTGCCGATCTCGTTGTCGGCGACATCGACGCAATATACGTCCACATAAGGCGTATTGTCGAGTACATCGAAGATGGCCGGCGGGTACAGCGTGGTACCTTTGTATTTGATCATATGGCTCTTGCGGCCGATAAGCGGACTGATGCGCATGGTGTTGCGGCCGCAGGAACAGGGTTCGGTGTGAAACCGTGCCATGTCGCCGGTTCGGAAGCGGAGCAATGGCATGGCTTCGACGCCGATGGTGGTGACGGTCAGTTCGCCGGCCTCTCCTTCGGGTACCGGATTGCCCTCTTCATCAAGTAATTCACAATAAATCAGTTCCGGATGGTGATGTCCACCCTGGCCGGCCTTGCATTCGCAGAACGAAGTGCCCATCTCGGTCGAGGCATAGGTTGAGTACAGTTCGATGTCCCATTTCTCTTTGATACGGCGTCCCAGCAGATTGAGCGAAAAATCCTGTTCGCGCAGGTTCTCGCCGATGCAGACCGCTTTCCGGATGGAAGTGTTCCGGTAATCGATGCCTTGCTCTTCGGCGTACTGTATGATGCGCAGGATGAACGACGGCACCACCATGATGACGTTCGGCCGGATGCGGTTGATGGTGTCCCACTGCAGGGCGGGGATGCCGTTCCCGACGCGTATCATGCCGGCACCCATCCGGACGGCGCCGAGGAAATAGGCCATTCCGGCCATGAACCGTTTGTCCAGGGTGGTCATCAACTGGATGACATCGCCCGGTCCGATGCCGGCGCACTGGAACGATATCTGTTCATTGTAGGCCAGCCGGTGCAGGTCGTGGACGGTGGCGGCGAACGTCACGGGGTTTCCGAGTGTGCCCGACGTTGTGATGTAATCGGCCACCTTCGCGCGTGGAACGCACAGAAAATCATCATTGTGTTCCTGCAAGTCGCGCTTGTCGGTGGTCGGGATGTACCGGAGATCTTCGAGTTTCTTGAGTTTCTTTACGTCGAGGTGTTCGCGGCGGAACAAGTCACGGTAGAACGGCGACCGCTCCGCGAGATAGGACAGCACCTCCTGAACCCGTTCTTCCTGATAGTGCCGGATGACATCGGCCGGCTGGAATTCAAGGGATGACCGGTCTGCGTGCAGCGGCACGCAGGGGACACCGGGCGGCGATGTATGAGACAGCGTAGGAAACATGGCTTGCATGATTTTCAGATGATGGCTTGCCGGATTTTCTCCGGAGCCAGTTGGGTGTACACCGGGACCGGACGCCTGGCGCCTGTCTCGTCGAAGAATCCGACCTCATAGTAAGCTTCGTCGTAGAACGAAAGTTTCGAATGGGTGTCGGGATTGCATTCGATGTAATGTACCTTACGGATATCCAATTGTTTCTTTTCGCATATCTGGCTTGCCAGCGACCAGCCGGCCGCCGTGACGGAGGTGCCGGGATTGTCCTGGTAAAGCTCGGTGACAATGACGTAGGTCTCGTCGCCGTTTTTCCGGATCTTCAGACCGCAGCTCGACGGCACGTCCCACTGACCCGCAAAAGCGAAAATCTCATCGTAGTAACTTTCGGGTACTTTCATAATCTATTGCGTCAAAGTGGTTCTGACAACATCTTTTCCGAACGACTTTCCGATGAGCCGGCGGTCGCGCGGACGATAGGTCCCGTCTTCCATTTCGCGCATCATGACACGCGTGAACAGCCGGGTCATCTTGGCTTCCTGCGATTCGTCATGGTAGAAGGTCTTCCATGCGTAGTCGTAGAGTTCCTGCAGTTTGTCAGGAGACATGTGCTTGGGATAGAAGACCACCTGACCGGCATTGTAATGGTCCCAGTCGAAATCGAAAATGCGGTTCTGGCGGAGCAGGTCATCGTAGCCTTTGGTATGCGGGAACGGGGTCATGACCGTGAATTCGGCCAGGTCGAGGTCGATTTCGAGCAGGAAGTCGATGAGACGCCGGCAGTCGTCTTCGGTCTGGTTGTCCAGGCCGAGCAGGATGGTGCCTTCGACGCCGATGCCGTTGTCGTGATACCGCTTGATGCGTTCCTTGATGTAGGGGGACGTATCGTAAACGGCCTGATAGACATACCAGGCACCGGCCTTGGCCGCCATGCGGAGTACTTCGGGGTCGTCGTCTATGGTGTGGCTGATCCATTTCTTCTTGAACGGAATCATGGTCTCAAACAGCTTGAGCTCCCATTCCTTGTTCTGTGCCAGAGAGTTGTCAACCACGAACAGCCGGTTGTTCTCGATGGTTCTCAGTTCCTCCTCCACGCGCCACATGGGCCGCGGACGGAACTGGCGTCCGCCGAGATAAGCCACGGCGCAGGGATAGCAGCTGAAACGGCAACCGCGGGAAGCATGGAACAGGTCGACCATCTGCACGCCCTTGTGGTTGTAAAGGTCGCGTTTGTACAGGTCCCGCCGTGCCGGTCCGACCGACTCGATGGGCGGGAACTGTCCCATGTAGTTGTACACCTTCTTCAGGCAGCCGTTCTGCCAGTCGAGCAGCACCTGCTCCATCCGTCCTTCCGATTCGCCGAGAAAGATGGAATCGGCGTACTGCAGGGTTTCTTCGGCATGCAACATGGTCGAGATGCCGCCGAACATCACCTTTATGCCACGTTTCCGGTATTCCGTCGCGATGGCCCAGCCCCGCTTGACCTGCGTCGAAAGCATCATCGAGATGGCCACGAGGTCGCACGGCTCGTCAAAGTCGATGGTATCCACGTTCTCGTCGGTGAACGAAACCGAAACCTGTTCGGGCAGGGTGGCGGCGAATACGACAGGGCCGTGCGGGGGCAGATTGAAAGTCGTCTGTCCTTTCAGCTTCTCCCATCTGGGATAGATGATTTTCAGAGAGATGGCTTTAAGTTTTGTGTTCATGCCGTATGGTTTATGCTGTCATTGGCAATATGGCGCAACAAAACATCCAGGCCGGTTATGGCGCCGCACGTCTCGACGGCCGTGGCCGGTACGCCGCAGATGCCATGCAGTTTGACGCTTTGCCCGGTGAGGAGCAGATTGCTGATTTTGGTGCGGACCGACAGAAACGATGCGTACAGTTGCCTGTAATCGTGCACCGTTCCATAGACGGCTGCATCCGCCAGCGACAGATAATGTTGCAAAGTTAATGGAGTTGCGGCAAAATGATGCATCACGGCCGCGTCAATTTCTGGAAAAATACTGCGCAGCGTAGCGAAAATACGCGCCGTGCAGTCCGCCTTGAAGCGTTCGTAGGCTTCCGGACGTGCACCGTGCACACTGTCCTGCCAGGCCTTGACGGAATCCTGCCGCATGATGCAGTGCACAATCATTTTCCGGGCAAAACGGTTGTCGCCGGCCATTGGCGGTGTCATCACCATCAGTCCCCGCGGGAAGTCGTCGGGGGTATAATCGCCTGCCTCCCACACAGAGGAATCGCCCGTGTAATGGTAAATATTGCGGTTGAAGTACGGCATCGTGTCCGGTTTCAGAACCAGGAAAAGCGTGAACAGCGAATAGGAATTGCGCAGGCCCGTCAGCCGGTTCCTGTAAGCTGCCGGGAACGCCCCTTCCGGCAGCAGCCGGACCGTATCGGCCGGATGCAGCGCGGAAATGTACCAGTCCGCCTGGAAGCACTTGCCGTCTTGTGTGCGGACGGCGGAAACAGCTTGCCGGTCTGCCTCGATGCGGACGGCTTCCCGTTGGGTCAGCACCTGTCCGCCGTGCGATACAACGGCCTGCTGCAGTGCATCGGCCAGGCACCGGCTGCCATCGCGCAACCGTACGGTCCCTTCGACATACATCTTGGTGACGAGTGCCGCCACGAAGTCCGGCGTGAACAAGTCTCCTCCGTACAACGTGTTGTTCCAGGCCAGCAACTCGCGAAGTTCCGGATTGTGGACATAGCTTTCGATAAACTGTTTCACCGACCGGCCGGACAGGTCGGGATGCACCGGCCGGTTCGGATCGGGCATGCGCAGGTCGAACAGCGGAATCAGGTCGCACAACCGGTACACTTCGTCCATATAAGCCTCGATCTGCGCCTTCTCCTCCGGGAAATATCCGGCCAGCGCAGCAGTAAACCGGTCCTTTCCGGTGGGCAGCCTGTAGCACCGTCCGTGCAGATGTACCTCGTCGAAACCGTCCGCGTCGAGCGGCATGATATGCGGTGCGACGGCATCCCATGCACCGACCGACCGTAGCAGCCGCTGCATCGGAGAACCCGGGTAGAAGCCTCCAAGCGTATGGAAACCTGTCTCGAAAGGAATGCCGTACCGCCGGAACGTCTGCAGGCAACCGCCGGCTTCCGGGGCTTTCTCAAGGATGGTGACCCGGCAGCCTTCACGGGCCAGCAGGGCGCCGCAGAGCAGTCCGCCCAGTCCGCTGCCGATGATGACGACCGATGGATGGTTTGCCGTTTCCATTAATTATGCTGTTGAATCTGACGGATGATGGTGTCTGCGCCGATGATCTCGGAGCAGGTGAGGATGGCGCCGATGATGACACCCAGAATGCCGTGCGACTTGATGTTCTGCCCCGTCAGGAACAGGTTCGGAATCTTGGTGCGTTGGGTCACCAGTGTCTGTGTCGGGAAGTTCTTGTCGCGCATGATGCCGTACATCGACCCTTCTTTGGTGCCGGTGTAGTCGCGGTACGTGAGTGGTGTAGAAGTCCAGTACGCCTCGATGGCCGCCTTCGTCCCCGGCAGTTCGCGCTCCAGTGCGTCCAGCAGCAGTTCAGCCTTGTGCTGCTTGAATTCTTCGTAGCTCCGGCCCCGGTGGTGCAGGGTAGTGTCAGCCCACTGTTGTACTTCGTCCCACCGCATGTAGGCGATGAGCACTGCGTTGCGCGCCCATCTGGCCTGCGGTTCGGCCGCCTGGTGCATATACAGGAAGTTGCGCGGCCAGTCTGCCGGTGTATAGTCCTCACAGTTCCAGACGTCCTTCTTGTAATGGAAGAAATTGTGCCGTCGGTACGGCATGCAGCCCGGTTTGAACTTGAGATAGACGGTGAAGTTCGAGACGGTCTGCTGCATGCTCCGGATGCGTTCCTTGTAGGCGTGGCGGAAAAGATGGCTGTCGATCATGTCTATGAGCAGCTCCGGATGGATGTCCGAAACAATGTAGCGGGCCGTGAACCGTTCACCGGATGCGGTCCGCACGGCCACGGCCTTTTCTGAGTCGCAGTCGACGGCGATGACGCGCTGCGAAGTGAAACATGCACCGCCGTGACGTTGTACCGAAGTGGCCAGTGACTGGGCGATGGCATCGCTGCCGCCGACGATGCGGGCGGCGCTGTGGTTGTAGAAATCGGAGATGAGTGCGTGGACATACATCGGTGTGTGGTCGCGGCGGCCGGCATAGAGCGGCAGGTTGCCGACCAGCACCTCTTGCAGTACCGGGTCTTTGACAATCCCTTCAACCGATTCGTTGACACTCACTTTGACGTATTCAGGTGACAGCAGGTTGATGCTGTCGAAATGCGAGAACGAATAAAGCGGAGAACTTTGGCCAATCTGCCGGATGGTCTCCATGTATCTCTGCAGATTCTGCTGCTCGTGCGGAAATTTCCGGGCCAGCGTCTCTACGAAGGCCTCGCGGCCGTTGGCGAAGGCGTATCGGTCGCCCCGGCAGGAGATGATGTCGTAGCCGTCGCGGTCCAGCATGTCGAGTTGCAGATCCTTGAGCAGGTCGAGGTAGGAGAAAAAACGGTGCAAGGCTTCTCCGGGCCGGATGCTGCCGATGTAATGCATGCCGATTTCGAAGCGGACGTCCTGCCGCACGAAACTCTGCAGACATCCGCCCAGTACGGGCTGCTTCTCCAGTATGGCCGTCTTCAGTCCGTTCTTCGACAGGATGTATCCGCAGACCAGACCGCCGAGGCCGCTGCCGATGATGAGGATATCGTAATCGTTATGCATGGCTTTCGGATGACAGAATGATTTCCGGCGGCATTCCCGGTTTGCACCGTACCTCGGCGTCGTAGCGGGAACCGGCTTCGGGCGCAGGAATGAAATGCAGATTCGGGGGCAGATAATGACAGTGCACGGCGACATCGTACTGCGCGGCGTCGGGGATGCAGACATCCACCTGCGCCGTCTGTCGGAGCAGTGCCGTCCAAAGGCCGCCGGCACCATATACGGCATCGTGCACGAGCAGACGTCCTTCGTGCGGCAGGCCATCCATTATGCCGGCAGCCGGCCTGGCTGTGCGCAGAAAGCGACGGACGGTGCGGACGATGAACGCCGGTTTGTACAGATAATGGTCGCGCACCTGCGGCATGAACCAGACAGCGTCCTCGCAGTGAGCGGCCGTCCGGCTGAGTTCTTTCTCATACAATCTCCGGTAAGCGTGCGCCATATCGCGGCAGCTTGCCGCCGGGTCGTCCGGCAGAGCCTGCAGCCATCGTACCGTGAGGTGGCCCGGCCGCAACAGCAGGTCGTATTTTGGCAGCACCTCGTGAAATCCGTGCAAAAGCAGCGGCCGGATTTCCAGATGGAACTTCCGCGCCAGATAGAACGCGCCCTGGTGAAAACGTCCGATCTTTCCATCGGCCGTCCGGGTACCTTCGGGGAAGAGCATCACCGAATAGCCGCGCCGGATCATGGCCTCCATGTCGTGCAAATCGTCGGCAAGCACATCATCAATGGGGCAGAAGTCGGCGTACCGGATGATGGTGCCGTAGAATGGAGACCGCCAGGCCCAGCGGTTGGTGACGACCACGATGCGGGGCGTCAGCGCCAGAACGGCCATCAGATCGAGGTGAGACTGGTGGTTGGCGATGATGACCGTCGGCCGGTCGAACGACATGGCGTCGGTGTCGGGCAGGGAGGCAGGTGCCGATGGAATGTGGCGGATGATGAACCGGGAGATGTTGCACAGGTGTTCATGGAATTTCATCCGCCGGCGGTCGGTTTTGCGCCGGAGTCCCAGCAGCCAGAACCCGACCAGGTTCAGCCAGGCGGCACCGATGAAGAACACGATGAACGACACCACCGTCAGACCATAGTTCCGCAGGGTGACAGGCACGCGGCGGACTGCTCCTTTCTTGACGGTCAGCCACCGGTAGCAGCAAGTCGGTACGATGTAGGCCATGAGCACCACCGAGGTCATGCCGATGAAGGTGAGCCGGCCCAGCTGCTGCATGGCCGGATGCCTGGCTACGACGAGGGCGCCGATGCCGGCCAGCATGATGAGCGCCGACAGGATGACAGTGCTCTTGTAGGTCCGCATCATGCTGCGCTGATACGTGTATTCGTACATCATGCCCTCGATCATGAAGATGGTGTAGTCGTCGCCCATGCCGAAGATAAAGGTGGCCAGCATGATGGTGACGATGTTGAATTCCATGCCGCAGAACGCCATGATGCCCAGGATCCAGATCCAGGCGATGACGAGCGGCAGAAAGGCGGTCAGGCTCAGTTCCAGGCTGCCGAACACCAGCAGCAGGCAGATGAAGACCAGCCCTCCGCAAAGCAGCAGCACGGTGTCGAAATCTTCGGACAGCGCCCGGACCATGCGCCGGGTCACGGTGCCTGCATCGAAGGCAAAGGCGTGCGGGGAGAGTCCGTCGAGCCACGCCTCGGCTTCGGCGGCCCGGGCGTCTGGCGTGCCGATCATGGTGAAAACCATCGTCCGGAGGCTGTCAGAGGCAATGTAGTCTGCGGCCAGCCCGCTGTAGATAGGCTCGAGCGTTTCGGCTGCTTGCGGAACCGGCGTTGCCGCAACGGATTCGGTGAAGGACCGGAATGCTTCGGGTCGGAATCCGACCGCCAGGCAGGTCTCCTCGAATGAGGCCAGAAATGCTTCCCGGCGGTCCGCCCAGAAGGCCTGCCAGCGGGCGATGCGTTCGGCCTGCAGCTGCTGTGAGGGAAGAAAACGGCCGATGCCGGCTCGGGCGCCCAGGAAATCCGGCGCAGTCAGCGTGTCATCGAGTCGTGCCTGTACCGTTTCGTAATGCGTCAGCGCTTCTTCCAGTGTCGCACCGTCCGCCACGAAGCAGGTGACATGGTTCGCGCCTTGCGTCAGTTGCAGCATACGTTCCATCTGTTGCCGCTGTTCCGGTTCCATGTAGTTGATCTGCTGCATGTCCGGGTTGAGACCGACGTGACGTCCGGCGAAGTATAAGACGACGGTGAGCAGACAGACTGCCGCCATGATACCCCTTTGCCGTTCCGGATGCCAGTCGGCGAGGGCTGCAAACGGCGTGCTGTGGCTGGCGGGCAGCCGGTGTGTCCAATGGGGCAGCCATATCAGGACGCACAGGATGGTGCCAAAAAGGCCGAAAGCGGCGAACATTCCGAAGTGGTGCATGGCCGGCGCGCTGAGGGCGAGCAGACTCAGGAAGGCACCGATGGTGGTGATGTTGCCGGTGGTCAGCGGCTCGGTCACATCCTGCAGCGATTGTTCGATGTCGTAACCGGCGTTGCGGTGCGAGAGAAAATGCAGCGGATAGTTGACGGCGATGCCGAACATCACGGCACCGATGCCTATCGCGATGACGGAGAAGTCGGGCGAGACCATGCCGATCAGTCCGAGCGCGGCGATAAAACCGAAGCCTATCGGTATCAGGATGAGCAGGATATATCTTCCATGCCGGAAGTAGTAGAACAGCAGTGCGATAATAATCATCAGCGCGAGCAGCATCGAATACAGACTGTCCTGCCGGATGCGGGACGCATTGCCCCGGGCGATGTATGCCGCACCGGCCGGCACGATGCGGATGCGGTGTGCAAACGTGTCGCAGCAGGCTTCTGCCGCTTGTCCTATGGCATCGATGAGTGCGGCGTTCCGGGCCGTTTCGCTGGCTGGATAGCGACTTTCGAGCACGAGCACAGCACTTTGCAGGTCCTGGGTGAACAAATGGTCGTCGTAAAGCCGGTATGCGTCGTTCAACCGGAACGATTGCAGTTCGGCGAGCACCCGGTCACCCCATCCGAGCGGATCCTGCAGGCGTATCGGCCGCAGCGCGGCGCCGGCCGGAGAGGTGAGCAGCCGCTTTGTGTTTTCAAGCGTTTCGGCCATGTGCTCACGGTCTGTGTACTGCGCCAGCGTCTCGTAATCGGCGTCAGTAAGATATATCGGCAGATGCTGCAGGACAAAACCGGCCATCTGCCGGGTCTGCTCCATGTCCACCTCCGTCCGGATGCGTGTCAGATGCTGTGCGGCCTCACTTCGCTGCAGACGGGCGGCCAAATCGTCGGCGGCCTGGACGAGCAGGTCGGCGTCCGCACCGGCCGAATCAGCCAGAGAGATGCTGACGACCATCCGGTTGGCTGAGACCATATGGCGGTATGCGGCGTTGAGACGCGCGTCCTCCCGTCCGTCCGGCAGAAAAACGGCGATATCTTCCTGCAGCCTGATACGACGCATGCCGCCCGCTGCCAGCAGTACCGTCAGACATAACAGCAGGACGGCCAGGGTGCGGTGGCGGGCGAAATAGCGGTATATGGACAGGAAGAATCCGGTCATGGCGTGACGGGTCTGGTCTTGCGGCGGAACCACATGGAAGGATAGCCATAGCACAGGGCTGCGAAACACAATCCTGTATTCATCAGGCTTATACGTAGAAAATCAGTGCACTTCCGGAAGTGGCTGATGCGGCCGCCGGGCGGTGTGTAATCGACTTCGACAGGCACGGAGACCACTTCCGTACCGCGCCAGAGCAGCCGGACGATCCAGGCGGCTTCGGCCTCGTAACGGTTGCCGTTCAGCCGCATCCCCAGCAGCCGGCGCAGCGGATACATCCGGAATCCGGTCTGGGTGTCGGGCAGACGGGTGCCGGTCTGTACCCATACCCAGAAATTCGAGAACCGGTTGGCGAAAGTGTTTTTGCGGGGTTTCCCGGGCTGTTCCTCCGGTCTGGCACCCAGCAGAAGGGCATCCGGACGGACTTGGCACGCCGCTGCGAAACGGGGCAGGTCCGATGCCCGGTGTTGCAGGTCGGCATCCATGGTTACCACATGTTCACAGCCGGACGCCGCCGCATGCGCGAATCCTTGCCGCAGGGCGTACCCCTTGCCCCGGTTGGGCGTATGGGAGAGGAGTTCCACCCGGCTGTCCGGGGTAAGCGAAAGATCCCGGTCCGGTATTTCAAGCGGCGGCACCGATCCGTCGTCCACTACGATGATGTGGCGGCAGTAGGGGACGACTTCGCGGACGACCTGCCAGACAGTGCCGCTGTGGTTATAGGCTGGAATCAGCACGGCCGTCTTCAAGCGGTCGAATGTGGTTCTGCAATCCGCCGCGCCGACGGGCATTTCCGATGTTTCTTCCGGCAACGTGGAGGGATCCTGGCGGTCGCCCGCTGAATCCGCTGAGCCCGTTGCATCCGCTGCGCAGTTCATGCTCAGTTTGGCGAAGGTCATTTCACCGAGAAGGAATGTGGCCTTGCAATCCATTGCGCCATCTTTTTCCAACCAGATGAGTTCGACCTCGACTTCCGGGGTCTCGACCGGATTGAGCAGAGCCAGGAACTTGATGTTCCGGATGCAGTGGATGCGTATCGGCCGGCCTGCCGCCGCAGAAAGCAGATCCCGGCATATATCAATCATGCACGCGCCCGGCGTGATGGGATTGCCCGGGAAATGCGCCTGGTATATCCGGTGCGCAGCGTCCAGACGGAGTCTGTACCGGCGCTGTCCGGCAGCCGGATCCTCCATATGCAGGATGTGGTATATGGCAGGTTGTATCATGCTTTATTCCATGAGATTGAACTGATAGGAAAGACCGGTGCGCCGGTTCTGCAGCGTCATGTCCTGCGGAGATCCCTGCAGGGTGCGGAACCCTTCAGAGACGGTCGGCCGGTCCCGGTGCTGGAGCCAGAAATGCAGGTCGCGTCCGACGGCCCGGCGGACATACCACTTGTCGAGCGGTCCGGCGGCTTGCAGCAGACGGGTGTGCCTGCGGTCGGCCACCAGATCGAAGGCCTTGACTCCGAATTCGTTGATAACGCTGCCGCGGATCTGCCCGTCCAGACTTTTCAGGAGAGTGATGCCACTCAGCTGCATATCGCCGCGGACGATGTGGATGCGATATCGGACGGCCGTGTCCGCCGCCGTCTGCGGCAACTCACGCACGGAGCCGCATCCGGTGCAAAGCACGGCGATGCAGCAGCAGAACCAGAACTTATTCCGTTTCATAAACAGCATCGTCTATCGGTTGATTTACCTTGCATTCCGTAAAGAGAATTTCGGTCGTGTCGCCGCCGGTCTCTTCCATCATGATACGTTGCACCATGCAGTCTTCGTTGCGCAGGGTGATGACGATGCGGGCGAACAAGTCTTTGAACGGGCGGTTCTTCGGCCGGAGTTCGGCCGATATTCCGCTGTCACTGCGCTGCCATGTGATGTCGAAATCGCGGTCGGAAGTCAGCAGGCTGCCGTCCACACCGCCGGCGATGACGGCGCAGAGTTGGCGGAATATCCGGTTGCCGTCTGCATCAATCGTCTGGCTGCTCTGCTCACTCCGTATCGTGACGCTGTGTCCGTCCATAATGAAGTCGTACCGGTAGGGGGTGGTGTATTGCCAGCGCAGTTTCTGCGGCCGGGTGAAGTACAGCACGCCTTCCGACCTGAAACTGTCGGACAGGATGGACAGCTTTTTGGTCTGGATGAACCGGCCCTGCAGGGTGTTGACAGCCTCCGAGGCTGCTTTCACACGTCCGGCCAGCACCTGCAGTTCCTCACCGGTGACGGGTTCTGCATATATGGCATAGACCGGGCCCAGCAGCACGAAGAAACAGAGTAAGAGACGGATGGACATGGCGTTTTTTTTCAGGGTTTGACAAGCAGGCATACGCCAGATATAATGAGAAACACTCCGATCCATCGCTGCAGCGGCACAGGTTCCTTGAACAGGATGACGGCGGCCAGCATCCCGAAGACATATGCCACGCTTGTCATGGGATAGGCGATGGAAAACGGAAAATGCCGGAGGATGTAGAACCAGCATACGGTGGCCGCGATCAGCAGCGCACCGGCTCCGGCCAGGTAGTAATTGCGTAATTGTCCGGCGAACCACGCCCACGTCCATGAGAAGGCGTCCATGCGGGCGGCCGCCAGTTTGGCAAAGACCTGCCCCAGTGCGAGCAGGGCGCTTTGTACGAGCGAAATGACAACGAATCTCAGCATGATTTCAAGAAGGTCAGGGCATAGACTTTATTTTGGAACTGCGTGATGCAGAGTATATTTTGTAGTGCTTGCGGCAGGCGTCCGACATCTTCCGGCCGGAGCAGCCAAGGGGCGGGCACGGTCTGGCGCTGCAGGCAGAGGGCTGCCGTCAGTATGCCGAAAGCCGAGGCAGTGTACGATTCTCCAAACACGTGCTTGTACCACAGTGCCGGCACCCGGTCACGGTACAGCATCTGCGAGATGTGACGGTAGATTCGTGCGTCCGCGCAGTCGCCGCTCCGTCCGGTCATCAGGGCGTCCGGTATGGTGCCTTGCGTCAGTTCTTCCACCGCTTCCGTCAGCCGCCGGTCATCCGGTTTGCAGAGCAGGGATACGCCCGCGATGCGTGCCATTGCCGTATCTGAGCAAACATTGCGCAGCACCATCGCAACCGATGTCTCACCTGCCATGGCGCCCGGCGTGTCAGCCAGCCGCAGTCTGGCCTGGGTTGCGTCCGGTTTCCAGTAACCGGTTTTTTCCAGCAGCCGGAAGTAACCCGGTGTCATCTCGTCATGTCCGCCGACCAGCGCCGTGGCGATGCGTCCGGTCTGCATCTGGCAGCAGGCATCCGCCAGGGCACTTTCGAACGAAATGCCTGTATGTGTGAAAGTGGAATTGTATCCGTGACAATGCAGGTGCAAGGCCACCTGGGCCCCGATGGTGTTGTGGGTGGAGTGGATGAACTGGGTGGGTTGGAGCAGCTCTTCACCCTGGAATGTCATGGCAGACAGGAAATTCTCCGTGTTTTCGATGCATCCCAGTCCCGTGCCGGTGATAATGGCATCGGGCATGTCCAGACCGGCCTGCCGCAGCGCATCGGAAGAGACGGCGATGGCGCGTTTGAGCAGACGTCCCATGCGCCGGGCGGCCATCGGAGCGATGAACTGCCTGTAATCTGCTTCGACAGACCGCCGGTACGATGCATCATACAGGACCGGTTGCGTGAACCAGCCGGTGCTGAGTGGTTCCTGCATGGATATTTGCGAGGCTCCTGAAATATAGATGTCCATCGTGTTACAGTTTGGAGAAAATACAAGATGTGTCGTTGCCGCCGAAGCCGAACGAGTTTGAAAGCACATGCCGGATTTCAGCCGGCGGCTGTGGCGACGTAGCTGCATCGAACGAAAGTCCTTCTGTGCGTCGGGTATAACGCAGATTGACTGGAATCTGCTGATGTTCCAATACCATCAGCGACAACACCGCCTCGATACTGCCTGAGGCGCTGGTGGTGTGGCCTGTGAAGGCTTTGGTGGACGATACGGGTGGGATGGGTACAGCTCCGAACAGACGTTCAATGGCCAGTCCTTCGCTGAGGTCGTTGTTGGGTGTCCCGGTGCCATGTGCATTGATGTAGCCGATGTCAGCCGGTTGCAGACCGCTTTCGCGCAGGGCTTCCCGCATGGCCCGGTATGCCCCCTCGCCATTCGGAGAAGAAGCTGTCTGGTGGAAGGCGTCGCAGGCGTTGCCGCATCCGCTCAGCCGGAAAAGCGGCTTCATGCCGTATTTCTCCAGCGCAGGTCCGGTGGCCAGCACCAGATAGGCCGCTCCTTCGCCCAGATTCAGTCCGGCCCTGGAAGCATCGAACGGCCGGCAGGGCTTTTCGTCCAGGATCATCAGCGTCCGGAACCCGTTGAGGTGGAACTTGGTGATACATTCGCTGCCGCCGACCACAGCTACTTCGCACTGTCCCGTCCTGAGCCAGGCACTGCCGGTCAGAATGGCGTTGGCCGCCGACGAGCAGGCGGTCGAGATGGTCGTGATACGGTCGAAGTGTCCGGCCGCGGCCGCAATCATTTCCGTGCAGGCCCCGCAGTCATGGGTGGCAATATAGGCGTTGCGCGTATCGTTTTCCAGGAAATCGCGGAAATACATCTCACTCTTGTCCATGCCGCCGACCGTCGTGCCGGAAACCAGTGCGATGCGGTTGTCCCGCTGCAGCCAGGGCTCCAGGCCGCTTTCCTCCACCGCTTCCAACAGGGCCAGCCGGCCCAGCAGTTCGGTGCGGGTGGACACCTCGTCCGGAGGAATGTTTAAACGTTGCCGCAACGACGCTTCGTCGAGCGGCACTTCGCCGACGGGCAGTTCCCGATGTGCGGTGGCCAGGTGGTGCATCTCTCCGATGCCGCTCTGCATCCGGCCAATCGCCTCCCAGATGGCTTTTTTGCCGATGCCCAGCGCGGAACAGATGCCGCAGCCTGTGATGTATATTTCCGGAATCATGGATGCAGGGCTACTTGGTCCGGTTGGCGGCGATATAGTCGGCCATGGTCTTCAGCGACTGGAAAATGGCCTTGCTTTGGACCGGATCGGACAACTTGATGCCGTAGTTCCGTTCCATCAAGACGATAAGTTCGAGCGCATCGATGGAATCCAGCCCGAGACCTTCGCCGAACAGCGGTGCATCATCGGCGATGTCTTCGGGAGAGATTTCCTCGAGGTTAAGCACTTCTATAATCTGTTTCTTCAGATTGAGCATGAGATCTTCTTCCATGGTAATCAAATGTTTGTATAGCAATTTTGAAGGTTCTTTTCGGTAAAGGGCATCAGACCCTCCCGGCCCCGCCGGACTGTCACCGCCAGGATATCGCAGTGTCCGGCGTAATATTCGGCCCAGCCGCAGAGCACGTTGACGACCGGTGTGGTCCGGAAGCAGTCGGCCACGGCCTGATAGACGGTATCGGCATGGAAAGCCTCGTCAATGTAACAGACCGTCTCGCCGGCCAGCCGGTGCCGGATGGCGATTTCCCCGGTCAGGATGTTGGGCAGTGTATAGACGAACAGGGCGGGGGACGGGAAATAATCTGCCGGTGTGATGGTGTGCGCATACGCCGTGTCGTTCTCGAGCGAGGCCGAGCGGTTGAACAGCAGTACAGCTGTGTCGTGCGTCAGTCCGGCTTCATCTCTTTTCACGTCGGCGATGGCCGGCATGACCATTTCCGCAGCCAGGAAACCAGCTTTGCAGAGCATGTCCATCTTGAAAAACTTAGGATACCGGATGCCCAGATGACCATAGATATCCGCCAGCCAATCCTTGTCCGTACGTTCGATTTGTACAGGCTGGCCGTTCAGAAGCACGTGGCTGGAAGTGATGCGACTGTATGCTGTGATATACATGGCTTAACTGTTTAAACGGAAAAGCAGGGCGGCATTGCTGCCTCCGAATCCTGACAACATTTTGATACACAATTTTTTAGAAGTGTGAAGCATCTGCCGTGGAATCTGGAGTGCCTTGCTTACGCCGGAGTTTTCGTACCCCGGGCAGGGCAGGACGGTGCCGTTGCGGAGGGCTTGCATGGAAACGATGCTTTCGATGATGCCTGCTGCGCCCAGCGTGTGTCCGAACTGGTGCTTCAGGCTGAAGACCGGCACGTCCTGCAGGCCGGCGCGATGGAGCGCGATGGCTTCCATCTCGTCGTTGTATGCGGTGGCGGTACCATGCGCATTGACAAAGGCAATATCGTCCGCTGCGGTGTGTCGGATCAGGCGGGACAGACATTGGAACGATCCTTCGCCGGTTCGCGAGGGCCCTGATATATGGTTGGCATCGTTGCAGTTGCTGCCGGCCCACAGAGACACGCTGCGCGGTGCAGGATGCGGTTCTGTCCGATAGATGATGGTGCCGGCCGCTTCACCCAGATTGAGTCCCTGGCGGGTCGCATCGAACGGACGGCAGGGACGGGGCGAAAGCGCCTTGAACGACTGGAATCCGGAAACGATAAAACGCGAGAGAAGGTCGCCGCCCATGACAATCACTGTCTTATACCGGCCTCTTTCGAGCATCCGCTGGGCGGCCATCTGGGCCGATGCTCCCGAGATGCAGGCATTGGAGACTACGACCGGCCGGTTGGGATTGCCGAAGTAGCCGGCCACCAGCTGCGCCGTCCGCCACAGATGAATGCGTTCCGGTTCAAAACGTGGGTCGGGATATTCCAGCAGGTCTATGTTGCCTTTGGTGGTGGACAGTACGAATGCCGTATCCGGATGGGCCGGATCGATGCCGGCCTGCTGCACGGCGTCCTGTACGGACAGCAGCAACGCCTGTTCCAGGTCGGTGTAACGGTCGGGTTCCTGCAGTTGCTCCGTCGCCATCTGGTGCAGTCTGTCGCGGTCGATCAGCGCGGCACATACCGGCTCGCACTGCGGAAAACGGTCGGCGTATCCCGCCGTGCCCCGCAGGCCCTTGCATATCGCCATGAACACCTGTTTGGTGCCGAATCCGATGCTGCAGAAAATATTGTCGCCGATAGCCGTAATCATATCAGTCCGTGTTTTGTTTTCCAGGCTTGATAGAAGTCCGGGGCGTAGAGCATCAACTGGTATTTTTTGTCCAGGAATACCTGGGTGGTGCGTCCGACGGCGGCCGTCTGCTGCCTGGTCAGGTTCAGAATCTCGTATTCGAACTGGATCTTGGCCGCAGCCGTCGGGATATAGGTGATGACGGTGCGGGCCCGGTCGCCGTAAACGAGCGGGCTCTTGTACGAAAACTGCAGATCGACGATGGGTGCGTAGAATCCTGCGCCGTAAATGTCCAGATAGCCGATGCCGTATTTCGCACCGAAGGCTTCGCGGGCATCTTCGGCATAGAGGGCATAGGACCCATGCCATACGATTTGCATGGAATCGACCTCGCTGAAACGGATGCTGAAGTCGACAGAGGCGCTCAGTATGTTGTTGTTTTCCATGTCAGGATGCGTTTTTTTCGATATCGGTGAGAGAGATTTTCATCTCGCATGAGGCACAGATCTGTCCGTCGGCGTACACCTCCGCATCGACCAGCGTAATGCGGAAGACCTCGCTTTTGACGGTGATACGCGTGGTGAGCAGCGTACCGGCGGCCGGCAGGCTCCGGACCTCGAAACGCCGGATGGCGCCGATGATGCCCAGCTTGACCGTTTCGTTGTTCTGCAGGTTGAGGTAGCCGATACGGGCCGCGCAACTCTGTGCCACAGTCTCGACCAGGCCGGCTTCGCTGTAACGGCCGCCGCGGCAGAACAGGTGGTCTGCCGGCACGGTGAATTCGGTCGTCGCTGTCTCTCCGTCGCACGATGTCAGCCGGTCGATGCAGATGAAGGGCGGCTGTTGCGGAAGCAGGGTTGCTATGTCGGGAAACGTGGTCATACGGCATTCGGGATAAAGGTGGGGCGGGCGGCATAGCGCAGATACTCCCACAGCGGGCCCCTGATTTTCTTGCGCCGGAAACGGGCCATGATGTCGGAATGGTCGTCGTCCGGAAAGACCCACGCCTGTCCGGTCGCCCTGGCGCGCGGTGCAATCGTCGCGATGTCGATGTGGGGCGAGACGTAGTAGGTCGGATTTACCAGATTGTCTTCCGGCCGGATGACGCCATCCCGGACGGCGTAGTCGTACAGGATGGTCCGCGGGTAGATACGCATGCCGATGAACGGGAAGAATACGGTGAGTCCCAACTGTTTGGAACGTTCGAAAGTTTCATCGAGCGTAGCATCGGTCTCGCCGTATCCGCCGAGAATCAGAAAATGGGCGTAGAAGATTCCCAACTTCGATGCATCCTGCGATGTGCGCCGGATGTCGCTGTAAGTGAAGTTCTTGCCATACAGTTCGAGTTGCTGGTCGGAGAAGGTGTCGGTGCCCCATTCGATATGGGTGAGCCCCGCCCGTTGATAAAGTTCCAGATCGGCGTAGGTCAGACCGAACGGAGAGAAATAGGCACCCCACCGGATGTTGACGGAACGCTCGATGAGTCGCCGGCAAAGTTCCTCGTTGTAATCTTTCCGGATGTTGAAGACCGAGTCGGTGAAGAAAAAATAGTCGACATGGTGCGTCCGGTATATCTGCTCGATGTTATCAACCACTGTGCGGGCATCGAGCGTCCGGACCTTCCGTCCGTCGATCAGCGGATAGGTGCAGTAGATGCAGCGGAACGGGCAGCCGCGCTTGGTCTGGATGTTGAGCATGCCGCTCTGTTCGAAATAATAGGCGGCTGCACCGGAATCGAACTGCAACGTCGGTGCCGAGACATAATGTTCCCGCCGGTTAATCACAATCTGCCCTTCCGCATCCTGCCACACCAGCCCTTCGATGGCCTGGATTTCTTCCGGCCGGTCAAAGTGTCTGATGAGGGCGGCCAGCGTTTCCTCGCCTTCGCCGACCGCGCCGTAGTCGGGCTGCAGCTCCCGGAACAGCAGCTCCGGGAAAATAGAGAAAGCAGGTCCGCCGATTTCAATGCGGGCAGAAGAATTTTGCCGGATGGTTTGTATGACCCGCTTGTAGTGCGCCAGAAAACTGTTCTGCTCGAATATGTTGACATCGTCGATGTTGCGCAGCGACACCACGGCCAGGTCGTACCGGTCCTGCCGGAGAAATTCGCCGAGTTCCTCCATGTCGCCCTGGTTGCAGTCGAACAGACAGGTGCTACATGCCGGAAACCGCTGGTTGATATATGTCATCAGGTAAGCTATCCCGATGGGATAGACCGGGTAGGGTACCTTGTAATTGTTCGCAGATATGAAGACGATGCGCATGGTTCAGTTCCAGAAATCATAAAAATTGAACCATTGCAGCGGATAACGCCGGAGCATTTCTTCCAGTGCTGCCGCATAGCGTCCGGCTAACTGCCCGGCCAACTGGCGGACCGGCAGGGAACGGTCGAGTCTGTCGGACAGGTCGCGGACATGGACTGTGTAGGACCAGGCACCGGTCTTCATGGCGAAAATGGCAATCATGGCCTTGCCCAGCTGGGCTGCCACGGCAAAGGGACCGGCCGGAAAATCAGCCTCGCCTCCCAGAAACGGCAGGCGGAACGCTTTGGCGCTGCCCCAACGGCGGTCGCAGGGCATGCAGATGATGTCGCCTTCCGCCAGCACCTGCTGCATCCGGAATACGTGCGACAGGTCGTCCCGGACCGGAATCATCCCGATGCGGTGACGTGTCAGAATCTGTTCGCGCTGCTGCTGCATGACGGCCGCTTCGCCTTCGTAGATCAGGCCGTAGATCTTCTTGCGGTCCTGTTGCAGCAGATAGCCGGCCATCTCGAAATTACCGGCATGCGCACTGCCCATCAGGAACCCGTCTTCTCCGGCGGTCAGGCGGTCGAACCGCGGCTCACCGTCGATAGTGGCCCGGAACCGTCCGGCGTGTCCGGCGTAGCAGGCGAAGCGGTCTATCAGCATATTGCCGAAGATGCAGTGGTTGCGGTACACCGACCACAGGCTGCGCATCCGGCCGTATCCGTGCCGCTGTCTGAAATATCTGTAAATGGCACCGGCGTTTTTCCGCCGTCCCAGCATGTAGAACGGGACGGTCAGTGCTACGATGAAATAACCCAGCCTGACATCTGCATAGCGGAAAATGACGAGCATGGCGCGCTGTCCGAATGAGCCGCCGTCCGTCGTGCCCTGCCATGCCTTTGCCTGTTCCATCGCCGGTGCGGTCTGCTAGGCATTAACTTTTTCCTCGATGTAGTCGTAGAATTGGCGCAGCGTCCGGATGTCGGTCATCTCTTCGGCTTTGATCTTGAATCCGAAGTTCCGTTCGACCAGCACCACGATGTCCACGAAATCCAGACTGTCGATGCCCAGGTCGTTTTTCAGCAATGCATCGTCGCGGATAAGATTTTCCTCGATTTCGATTTCCTCGACCAGAAATTCATTGATGGTTTTCTCGATGTCTGCTCTGTCCATATGGGTGTCTTATAATTTTTTTATGATGAGTGCGCTGTTGGTACCGCCGAAACCGAACGAATTCGAAAGGCAGATGTCCAGATTCTTTTCGCTGGTCCGGGTGACGATGTTCAGCGGTTCCGACCAGGTGTCGGGATGCTCGAAATTGATGTTGGGAGCCATGAAGCCATGTTGCATCATGAGCAGCGTGTACACGGCCTCGGATGCGCCGGCCATCCAGCATTCGTGCCCGGTCATCGATTTGGTTGAACTCACCGGCGTACGGTATTCGGCGAACAGCGAGGCAAGCGCTTCGGCCTCGCAGGCGTCCCCATGCGGGGTGGATGTGGCGTGCGCATTGATGTAGTCGATGTCGGAGAGCCGGATGCCGGCGTCTTCGACGGCTCGCAGAATGGCCCGCCGGCTGCCGGCCGGATCGGCTTGCGAGATGTTTCCGCCGTTCGACGAGAATCCGTAACCGAGAATCTCGGCATAGATGTGTGCGCCGCGTCTGACCGCATGTTCGTACGACTCTACGATAAGGGTGGCTGCACCACCGCTCGGAACCAGTCCGTCACGGTCGCGGTCGAAAGGGCGGGAGGCCGCCGTCGGGTCGCCGGTCCGGAGCGAGAAGACGCCGAGGCCGTCGAAACTTCCCATGCACAGATAGTTCACTTCCTGAGCGCCGCCGCAGATCACGACATCCTGCATACCCTGTCTGACGAACATCGCGCCCAGGCCGATGGCATGAGAACCACTGGCACAGGCCGCACTGATGGTCATGTTGACGCCTTTGAGATGGAAGATGGTGGCCAGGTTCATGGTCACCGTGGAGTTCATCGACTGGAAGATGGCACCGCTGCCGAGCAGCGTGGTATCCTTCTTCTCCATACAGGTCGTATGGGCTTCGATGACCGCTTTGGCCGATGAGTCGTTGCCATAGAAAATGCCTATTTCGTGCTCTCGGAGAAAGTCCTCGTCGATGCCGGCGTCCTGCATGGCCTGGGCCGTAGCTACGTAGGCATATTCGCCCTCTTCGGCCAGACCGACGCGCGCCCTGCGCTCCAGCACGCCTTTCAGGACCGGCCGCTCTACGATACCGGTCAGTGGCGAGCGGTAACCGTATTCGGTCCGGACGGGGTCGATGCCGATACCCGACCGGCCGGCCCGGAGTGATTCCGTCACTTCGTCCACGTTTTTGCCGATGCAAGAGTAAATACCTATACCTGTGATGACTGCGCGTTTCATACGGGAATGTCAAGTATAAAGTCCACCGTTGACGGATATGACCTGTCCGGTGATGTAGGCTGCTTCGTCCGATACGAGAAAACCGACTGTGGCCGCCACTTCCTCCGGCTTGCCGAAACGTCCCAGCGGAATAAGTTTCTTCAGCTCGTTTTCATCGAGGCCGCGTGTCATGTCGGTGGCGATGAACCCGGGCGCTACGGCATTCACGGTGACTTTGCGCGGAGCCGTCTCCTGCGCCAGCGCCTTCGTCATGCCGATGAGCGCAGCCTTGGCCGCAGCGTAATTGGTCTGTCCCGGCAATCCTTTCAGTCCCGACAGCGATGCGATGTTGACAATGCGTCCCCAGCGTCGCGTCAGCATGTTTTTCAGCACGCGCCTTGTTACGAAGAAACTGCCGTCGAGATTGGTTCCGAGCACCTTCGACCAGTTTTCGTCCGACATAAAGACCATCAGCGTGTCTTCACGGATGCCGGCATTGTTGACAGCTACGGCGATGTAGTCGTCCGGGTGTTCCTCTTCCCAATGTGTCAGAGCCTGGTCGACCTGCTGCACGTCCGACACATCGAATCGCATCAGACTGCCCGTGCCGCCCGCCGCTTCCACGGCCCGCAGCGTCTCTTCGGCTGCGGCTTCCGAGTTCGCGTAATTGATCAGCAGTGGATAGCCCCTGCGGGCCAGTTCAAGACAGACGGCCCGTCCGATGCCGCGCGATCCTCCGGTGACAAGAGCGTATTGCATGATTTGAGTGCGGTTGGTTTCGGATAAAATCGGTTGATTGTAATGTATATCTTGCAAAGATAGCCTTTTTTATGTATCGCTGTGAATCGGCCGTTTTTTTTCATTCTCCGGTACGGGCTGTCTTTGTGTTCTGAAGGCTCCGAAGGGTTCCGGGGGTTCGAAGGTTCCGAAGGAATATGCTTCTCA
>JAFWVY010000053.1 GCA_017523725.1 Bacteroidales bacterium
CGGCCTGCAATCTGGCCTGCGATTACTGCTATTATCTGGAGAAAGGCCATCTTCATACGCCGGGAAGGCAGGAACGTACGGTGATGAGCGACCGGTTGCTCGAACAGTTCACTGAAGAATACATCGGCAGCCAGACCTCGCCGTATGTGCTGTTCACCTGGCATGGCGGTGAAACGCTGCTGCGTCCCGTTTCGTTTTACGAACGGGCCGTGGAACTCCAGCAGAAATATGCCGGCGGCCGCCAGATCGACAATTGCATCCAGACCAACGGGACGCTGCTGAATGCCGACTGGTGCAAATTCTTCCACGACCACCGGTGGCTGGTCGGCCTGTCGATAGATGGTCCGGAGCGGTTGCATGATGCCTACCGGCGAAACCGGGCCGGCATGCCGTCTTTCCGGCAGGTGATGCGGGGTGTCACATTGCTTGACCGGTATGGCGTGGAATGGAATGCGTTGGCGACGGTGAACCGGCTCAATGCGGATTTTCCGGTGGAGGTATACCGTTTTTTCCAGTCGATAGACTGTCATTACATGCAGTTTACGCCGGTCGTGGAGCGTCTGTTGCCTGCCGGCGGCGCTACCCGGCTGGCCTCACGCACCGCAGGCGAGGAGGCTGTACTGGCGGATTTCTCGGTCTTGCCGGCGCAGTGGGGCCATTTCCTGTGTGCGCTTTTCGATGAATGGGTCAAGACAGACGTCGGCACGCGTTTCGTGCAACTGTTCGATGCCACGCTCGCCCTCTGGGCCGGTGAAGCGCCGGGCCTTTGTTCCATGGCGCCTGTGTGCGGGCAGGCCGGTGTGATGGAATACAACGGCGATGTGTATTCCTGCGACCATTTCGTTTTCCCGGAATACAAGCTGGGTAACATGCATACCGAACCGCTGGCAAGTATGATGTATGGCGAGCGTCAGGCGGCGTTCGGGGCGGCCAAGTCTGCCACCTTGCCCGGACAGTGCCGGCGGTGTGAATATCTGTTCGCCTGTAACGGGGAGTGTCCGAAGAACCGTTTCGCGAAAACCGCAGACGGCGAGCCGGGTTTGAATTACCTGTGCGAGGGGTATCGCGCCTATTTTACGCATGTGGCGCCCTATATGGATTTCATGAAGAACGAACTGGACCACCGCCGGCCGCCGGCGAATGTCATGCAGTTCCGTCCCTGACCTTTTTCCCCGGCGGCCATTGTGGATTCGGATATTTGATTATCTTTGCAAGCATGGGGTGCTACGGCATCGCGGCAACAATCACTAATCAGAAACGACCATGCAAAGGCTTTCACATTTTCAGTCTTTTCTCATCATACTGGCCGTCAGTGTATTCACATTGTTTCTTCACAATGGAGTGCTGCCCGCCAACCTCATGGAAGCCCGCAATCTTGCGACGGCCCAGGAGATGGTCCGTACCGGGAACTACATGGTGCCGACCATGAACGGCGAACTGCGTCTGGAGAAACCGCCGCTGCCGACCTGGATCGCAGCCTGTGTCGAAAAAATGCAGCCGGAGAACCTGGCGGCGCAGCGCCGCGTCACGGCGCTGGTGACGGTCTTCATGGCGTTGTTCCTCTATCTCTTCGTGTTCCGATTTTCTGTTGACAGGCGGCTGGCTCTGATGTCTGCGCTGGTGTTGGTCACGTCGTACAATGTCATCATGAACGGCCGGACGGCGACATGGGACATCTATTGCCATGCCTTCATGCTGGCGGCACTCTATTACATGTTCTCCGCCATGGAAAGCAAGGGGGCGCAGTGGCTCCGCTTTGTGGCGGCCGGTCTCTGGATGGGCCTGTCGTTCCTTGGCAAGGGACCGGTGTCGTTTTACGCGCTGCTGCTGCCGGCTGTCATAAGCTATGCCGTCGTGCGGCGGCCGCGTCTGCGGGGCAAAGGCTTGCCCTTGACCCTTATGATCCTGATATGCCTGGCTGTTGCCTTCTGGTGGCCGCTTTATATTGCCTTGTTCCATGCCGATGCCGGTGCAGCCGTCGCGGTGAAGGAATCTTCGGCCTGGATGCACCGCAACGTGAGACCGCTGTGGTATTACTGGCATTTCCCGGACGAATCGGGTATCTGGGCGTTATTCTGGATATCATCCATTATTTTCTATTTCAAGGGACGCCGTCCGCAGCACCGTCAGTTGTATGCTTTCATGATTCTCTGGAATGCCTTGATATTCGTATGTCTCTCGCTTATCCCGGAAAAGAAGACGCGTTATCTGCTTCCGATCCTGATTCCCGGGGCGGTCAATGTGGCGTTCTATTTCTGGCACTGTCTCAAGGCGGTTCCGACCATTTGGGAAAAGCGTCTATACAAGTTGAACGGATGGCTGATCGTCCTGGTGGCGGTTCTGATGCCGGTGGCGATGTGGCTGGCTTTTGTCCGGCCGCATGTGCTGTCATGGCAAGCGTTCGGGGGAGTGTACATTCCTGTCATGGTTATTTGTTGGGTGACGGCCTTCCATGTTTACAAAGGCATATGCAATTTCCGGGATTTCCATCCGGAGCGGGTATTCGTCGGCGTGGTCATCATCATGATGGTTTTCACGGCGACTTGTTTCAGACCGGCCGGCAGGTTGTTCCTGAACGAATCCCGCCACAGTATCCGGACTCTGAAGGAAGTGCCGCAGGCGGCCGGGCTTGATTTCTACCATCCGGACAGTGAGCCGCTCCGGATGGAACTGGTCTATGAGGCCAACCGGTGCATCCTGCCGCTGGACCTGCAGGACGATGCGGCCCTTGCACGGGCGATGCCCTTTGTACTTGTAAGCATGGAGCCGGCCGAAACTTTGCTGCAGGGCCGTCCGGTGTCGATAGAGTACATCGATACCTATGACAATAATTGGCGGAAGACGGACAGCAAGCGGCACAATGCGGAGTTGGTGCTGCGGGCCGCCATCATACGCCCTGGAGAATCTGGAGAATAGTTATTCTTTTTTTTCCTTGCACCCGATCATGATGTTGCGGGCATACACCAGTGCGCCGCAACCTTGCCCCAGCAGCAGGACCGGATCCCGTCGGAGGATGGCATAGACGATGATCAGCAGAGAACCGGTGAGGCTGATGGCCCAGAAGGTTACCGGCAGCAAAGAGGTGCCGGCCCGCCGGGAGTACCACCACTGATAGACGAACCGCAGCGTGAAGACCACCTGGCTTCCGGTGCCGAAGAGAATGAGGGGCAGAGGAATGTCTTCCTGGGCGAACAGCCGGGTGAAGGTTTCCTGTCCGTGCATCAGGAACCATGCGACGGCGGCGCATGGCAGGACGACGACTGCCGTGCGGAAGACGGGATGCAGGGAAGTCCAGATGCCCTTGATGCGGAGATTCCAGATGTAGACGTAGTAGGCGATGATCTGCCCGAGCAGGATGGCGAAATCGTTGCGCATCCATCCATAGATGCAGAACAACAGCGAACCGGCCAGGCTGAGCTCCCAGAATAGATTGGGCGACAAAACCTTGCGAGCCTTCTCGGAGGCGATCCATTGGACGATCATCCGCGCCGAAAAGAGAATCTGTGACAGCAGACCGATAAAGAAGGTCAGATTGAACAGGCCGTTCATATGTTGCTGTCAGCAATCTGGTAGTTGATATAGCGTTTTTTCATCCAGCGGTAGGCAAAGCAGTCTCTCAGGGGGCCGAGGAGCCGGTTCCAAAGATGGTATTTCGACTGTCCGGCCGTCCGCGGGAAATGATGGACGGGGCACTGTTTGTAATTGCCGCCTTCCTGAAGCAGAATCAGCGCCGGCAGAAAACGGTGCATGCCGGTGAAGAGTGGAATCCTTTTGGCGAAAGCGGTCTGCATGACTTTGAGCGGACAGCCGGTGTCCACGGCATCGTCATGGGTCATCATCCGCCGGAAACCGTTGGCTATTTTTGAAGAGATGCGTTTGACCAGTCCGTCCTTGCGTCCGGTACGGATACCGGTGACCAGGGCATACTGCGAGGCGTAGGGCAGCAACAGATTGAAATCTTCCGGTGTTGTCTGCAGGTCGGCGTCGATGTAACCGACCCAGGGAGAGAAGGCGTAGTCGATGCCGGCTTTCAGTGCCGCGCTGAGTCCTGCGTTCCGGCGGAAGGACAGGTAAAACATGTCCCGATGCCGTTCGCAGACGGTATGCAATAACTCCAAACTGTGATCCTTCGAGCCGTCATCGACAAAGAGAATGCAGGTTCGCATGATTGCATGTCCCAGAAAATCATTGAGTTCTTTTTCCAGCCGGACAATATTGTCCTGCTCGTTGAAAACGGGTACAATGACTGTGAACTCGAATTCCGCAGTGTGGTTGGACTCCGGGGAAACCATAAAGCAGATTATTGTTTTTTCAGAAGTATCTCGTTGACAGCCTGCTCGAAAACGGCTTTTGGCAGCGCACCGCGCACCATGCTCGGCCGGCCTTCCTTCGGGATGAAAAGGACAGAGGGAATCGACTCGATGCCGAAAACGGCAGCCAGTTCGCGTTCCTGGTCCACATCCACTTTATAGACGACAATCCGGTCTTTATGGGTCTGAGCCAGTTCGGCGAGAATCGGCGCCACAACTTTGCAGGGCTGGCACCAGTCGGCATAGAAATCGACGATGGCCGGTTTATCACCCAGAAAATTCCAAACCGAATCCTTCTCGTAATTGAAAACCTGTTTCAGGAAATCGGCCTTGGTGAGCAGAGAAATCTGTACGGAATCCTGCGCTGTCTTTTCGGGCTGTGTGGTCCGTTGCGCATGGCAGGCTTCCATGCTGAGGACGCAGATGACACAGAGGAGGAGAAGTAACCGGTTCATAAGGGTTCGATGGAAACAAAAATCAAAAATAGAAAAAAACGGATTGCGTTCATATCGGACGGACCCATTTTTTTTCTTCCGTATAAACCAGCCGGATCAGTTCGCAATTGCCGATTTTCATTTTGTAAGTGTCGGCCGGGTCGCTGCCGAGCACGCCACGCAACAGGCATTTGAACGTACAGCCGTGTCCTACGATCAGGAACCGGCCCGAAGCATGACGGGCTGCAATCTCCGTATTGATGAAATCCATCATCCGATACTCCACTTCCTGTTGCGATTCGCCGCCCGGTGCCTTGAAGAGCCAGTTGTTGCTGTTTATTTCCTGCAATCGGGCGGGGGTGTAGATTTCCTCGCGGAGTCGTCCCTCCCATGCACCTTGCGACAGTTCTTGGAGACGGTCGCTGTATATGGGCGGAAGTGGTGTCAGCTCCGGCCAGGCCTCCTGAATGAGTTGCAGGGTCTCGATCGTGCGTTTGGCCGTGGAGCAGAAAACCCGGTCGAAGGTCAGGCATTGCGCCGCCAGCTGCTTCCCGCAGGCGGCGGCCTGCATCCGTCCGTTTTCAGACAGCGGCAGCTGCGGCGAGCGGCCGCCGATACGTAACCGGTCGGCGTTGTAGGCGGTTTCGGCGTGACGCAGCAGGTACAGCGTGAGCGGCAATTTTCCGGATGTTGTTCCCGCCCGGTCAGTTTTCATGGTAAACTTCCTCCGTATTGACATTCCAGATATTATCGCGTTCCCGTGTCCGTCCTTCCCGGATGTTCCGGACGCACTCCATCGCTGTCAGCATCGAATGATCCATGTTGTTGTAGCGGTGCTGGCCGTTGCGTCCTATGCAGAAGAGGTTTTCGATGCGGTCCAGGAATGTGCGCACCGTGTCCATCTGCCGGTAGACACCGCTGTAGGACGGATAAGCTTTCCGGACCTTGACCCGGACGGCGTCCCGGACGGCGCCTGGTGCGATGAATCCGGTCTTTTCAAGTTCCGAAACGGCCATGCGGATAAAGGCTTCGTCCGGCATTTGCCACAGGTTGTCGCCTTCGCTGCAGAAATATTCCGCCTCCATCCATACGGTGTGTTCATAGTCGGCGACCAGGTATGGCGACCAGTTGTTGAACACTTGGATCCGTCCCATTTTTACATCGTGTTCCTGCACGTAGATCCAGGTATCCGGGATGCGTCCGTCAAAGGTCCGGATGCCGGTCCTGTTCTTGATTTTCAGCTGGTCGACACACAGTCCGACCACTATGAAATCGCGATATGGCAGCGCTTCGGCGATATGGCGGACGTCCGGTGGAATCTCGATGCCGTCCATCGCCGCGATCAATTCTTTGACGGGCATGGTGGACAGCAGGTAGTCACATTTTTTCTCCTCGGAGATCCCGTCCGGAGTCGTGACGGTCACCGAAATCACCCGGTGGCCCCGGATGTGGATGCCGGTTACTTTGTTTTGCAGAAGAATCTGTCCGCCGGCCTTCCGCACCTCTCCGGCCACGGTCTCCCACAGTTGACCCGGTCCGTATTTGGGATACTTGAACTGTCCGATAAGCGAGGTCTCAACAGGTGCTTCCGGGGATTTCCCGCCGAAGGTCCGTTGCAGCAGATCCTTCAGGACGCTGCGGACCGAAAGCCCCTTGATGCGCTGGCCACCCCAGTCGGCTTCAAGACGGGACGGGTGTACGCCCCACACTTTTTCGGTGTAGTTTTCGAAGAACATGGCATACAGTGGCCGGCCGAACCGGTTGATGTAGAAGTCTTCGAGCGTGTTTTCCGGCCGCGGGAACAGGCTGGCCGCGATGTAACCGCATCCTGCCCGGAACAGCCGGAACGGTCCAAGCCGCAGCATGGTCTGCAGGGAAAGCGGGTAGTCGAAGAAACGCCGCAGGAACAGAATCCGGCTGATGCGGCGCCGTATCAGCATGACCTGGTCAGTCTTTTCCGGATCGGGTCCGCCCGGCTGCAACGGCTTGCTGTTGTCCTGCAGCAGGATGTCATCCTTGGCGGGTGCTCCCTGCAGAGGCATCATCTGCTCCCACCATGCATTGACAGCCGGACTTTTTGAAAAGAAACGGTGACCGCCGATATCCATGCGGTTGCCGTTGTGCTCCACCGTGCAGGACAAACCTCCGATACGGTTGCTCTGTTCATGGATATCTGCCCGGATCCGGGTGGTATGCAGCAGTTCGTACGCCGCCGTCAGACCGGCAGGGCCGGCGCCGGCAATGACGGCAAGTCCGGAGGGACCCGCTTCATCGCAACCGGGACGCGGCTGGTCTTTCGCGGACGTGTTGAAAATCGGCATGTCGGTTGGGGAAAACTCTGTCGCCGGTCTTGGCGGATGCGGCCGGACCGGAAAAGGATTAGCGGAAAGAAAGGGATTCGAACCCTTGATACCCTTTTGGGGTACACACGCTTTCCAGGCGTGCGCCTTCGACCACTCGGCCATCTTTCCCCGAAGTCGTGCTTCGTGGGCGCAAATGTAGGAGAAAAAATCGGATGAGAAAAACGAAACAGCCTTTTATGCAAAAAAAATGTCCGATGCCATTGTTGACTCCCCTGTCATCGTCTGATGCATTTTTTATATATTTGAATTTCTTTTTCAAGCTGATGCAGGACCTTCTTCTTACCGGATTCGATGATTATGCGCTGATTGACAGCGGCTGCGGAGAAAAACTGGAGCGGTTCGGCCGTTACGTGCTGCGCCGTCCGGAGCCGCAGGCCGTCTGGGACCGCGCGATGTCGGAGAACGAATGGATGCGGTCGGCCCAGGCTTGCTTCAAACGTGATGCCCGTGGAGACGACCGGGGAGGAGCGGAACGTGGTTTCTGGCAGTTACGGCCGGGTATGCCGGAACAGTGGCAGGTCGGGTATGCCTATAAGGATATGGCTTTGCATTTCCGGCTGGGCCTTACGTCTTTCAAGCATGTGGGGCTTTTCCCGGAACAGGCGGTCAACTGGAATTTTATCTACGACGAGGTGGCCCGGCGGAAAAAAGAGGACGCCCGTCCGCCCGAGGTGCTGAATCTTTTCGCCTACACGGGCGGTGCATCGCTGGCGGCCCGGGAGGCCGGGGCGGTGGTGACACACGTCGATTCGGTCCGTCAGGTCATTGCCTGGAGCCGGGAAAACATGGAAGCATCGCATCTTTCTGACATCCGTTGGGTGGTCGAGGATGCGGTGAAATTTGTCCACCGGGAGGTGAAACGCGGTCACCGCTATCAAGGCGTCATTCTGGACCCGCCGGCTTACGGACGCGGTCCGGCGGGAGAGAAATGGGTATTGGAGGCCGGTATCCTGGACATATGCAGGCTTGCCGGATGTTGTTGGACGACCACGCGTTCTGTGTGCTGAACTTGTACTCCATGGGGTTTTCGCCCATGATTGCCGCCAACTTGCTGCAACCGCTGTGTGCGACCTCCCAGTGCGGGACGCTTTATGTATGCGATGCCGCCGGCCGGAATCTGCCGCTGGGTGTATATGCCAGAGGTATCCGCTGACAAAATGACAGCGGGCGCTCCGAGGCGTTCCGGGCTTTCATATTTTGTTATAAACTGCTAATATACTGCATATTAACGTAATTTAAGTTTTTCTTGAAAATCTTAAAATGCATTCCGGCGGGTTCGGCTCTATCTTTGCAAAGCAAGTCCGAAACAAAAGACAATTATCTAAAAACGAAACGCTATGAAGTTTAAAAATTTATTTATCGTGCTTCTGGCTGCAGTCGCAGGCGGAGCCATAGCTTTGTACGGATATAACAAGTGGTTCGCCCCGCGCACCACATTGACGGTCAGTTCGGCGGTGCCGGCGCGTTTTGCTTCGGCGACTGACTCGTCCTATGCGGGCGATGCGGCCAGATATCCCGATTTCACCTATGCTGCCGAACAGAGCGTCCATGCCGTCGTACATGTTAAGACCGTGACCAACATGCGGCAGTCTTCGGCCAGCATGGGCAGCCTTTTCGATTATTTCTTCGGCTATCCGCAACAGCCGCAGCAACCCCAGTACCGTCAGCAGGAAAGCTACGGTTCCGGCGTAATCATTACGGAAGACGGGTACATCGTCACCAACAACCACGTCATTGACGGGGCCGACGAAGTGGAAGTCACGCTGAATGACAAGCGCGTATTCAAGGCACAGGTGGCAGGGGCCGATCCGAGCACGGATCTGGCGCTCCTCAAGATTTCAGCATCGGATCTGCCGTTTATCGTATTCGGCGATGCCGAGCAGCTCAAGGTCGGCGAATGGGTGCTGGCCGTCGGCAATCCGTACAATCTGACCTCCACGGTGACGGCGGGCATTGTCAGTGCCAAGTCGCGTCAGTTGGGTATCATCTCCGATGAGAATACGCAGCAGCCGAGCATCGAAGACTATTACAACCGGCGTCGTGGACAGCAGCGTGACCCGAGAGCCCAGTCGCAGCAACAGCAGCCGTCTTCAAGTTCGCTGCTTCCGCTGGAGTCGTTCATCCAGACCGATGCTGCCGTCAATCCTGGCAACAGCGGTGGCGCCCTGGTCAACGTGCGCGGTGAACTGGTGGGCATCAATACGGCCATTGCTTCTCAGACTGGTTCTTATTCAGGAAATTCGTTCGCAATCCCGGTGACCATCGTTCAGAAGGTTGTCAGTGATTTCCTCGAGTATGGCCAGGTGCAAAGGGCCATTCTGGGAGTTTCGGTCAGTGAGAATACCTCTGAGAACATCAAGGAGAGGGGACTGAGCGAAATCAAGGGCATTTACGTGGCCGAGGTGCAGGAGAACGGCGGCGCCGCCGAGGCGGGTATCGAGCCGGGTGACGTCATCACGGCCATCAACGGCGTGCCGGTGAACAGCTATTCCGAACTTTCGGAACAGGTCGGAAAGTATCGTCCCAACGACAAGGTGACGGTTGAGGTCCTGCGTCAGAAGAAAACACGCAACTTTGAAGTGACCCTGCGCAACCGCGAAGGATCCACGCAGGTGGTCCGGAAACAGATTGCCGAACGGGAACTCGGCGCGGTGCTCGAGGAACTGACCGACGAGGAAAAGGAATCGCTGGATATCCGCTATGGTGTCAAGGTGAAAAGCCTGCAGGCCGGCAAACTCCGTTCGGCGGGCGTCCGTGCGGGTTTCATCATTATGAAGGTGAACGACAAGGAAGTGCGTTCGGTGGCCGATGTGGAGGAGATTCTGCAGAAAGTGCCGCCGCGCAGCCGGGTGCTGCTCGATGGCATGTACAGTGACGGTGAGTTGGTGTATTATGCTTTCCCAAGATGATGAATTCTTGATTATGAATATTTTCCCATTGCATGACAGGGTCTGCCCGCATGCAATGGGATTTTTTTTCATTTGAACGGCGATTTTAGTTTTTTTTTCTGAAAAGGTTTTCGTACCTTCGCGCGATTTTTTTTCCATATTGAGATGAGGCAGCTAAAAATCACAAAATCAATAACAAACCGAGAAAGTGCTTCGCTGGACAAGTACTTGCAGGAAATTGGAAAGGAAGAACTGATTACTGTAGAAGAAGAAGTGGAACTGGCTCAACGTATCAAGAGAGGAGACAGGACTGCATTGGAAAAACTGACCAAAGCCAACTTAAGATTTGTCGTATCTGTTGCGAAACAGTATCAGAATCAGGGTCTTAGTTTGCCGGACCTCATCAACGAAGGCAACTTGGGACTGATCAAGGCCGCCGAGAAATTCGACGAGACCCGCGGATTCAAATTCATTTCGTACGCTGTCTGGTGGATCCGTCAGTCCATTCTGCAGGCGCTTGCGGAGCAGTCCCGGATTGTGCGTCTGCCGTTGAACCAGGTCGGTACGCTGAATAAGATCAACAAGGCGTTCTCCCGTTTTGAGCAGGAGAACGAGCGCGTGCCTTCGGCCGACGAACTGGCCGGGGTGCTGGATATTGCCAAGGAAAAGATCAGCGACACCATGCGGGTGTCCGGTCGTCACGTTTCGGTCGATGCGCCTTTTGTGGAAGGAGAAGACAACAATCTGCTGGACGTGCTGGTCAACAACGACTCGCCGATTGCCGACCGTTCGCTGATCAACGAATCGCTGGCCAAGGAAATCGACCGTTCGCTTGCCACGCTGACAGAGCGTGAACGCGACATCGTGCGGCTTTTCTTCGGCATCGGTACACAGGAAATGACGCTGGAAGAAATCGGAGAGAAATTCGGTCTGACACGTGAGCGCGTCCGCCAGATCAAAGAAAAGGCTATTCGCCGACTGCGTCATACTTCGCGGAGCAAATTGCTGAAAAGCTATTTAGGCTGACGGGTCCGTTATGGACGGTCCATCCAGCACCGGCACGGTCATCAAATCGGTAGGCAGCCAGTATACGGTCCGCACCGATGACGGCCGGACGCTTTTGTGCGCCCTGAAGGGAAAGTTCCGTTTGCAGGGCATGCGCACTACCAATCCTGTGGCTGTCGGCGACCGGGTACGGGTGGAAGGCACCGACGGCATGACGGCCATCACAGAGATTCTGGACCGTCGGAACTACATCATCCGTCGTGCTGCGAACCTGTCCAGGGAAGCGCACATTATTGCGGCCAACATAGATCTGGCTTTTTTGGTGGTGACGTTGCGGCTGCCCGAGATCAAACCTCCTTTCATCGATCGTTTTTTGGCCTCGGCTGAGTCGTATCGTGTACCTGTTTGTCTGGTATTCAATAAGATGGATATATACACAGCCGAGGAGACGGCTCAGGTTGAGGCCTGGTGCCGGTTGTATGAACGAATCGGTTATGAAGTCCTGACCACTTCTGTTCCCCAGCGGCTCCATATCGACCGCATGGCGGAAATGATGCGCGGCAAGGTGACCATGCTTTCCGGCAATTCGGGTGTCGGCAAATCCTCGCTGATCAATGCCGTCCAACCCGGAGCCGCGCTTCGTTCGGGCGAGGTTTCGGCTGCAACGCTTTCGGGGCGGCACACCACCACCCATGCTGAGATGATACCGACCGATGGCGGCGGATACATTATTGACACGCCGGGTGTCCGCGGGTTCGGCCTGTTCCGGACGGAAAGAGAGGAAGTCTATCATTTCTTTCCGGAGATATTCCGGGCGGCTGTCGGCTGCCGTTATCACAACTGCCTGCATGTCAACGAACCGGGCTGTGCGGTCAAGGAGGCGGTCCAATCCGGCGACATCGCCGAGAGCCGTTACATATCGTATCTCGGCATCTTGGAAGACGACGGGAAATACAGGTAGCGATGGAACTTTTCGACACGCACAGCCATATCTACATGCCGGAGTTCGATGACGACCGGAACGAAGTCGTGAAGCGTGCGCAAGCTGCCGGTGTCGCCGGCATCATTCTTCCCAATGTGGATCTGCAGACTCCGCCGCTGCTTCAGGCGTTGTGCGACCGGTACCCTGACCTGTGTCATCCTGCCATGGCTCTCCATCCGACGGAGGTCGGACCGCAATATACCGAGGCGGTGAAACAGGTGGAACGCTTGCTCGAAACAAACCATTATGTCGCTGTCGGGGAATGTGGCATGGATCTGTACTGGGACCGCACATTCCGCCGCGAGCAGCAATTGGTTCTGGAGCAGCATCTGCGCTGGGCCCGGGATTTCCGCCTGCCGGCCATCATCCACTGCCGGGAGGCGTTCGATGATACCATTCAGTTGGTAGAAGCTGCGCAGGACGGCTCATTGACCGGGGTCTTCCATTGTTTCTCCGGTACGGCGGAACAGGCCCGCCGGGTCATCAATGCCGGTTTCGCCATCGGCATCGGCGGTGTGATCACCTACAAGAAATCCGATTTAGGCAATGTGGCGCAGGCCGTAGGGCTGGAGCATCTCCTGTTGGAGACGGATGCACCCTATCTGGCCCCCGTGCCCTTCCGGGGACGGCGCAATGAGAGCGCCTATGTGGCATTGGTTGCACAGAAACTGGCGGAACTGCTCGAGATTTCCGTTGAGGAAGTGGCGTCCGTCACGACGCACCATGCACGGCGGCTGTTTTTCAGGGAATCATAATCTGCAGTCCGTCGAAGGCCAGCCGGATGCCTTCAGGCAGTTCGGCATCCACTTCGTTGTGAAATCCCATCTGATGCCCGATATGGGTGATATAGGCGTTCGGAATGCGACATTTCCGGATGAGTGCGATGGCTTCGTCCAGACAGAAATGCGAGAGGTGCGGCTCTTTCCGCAGGGCGTTGACGACCAGATGGGTAACCCCCGAAAGTTTTTCCAGTTCCCGGTCTTCGATGTAATTGGCATCGGTGATATAGGCGAAACGTCCGAAACGGAATCCGAGAATGGGTAGTTTGTAGTGCATGGCCCGGATGGGGACGACTTGAACATCTGCCACCTTGAACGGTTCTTCCGTAATGGTATGCAGCCGGACGGTCGGCACGCCGGGATAGGGGTGCTCTGCAAAAATATACGAAAACTCCTGTCGTAAAGATTCCTGGACATATGCTTCGGCGTAGATATCCATGGGCGCCCTTTGGATATAATTGAAGGCCCGGATGTCATCCAATCCTGCCGTATGGTCTTTGTGGTTGTGTGTGAACAATATCGCGTCCAGGTGCTGAATGTTGGCCGCCAGCATCTGCTGCCGGAAGTCTGGTCCGGAATCGATGACGAATGTCTTGCCTTCCGTCCGGATGCAGACGGAGCTCCGCAACCGTTTGTCCTTCGGCTCTTCCGAATGGCATACACGGCACGGACAGGCAATGACGGGCACACCCTGTGAGGTACCGGTGCCCAGAAAAGTCACTTCGACTGAACCATTCATGACAGCATGGAAATATAAGGGGTCAGGTCTTCGTTAGATGTGATGCGCAGTGTCGGGATGCCGGCCCGTCGTCCGGCCTCCGTGTCGCGGTCGTAGTCGCCGACGTAGAGCGATGCCTCACGGTCGATGTCGTATTGTGCCACGGCCTTCTCGAACATCAAGGGTTCCGGCTTGCGGCACAGACACTTCGATACGCTGTCGTGGTGCGGGCAGTAATAGATGTCGGTGAGTTGGATGCCCTCATGGGCCAGCAATGACCGCATATAGTCGTGTACCACTTGCAGGTCTTCGTGCGTATAGGCATGTTTGGCAATGCCTCCTTGGTTGGTGATGACGATGAGCAGGTAGCCTTTGGCCTGGGCAGCCTGCAGGAAAGGCACGATGCCCGGAGTAAGCGTGAAATCTTCCTTGCGCCAGGTATATTGGCCGCGTTCGCGGTTGATGACGCCATCCCGGTCCAGGAATAAAGCTTTATGCATGGAATGATTCGGTTAGGGCGCGGATGACGACCGAAGCGCAGCAGCAGCCGAACACGTTGGGCATGTAGGAGATGGTCCCGACGTTCGACTTCTTGTTCTGCTCGTCTTCGATGGTGACGACGCTTTGTTTACAGATAAGTTCTTCGGAAAACACGGCCTGGATGCCGGTTGTCACGCCCATGCGGCGCAGGCGTTTGCGAATGACGGCCGCCAGCCGGCAGTGTTCGGTGGCGGAGATGTCATCGATGCGCACCTGCATCGGGTCGAGCCGTCCGCCGGCCCCCATGGAACTGACGATGCGCTGGCCGGCCTTCAGCCCTTCGTACAGAAGGAATACTTTCGGGGAGACGGTATCGATGGCATCGACCACATAGTCGTACGGTGCCCGGATTATTTCCTGAAGGCGGCTGTCGCGGATGTATTCCTGGATGACGTGCAGCCGGATGTCCGGATTGACGGCCTGTAATCTTTCTGCCATGACTTGGGCCTTGGGTTGCCCTTCGGTCGTGACCAGTGCCAGCAACTGACGGTTCCGGTTGGTCTCATGCAGCCGGTCTCCATCCACGATGGTCATCTCTCCGATACCGGCCCGGCAAAGCATTTCGGCGGCTATGCCTCCGACGCCGCCCAGCCCTACGACCAGCACGTGTGCGTGTTGCAGGCGTTCAATGCCTTCCGCTCCAAGCAGTAACCGGGTCCGTTCTTGCCACATGACATGAGAGTTTCGTACAGCAAAGATAGCAAAAACTATATCCTTCCGATGCCTGTATCCTTCCGGCGCCACAGAAAGAATTATTGGAAAATTATCAAAATATCCGCTATTTTTGTCGAAATAACACGGAACATGAATACCACCGAAAACGCCCGGATCCGAAGGAAAGTCGTCACGTCCACGGTAACGACGGTGGTCAGTATCACGCTCGTGCTTTTCATGCTGGGTGTCATCGGCCTGCTGCTGGTGAATGCCCGCCGCATTTCGCAGTACGTCAGGGAGCATATCTCTATTTCCCTGACCATTGCCCCGGCTGCCACGGAGGCGCAGGTCAAGAAGTTGCAGACCGACATCGAGGCCATGCCGTCTGCGCGCAAGGTGGAATATATCTCGGCCGAGGACGCAGCGCGGCTCATGCAGGAGGAACTGGGTGAGAATTTCACGGACATCCTGCAGTACAATCCGTTGTCAGCGACGATGGAGGTTTTCATGAAGGCCGAATATGCCAATCCGGACAGCATGGCGATGGTGGAGCAGCAACTGAAACAGTCGCGGGTGGTGCAGGATGTCTATTATCAGAAAGTGCTGGTCAGCACGATATCTTCGCACATCCGGCGCATCAGTATTGTAATCCTTTGTTTCGCCGGCTTGTTGCTGCTCGTTGCGATTGCACTGATAAACAATACAATACGGCTTGTCATCTATGAGCGTCGTTTCTTGATCTACAACATGCAGCTGGTGGGTGCCACGGCGGCCTTCATCCGCCGTCCGCTGGTCGGACGCGGTGTGTTGCAGGGAACTGTCGCTTCGATACTGGCCATGGCGTTGCTCTGGTTGCTGATGTGCGGTATCAACCGTTACGTGTCTGTGTTGTTCACTGCGGACGACTGGCGCATTTGGGCCGTGCTCTTTGCGGTCCTGCTGGTGTGTGGTGTGCTGCTCTGTGCGGTTTGCACGGCGGTTGCCGTGAACCGCTATCTCAAAACTTCGCTGGATAAACTGTATTATTAGAACATCGTATGTCTGATCCCAAACAAAAAGAAACCCCTCAGGAAGAGAAATTCGCCATCTCCAGACGCAGTTTTGCCTACATCGGCATCGGCGTGCTGGTTATTGTCATCGGTTTTCTGTTGATGATGGGCGGCAAATCCGAAGATCCCAATGTCTTCAATCCCGAAATCTTCAGTTTCAGGCGTATCACGCTGGCACCGATCGTGGTGCTGTGCGGTTTTTTCTTCATCATCTGGGCCATCATGCGCAGGCCCGGCCCGCCGGCGGATCCGGAGAATTAAGAAACTGTTTGAATTTGATTGCTGGAATTTATTATGCAGATAGACGAGCAGATTTTTCTACTTTTTGAAGGCACAATGGGGTTCCATTGTAACTGAAAAAAGGAGGAAAAGATGCCGTATATATGCTTTAAGAAAAACAGCGGATTAAATTTAAACAGCTTCTAAAGATTGTGCAGACGGGTGCTGATTTTTTCACCGTCTTCTACCACGTTTATCATGTTGACGGCCGGCAACTGTCGGATGCGGCGTACAATGCCGTCCAGCATATCCGGTGTCAGTTCGCCGTCGATGCGCAGAATGTAGTCGGTTTGCGGCAGGTCGTTCACCAATACCCCGTAGGGCGTGCGGTTGGTAATCAGACAATACGTATAATTTTCGTCCTCATAGACGTACTGCTGGAAGAATACCGTCGCGCCCGAGCGAAGACGGGCGGTAATCGGCTCCTCTCGGACGGTCAGGCTGATGCCCAGCTGCTCGTTCAGCAGCCAGCACAGCCGATAGTCGTTGTCGGATGACACGATGGCCAGATAATGCGTCGGCCGCTGTGCAACAGGAAACCGTATGAAGTTCTTTTTGCGCTGCATAGGCCTAATGGGTGGTTGACGGAGTCATGCGGTCCAGATAGTGTTCCAGGGCTTCCGGCGAAAAATCCGGCATGGTCGGGATGGCGTGCAGAGCATTCTCGGCCGCGTGCTGTTCCGCCGTCTTTTTCGAATGGCCTGTGCCTTTGGCCACTTCCATGTCACCGATGTACACCGTGGCCACAAAGACGCTGCCCGACCGTTTGTCGTTCGGACGATGCGGGGCGTCGGGAATGTCGATGGTCAGTTTCAGACGGTTCTTCTGGGTCCATTCGATCAGCCGGCTCTTGAAGTCGGTTTCGGTCTGCATGACCACATCCAACTGGACGTATCGTTTGAAAATGAAACCGATGACGTAATGCTCGGTTTTGCGATAGCCCCGGTCGAGATAGAGCGCACCGATGAGCGCCTCGAAAGCATCGCCGCACAGGTGTTTCATCGGCAGGGTATTGTGCCCCAGTTGTTTTGTGATGAATTTGTCGAGTCCCATTTCCAAACCAAGCTGGCCCAGTTGGGAACGTTGCACCAGTTTGGAGCGCACTTGTGTCAGGAAACCTTCCTGCTTGTCCGGAAATTTCTTGAAGAGATAGGTGGCCACAATGGTGTCCAGAACGGCATCACCCAGATATTCAAGCCGTTCGTTGTTAACAATGGAGCCGTCTTCCAACGTCAGGGAAGCCGAACGGTGACGGAATGCCAGTTCGTACAACGATATCCGTCGCGGGGCGATGTGCAGATGCCGGCATAAAAAAAAATGAAACTCTTTGTTTTTGACGAACGGGAGTTTCATGTAGTATGTCAGAATCGGATGCACCTATTCCGCTTTTTTGAAAATGATGGTGGCGTTCTGGCCGCCGAATCCGAAGTTGTTGCTCATCACGTAATGCATGTCGCGTTTCTGAGCCTTGTTGAACGTAAAGTTCAGTCCCGCCGGCATGTCCGGATCGTCTTCGCTGTGGTTGATTGTGGGAGGGACGATGTCGTGGCGCAGCGCCAGGATGGAGGCGATGGCCTCGATGGCGCCCGAGCCGCCCAGCAGGTGGCCAGTCATGGATTTGGTGGAACTGATGTTCAGTTTAGTGGCTTGGTCGCCAAATACTTTGACAATGGCCTTTGCCTCGGCCAGGTCACCCAGTGGGGTGGCGGTGCCGTGAGCATTGATGTATTCAATCTGTGCCGGCATGACTCCGGCGTCATCCAAGGCGTTTTGCATGGAACGCGCGGCACCTTCGCCTTCGGGGTGCGGTGCCGTGAAGTGGTAGGCATCCGCCGACATGCCGACCCCTGCAATCTCTGCATAGATGGTCGCACCGCGACGGACGGCATGCTCGTATTCTTCCAGTACCAACGCTCCGGCACCTTCACCCATGACAAAACCGTTGCGGTGAAGGTCGAAAGGCCGGCAGGCCTGGCTGTAGTTTTCGTTGTCGGTCGAAAGTGCCTGCATGGAATTAAATCCGCCGATACCAGGCTCGGAGACCGTTGCGTCACCGCCGCCGGCGATGAACGCATCAGCTTTTCCGCTCTGGATATGGATGCAGGCGTCAATGATGGCGTTGGATGCCGAAGCGCAGGCTGAGGCCGTGGCGAAACACGGACCCTTGAACCCGAACTTCATTGAAATCTGTCCGGCCGCCATGCTGTTGATGACTCTCGGAATGAAAAAAGGACTGAACCTCGGGTGACCGTCACCCAAGGCAAAGTCCTTTATTTCGGATGTGAAGGATATCAATCCTCCGATGCCGGAGGCAAAGATGACACCGACTTTGTTCAAATCGGTGTAACTGCTTATGATTCCGGACTGTTGTACCGCTTCTTCCGCTGCAATGAGGGAAAACTGCGTGTATAAGTCATATTTCCGGATCTCCTTCCGGTCAAAAATGGAAGAGGGATCCAGGTTTTTTACCTCGCAGGCGAAACGTGTCTTGAAATTCGTGGCGTCGAACCGTGTAATCAGATTCGCGCCGCTGACTCCATGCCGTAAACCATCCCAGAACGCAGCAACATCATTCCCAATGGGTGTCACTGCTCCCATGCCGGTTACGACAACGCGTCTCCTCTGCATGGCGTCCTATTTCTGGTTGTCCAGAATGTATTGAATGGCAGCGCCGACCGTGGTGATGCTTTCAGCCTGCTCATCCGGAATGGTAATTCCGAATTCCTTCTCAAACTCCATGATCAGTTCGACGGTATCAAGAGAATCGGCGCCCAGATCGTTGGTAAAGCTAGCCTCTTCGGTCACTTCGTTCTTATCAACACCCAGTTTGTCGACAATGATATCTTTTACTCTTTCAGCAATGTCAGACATGTCTTTTTACATTTAAATTAATAACTCTTGTTAATAAATATGCCGCAAAGGAAAGCATTTTTTGGACAAACTCAAAAAAATTTGCACCGGCGCCGCTAGAATCGGGAAAAATGTTTCTTTTGCAAAAAAAGAAAAACCGTGGCGAATCTTGTCATATTTGCATCTGGCTCAGGTACCAATGCCGAGCGTATCATCACTTATTTTGCACAACGGAAGGACATCGTGGTCCGGCTTGTGCTTTCGAACCGGGCGGACGCCTTTGTGCTGCAACGGGCGGCACGGCTGAATGTGCCGTGCGAGGTGTTCGGACGGGCGGATTTCTACGATTCTCCGCGCATCATGCAGCGTCTGCAGGAACTGCATACCGACTGGATCATTCTTGCCGGATTTCTCTGGAAGGTGCCGGATGCCATTGTGCAGGCCTATGCCGGCCGCATCATCAACATCCATCCGGCACTGTTGCCGGCCTATGGGGGCCGTGGTATGTACGGACATCACGTACACCAGGCCGTCATCGACCATCATGAGAAAGAGTCAGGTATCACGGTACACTATGTGGACGACCAGTATGACCACGGGCGCATCATCATGCAGGCCCGCTGCCCCGTCTATGAAACAGACACGCCGGACACGCTGGCGGCCCGTATCCATCATTTGGAGTATGCCTATTTCCCTGTGGCTATAGCACAGGCAATCGATTCAGAATCTGCTGGAAAATAGTTTCTTCCGGCAACATGTCCCGGCCGGGACCGCTGCAGTCGATGCGGACGAACCGGTCTTCCTCCGACAGGGTGCAGTAGATGTCGTGCACCCGTTGCTGAAACAGAAGATCGGCTTCATGGATGTCCGACTTGCCGTGCAGATAGTCGCGTTCTTTGCCGGTCCGCGCAGCCGTCAACCGTTCCCGGGTGAATTGGAACGGGACGTCCAAAAACAGGTTGACATCGGGCTTCGGCAATCCGAAATAGCCGAATTCCAGATCCAGTATCCATTTTTTCAGCCGGTCGGCTTCCTCCGGGGGCACTTTGGCGCACTGGTAGGCCACGTTGGAATAGACATAGCGGTCGAGAATGACTACTTCGCCCTGGTCCAGATGTTGTGTGAGCGTTGTGCGGCAATCGGCCCGGTCGCAGGCATAGATCAGTGCGACAAGGTACGGATTGACCTCTTCAAGGGCACCGAGCTCGCCGCGTAAAAACCTGGCGACCAGGTCGCTGAATACAGAAGATTCGGCGGGGCGTGGAAAATGGATGTGACAGTGCCGCCTGTGCAGTACGTCTGTCAGGTAATGCTGCAGACGGCGGATCTGTGTGGATTTGCCCGCCCCGTCGACGCCTTCGATGACAATCAGTGCCATGGCCTTATTTTACGGCTACGTCCCATACCCGGGTGACTTTGTCTTTTCCTTCCGGACCTTCAACTTCCAGAAAGACGACGTATTGGCCGGGTTCTTTGTAAAGATGGATTGGATGTTGTTCGGTCGAGGTCTCGCCGTCGCCGAAATTCCATTTCCACGATGTAATCTTGCCTTCCGACAAGTCGTTGAAAGCCACGGCCCGGCGTCGCATATCGATGATCTTGAACTCCCACGCGGCTTTCACGGGTTTCCGGAATTGTGGTTCGAGCGGCATCAGTTCGAAGGTCCGCATCTCACCGGCCTGCCCGTACATGGTGTGGTGTTTGGACAGGTTCCAGAAACCATTGTTGCTCCGGTTGTTTACGTCATCGTAGTCTATGACGGCCCAGCACAGTCCGATGGCCTTGTTCTCATACAATTTGGATTCGACCGACCGGGACGGGTCGTTGCCGGCATAGTCGAACGGCGTGATGTAGAACTCCAGCCGCAGTTTGCCGGATTCTCCCGGCTTGAAGTGATAGTCGTAGGCGGCATTGGCGTAGGGCAGTTCCTTGATCCAGGGCTGGCTGCCCCATGCCAGGGTCCAGTCTTTGCCGTAAGCTGGTGGCGTGAAGATGTGATAGTTCTGGGCGTGTACGCCGTGGAACAGAAAATAAGCCTCGTTCTTGTCCAGTTCCTTGTTCGGGTGGAAACGGTCGATGAAAGCGCCGCCGGACATGTCGCCGTCCACGACCACCTCAAAGATGTCGTTGTGCAGTGCATCGTCCGTGAAGTCCCAGTAGTCGTCGTAGGCTTCGTACATAAAATACAGCCTGTTCAGACCTTTGACCCAACCCACTTTCACGCGGATGTCGAGCGAAGACTTGTCCGTGCCGGTGTGTTTGCCGGAATCGTCCCACATCTCATCGGTCGTGATGACGTACGATTCGGGCACCATGTCCCAGTCCTCGAAACTACCGTCGATGCGCGGAATCTGATTGGCCGGGAATTGGAAAACCTTGAAATGCGGGCCGTCCGTCTGTGCGGATGCCAGGACGGCCCACATGCCAAGCATAAGCGAGAGCGCAAGATGTCTCATGACATGCTAGTAATTCACAAGCCAGACGCGCTGCATTTTGTTGTTGCCGCTGCCGAATCGCAAACCTTGGCCGGACTGGCGGATCTTCAGCGCTTCGAGCAGGTCGTAGCGGAGCTGGATTTCATCGCCGTTGAGCCAACGCTCGGCCACCCATTCGCCGTTGACGAAATCGCCTTCCTGCACTTTGGCCAGACCGGCGATTCCCGTTTCTCCGACGGGTTCGAATGTGACTTCCGCATCACGTGCCATGACCGTGAACTGGTCTTCGGCGTCCATCATGATCAAAGCGTAGCCAATGGAACTGCCTCGCAGAGAGGCTTTGACAATATATTTACCCATTTGGAAGGAGGCCGACGGGATGCTCGGATTGGCATTCTTCAGCCAGGCCGCATGGATGGTTCCGGCCGCCTGATGCTTCAGGATTTCGGCTGAAGCCGACTGCAACTGGTTGTAGGTGAACGTGAACGGTGCTATGTCGGCACTGGCGTCCGCCGCTGTTACGATACCTGTGTTCGAAGAAACGTAACCTCTCGATTCGATGCCAAAGGGAGAATAGCCGATGCCGCCCTTTTCGCCGAAGGTGTAAACGGCGTTGGCTGCTCCGTTCGTGCCGGCGGCCGATTCAGGAACGAATACCGGATTCCCGTTGCGGCTGTAGGTGGTCAGGATACCCGGATAATCAGGCAGGTAGATGTCCGGAGAGAGAATGTCGATGTTCGGTGCACCAGCCCGCCACATGTCGTGGTTCTGCGCCTGCGGACCACCGGAGGGATAGTCACCGGGATGGTTGTCCTGAGGCTGGACGATCCACGTATTGACGAAAGTCGGCAATGCGTATTCGGCCTTGCCGGCAGCGGCGATGATATTCATGTACTTGGCGTAGTTCCATGCCATGAACAGCTCATCCGTATAGTCACCCACGCCGAAAACAGTCTCCCAGTTGCCGGAAGTCTTTCCGCCGGCGGCGTCCCATGCTTCCCGCAATTCTGGGAGCAGGTTCGCTTTGTTCTTGATGAGATACTGCATCAGTTCGTCCGGTACGTTGGCATTGAATTTCTCGACGGCCTGCGGATGGTAATCGCGGGTGTATCCATGCATGCCGACCTCGTTTTCGACCTGGATCATGATGACCGTCTGGTCATGGTCGATCTCGCGGACATGCTTCATCATGGCAGCGTAGGCCTTGGCGTCGGCTTTGGCGGATTCTTCGCCCATGGTGGACAGGATGTTCAGATTCTTTCCGTCCTTGGTCTGGATGAGCGGGAAACGCTTGGTGTCTTTCTGCACCCAGACCGGCACATAGCTGGTGATGCCGTTTTTCCAGCTGCCGAACCACAGGATCACGACCTTCATGTCGTTCTTGCGCGCATCCCGGATCAGGTCGTCCACCGTGGAGAAATCGAATTTTCCTTCCTCCGGTTCAATCTGTTCCCAGGAGATGACGGCCAGCACCGTGTTCAGCCCTGTGGCTTTGAGTCTGGGCCAGATGTTTTTCATGTATTCCGTGCTGGAAGACGACGAGTTGTGCAATTCGCCGGCCAGCGCCATGAAAGGTTCTCCCTTTACAATCAGTTGGGTGACATTCCCTCTTTTTTCCAGATGCGGAATGGGGAAATCGGATTTGACGGCCGCATTGCGGTCAGCGGTGTCGGACGATTCGGTACAACCGCAGGTGAGGCAGAGTGCGTACAGGCAGACTGTCACAATACAGAATAAGTGTTTCATGGTTTAATGTATTTAATAATTCAAAGTTTTCTTGTATAATTCTGGTAAGGCCGCAGGACGGTAATCCTTGGCGAATTCCATGACTTCGATGGCATTAAGCATCCATTGGACTGTCGAGGGGTTGTGCAGCTGCCATCCGGCGGACTGCCCGAGGAAGATGGGATCTTCCACAGCATTGACCAGCCGGTCCGAAGACACAGTGGCACCCGGTGCATGCGTGTTGATGGCCGGCGTGCCGTTGGCGTTGTCCAGCAGGTTCTTCCAAGCCAGCGCCCCCAGTTCTTTATCGTTGGAAACATAGGCGGCGTAAGCCGCTGCACGGGGACCGGTCATGTTGTTGCCGCTGGTGGTGGACAGAGCGGTACAGATGTTCTTCCATCCTTCCCAGAATTCGGGATTGTCCACCATGGTCTTGAGTTCGCACATAAATTCCGGGCCTCCGAATATCATGTCGAAATAACCAGCGCCGCCACCGCCACGTCCGGCAGGTGCCGCGGCGTCTTTTTTCTGCTTGATGTCGGCGGCCGGTGCGTAATCGCTCTTGGGGGCATTGTTGGAAGCGAAGCCCATGCGTCCCTGCGGGGTACCCGGTACAGGTTCAGGGGTGTTGACAAGTTTCATGTAACGTCCGGTTTCCGGATCGTACAGCCCCGTGCCGAACATGCCGTTCTGTCCCAAAGCCACCATGTCCCGCATACTGTTGACGAGCCGGTCGCGCCAGTAGATGTTGCCGGTACGTTCCCATTCGGTCATCCAGTTGACGGCGTAGGAACACCAGTCGGTCCCCAGGCCGTGCGTGATATAGGTGCCTGATACCGGATTGCGGGTGTCGATGCGTTTGACATAGTCGTAGGTGGCATCTGCCGTGAGTTGTTCGTGCATCAAGTCTCCCGTCAGGTCATCGGCCGTCAGGTAGTAATAGATGCGTTTCAGGTTCGCGTGGCTGATGCGCGGTTGCTTCGCACCGTCTCCCCAGTGTGTGACATTGTGCCGTGTGCCCAGCGGGGCGAACCGTCCCAAATGGTGGACATCCACTTCGCTGGAGTGGCGCACCATGGCTTCGGCCATGCGCCAGATATCATCTCTTCCTGTCCTGAGAAAACTGATCCACAGGAAAATATCCGGCATAAGTTCGGTATTGTTCCAGGCCCATCCGCCGACATCGTACCGCCACTCATGGCGTCCGAAATCATAATTGTGCATGATGTCACCGTAGTCCCAGAAACCGTACCAATAACGTTGTTCCACCTGTCCCTGCAGGTAGGCGATGGTCCGGTCCAGTTCGCTCTCGATGGCGGCATTGACAGGATTCTGACGGTCGGGGAGACCCCAGTAGCCGCCGAACGCCTTCTGCGCGTAGTAATATTCGGGCGTGGAAACGAATTGCAGTGGTTCCTGTGTGTCTTTCGCCACATCCAGCAGCAGACTGTTGTCGGGGATGTCCGGGAACAACCTGATGTTCAGTTCTGAGGCGTTGGCGATGCCGTACGGGGAGGCCCAGCCCGGCTTCCAGTCCTCGTAGTTGATGTTCAAGCCATGCGGCAGGGTGTCGTACGAACAGAGATTCATGGGTTCGGCATCGGGCGTCCAGAACCAGGCCGTCAACGTGCCGGCTTCTTTGTCGGCCTGGCGGATGTCGATGGCCGATGGGTATTTCTGCCAGAAATCCTTGATTCCCACGAAGATGCTTCCAGATACATCTCCAAGTAATGCCCCGCCGAGCGAGCGTCCGCCGTCGGTGACGTGGACCCACGAACCGGATTCGGAGGTACGCTTGTCAATGGAAAACCCGTTGGGATGGGTCTGCAGCAGCCGCATGTCGCCCCAGATCGGACACGATTCGATGGCGGTCCGGGTGTTCTCGGCGTATTCAGCCAGATTGGGCATGCGCTTGCCGTCCAGATGGTCGGCGTAGGTGTCCACGATAACCTGTCCGGCAGAGGGCCGGTATCCTGGCAGCAGACGGACGGGCTGTACCCAGAATCCAGTACCGTTCCGGCCGTCGCCGGCGAAGCGGACATGCCGGTTGTGCAGTTCTTCCCGGAAAGGCACGGTGAATGTAATGCCGAGTCCGCTGATGGCGGTATCGTCTTTACCGTCGAAAATGAACGAATGGACCAGTTTGACGGACGACAGTCCCTTGTAGAAATAGCAGTACACGGCGAAAGGCAGCCAACTTTCCCGGCCGTCGGCCGTGTAATGTTTCCCTTCGATCTTGACGGCAGCCCGCAAGGCGCCTGCCTGCAGCAGCGTCACCTTCTCGACGCGGCCGGTGAACGCTGTGCGGGTCGTGACTGTTTGTCCTTCACGGACCTGAGACTCGTCGGTGTAGCAGACCAGTTGTCCTCCCGAGGCCACTACGGTTCCATTGATGGACATGTCCTGCAGAATCCGGTCGCCGGACGAGGGGATGAGCACGGTGAGACTGCCGGTTTCCACCAGGATGCCATCGCCCGTTTCCCTGGCGATGGACTGCGCCGGTTTTGCTTTTCCAGCGTTTTTGCCCGATAATTTCTGGGCCTGAAGGGTCCAGCCCTGCTGGTGCGCGTCAGATACGGCCGCGAAGCCGACCCATTTGAGCGATCCGTCCGGCCAGTATGCCAACGGCCAGGATTCCACCGGAACCACGCTGCCGTCATCGGCGGTCAGGGTGAAGGTCTGTCCTTTCTTGATTTCGCCTTTTTGGAACGGAATTCCCCAGGTGATACCTTCCTCGGCCTGGCCGGTGCGCCCGCCCAGACTTTTGACCGGCACCTGTGCCATAATGGACAGGCTTGGGGCGATTATACAGCATATGGTCAGCAAATATTTAAAAAACAACTGTTTCATTTGGTCCCTTTTACGATTTATTCAGCGTAATAGAATTTGTTTTTCGGTTGTACTGCGGGTCCGTCTCCGACGAAGAAACTGACATGCGGCGGCTGATTGTAGGCGGTATTCTGCCATGCGATGCCCAGCCGGTACACGAAGTCGTGCATGAAAGTATAGAAGCGGTATTCTGTCGGGATGGTGGTGGTGAAGATCCGCAGTTCCTGATTGTCGTTGGTGGCCAGGATGACTTCTTCCCGCCAGTCTCCGAAAATATCGGCCGAAAGGGCTGGTGTGGCCTTGGTCCCGTTGTTGGAACGGCATCCGTTGGCAACGAGCAGCGGATTGGTCCGGGAATTTTCCCAGTCCCATTTGGAAACGGTGTTCCGGTCGAGAAGTTCCCGGAGCAGGTCACCGTCCCACCAGACCGCGAAGTTGGTGGAGTTCGGCGTCTGGTCGGAAATCTTTTCGCCTTTGGCTGTGTACAGAGCATAGCCGGAACCCCAGCATTCGCTTCCGCGGTAGCGCGGATCGATGTCGATGGCCAGTCCGCGGCCGATGTCGCCTGTTGAGGGATAACCCCAGAGGCTTTCGCCGGTGCGGGCGTCCCTGAATTCTATGCCGTGGGAGTTCGGAGAGGATTCATGCGGCTGGAAGACTTCCAGGCCCGGCCGGTCCGGATCCAGGTCGGAGACGTGCAGGGCATCGCCGTGTCCGATACGTGTGGTATACAGTCCTTTGCCATTGTCGTCGATGGCGCAGGCCCCGTAAATCACTTCATCTTTGCCGTCGTTGTCCACATCCGCGATGGAGAGGTTGTGGTTGCCCTGTCCCCGGTACAGCCGGTTGCCGGGTTCGCTTTCGTCATCTGAGTCAAACCGCCAGAGACGTGTCAGTTTGCCGTCCCGCCAGTTCCAGGCCTCGAGCACGGCGCGGCTGTAATATCCCCGGCACAGCAGCACCGACGGGCGTTCGCCGTCGAAGTATCCGACACCGGCCAGATACCGGTCGATGCGGTTGCCGTAGGAGTCTCCCCATGTTCTGTCCCATTCCTCCTTCGGACCGCGGGCGATATAGTCCGCACGGGCCAGTTCCTTGCCGGTGGCGCCCTCGAAGACCGAGAAGAATTCTGGTCCGTCGAGAATGTATCCAGTGGTCTGGTTCACATAGTTGGTGATGCCGTCACCGTCTGTGTCACCGATGACCTTGCCCGTACCGTCGATGGTTCCTTCGCCTGTCTTGCAGATAATCTCGGCTTTTCCGTCACCGTCGAAGTCGTAAACCATAAACTGGGTGTAGTGCGCCCCTTCGCGGATGTTCGGGCCCAGGTCGATGCGCCACATGAACGTGCCGTCCAACTTGTATGCCTCGAGTTTGGTGGTGCCTGTGCACACGCCGCGCTGGGAGTTGTCGTATTCACGCCGGACCTGCTTGACAACGATTTCGTATTCGCCGTCACCGTCCAGGTCACCGGCGGATGCGTCGCTCGGAGAATAGCCTTCAAGCGTTTGCAGCGGTATGGACAGGTAGGGGCGGGCCGGACTGTGCGCGGCGATGCTGAAGGACGCACTGCCTTCGCTTTCCTTCCCGTTGACAAGGCTTGTCACATACCAGGCATTGTCCTGTGTGATATCGGCCATGCCGTCAAGATACCAGGTGACATCGGCAATGGGTGTGCTGTTCAGTTTGACAGCCTTCGCCGTGCCGGTCTTGCGATATATGTTGAAAGCGATGCCAGCCGGGTCATCGGCCAGCAGCCGCCAGCTGACGAATACCTTGCCGTCGTCCTGCAGAATGGCCACGACGCCCCGGCCGAGTCTTTCCAACTGACGGGCCGGCACCTGGGCGGGCAGTGCGGTGTATTCTTTCCTGGCCTGGTCCGACTGTACCAGATTGGGTGTAATGATGCGCCGGGCGGCCTGCTGAGCGCCCTGCCCTTGCGGGGGGGCCTGGCGTTGTCCCTGCGGACCCTGCTGTCCCGGCTGCCCTTGCTGCGCGCCTGGGCCCTGCCGCTGATCCTGGGCATTGTTCTGTCCGGATTCCGCCTGCTTGGTGTAATCTCCAGTCATTGCGACGTTTTGTCTGGTCGGCCGGACGGTGCGTGCGCACGAGGTGACGGTGGCCATCAGGGCCACGGCCAGCACGGTGTGCAGAATGTGTTTCCAATGTGAATTATTTCTCATAAGATGCGATGTTAATGGCATGAATGCATTCAAAAATAGTAATTTACACCCGCTTGGCAGCCTGCGGACTGTTAAAAAATGTTAATTTGCGCACTTCCTCCGCTATCATGTCTTTCAGTAACTCGATGTGAGTGTTGTATTTGGCTGAAATGAAGCAAGTCTTGAAGGCGGCATCGGCCATCCAGGTTTTCTGCAGTTCAGAAAGGGATGGACGTGTCGGCGGCAGTCCGGGTTCCCCGGTGTCATCGGTCAGGTATCCGTCGATTTTGTTGAAGACGATGATGGTAGGCCGGTTCCGGACGTTCAGTTCGCAGAGCGTCTGCTCCACGACCTGCATCTGTTCCTCGAATCCCGGATGCGAGATGTCCACTACATGGAGCAACAGGTCTGCCTCACGGACTTCATCGAGCGTGGACTTGAATGATTCAACCAGATGATGCGGCAGTTTCCGGATGAAACCGACGGTGTCGGTCAGCAGCATCGGGCATCCCTGGATGACCACCTTGCGGACGGTGGTATCCAGTGTCGCGAACAGTTTATTTTCCGCAAAGACGTCGGCGTGGCTCAGCAGGTTCATCAGCGTGGATTTGCCTACGTTGGTGTAGCCCACCAGTGCCACGCGCGCGATGGATCCCCGGTTTTTCCGCTGCAACGCCATCTGCGTGTCAATCTTCTTCAGTTGAAGTTTGAGTTTCGAAATTTTCTGGCGGATGATTCTCCGGTCGGTCTCAATTTCGGTTTCGCCCGGTCCGCGCATGCCGATGCCGCCCTGCTGCCGTTCCAGATGGGTCCACATGCGGGTCAGCCTCGGCAGCAGATACTGGTATTGTGCCAGTTCAACCTGATTCTTGGCATAGGATGTCTTGGCCCGTCGTGCGAAGATGTCCAGAATCAAATGTGTGCGATCGAGAATCTTGCATGACAGGGTGTTCTCAATGTTGCGCAGCTGGGTGGGCGTGAGTTCGTCGTCGAAGATGGCCAGATCGATTTCGTTGTCCTGTACATAGGTCTTGATTTCTTCAAGTTTGCCGCTTCCGACGAACGTGGCTGCGACGGGCGTGTCCAGTTTCTGGGTGAATGTCCGGACGGGTTCTGCTCCTGCTGTCTGTGTCAGAAAGGCCAGTTCGTCCAGATATTCCTGCATCTTCTGTTCCCGTTGGGCGGCACCGGAAATGCCGATCAGTATGGCTCTTTCGGTGCGGGGTGCGGTGGAGATGTTCTGTGGCATAGGAGAGAGGTAATAAACAAAGCCGGCCGAAATCATTTTTTCAGCCGGCTTTGTTGCGGAAGGCGCAATGGCCTATCGCGTCAGTCTGAATACAATGGGGATGTTGACCTTGACCTTGACGGCCTTGCCCTGCTGTCTTCCCGGTGACCATTGCGGCGAGGAGCTCAGCACGCGGACGGCTTCCGCATCCAGCGTCCCTTCGACGGAACGGAGCACTTTGACATTCTCCACATGGCCCTGTGCATTGACGATGAATTCGCAGCGGACGGTGCCTTCGATGCCGTTCTCACGGGCAATCATGGGATAGGTGATGTTTTTGTTGACCCACTGGCGGAACTTGTCGAGGTCACCGCCCTGGAAGGTCGGCATCTGTTCCACAATGGTGAAGAAATCTTCTTCTTCTTCTTCTTCAAGACCGGCACCGACAGAGGTCATCAGGTCGGTAATCTGCTCCACATCCTCGATTTCAACATCCAGCGTGATATCCATCTCATCGAGGTCGACGTCGTCTTTGACGATGGTCAGCACCTCGGCCAGTTTCGGCTTGGGGGGCGCGGGCTGGCGGATTTCCTGCTGCCGTGTGATGGGGATGACCTCCTCTTCCGGCAAAGTCTCTACGACCTGGGGTATGAACGAGGAATTCTCGCGGGGCGAGGACGACCACTCGAAAGCCAGCAGGCAGAGCAGAAGTGCCACGCAGAGACCCGCTTCCAGGAACAGCATCCTGTATTTTTCCAGATTTGCCTTGTCCGATTTCTTGAGTTCCATAGTTGTATCTGTTTATTGTGCCAAAGGTAAGCAATTTTTTTTACGAAAAAAAATACAAGGCAGAATTTTTCGTCCGCCTTGGTGCATCGGAAAAAAGAAACGGCGCCGATGTGTGCCGTGACACACACACTGCAGCCGTTTCCTTTGGGTATCGGTTGGATTAAATCCAGCGCACCAGGCTGAAATCCTGCCGGTGAGCCAGTTCTTCTTTCTTGGGATAGATTCGGATGCCGAAATCGAAGACACCGGTTTTGTCCGGTTGTATGTCGACTTTGTAGATGGCGGTCTTGCCGCTGACACCGGCCAGTTCGTAAGGGACGGTCCGGATGAAACGGGCCGGCTTGCCTTCGGATGCCGGATAGACGAGGACCAGTTCCACACCGATGTCGTCCGACGGGAGCTCGTTCAGATCGAGCACGACTTCGCTCGGGTACTTCTTGCCCACCATGATCGGTTCCTTGAAGATGTCGGGCGACTTGACCGACAGTACTTCGATGCTGTCCCAGCCACGGATCATCTTCTTTTTCCAGGAAGCCATGTTCTTGGCCAGCTCGAACTCGTTCTCCAGCATCCGGGCCTTGCGCTGGCAAAGCGGGATGTAATACTGGTTCATGTAGTCGTTCAGCATGCGGGTCGTGGTGAAGTTGGAGGCCACCTGTGCGATGGAGTTCTTCACGTAGTGCACCCAGCCTACCGGTACGTCGTTCTCGTCGCGCTCCTTGTAGTACAAGGGTGCGATTTCGTTTTCGATGAGGCTGTAGATGGTCTCCGCATCCAGTTCGTTCTGGGCGTCGTTGTTGTCGTAGGTGATTTCCTCGGGCAGCATCCATCCGGCTTCCTTGCGGTAACCTTCCGCCCACCAGCCGTCGAGCACGCTGAAATGCAGGGTGCCGTTCATAACCGCTTTTTCTCCGCTGGTACCGGAAGCTTCAAGCGGACGGGTGGGGGTGTTGAGCCAGACGTCCACACCGGAGACCAGGTAGCGGGCTACCTCCATGTCGTAATTCTGGATGAAGATAATCTTGCCCAGGAATTCGGGCCGTTTGGAGTATTCGACGATGCGCTTGATCAGGTCCTTGCCGGCCTGGTCGGCGGGATGTGCCTTGCCGGCAAAGACGAACTGCACCGGCATGTCCGGGTTGTTCACGATGCGGGCCAGACGGCCGAGGTCGCTGAAGAGCAGCAGGGCCCGCTTGTAGGTGGGGAAACGTCTTGCGAAACCGATGGTCAGGACGTTGGGATTGAGTTTGCCGGACACTTCCATCAGGTACCTCGGGTTGTGTGTACGCGTGGGCATGCTGAGCCGCATGCGGTCCTTGATGAACGAGACGGTGCTCTTGCGGTGCTCGTTGAGCATGCGCCAGATTTCTTCGTCCGGTACGTCGTAGATCTTGTCCCAGAGACTCTTGTTCAGCTGGTCCGACAGGAAATTCTTAGACAGGTATCGGGTGTATAGTTGTTTCCATTGTTTCGTGGCCCAGGTGGGGATGTGTACGCCGTTGGTGACATATCCGATGTGGATTTCTTCGGGCAGGTAGCCCGGCCACATCGGTGCGAAGATGTTCTGGCTGACCTTGCCGTGCAGGCGGCTGACGCCGTTGACTTCCTGCGACAGGTTGGCCGCAAGGAAACTCATCGAGAATCGTTCGTAAGGATTCTTGGGGTTGATGCGGCCGAGACCCATGAAACGTTCCCAGGAAATCTTCAGTTTCTGGGGATAGTGCGAGATGTACATGCGCAGCATGCTTTCGTCGAAGGAGTCATGGCCGGCCGGAACAGGCGTATGGGTGGTGAACAGCGAAGAGGAACGGATGATTTCCAGCGCTTCAGAGAAAGTCAGGTTGCGTTTGGTGATGTACTCGTAGAGCCGCTCCAGACCAATGAACGCGGCGTGTCCCTCGTTGCAGTGGTACACGTCGGCGTTGATCTTCATGCGGCGCAGTGCGCGGATGCCTCCGATGCCGAGCAACAGCTCCTGCTTGAAACGCATTTCTTCGCCGCCGCCGTACAGGTGGTGGGTGATGGAGCGGTCGGCCTCGGTGTTCTCTTCGTAGTCCGTGTCGAGCAGATAGAGATCGACACGTCCGACTTCGACTTTCCAGATGCGGGCGTGGATGGTGCGGCCCGGCACCACGATGCCGACCGTGCTCCAGGCGCCGTCGGCGTCACGCATCGGGATGGCGGGAATTTTCGTGAAATCCTGGGCGTCCTGGCGTTCCACCTGGTCGCCGCTGTTGAGGATGACCTGATGGAAATAGCCGTACCGGTACAGCAGGCCGACGGCCGACATCCGGACGTTCATGTCGCTCGCTTCCTTGAGATAGTCACCGGCCAGGATACCCAGACCGCCGGAATAGATCTTCAGGGAGGAGTGCAGTCCGTATTCCATGCTGAAGTAGGCGATGGACGGACCGGTCTGCTCGGATTTCTTTTGCATGTAGGCTGTGAACATGTCGTAAACCCGCTGGAGTTTCTGACGGAATCCGGCATCTTTTTCGAGTTCGACGAACTTGGTATAGGGAATCTTGCCCAGGAAGACGACGGGATTTTTCTCGCAGATTTTCCAGAGTTCCGGATCGATCGATTCAAAAAGTTCCTCTGCTTCATAGTTCCAGCACCACCACAGGTTATTGGCCAGACGTTCCAGTGCTTGCAGGCTTTCCGGAATGTTTTTGTTGACAATGAGCCGTTTCCATTTTGGAATGGCGTCTTCCGAGTATTTTTCAACCTGAGAGAAAGTGTTCTCAATCTCCTGGGCATGTTGCTGCATCGCGTCCGTCGTCTTTCTCAAAGCAATGTCGAAGGCTTTTTGGTAATGCACGATAAAATTGGACCACAAGGCGATGCGCGAAACCTCGAAGGCTTTGTCGCGCAGAGCTTCGAAGTCATGCGCGTTCATCCTGGAAATCGTGAGGACATCGTCGGCGATGGCCCGGACGACCTCATCGTCGTTGGTATCGGTGCGTTCCAGCACGACAGCTGCGCGTCCGGCATCCGGCGCCTTGGCTTTGACCCACGCACCGAAGCCTGCAATCGAGGTCGTGACGGTCGGGACGTGGAATGCCACACTCTCCAGCGCGGTGTATCCCCATGGTTCGTAGTAGGACGGGAATACGGCCACGTCCATGCCGATAAGCAGCTGATAGTATGTCAGGTTGAAGATGCCGTCGTCGCCGTTGAGATAACACGGGACAAAGACAATCTTGACTTTCTCTCCGGTATTGGTCAGCCCCGAAGCCTTGATCTGCTGCAGCACCGGGTCGTAATCCGCATCATGCAGATTGTGCGTCAGGATGCGGCCGTTCTCGTTGGCCATGCCGGGCGTCTCCAGTATCTGCTGCAGATCTTTGCGCGGTCCGTAGTGGTTGGCCGGGATGAGCATGAAGGCGATGATCTCGCGTTCCGGCGCACGGCTGTTCAAGTCGGCCATGGCCTTGATGAACAGGTCGATGCCCTTGTTTTTGAATTCATATCTTCCGCCGATGGCAATGAACATGGGTTGATCCCCGATGCTGCCGAACATGGCTTTGGCCACGCGCGTCATGGTTTCCCGTGCGGTCTGACGCTGTTTTTCAAAGGCGTCACCCTGCGGCACGAAACTGTCTTCGAATCCGTTGGGGGTGACAATGTCCACTTTCTTGTCCAGGAAATGTGCACATTCCTTGGCGGTGATGTCACTGACCGTGGTAAAGCAGTCGGCGGCATGGGCAGCCGTCTTTTCGAGCGACTGTTTGGCGGCCACCTGGTATTCGGCGGCCTTGCCTTCGGGATTGTATTGCTCCATGTTGCTGTAGAGCGGCAGGTGGTTCCCTGCGATACAGCGTCCCATGACCGTGGCATGGGTGGTGAAGACTGTCGCAATCTGCGGCATGGCCGACTTCAGGTACAGTACGCCGGCACCTGTCATCCACTCGTGGAAATGGGCCACGATGCGGTCGCGGCCGGTCAGGTGGTAGCGGACAAAACTTTCGATGACCTTTGCTGCGGCATAACCGAACAGCGCGGCTTCAATGTAGTCCCACTGGCCGGAGATGGAATCCAGTTTGTAAGTTTCCCAGAACTTGGCGAAAATCTGGTCTTTCTGGGGCGTGAACGATTGGAAATCGACAATGATGGCAATCGGCGCGCTCTCGATGTTCCACCGGCCGATGCGGATCTGCAAGCCGTCTTCCTGCGCCTTGGCCCGCCAGGATTTGAAGAGGGAAGTGTCTTCGATGAAGAGCGGATTGTCGGAGGTGTCGCGCCAGACATCCGGACCGATGAGGATGTAATTGCTTTTATAATTCTTGACCAGATTGTCGGATTTTGTAGAAATGACGGTGTAGATACCGCCTACCTTATTACATACTTCCCAGCTGGTTTCGAAGATGTAATCAGGGCGTAAGAGATTGTCACTCATAAAAATATTTTTGTTTTTCAATGTTCGGAGGTCCCGGAGACCGCCGCAAATATATAAAAATCTTGCTGCATGGAACAACAGAGGATGAAAAGAAGAATGAATTATGCGGGAACTGATTTCTTCCGGGGAGATGTAACCGGAAGAGAGATTTCGGGGTCCCTGAAAGTCGGAAAATGCAGTGCACAACCCCTTTTTGCAGGTGAACCGTCTTATCCCTATATTTGTCCATCAATCCAATCAGCAAACTGTCATGAAGAATTTCCTGTTTCTGGCCTGCCTCTGCTGCAGTCTCACACTCTCTGCCAAGACCATCTATGTGGCCCCGGACGGCCGCGACAATGCCGCCGGAACCCTTCGTGCGCCGATGGCCACGCTCCCTGCGGCTTATGCCAGGATTGCTTCTGGCGACACCATATGCTTCCGTGGCGGCACATACCATATCACCGATGACCAGGTGATGAAGCAGGAGAGCCTCTACGCCTATGTCTTTGCCCTGGAGAAACCAGGCAAACCGGGTCACCTTACCTGCATCACCGGGTATCCCGGCGAGCGTCCGGTCTTCGATTTCTCGGCGCTGCAGCTTGACGGTCAGCACCGTTTTGCCGCTTTCTATCTGGGTGCCGACTACATCCACCTGCGCAATTTCGAAATCATTGGCGTGCCGGTGCGCATCAAGGGCCACACGCAGTCGGAGTGCGTCTCGGCCCGCAAGGGCTCCCACTGTATCGTGGAGAACCTTTCGATGCACCATAATATGGCCATCGGGTTCTATCAGACGGCAGGATCCTACAATCTGGTGCTCAACTGCGACGCTTACAATAATTACGATGATTATTCCGAGGGCGCCTACGGCGGCAACGTTGACGGCTTCGGCTTCCATATGGCCAATGCCTGGGAGGTCGGCAATGTCATCCGCGGTTGCCGGGCCTGGCGCAATTCCGACGACGGTTACGATCTCATCCACTGCGCTGCGCCTGTGGAAATCGACCATTGCTGGGCCTTCTACAACGGCTTCCAGCCCACCGAAGACCCCTTTGACACCGAAACTTTCGAGCGTGCTGGCGACGGCAACGGATTCAAGAGCGGCGGCTGGGCGATGGGTGCCGGTGCGACGCGCTGCCCGCCGGTCTGCCCCAGCCACTTTATCCACCACAGCGTGGCCTACCGCAACAAGGTCAACGGATTCGACTCCAATTTCCACCTCGCCGGGAATCGCTGGGAATACAATACCGCGGCAATGAATCCCCACAACTATAACATGGTCAACCGCCGCGGCCCCGGCGCAGGGGAGAATGTCGCCGTGCCCGGTTACGGTCACATTCTCACCGGCAATGTATCCTGGTCACCTCAGGGAGATGACCTGTATCAGTGCGATGAGGCTTCGTGTATGCTGCGCGACAACGCTTTCGGAACTTATCCTGTATCCGAAGGCGCATCGCTGTTCGTCTCGACGGATCCCAAGGATTTCTTCCTGCCGCGCGATGCCGAGGGCCATCTTCCTGAGATGCCATTCCTGCGCGCCAAACCCGGTTCTGTGCTTCAGGAGCGCGGCATAGGCTGGGCCTGGTAGCCCTGCTTATGGTTATTTGTGTAAAAAAGTGCAACTTTGCAGCGAATCTCATGCTTGTATCATGAAGCACTTTTTTATAGCTATGTGTTGTGCCATCACCGTCTGCGCATCGTGCAGCCGCCACTCCGGACCCGTCGTGGAAGACGGATTCACATGGGAAGTGGACCGTTTCGCCGACTTGCGCGTACTCCGCTATCAGGTGCCTGGATTTGATTCGCTGACCCTGCAGCAGAAAAAACTGATATACTATCTGAGCGAAGCCGCATTGTGCGGCCGTGATATCCTGTACGACCAGAATTCGAAGGACGGCCTGGCGGTCCGGAAGATGCTGGAAGGCATTTATGCAGGCTATCCCGGCGACCGGACGACGGAGGAATTCCGGCGTTTCGAGGTCTATCTCAAGCGCGTCTGGTTCTCGAACGGCATCTATCACCATTATTCTTCCGACAAGTTCGTGCCCGGTTTCTCGCAGACTTCCTTTGCGGACTATGTCCAGGCGACACCGGCCGAGTTTTTCCCAGAGCAGCTTGGCTCTGCAGCCGATATCATCAAACGGTTCACACCGATTCTGTTCGATCCGACGGTGGCACCCAAACGCGTGTCTCAGGAAGACGGTACGGATCTGGTGCTCGGTTCCGCCTGCAATTATTACGAAGGGGTTACGCAGGCTGAGGTCGAGGCATTCTATGCAAGAATGACGGACACCTCGGCGACGGAGCCCCCCTCATACGGCCTTAATTCAAAGGTGGTCAAGGAGAATGGCCGGGTCGTCGAGAAACTCTGGAAAGTCGGCGGCATGTATTCCGAATGGATTTCCCAGATCGTGCAGTGGCTTGAGAAAGCGGCCGAAGTGGCCGAAAACGAACATCAGGCCGAAGTGATCCGCACGCTCATTACATATTATAAGACAGGCAACCTGAAGGAATTCGACCGGTATAACATCCTCTGGGTGCGCGACACGTCACGCGTCGATTTTGTCAACGGCTTCATTGAGGTGTACGGCGATCCGCTCGGCCGGAAGGGCGCGTGGGAGTCGGTGGTCAATTTCAGGGATGAAGAGGCCACGGCCCGTACGGAGGTTTTGAGCCGGAATGCCCAGTGGTTCGAAGACCATTCGCCGGTGGATTCCCTGTTTAAGAAGAAAGAAGTGAAAGGCGTGTCGGCCAAGGCCATTACGGTGGCCATGCTGGGCGGCGATTGCTATCCGGCTTCGCCGATAGGCATCAACCTGCCCAATGCCGACTGGATCCGCAAGGAATACGGTTCGAAATCCGTGACGTTGCAGAATATCACGAATGCCGGCAACCAGGCTTCTCTGGGCAACGGATTCCTGGAGGAATTCGCGTGGTCGGACGACGAGATTTCCCGTGCCCGTCGTTACGGAGCGCTGGCTGACGTGTTGCATACCGACCTGCATGAGTGTCTCGGGCATGCATCCGGTCAGTTGCTGGATACGATTGTCGGCGACGAATTGAAGAACTATGCCTCGACCTTGGAGGAAGCCCGGGCAGACTTGTTCGCGCTGTATTATCTGATGGACGACAAAATGGAGGAACTCGGGCTGGTGCCTGACCGGAACGTGGCGCGTGCTGCATACGACGCGTACATCCGTAACGGCCTGTTTACGCAACTCGTCCGGATAGAGTATGGACGGACGGTGGAGGAGGCACACATGCGATGCCGCAAGATGATTGCCGAATGGTGTTTCGAGCACGGGTTGGAGCACCGTGTCATCGACCGCCGCGTACGGAACGGGAAGACCTATTTCGTGGTGCGCGATTACAATCGGTTGCGGGATCTGTTCGGCGAACTGCTTGCCGAGGTACAGCGCATCAAGTCGGAGGGTGATTATGATGCCGGCCGCGAACTGGTGGAAACGTATGCCGTACAGGTCGATCCGGAACTGCACAAGGAGGCGTTGGAACGCTACAAGGCACTGAATCTGGCGCCGTTCACCGGATTCATCAATCCGCACTACATTCCCGTGATAGAAAACAACGAAATCGTGGATATCAAAATAGAATATCCCGACGATTTTGCGGCGCAGATGATGAAGTATTCCCAGAACTACTCGAAATAGCGTCCGGCCGGTGCCGCGCTATTCCATCCAGGAGTCTTTCAGCCCCAGGAAATAGAGGATACCGTCGATGCCGATGGTGGACAGGGACTGCGATGCGGTGGCCTTGACCTTGGGCTTGGCGTGGAACGCGATGCCGAGGCCTGCGACACTGAGCATGGGCAGGTCGTTCGCTCCGTCGCCGACTGCCACAGCCTGGGCGATGTTGATGTTCTCAAACTGGCACAGCAGCCGCAGCATTTCCGCCTTGCGCCGGCCATCCACGATGTCGCCCACGTAGTTGCCCGTGAGTTTCCCATCGACGATTTCGAGTTCGTTGGCGTACATGTAGTCGAACCCGAACCGCTGTTTGAGGTATTGTCCGTAGAACGTGAATCCGCCGGAAAGAATGGCGGTCTTGTAGCCGACCATCTTCAGCACGCGCATGGTGCGTTCAAGCCCTTCGGTGATGGGCACGCGGGCGATGATATCGTCGAGGACGGAGGCATCCAGCGACTTGAGCAGCCGGATGCGCCGCTTGAAACTTTCCTGAAAATCCATCTCGCCGCGCATCGCGCGCTCGGTGATTTCCCTGACTTGTGCCCCGACACCGGCCCGTTCGGCGAGTTCATCGATAATTTCGGTCTGGATGAGCGTGGAATCCATGTCGAAACATATGAGCCGCCGGCTACGGCGGTATACATCATCTTTCTGGAAGGAGATGTCGATGCCGTACCGGTCGGACAACTGCATGAAACAAGCCTGCATGGCGTCTTTTTCCTGCGGCGTGCCCCGCAGTGACAGTTCGATGCATGCCTTTTTCGCTCCCAGTTCGTTGGGATTGAGCGGTATCCGTCCGCTAAGCCTGTGGATGGTGTCGATATTGAACCCCTGCCGTGCGATTTCCTGGGTGACCATGGCGATGCCCCTGGCCGTGACCGTGCGTCCCAACAGTGTGAGAATGTAGCGGTTCTTGCCCTGCAGATGCACCCATTCCTCGTAATCCGCATCGCTGATGGGGGTGAACCGGATTTTGATGCCCAGTTCGTAGGCTCTGAACAGCAGGTCCTTCATGATGTCGCCCGCCACATCGGAGGAGGTCCGGAACAGGATGCCCATGGACAGGGTCTGGTGGATGTTCGCCTGTCCGATGTCAAGAATGTCGGCATCGTACTGGGCCAGGATATCAGTCAGGGAAGAGGTCAGTCCGACCTTGTCTTCACCCGAAATGTTGATCTGGATGATCTCGAAACTTTTCTCGTCCATGGTGTTGATGGGATTCGACGGATTATTCTTCAAACTGGACCGGCGTGACAGGTGTGAGCGTGACCGGTCCGAATAGTCCGGAGGCGCGCGGTGCCCAGCCAGATGCGTCGAAAACGCCTCTGTTGCTGTTTTCAGGCCGGCGTGCCGGGAAATTCGTGTTGTAGAAGACCTTCCATGCGAAGCCCTGCCGGTCAAGCCAGGCGATGCGATTGGCCATGGAATTGGAGATTTCCACTGTCAGTACATCTTTCTTCCCGTTGAGCAGTGAGCCGTCTATGAGCACCTGGTAAGGTGCCGAGAGCAGCGTCTGCAGATGAGCACCGTTCAGATAGACGGCGGCCGTTTCCTCCAGGTCGCCCAAGTCGAGCAGGTAGGCTGTGGCCGAGTCGGCCTGCACGGCTGGCAGGAAAGTGGTATAGGAGGCGGTGCCGGAGAAATCCCGGTAGCTCTCGTCTCCGTAATCCGTCCAGGATCCCAGTTCGGTGATTTCCACGGTGTCGGGCAGCACAGGACCGCCGGTTGTGAACGACAGACTCCATGGCGCATTGAATGGCACCGGGTACCCTTTCGGCTTGTAATATACATAGGGCTCGCCAGACAACTGGCCGGTGCTGGTTTCGACAATGCACGAAGCACCGGGTTGCAACTGCAGCATGACCGTCGGGCCTTCCGGGCTGCTGTGTGGTGTCAGGGTGCCGGCACGTCCCGTCATCGGCTCGTACAGTGCGAAAGAGGCTGCGTCCACAGCCAGTGGAATCCAGTCGTTTACCTCCTGTCCGGTGCGGTTGGCGATGAAATAGTATGTCTTGTTTCCGTCTTTCCGGCGGATGCATTGCAGTCCTTTGTCGTACATGGCTTCCCGTCTTATGCCGGCGCCTTCGAGCATCAGGACAGGATAGTTGCCCAGCAGGATGCGGCCTTTGCCGTAAGAGGCGGTCTGGAATTGCTCCCCGTCGTCAAACTCCAGTTTCGCGATGTCCGCCAGCATGTTTTTTTCCTGTTTCTCGTAATCTTTCAGTCCTGCGACGTGCTGTGGGAAGGCTCCATAGACAATCAAGGTCGCGCCTTTGCGGACCAGTGCCATCAGTTTATCGAAAGTCTCTGCCGGAATAAACTCGCAGACAGGCAGGATGATGGTGCGGTAATCGCCACCGGCGGTCCGGATCATGCCGTTGCGGACGGTCACGTCCTGCAGTTGCCGGTCGGTGATGAAATCCCATGCATAGCCGTTGTCCATCAGGTTCTGGGCCATGCCGCGCACAGCGGGGTCGAAGTTGTTGTCCAAGCCTTTGAAGTGCTGCAGAAGTGCGCGTCCTCCCATAGACCATACATCAGAGATGTTGTAGTACAGCAGGATGTCGTTGTCGGGCTGGCCGGCCTGCAGGAACGACTGGCATCGGGCGATATACTGGTTCAACGTGCCGAAATCTTTCCAGAACGGATTGGTGGGCGTGAAATGGACGGCCGCATAGAACAGCCATCCCGGCCAGGGCGCATCCTGCGGCGAGAAGCAGGTGCCGTGATAGAAGATATGGTTGACGCCGGCCAGCAGGAATCCGTCCACGCAGGTCTTCACTTCGCTGAGTTTCGATTCGAAATGCTCGCCGAGCCAGGTGGCGGTTTCGGAAGAGGTCAGCGGTTTCCCCAGGACGTGCGCCACCGAGGAGGCCGTCTTCGAGGCGATGATCTCGCGGCCTTCGGTTTCAGGCACGTCGCTGACGCCGTAGAGATCCAGGATGTTGGCCGGTGAACCGTGCGCCTGGTTACGGATGCCTTTGCCCTGCGCTGCGGCCCAGCGCTGCCAGGTGCGGGTGTAGCCGTCGAGCAGCAGGTCGCTGAGGGTTCTGCGGTAGTCATGCTTGACCCGTCCGCTTTCCGGATTGTCCCCGAGCAGGGCGGGCAGGTATTCCAGCAGGTCGTAACCCCGTCTGGCCTTGAATTCCGAAAGGAAACCGGGGGTCCAGTTCGACTCGCCGTTGGCGTCGTCCACTTCGTACGAATCGTTGAAGTAGTAGCGCAGCGAACTGATGTCGTAGCCCTTGAACGCTTCGTCGAAACGTTGCAGATATTTCTGCGTGGGCTCGGCTGCGAAATGGTCGATGACATTGCCCTCGCCACCCGGCCCGGCACGCTCCACCATTTTACCATGATAGCCCTGGAACAGCGCATACACAGTCCATTCGCCTTCCGGTGCTGTCCACTGCAGCATTTTGTCCGCATCGACTTTGTCGGTGAGGACGACCGATGTGCCGTCCGCATTACAGGCCACGACGGCAATCAGCGGCAGGCTGCGTTCGTAGCGCACCTGGTCCAGCGCCAGTGTCTGCAGGTCGCTGTTGGCGGTGACAGGGGCTTTCAGGTCACGGATGCTGACCTGCACGCTGCCCGCCGTGCGGACGATGGGACGTTGGATGTAGGTCAGCGGCGTGTTCAGTTTTTCACCGGATGCGACCTTGTATGTGGTGTATGTCATGTATTTGCATGAGTAGGTGGAGTCCACCCACGGTCCGCCGAACGGCCATCCGGAAGCGTTGGCCAGGTCGATGCCCATGTCCAGCCGCGTCCCTTCGCGCAGCGTGAACATAAAAACATCCATCCATTCCGGCGAAAGGAAATCCAGGAACCGGTCTTCGTAACCATGCACACCATAGATGGGCGTGATTTCCAAGCCGCCGAGGCCGGCGGCCTGATAGGCTTCCATGGCGGCCGTAATGTCGCCCGGACGCGCGGCGCTGCCTTCCCACCACCAGCGGCTCCACGGTTTTGTCTGCCGGGTGATTTCCGGCCATTCCACCGATGCCGTTTCAGAGGAAGTTCCTGCCGTATTCTTGCAGGAAAAAAGCATGACGCAAAGCAGGACGGCCATGCCTGTGAGAAACAGTTTTTTCATGTTGCAATATCTTTATAATTCTTTTTCAATCTGATAACTGTTGCGTTCCGAGCCGTTGCGGGAGATGAGTTCCCCCAGGAAACCTGCCAGGAACAGCTGGGTGCCAAGGATCATGGCCGTGAGAGCCAGATAGAAGTATGGGCTGTCTGTAATCAGCCCCGCCCGCAGACCGTGCCATGTGATGTATAGTTTCTGTGCGCCGAGCCATATGGCGGCGAGCAGGCCGGCAGCGAACATGAAGGTGCCCAGCGTGCCGAAGAAATGCATGGGTTTCTTGCCGAACCGCGAGATGAAAAGGATGCTGCCCAGGTCGAGGAACCCGTTGATGAAGCGTTCGATGCCGAACTTGCTGGAACCGTATTTCCGCTGGCGGTGCTGCACCACTTTCTCGCCGATTTTCCGGAAACCGGCACGTTGGGCGATGACCGGGATGTAGCGGTGCATCTCGCCATACACTTCGATGCTCTTGACCACCTCCCTGCGGTAGGCTTTCAGGCCGCAGTTGCAGTCATGCAGCTTGATGCCCGTGCAGAACCGTACGGTCGCGTTGTACAGCTTGGTGGGAACGGTTTTCGTAATCGGATCGTAACGTTTTTTCTTCCAGCCTGATACGAGATCGTATTTATCTTCGGAGATCATGCGGTAGAGTTCGGGAATCTCGTCCGGACTGTCTTGAAGATCGGCGTCCATCGTAATGACCACGTTGCCTTCGGCAGCCGTGAACCCGACCTGAAGTGCCGCCGATTTGCCGTAGTTGCGCCGGAACTTGATGCCCCGTATGCGGGCGTCGGCCGCGTGCAGACGTTCGACGGTCTCCCATGAACCGTCGGTACTGCCGTCGTCAACCAGGATGATTTCGAAAGAAAAGCGGTGTTCGTCCATGACACGGACGATCCAGCCGGTCAGTTCGTCCAGAGATTCGGCTTCGTTGTAAAGCGGGATGATAACGGAAATATCCATGTTATTGCTGTGAGAGGTCCTGTCCTTCTTCATCCGCCGACGGCTGCGGCGTGTCCTGCGCTGTCTTCCGGATGGTGAGGAAGATTTTTTTTCTGGATTCCTTGTAGAAAAGCGCGGCGATCAGCGCGGCCAATGCGCCCCAGACAACGGTGTTGCAGGCCTGTCCGACGGCGTACGAGGCCGGGGTGGTGTTCGCACGTGCCTCTTCCATGCTTGCGGCGATGGCTTGCCGCATCTGTTCAGCCTCTTCGGCGGCGGTCGTCGCCGGGATGAGTTGTGTCAGGCTGTATTCCGTCTGTTCGATGAACTGCCCGATGAAACCGGGGTCGAACAGCGTGATGTAGGCGTACCATGTCACGAAGACGAACAGCGAGGCATAAATCACGGTGGAGAGTCCGACGGAAAGCGCTTTCGGGAAAAAGAGCCATGCCAGTTTCCCACGGGCCGCACGGACGCTCCATGCAGCGCCGGCGAAAGTGATTCCTGTGAAAACAACGGACCAGGACGTCAGGGTTTTCTGCGTCAGAAACAGCAGGATCAGCGTGGCGGAAAGCGCCATGCCGAGGATGGCCCCCGCCGTCATGTTGAACTGCCGGGTGCGGATCCGTTCCTGTCTCCAAGTCTCGTAATCGGTTATCATGGGGCACCATATAGAAATAGCAAAGATAAAAAACTTTTGCCAATACAGATTCTTTCGCTACCTTTGCAGACGGGTAAGTCTTGTACGACCAGCTCCTGCTGAACCCCCCCAGGACCGGAAGGTAGCAAGGGTAGGCGGTTGTAGCGGTGCGATGCAAGGAGCTTACCCTTTTTTTGATTGTTTTGCCGATGTCCGTCCGCCTGAAAACCATTCTGATCATCTTTGCCCTGCTGATAGGCGCCGGGTCACTGATCTATACCGGCATGTTGGTCAGGCAATTGTCCCAGGAGGAACAGAAAAAGATGGCCTTGTGGGCCGAAGCTACGCGGCATCTGGCGCGGGCCGACCTCAACAGCACGGAACTGGAATTCTATCATCAGGTCATACGGGACAACACCACGGTGCCGGTCATGCTGACCGATACACTGTCTAATATCATCCTGTACCGCAATCTGAACGAGAAAAAAGTGGAGCGGCCGGACTATCTGGCACAGCGCCTGCAGAAAATGCGTGCACGTCACATGCCGATTGAGATTGTCTATCCTAACGGCAGCCGCCAGTGGATGTACTACGACGATTCCACCCTCTTGACACAGTTGCATTACTATCCGTATGTGCAGCTGGGACTGATCGTACTCTTCGTGCTTGTGGGTTATCTGGCGTTCGACGCTTCGCGCCGGGCGGAGCAGAACAAAATCTGGGTCGGCCTGTCGAAAGAAACGGCCCACCAGCTCGGCACCCCGATATCTTCACTGCTGGCCATCAAGGAGATATTGCAGGAAGAACAGCCCGGACATGCCTTGGTGGAAGAATTGTCCAAAGACGTGGACCGGCTGCACACCATCGCCGACCGCTTTTCCAAAATCGGATCTGTACCCGATCTGACGCCGGTTTCCCTGTCCGAAGTGCTGGACCGCAGTCTGGCCTATATGCGTACCCGGGTGTCGCACGGCATCCGCATCGTCACTGATTTCGACGACAGTCTGCCACCGGTGCGGCTGAACGAACCGCTTTTTGCATGGGTGGTGGAGAATCTTTGCAAGAATGCGGCAGATGCCATGGAAGGTGCCGGTACCATCACGGTTAAAACCTCATGCCAGAAGGACCATGTGCTGGTGGATGTATCGGATACGGGACGCGGTATCCCCAAAAACCGTTTCCGGACCGTTTTCCGTCCGGGTTATACCACTAAATCCCGGGGCTGGGGACTGGGATTGTCGCTTAGCAGGCGCATCATCGAAACGTACCACAAGGGCCGGATATATGTGCTTCAGTCGGAATCCGGCAAGGGCACGACTTTCCGGATAGAACTCTGATTCAAACGGATTCCGTAGGCCGTATATCCACCTCTTTTTCTACGGGTTTCTGGATAACAAACCACAGCATCAGTACAGCGGTGACCGCCAGCATCAGTGCAATGGACCGTTCGCCGGCCGCACTCCCGAACCGGTCGGCATGTTCGGGCCAGCGTCCCGCATGGATCATGGCAGCCGTGAGAACCGCCGCGAAATTGTTGACAAAATGGGCCCATACAGCCGCCCATACCGAGCGGGTGCGCCAGGCAATCCATCCGAACAGGATGCCCAGAAACCAGCGGGGGAAGAATCCGTAGAATTGGAGATGGATGGCGCTGAACAGCAGGCCGGTCATGACGATACCCCACGCCGGACTGCGGAACAGCCGGATAAAAACCGGTTGGAGCACGCCCCGGAACAGCCATTCTTCCCCGATGGCGGCAAGTGCGCAGATAACCACTACGTTGATGATGAATCCGCCAACTTTTCCAGTGTTGAGAAAAGCATTTGTCAGGGCCTGGGCGGCATCCTCCTTCTGTCTCATCCATGATTCCGCCTGCGACAAAGCATCCGGCAGTTTAAGGCCTTCGTTCCATGCGGCCGCCAGGTTGATGACCGGCAGGAGGCAAAGCATCATGGCCAGGATCAGGCATATTTTGCCCAGCGGTACGCGTACATACAGGCCCGGTACGGCGGCGCGGCCGCCGGAAAACAGCATCAGCATCAGCACGGGCCCGACGAAAATGCCCGCCGACTGTACGGCTTGCAGTCCCTTGAGCCATGCCGTCGCCCTGGGCGTGTTAAAAGAGAGCAGTTCCTCAGGCGGGATGCCCGAGCATGCCATCAGACCGGCGGACAGGATGGTGGTGGTGCATGCGCAGATCAAAATGAGCATCAGCGTCCAGAGCAACTGTACGGAAGGAGAGGCGGTCGGATAATCATGCCGCAGATTCATCGGAAAAGGATATTTTTGCACAAAAATAAAAAGAAACCCGTTCCGTGCGCATACAATCTCTCGACCTGGGCGACCGTCCGCTGTTTCTGGCGCCGATGGAGGACGTGACCGATGCATCGTTCCGTGCCGTCTGCAAGCATTTCGGTGCCGACATGATGTATACCGAGTTCGTTTCGTCTGACGGCCTGATCCGCGACGCTGCCAAGAGCCTCCGGAAACTTGAGATTTTTCCGGAGGAGCGGCCGGTGGGTATCCAGCTGTACGGGCATCTGCTCGATGCAATGGTCGAGTCGGCGCGCATTGCCGAGTCGGCCGGACCGGATGTCATCGATATCAATTATGGCTGTCCGGTCAGGAAGATAGCCAATCGCGGCGCCGGTGCCGGCATGCTTCAGAACGTGCCGCTCATGGTGGCCATGGCCAAAGCGATTGTCGAAGCGGTGCATGTGCCGGTGACCGTCAAGACGCGTCTGGGCTGGGATGACCAGTCGAAAAACATTGTTGAGATTGCGGAACGTCTGCAGGATGTCGGTATCAGTGCGCTGACCATCCACGGACGCACCCGGGCGCAACTGTATACCGGAGAGGCCGATTGGACCCTCATCGGTTGCGTGAAGAACAATCCGCGGATGCACATCCCGATTATCGGCAACGGCGATGTCCGTTCGCCGGAAAGGGCCCTCGAATGTTTCGAACGCTACGGTGTAGACGGCATCATGATTGGACGTGCTACCTACGGACGCCCCTGGATTTTCAAGGAAATCAAGCATTTCATGCAGACGGGTGAGCATATGGCGCCATTGACGGTGGAGGAGAAGGTGGAACTGGCCAGGATGCACCTTCAGAAATCCGTCGCTTACAAAGGATTGCCGGTCGGCATCTTCGAGATGCGGCGTCATTTGTCAAACTACTTCAAGGGACTGCCTCATTTCCGGGAGACACGAATCCGCCTGGTCACCTCGCTCGATGTCGATGAGTTGCTGTCGATCCTGGACGATATCGCGGTGCGCTATCGCGACTTTGAATCGGTGGACGCCGCACCTGACTGGGACGGCAATACGCCGGCCTGATGCACCGCTATTCCGACACGGCGTCAATCAGCCACCGGTGGATGCGCGTGCGGATGTCCTGTTTGGCCAATTGATTTTCTGTCTCGTTGGGATACAGGCGGTTGGTCGTGAATACGAACAGTAATCCACTCTCCGGATCGGCCCAGGTGTAGGTTCCCGTGAATCCGGAATGTCCGAAACTCTGCTGGGATACGCCGTCGCAGACGGGTCCTGCCGGACTGTACTCTTTCAGCGGCCGGTCGAAACCTACGCCCCGCCGGTTGCCCAGGTCGGCGAAATGGGCCGAGGTATAGTAATCAATCCGGTCTTCTGAAAAGTATCGCACCCCGCCGTAGACACCCTTGTTCAGGTAAGTCTGCATGAGCTTGGCCAGATCGTTGGCCGATGCGAAAAGCCCTGCATGTCCGCAGACACCGCCGAGCATGGCGGCCCCTTGGTCGTGGACATAGCCCTGCAGCAGCTGCCGTCGGAAATACGTGTCGTTCTCGGTCGGGGCGATGCGTCCGGCCGGGAAGCGCTGCAGCGGCAGATAGCCCATCGTGGAAGCGCCGAGCGGCGTGTACAGGGTGCGCTGCAGATAATCCTGCATTTTCTCACCGGTCAGCCGTTCGATGACGCGCCAAATGTAATAATAGCCGAGGTCGCTGTATTTGTAGGCGCGTGCAGTGAGCAGACTGGATGCGTCTATCATTGCGAAAATGCTGTCCCTGAAATCATCGCGGATGTACAGCCGGTCGGCTACCTGCACGTGGTGCAGACTGTCCGGCGTCCGGGTGTAATATCCGTCCTTGTAGCCGACCTGCTTGTGGAGATAGGCGTTGCTGCCGATGGGGATGGTATGCGTCTGGTCCTTTCCGTATCTGAACAAGGCTCCGTCTCCATCTGGAGTCGTCAAGGTGTTGAAATAGAAGTTGATGTAGGGTTGAAGCCGGGCAATGTGCGAAAGCATCTCCACAAACGTGATGTTGCTTTTCCCGGTTTCGCGCAGCGCCGGCCAATAGGTTGAGACCGGGTGCTCGATGTTGAGTTGCGAGGCATCTTCGAGCTGCATGAGCGCCGGCACCGAGGCGGCGATCTTGGTTACCGACGCCAGGTCGTAAAGGTCGTTTTCGGCCACCTGATGCGCCGACTTGTCGTAAGTGAATGCGCCGTAGCATTTGTTCAGGAATACGACGCCGTCCTTGGCTGCAACAATCTGACAACCGGGCATGATTTTCTGCCGGATGGCCGCTGCTACCAGGCTGTCGATGCTTCGCAGCGGCTGCGGCCTGGCATGGACTTCGTCAGGTGTAGAGTATTTGAGCCGGAGACCGCCCGGCAGATCCAGGCCGGTACCCGCCTGATACGGCAGAAGATTGACCGGCAGTCTGCCGTTGGCACCGATGGCGCCGTAGATCAACTGGGCCGTATAGTCTTGGATCAGCGCCTGGTCCTGATAGGCCAGAATGACGGCCGCGCAGGCTGACAGGTTGCGGAATCCGTTCAGTGCGTACGGGATGCCGAAGAAAGCCAGAATGGTCTGCGTAGAATCGGCCAGCCGGTCGGTGAAGGCGATCTCCTGCGGCGTGACGCCGTATCGGTCGGCCGGCCGGTAATTGGTGTCGTGGATGCCGGTGATGACCAAGTCGTACCGGCTGAGTGTGCGAAGCAGTTTTGCAGTTTCCTGCTCGCTGCTGTTCCGGTTGAAATAGTACACATCGGTTTCCTGGTATCTGGCCAGACTGCGGAGAAACGTGTTGGGCCGGCTCACGCCCTGCAGCACGACGGCCGTCTTGCCGCCGTCCAGCCGTCCGAGCGGCAGGGTGCCTCTCCGGTTCTGTAACACCGTCAGACCGGCTTCCGCCAGTGCCCGGGCCATCATGTCGGCTGTGCCGTCGTTCAAGTCTTCGGTCAGACGGGCCGTCTCGATAGGTTTCTGCCGGTACGCGCCCGACCAGACTTTGGCATACAGCACTCTTTTACAGGCCGATTCAATCCGTTCCGGTGCCAGTTGCCCCGTTTCGACGGCCGTTTTGATCCGCCGGATGGCGGCAGGCACATCATCCGGCATCACCAGGATGTCGGCCCCGGCCTGCAGCGCAGCGACACAGGCTTCGTCCGAACGGTAGGAGTTGCTGAGGCCCTTCATGTTCATGGCATCGGTATAGACCAGACCTTTGAAATGCAGGGAATCTCGCAGCAGTCCCGAGACGATGCGTTCGGAAACGGACGCGATGCTGCCCGGGGCGTCGTCGAGTGCCGGCACATGGAGATGTGCCACCATGATGCCTGTCAGGTTTCTATCTATCAGATATTTATATGGATACAGGCTGATATCGTCCAACTGCTCGTAACTCTGCAGCACCGTGGGCAGGCCGAGATGCGAATCGACCTCGGTGTCGCCGTGCCCCGGAAAATGTTTGGCCGACGTCAGCAGGCGCGCCGACTGCATGCCTTCCATATACATCAGCGCCCGTTCCGAAATGTCCTGTTTGTCGTCTCCGAACGCACGGTTGTTAATGACCGGATTCTGCGGATTGGTGTTGATATCGACCACGGGCGCGAAATTGAGGTGGATGCCTATGCGCCGGCACTGGCGTGCGACTTCCTGGCCGAAACGGTAGATCAGCTGTCGGTCCTGTACGGCGCCGAGCATCATCTGCCGCGGATACAGCGGCACGCTGTCCAGCCGCATGGACAGACCCCATTCGCCATCGATGGCAATCAGCAGCGGTACTTTGCTGATTGCCTGGAATCGGTTGGTCATACGGGCCTGCCGTACCGGACCTCCCTGAAAGAAGATCAGTCCGCCGATTTTGTACTGGCTGACGAGTGCGGCGATTTCCTTTATGTGTGCCTCGTCCCGGTTGGAGTAAGCTGCCACCATCATCAGCTGGGCGATGCGTTCGTCCTCCGTCATGGACTGATAGACCGAATCGACCCAGGGATGGTCCATTTCCGGCTCCCATCTTCCGTAGGGCGCCGGCGGTTGGGCGAGCTGCGGACGGCTGCAGCAGCAGGCGATGCAGAGCAGGATGATGGAGAGGGCCTTGTGCGGCAGGTGCGGACGGGGGATGGAAACGGGCATGATGCGTGTGTTTACAGATATGCAAAGTTATCCAAAAAAAGTGCATTCTGTATCATATTGTCAATATCTTTGTAATACTAACTGTCAACTGTCGTTTCCTATGTTTTTCCCCAGTCTCTTCCTGAAACTGTGCGTGGCCCTGGCATGCGGTATCCTGCTGGCCGATGTGCTTCCGCCGGTGTTTATTCCTGCGGCGGCGGCCGGCACTTTCGGCATCCTGCTGCTCTGGTGCGCCTACCGCTGGGAGGCTTATGCCTGGTTTGGTGCACTGCTCTGTTTCATGCTGATGCTGACGGGGGCGCTGACGGCTGGTCTTGGGCGTGCAGCTCCCTGTGACAGTGCCTGGCGTTGGCCGGCGGAGCAGACCATGGGCGACCGGCTGACCTATGCCGGCTGCATCTGTGCGGAGCCTGTCGAGAGGCCCCGGTCGGTCCGGCTGAGAGTACGTCTGTACGGGTTGGGTATCGAAGATACGCTGGTGACGTCGGCGCTGCGCGAACAGGTGCTTCTGTATGTGGCCAGGGATTCTGCGGCGCTGGCCTTGCGGCAGGGGGACCTGCTGGTCTGGCGGGCTGCGATGGAGCCGGTCGCATTCGTGCGGGACGGCTTCGACTATGCTGCCTATATGCGCCGTTATGGCGTGTTCCGCAATGCATTCGTCCCGGCCGGTGACTGGTGTCTGGCGGCTTCCGGCTGTCTGCCGGTGCTGTCGCAGATGCCGGCCGATTGCCGTTACCGTCTGCTGGAACTGTTGCGTCGTTACCGTCTGAAAGCACCGAACCATAGCGTGGTGGCGGCCCTGACACTGGGCTATCGCGAAGGTCTGGATGCGGAGTTGCGTGAGGCCTATGCTTCGGCCGGTGCCATGCATATTCTGGCTATCAGTGGTCTGCATATCGGCGTGCTGTATGCCCTTTGCCATGTGCTGCTGACACCGTTGCGCCGCCGTTCCCGGGGACGTGTACCGGCAGCCGGCTTGCTGTTGGCTTTTCTCTGGGGCGTTGCACTCGTCACCGGATTCTCTCCATCGGTGACCCGTGCCGTGACGATGTGCTCATTCCTCGAACTTGGTTCGGAGATGAAGCGCCAGACGGCTGCCTGGGATGCCGTGTTTGTTTCCGCTTTTCTGCTGTTGTGCTATCGGCCGCTGTGGCTCTTTGAGGTCGGGTTCCGTCTGTCGTACGGTGCCGTCGCGGCTATTCTGTGGCTGTCCCCCGGTCTGCTTTCGCTGTGGACACCTGCCCATGCCTGGCAGCGATGGGCCTGGCAGATGCTTTGTGTCTCCTTTGCGGCCCAGGCAGGCGTCCTGCCGTTTTCGCTGTACTACTTCCACCAGTTTCCTGTTTTCTTTCTGCTGACCAACTTCATTGTGATACCCTGCGCCACTGTCATTCTTTACATGACTTTGTGCCTGCTTCCGCTGGCGGCTTCCGGCTGGTTCCCTGTCTGGGGCGGGAAGGCACTGGATGCGGTTGCCTCGCTGCTCAACGCCTCGGTGCATTTTATTGAACGTTTGCCGTATGCCACGCTGCGTGCCATCTCCTTTTCGGAAACGGATCTTTTTTTTACGGCGGTCATCAGCGGATGTTTCATCCTGGGAGTGACGCGGCGCCGCTACTCGTGGATGGGTATTTCCTTCGCCTTGTGTATCGTATGGAACGCGCTGGCCATGTTGGGATGAGCGGAATGGATGCCTTTTTCAGGATTTCGTGTATTTTTGCGACAAACAAAAAGAAAATGCCTGCTGTTCCTCTCAAACCGGTCTATCAGACCGCCTGCTGGCCGGAGGCCGGCTGTGACGAGGCCGGTCGCGGGTGCCTGGCCGGACCGGTCTATGCCGCGGCAGTGATTTTACCGCCAGACTATACCCATCCGCTGTTGAATGATTCCAAGCAACTGACCGAGAAACAGCGTTACGATATGCGTGCGGAGATACAGGCCTCTGCGGTTGCCTGGGCGGTGGGCGTCTGTACGCATGAGGAAATCGACCGGATGAACATCCTGCGTGCGTCCATCGAAGCCATGCACCGCGCGGTGGCCGCCCTGAAGGTGCCTCCCCGGTTCCTGATTATAGATGGTAACCGTTTCACGCCTTTCGGGGACATCCCGTACCGTTGCATCGTCAAGGGTGATGCCCTGTATTGCTCTATTGCGGCGGCTTCCGTCCTGGCCAAGACTTTCCGCGACGATTTCATGAACGATCTGGCCGCCCGTTACCCTGCCTACGACTGGCTGCACAATAAGGGGTATCCTACCGCCCGTCACCGCGAAGCCATCGAAAAGTATGGTCTGACCCCGTTTCACCGCAAGTCGTTCCATATGCCGGACCCTCAGATGAAACTGTTCTGACGTGGCGTGAAAAAAAAACGGGAAAAGCGCAGCGAACACGAAAACCTTGTACATTTGCCGCCCGTAAGGCCGTATTTCCGACACAGTGTGTGCCGGGGCTCTGCATTATTTTTCAGCCGTATGCCAAATCCTTCCACAGCAGCAAAGAAAACCATCAATGTCATCACGATGGGCTGTTCCAAGAATCTCGTCGATTCCGAACGCCTGATGCGTCAGTTCCAGGCGGCCGGTTATCGGCTGGTCCACAACGGTGAGGTGGAGGATGCCCGGATTGTCGTGGTCAATACGTGCGGTTTCATCCACGATGCTAAACAGGAGTCCATCGACATGATTCTGCGCTGCGTACGGGCAAAGGAAGCACATATGATAGACAAACTGTATGTCATCGGTTGTTTGTCAGAACGTTACAAAGATGACTTGAGGGAGGAGATTCCCGAAGTGGACGATTATTTCGGTGCACGCTCCATGGATGACATCCTTGCCGCCCTGCATGTCGGGATGGACCGGCAGGCACTGGAGGAGCGCTGTCTGACCACGCCGCGACATTATGCCTATCTGAAAATCGCTGAGGGATGCAACCGGACCTGTGCTTTCTGCACCATTCCGCAGATCCGCGGACCGTATGTGTCCCGCCCGATGGAGGAAGTCGTCGAAGAGGCCCGCTGGCTGGCTTCCCAGGGAGTCAAAGAACTGCTTGTCATCGCACAGGATCTGACAGGCTATGGATTCGATCTCTACAAGCAGCAGATGTTGCCCGAGCTGGTGCACAGGCTTTGTGCGGTCGAGGGCATCGAATGGGTGCGCCTGCATTACATGTATCCGGTGAAATTCCCGATGGAACTGCTGGACCTGATGGTCACCGAACCCAAACTGTGCCGGTATATAGACCTTCCCATACAGCATATCTCCACTCATGTGCTGCACAAGATGCGGCGGCATATCACGGCGGAAAAGACACAGGAACTGCTGCAGGCCATCCGTGCGAAGGTGCCCGGCGTGACGGTGCGTACTACGCTGATGGTGGGCCATCCGGGGGAAACACAGGCGGATTTCGAGGAACTGCTGAAGTTCGTCAGCGACTACCGTTTCGACAGACTCGGCGTGTTCACCTATTCGCATGAGGAAAACACCTACGCGGACAACTACTACGAGGACGAGGTGCCGATGCATGTCAAGAAGGAACGTGCCGACCGGATCATGAAAATACAGCGTGGCATTTCGGCAGAACTGAATGCACGGAAAACAGGACAGATTCTACGTACGGTCATTGACAGAGAAGAAGACGGGTACTACGTCGGCCGCACGGAAGACGATTCCCCGGAAGTCGACGGGGAAGTCCTGATAGAAAAGAAAGTGCCTCTTGAAGTCGGCCAGTTCTATGACATCCGCATTACCGGCGCGGACGAATATGACCTGACCGGGGAGCCGGTGTGCTAGGAAAATCCTCCGGAATCATTATATTTGTATTTCAAATTATTCCGGCGAAGCTCGCTTCGGGCTTTATCCTTTTTTAATTATTTGAATATCAATTGTATTATATGATTCGAAAACTTTTCATCCTTGCTTGTGCCGTGTGTTGCATGGCCTTTGTCAGTTGTTCGTCCGCCCACTCCCCACGGACTGTCTATAATTTCAACAACGACTGGAAACTGTATGTCGGCGAGGCCGATGATGCCGCTCGCACGGACTTCGACGATGCCGCCTGGAAAGAGGTGACACTGCCGCATGCATGGAACGAGGATGATGCCTTCCGCGTAGCCATCAACCGTCTGGGCACCGGTATCGCCTGGTACCGCAAGACCTTCCGTCTGCCCGCATCGGCGGCCGGCCAGAAGATTTTCCTGGAGTTCGAAGGCGTCCGGCAGGCTGCCACGGTGTATGTCAACGGTGAACAAATGATTCTGCACGAGAACGGGGCCATGGCGTTCGGCATCGATATCAGCCGTGTGGCGCGTTTCGGCCGGGATGTTAACGTGGTGGCTGTACGTACCGACAATGCGTGGAACTACCGCGAGGCCTCTTCCGGCACGGGATTCCAGTGGAATCACAGCAGTTTCAACGCCAATTACGGCGGCATCACCAAGAACGTGAAACTGCACGTGCTGCCGCAGGTCTATCAGACCCTTCCGCTCTACACCAACCTGCAGACCACCGGCGTCTATGTGTATGCCCACGATATCGATGTGCCCGGCGGAGCGGCTGATATCTGCGCCGAGTCGGAGGTGCGGAATGAGAGTGCATCTGCTGCGGAGATTACCTATGAAGTGAAAATAAAGGAGTTGAATGGCAAGACACTGGCATCTTTCACCGGGGAGAAGCTGACGCTTGCGCCCGGAGCCACCGGCCGGATACAGGCTTCGTCCCGCGTCGGCGGACTTCATTTCTGGAGCTGGGGTTACGGTTATCTGTACGATGTAACCACCATCCTCAAGTCCGGCGGCAAGGTCATTGATGAGGTCACCACGCGCACCGGATTCCGCAAGACGCAGTTCGGTCATGGTCTGATATGGCTGAACGACCGTGTCATTCAGGTGAAGGGATATGCCCAGCGGACGACCAATGAATGGCCGGCGCTCGGCGTCAATCTGCCGCCGTGGCTGAGCGACTATTCCAACCGGCTCATGGTTGAGGACAATGCCAATACGGTGCGCTGGATGCATATCACCCCCTCGAAGCAGGATGTGGAGTCGTGCGACCGCGTGGGCCTGATGCAGGCCATGCCGGCCGGTGATTCCGAGAAAGACGTTCAGGGCCGTCAGTGGGAGCAGCGCAAGGAACTCATGCGCGATGCCATCATCTATAACCGCAACAATCCGAGCATCATCTTCTACGAATGCGGCAACGAATCAATTTCTTTCGGGCACATGGCCGAGATGAAGGCCATCCGCGACCAGTACGACCCGCATGGCGGCCGTGCCATCGGCTCGCGCGAGATGCTCGATATCGACAATGCGGAGTACGGCGGCGAGATGCTGTACATCAACAAGAGCGCCAAGCATCCCATGTGGGCCATGGAGTATTCCCGGGACGAAGGTCTCCGCAAATACTGGGATGCACAGTCGTATCCGTACCATGCCGAAGGCGACGGACCGCTTTATCGCAACGAACCGGCCCGCGAATACAACCACAACCAGGACATGATGGCTCTGGAGAATATCCGCCGTTGGTATGACTATTACGAGGCACGTCCCGGTACGGGCGACCGTGTCAGTTCCGGTGGTGTGAAAATCATATTCTCCGACAGCAATACCCATTTCCGTGGGGCCGAGAACTACCGTCGCAGCGGTTCCGTCGATCCGCTGCGCATCCCCAAGGATGCTTTCTACGTACACCGTCTCATGTGGAACGGCTGGGTCGATCTCGAAGCGTTTGAGACCTATATCATCGGTCACTGGAATTACAGTGACACAGTCCGGAAGGACATCTATGTGGTATCGGCCGCCCCGCAGGTGAAGCTTTTCCTGAACGGCAGGGAACTGTCTGGCAGCAAGCGGAGTTATCATTTCCTTCACACGTTCCCGGACGTCGCTTTTGAAGCGGGAACGCTCAAGGCGGTGAGTTTCGACGACTCCGGAGCAGAACTCAGCAGTTACACGCTCGAAACGGCCGGCGAACCGGCGGCTGTCCGGCTCAAGGCTATGACCGGTCCGAACGGCATGTTGGCCGATGGCTCTGATCTTGCGCTGATCGAGGTGGAGGTCGTGGATGCAGCTGGCCGGCGCTGCCCGTTGGCCAACGACCTGATTTCCTTTGAACTGACAGGTCCTGCGGAATGGCGCGGCGGCCTGGCTCAAGGCGAAGACAATTACATTCTGTCCAAAACCCTTCCCGTGGAATGCGGTGTCAACCGGGTGCTGGTCCGTTCGACCACCAAGGCCGGCAGTATCACGCTTCGCGCAACGGCCGAGGGGCTTGCTCCGGCAACGGTCCGGTTGCAGACCAAGGCGGTAAAGAACGTGGATGGACTGCGGACTGATTTCCCGGGACTGGCGCTGCCGGTCAATCTGGCCAAAGGCCCGACACCGCAGACGCCTTCGTTTAAAGTAACCCGCAAGTCCATCGGCATTGCGTCTGCCGAGGCCGGATCCAATCAAGAGAATGTAAAGCGAAGCTACGATGACAACGAATTGTCCGAATGGACCAACGATGGCCGGGTTTCCACCGGTTGGGTGCGCTACACACTTGACCGCCGGGCGCCTGTCTCCGAGGTCTGTCTCAAACTCACAGGCTGGCGCATGCGGCAGTATCCCATCGAGGTTTATGTGGATGATACGCGGGTATGGAGCGGGTTTACCTCGCGCAGCCTGGGCTATATCACGCTCTCTTTCGAACCCGTTACCGGCAGCACGGTGACCATCCGGCTTATCGGCGATACGAAGGAAGAAGATGCTTTCGGTCACATCGTCGAACTGAACGGCAATGTGGAACTGGATCTCTTCCGTGATCCGAATGCGGAGCAGGTGAACAATCAGCTGCGCATCGTGGAGGTGGAGTTTTACGAACGTGCAGAATGACGGATGCCTTGGTCCTGGCAGCCGGCTACGGCACCCGTCTGCAACCCTACACATTGACACGGCCGAAAGCGCTGGTCGAGGTGAACGGACACCCCATGATCGACTATGCCATCCGCCGGCTGAAGGCGGCGGGCGTCCGCCGCATAGTGGTCAACGTCCACCATTTTGCAGGGCAGATCGTGGACTATCTGTCCCATTACCCGGATCCGGACATCGTGTTCTGGATATCGGACGAAACGGATGCGCTGTGCGATACGGGCGGTGGTATCCGCAAAGCCTTGCTGGGTGACAAAGTGTATCCGCTGCGGGATGTGCCGGCCGGCGATGTGCCGTTGCGGCAGGCTCCTTTTTTCGTTTACAATGCAGATATATGGTGTGATACCGACCTGCGGACGCTGTACGAGGCGCATGTCGCTGCCCGTGCGTTGGCGACGCTGGCTGTCAAACAGCGCAATACGTCGCGGGCGTTGCTGGTTGCACCCGACGGCACACTTTGCGGCTGGCGTCATCTGGGTACTGGAGAAGAAAAAATCAGCCGCACGGTGTCGGATGAAACCCTGGCCGGCCCGTTGCCGGTCTGTACGCCGCATCACACCTCTCTTTCGGACGGGCTGGAGCCTGTCGCTTTCAGCGGCATCCAGGTCGTATCGCCGGAGATCCTTTCTGATATGACAGAATCCGGAGCGTTTTCCATCACTGATTTCTATCTGCGAATCTGTGCGACACGACGCGTGCAGACGTGGCTGGACGACCGGTGTCTGTGGGTGGATATGGGCAATGCGCAGACACTGGACAGTGCCGCGTCTCTGATTGCCGGGCAGGAGCGTCAGTCGCGGCTGCCCATGTAGATCATGATGTAGTAAATGAGCGTCGCCAGCGAGGAAATCGCGGCGATGACATAGGTGTAGGCCGCCCACCGCAGGGCGTCCTGGGCTTTGGCATGCGTGTCGTACCGGGTCAGTCCCGTGGTGTCGAGCCACGCCAGCGCCCGCTGGGATGCATTGATCTCGACAGGGAGCGTAATAATGCTGAACAGCGTCGTTGCTGCGAACATCAGTATCCCCACCAGCAGCAGATTCGGAAAACTTTCCACCAGCAGGATGCCTGCCAGCAGCACCCACTGCACCCACCGCGAAGCGAAGGTCACCACCGGTACCAGTTTCGACCGCAGCATCAGCCAACTGTAAGAGGTGGCGTGCTGTACGGCGTGGCCGCATTCGTGGGCGGCAACGGCCGCCGCCGCGACATTGTTCCCGTAATATACTTCCTGGCTGAGATTCACCGTCTTGTCCAACGGATTGTAATGATCGGTCAACTTGCCCTGCACCGACTGGACTTTCACATCGTAAATGCCGTTTTCGAACAGCATTTTCTGCGCCACTTCCTTGCCTGTCAGCGCGACGGGAACCTGGGAATATTTCTTGAACTTGGTTTTGAGCCGGTTCGAAACAATGAAGCTCAGGATGGCGAACAGAATGAAAAGAATCCAGATGGAAATCGAACTTAGGGTCATGTCTGCAAAATGATGGGAACGAACCGGGTATACAGCAAAATGTTTGCCATTCAATGGTCTGCAGGCGAAAAAATACTGAATATGTGCTTCAAGAGCGGATAAGGTCCATGTGGCTTCTAAGGATTGTTCAGGGTGATGGCGGCCTGCTGGTTCTTGCCGTCCATCCAGATGGTCACCGGGTGTGCTGTCCGTACGTGATGCAGGAACGTGGTCGTCCGGATTTCCTCCGCAGACTGCAGCCGGTCCCAGTGAATGTAGTCTTTGCCGTTGGTCTGGATGGAAAAATAGCCGATGTGCATGGACGTGACATTGTGGAAGAAGTGCGAGCCGAGCGAGGCATCCAACGGGAAGTCGGGCAGGGCGGTCTCGACGATGACTTTGGCGTTCGAGATCTGCGGCCATGTCACCGGGATGCCGATGAATTGGTCGCGTGTGCCCCACCGGCCCGGACCGATGAGGATGTATTGCCGGTCTTCCCGCACCATTTCGGCGTTCAATTGTTCGATTTCGGCCAGCATGTCCAGCGTCTTGGTGTTGTCAAACCGTTCTGGATCCACATAGATGATGTCCGAGATGTCTGTGATGCGGCCGTTGCCCATCGATTTGGAAGAATAAAGGAACATGCGCGACTCCGGCAGGTTCTGCCAGTAGGTGCCGGTGTCCTCCTCGATTTCCGTGGTCGGTTTGATCTGCAGCAGATAGAATGAGGGAAGTCCGTTCTCCCCGCGGGTCATGTCCACGGCGAACTCTATTTCGGCGGGTGCGCCCAGTGCATCCTGAATGAGGTCGAGCAGCACGTTCAGGGTTTTGGCCAGCGGGATATAGTCGTATTGAAGGATGTCCGCGAAATTGACGACCCGGGGGCCACCCGGCACCAGGTCGGACTCGAGCCGTTCGTCCTGCATGATGTAGGTTGAGGCGAGATGCCGCAGCGTACCATGTCGTTCCGCTTCCCGGATGTCCAGCGAAACCAGTCCGGCCATTTCTCCCTGGCCCGCGAGATCAGGGGTGTTGTTGGCCAGGTTGACAGCCAGGAACCGGACCTGTGAGCTTTTGTATGTGTCCTGTGGCGTCTGGGCCTGGATGCGGGGATAGCGCGGCGAGAACCGGTAGGCCGCGCCGCCTTCGACCACATATTTCCCGCAACCGACGGCGCACACCGCAAACCCGTCTTCGGGCTGCATGTGTGAAACGGGGTAGTAATTGTAGGACTGTGCGGTGCCGCTGAAATGTGGATAATAAGTGTCCCCGTGCGGTTGTCCGACCACTTCCTGAATCACCACCGCCATTTTTTCGGTCGTGACATCGCCCTGGATCACCTTGAAATAACTGCGGGCTTCGTCAGTATACAGCGAGGCATAGACCAGTTTGACGGCGTCCATCACCTGCTGCAGCCGGACTTCGCTGTCCGGATGGTTGTTGGGGATGAGATAGGTCGAAAAAACGCCGGAGAAAGGTTGTGCGGCACTGTCTTCCAGCAGGGAGGACGAACGGACGGCGAGCGGTTTCTTCCAGTCTTTCAGGCAGGCCTGAAGACGTTTGGTCAGCGAAAACGACAATTCACCCTTGAGGAAAAGCGACTGGAGCTGCCCGAAAGAGACCGGAGATTCGATAACGGCGCGCAGGTTGTTCTTGTCAATGAAGATGTCGAACTCATCCGTTCCGATGATGGCCGTACGCGGTGTCCTGATCTGGATGTCGGGAATGATATTCGAGAAATTTAGATTGTAGATGAGCATGTTGACGAAGGCCAGACCGCGTCCCTTCCCGCCGAAGCTTCCGGGGGCCAGGCTGAGGATGTTGGTTTCGTCGAGTTTTTTCTGGTCGTCGAAATCGACGACTTTGCCGGCGTTCGAGGCGTTGCGGTGCCGCCGGATGACGAACAGCATGTAGTCGCGGTATTCGTTGAGATCGGTGAAATCATCGACTTTGATAAGATAAATCATCTTGGCGATCTTGATTTCACCGCGTGCCATCAGCCACAGGGAGAAGTGGTTGCGTCTGGCGTGGTAAACCAGGCTGTCGTCAGGTATCGTGGCCAGCGTCTCTTCGAACTCGTGCAGCGTGCGGACAGCCATGATGCGGCGACCGCTCCCGTCGCGGTACACAAAGGCGCCGATGCTGAGCTGATGGTTGATGAAACTCCGGATTTCGCGCAGCAGCGTCTGCGAATCTTTGTTGATGAATGTGGCCTTCATTTCGAAAGCCTTGTGGTTGTTGGCCATGTCCGACGACTGGATGACGACGGGCAGGTCCGGGATGATGCGGCGCAGTTCCCGGGTGAGCTGGAAACCGGCGTCGGCCGTCACGGTCCCGTTTTCCGGAAACTCTACGTCGGTGATCAGGCACATCAGGTTGTTCCGGTACTGCCGGACCACGTCCATGGCTTCCTCATAAGTCTCGGCCAGCAGGATCTTTGGACGCAGCCGTTCCTGCAGCCGTTTCGTCACACTGTCGGAGTTGACTTCCTCCACCAGTCGCCGGGTCTGGTCCTTGACGCTTTCGAAAAGCAGTGGGATGTACCGCGAATAATAGGCCTCCGAGTCCTCGACCAGAAGAATCACCTTGATGAGTCCGACCTGGGTGTCGTTCTCCACGTTCATCTTGTCTTCCAGATACTTGATAATGGCGAAGAAGACGGCGTTGTCCTGTCCCGTCCGCACGAATATTTTGTCGAGCAGCCGGCATTGTGCGTTGCGCGATTTGGTGTATTGAAGTTCCTTGGTGTTGCCGAGCAGCAGGAACACCGGGATGTCCGGTTCCTGCCGCCGGATGGCTTCGGTGATGACAAAGGGGCGGTTGCGGTTGCTGCCGCCGAGGATGATGACCATGTCGAAATGACGCTGCTGCAGGTGCACCAATGCTTCATCGGCGGTGGAGACCCCGGTGATACGCGGCATCTCGGTAATGCTGCTGCGGTAGTATTCACTCAATATGTGCTCCGAGAAACGGCCGTCCGCACCGATGGCGAATGTGTCGTACAGGGTGCCGATCAGCATGATTTCCCTGACGCGGAACGGCATCAGGTCGTGCAACGTGTTGATGATGGTGTTCTGGTTGTCCAGAAAGTGCTGCAGCAGTTGTTTCGTATCGGCGCTTCCGCTGCCCTGCGGCTGGTTGCCGGCTGTCTGGTTGCCGGCATTGACGATTTCCGCGGGAGACGGGTCTGACAGATTCTCCATGATGCTATCGATTGGTGACGGTGGCCGTTCCGCGTCCGATGGCTCCGGCGGGAGACACGGTTTCCGCGACGATTGAATAGGTTGTCGGCAAATCGGCGGAGTAGAAGACCACAATGGCCGTTCCGGTCAGGTCTGTCCGGACGACCGGTGACCAGTAGATGGTGCTGCGCAGGTCCGGCGTGTCCGGTTTGCCCTTGTCGGTGACGGCGTAGTTGGGTACATAGAATTCCCGCGCCTTGTAGTAGCCCCTCGGGGATACCACGAAGACGCCTGGCGAATCCGGTTCCTGACTGGCTCCGCCACGTTTCATCGTGATGTAGATGGCTCCGTTGCGGAATGCGTAGTTGCCCCAGAATGCCGCTTCGTTGCCGTCCCGGATGACAATCAGCCGGTCGATTTCTTCGGGACGCACGAAATTCTTGATATAGTTCAGGTCCCGGCTGAAACCGTCCACCATGATCAGCGGATTCTGGAGCCCGGCTCGGATCTCAATCTTTTCCTCCTGTTCGGAGACGAAGGCGAGGCCGCATAGGTCGAGAATCTGCCAGAAGGTGTAGCCGGGATAGGCGCTGAGTTTCTCGGCGTCCATGTAGCCCGGTGAGTACCACGACATATTGGCGGTGAGCATGTCCATCACCGGGTCGCCGGTCTTGGGTATGATGGCATGGCCCTCGACTTCCACACCCTCGAGCAGCAGCATCTGGGCTTCGGTGTCGTACATGAACTGTTGATAGCTGCGCTGCAGGTATTTCTGGAAAATCGCCGTCGATTCCCTGTCCTGTGTGGCCGACTTGAAAGACCGTACCGGCACGAAATCACCGTCCAGGAAGACGAACATGTTGTTGGCACCGCCGGAGGAGCGGGCCTGGATGACATATTTTGTGCTGTCGGGATATTCAAAACCTGTGAACTCGAAACGACCGCGGTCGTCCGATGTGGTCACCTGCATCTGTGCGAGGTCGTTCGACGGCAGCAGTGTCAGACTGGCATTGCGTGCGATACCGGTCAGTCCGCGGACCGTACCGCTGATGGTGGAACTGAGTTCCAGCGGATAGGTCAGGTCGGGGAAGATGCCTTTGACCACGTCTGCGGTGTTGAACCGCGACCAGCCCTGCGTCATCATCAGATAATCCAGGTCGTCGGTCCGGATGCCGGTGGAATCGTTGAAATAATAGTGCGGCGTTTCGATATAGCCTTTCAGGTCGGAGGACAGCAGCAGGCTGGAATAGATGGTCGACGGCATGTCGTCCGGACTGACAATGGCATCGTCCGTCACGGCCAGGGACAGATTGGTCTGGACCGGATTGCCATTGGCGTCAGTCACCTTGATGTCGAGCATCATCCGCTCGCGGGGGCCGTAGGCCTTTTGACCGGGGTCGATCTGTATCTTAAGTTGGTCCAGGGCGTTGTCGATGAAAATCATGCGTTCGCTGACCGGGCCGTTCCGGTCGAAGAGCGTGAAGGTGAGGATGCCGGAAGGCAGTTGTATTTTATTGATAGGTTGTGGTACGCCAACTTGCGACTTGTTGACCATCAGTGCGTTGAGTAGAATTCCGCGCGAATGGATCAGCAGAAGCCACTGGGCGTCGTCGGTCAGTTTGTCCTCAGTGGCCTGTACCATCAGGGTGACGCGCGAGACCGACTGTCCGAGGTTCAGCACGACGCCGGAAGCCTGGACCGCCGGCAAATCCACACGTTTCTTTATGTCGTTGATCGAAAACTCGGCGTAGTAGGACATGTCTTTCTCGCCAATCAGGCTGAACCGTCCCATACCCAGGTCGTTCGACTCGAAATCGATGACTTCCTGTCCATTGCGGTTGTAAATCATGCCCTGCACCTTTGTCCCCAGACCGTTCGCATCGACGGCCTTGAAAGCCATGGCGGTGTTCTTCCCCTGCAGGAAGGCCCCGCCTTCCGGGAAGAACTGCAAGTCAATGTCTTCCGACAGGCTGGGGATGCTGAAAGTACGCTTGTAAGGCGATCCGTTGACGTCTGTCGTGACCTGGAGGCTGTTTTTCTCCTGCAGGTCGGCGACCTTGAACCCGATGTGGATTTCACCTTCCGCGTCGGTCTTTTGCGTGCGGTTGACTTTGTTCTTGAGTTGCAAGGTGTAAGCCACCTCCGTCTTGGGCAGTGGTTTCCCGTTCAAATCGAGGAACCGGACCGTGGCGACGGCGTTTCCTTTGCCGTCGGTCTTCCACGTGGCCGAGGTCATCATCTTGAACGCCCGGGAGTTTCCGATGTAGATCCGTTCATTGTAGAAAAAATCGTCTCCGGCGTTCCGCATGAAATTGGTGTAGGCGCGCAGGCGGTAGTAGCCCGGCCGCAGCGTGTCCGGCAGATGGATATCCCCGTAGAATTCGTTTTCTTTCTGCCGGATGATTTTTTCCTTGAAGAGGACGGTGTCCTGCTGGTTGAGCAGTTCTACATAAAGCAGCCGGCTCAGCCGGTTGGGAATGTGTGTGGAGGCGTTCACCAGATAAGCTCTGAACCATATGTCGTCACCGGCGGAGTAGAAGGATTTGTCGTGGTGCAGATATACCTTCTCCTGCGGATATTGCGCGTTGAGCGTCCTGAAACGCTGGACCACTTTCTGGATGGTGTCGGAGGGCGTCTGTCCGGAGACGGCGGTCTGCGCGGCCAGAGGAAGCGTCAGGCAGAGTATCAGCCCGCCGAGAAAACATTTCCGTACAAAGGTTTTCATGTCTGGATTCTTAAAAAGAAGAGACAAATAAAACGTTTTTTGGGGACTTTTCGAAACGGCGCAGCCGAAAAAAAACGAAAAACGCTCCGGCGGGACGGAAGCGGCTCCCGGCGGCCTATTCTGCTGCGACGGCCAGTGCCGCCACACTGACCGTGATGCCCGGAATCTTGCACAGTGCTTCTGCACAGGCGGAAATGGTCGCGCCGGTCGTGACGACGTCGTCCACAAGGATGATGTGCCGGTTTCGCAACGGCGCTTCGTCGGTCAGTACGAAATGGTCTGACACGTGTTCGAACCTTTCCCGCCGGCCGCTGTGCGTCTGCGTCACGGCTTCGCCGGTCCGCATCAGGACGCCGTCCACGACCGGCAGGAGCAGGGCGCGGGAGAGTCCGTCGGCGATGACGCGGCTCTGATTGTAGCCGCGCTGACGCAGTTTCCGCGGGTGCAGCGGGACCGGCATCAATGCATCGGCTCCGGCGAACGGCGTCTGGAGCAGCCGGGTGCCGAGATAATATCCCATCCGGACGCCGATTTCCGTGTCGCCCCGGTATTTCAGCCGGTGAAGCAGTGCGTGGTACCTGCTGCCTTTGCGGTAATAGAACAAGGCGGCTGCATGGGCGATGGGCACCAGCCCCCAGAAGAGCCGGCTGACCGCATTGTCTTGTTCTGTTTCACTGCCGGTCAGCGGCAGGTCGTTCAGACAGTACGAACAGAGGGTGTTTTCGCCGCGTACCAGTGGACGGCGGCAGGTCACGCAAACGTCCGGATAGAACAAATCCCGGAGTTCACGCCCCATCAGGCGTAACACATTCATAGTCGGCAGTTGGTTGGTTATGTCGTTTTATTTCTGGCGCTTCATCAGTCGCAGCGCAAGTTTCCGGATTTCCTCCTTCCGAGGTGCGTCCACCTCGACTTTGTCCAGGGCGTCCAGTGCGAAATTGAAATATCTTTCGATTTCCTTTTCGGCGTCCTCACGAATGTGCAGGGTGTCGTAGATGGCGGTCACTTCGGCAATTTTCTCCTCGGGCGTCGGGAAATAGGTGCTCATGGCCCGGTGAAGCCTGAGCCGCATCGCTTCGTCCGCCTTGTTCATTGCCGTAATCAGCAGGAAGGTTTTCTTGTTGGCAACGATGTCTCCGCCGGTGGCCTTGCCGAAGACGGCCGGATCTGCATAGACATCCAGCAGGTCGTCCTGAATCTGGAAGGCCAGTCCCAGGTTGCGGCCGAACTGGTACAGCCAGTCGCACTGGACCTGGTCGCCGCCGCCGCACAGGCCGCCGATATACAGCGAGCAGGCCAGAAGCACGGAGGTCTTCAGTTCGATCATGCGCAGGTATTCGTCGATGGAGATGTAGTCGGCATGTTCGAAATCCATGTCCCACTGCTGGCCTTCACAGACTTCCATGGCCGTTTTGTGGAACATCTGCAGCACCGGCTGCAGCACGGCTCCGGGAGCGCGCAGCATATACTGGCAGGCCAGGACGTGCATGGCGTCGCCGGAGAGCAGCGCCGTGTTTGCCGACCATTTCATGTGTACGGTCGGTTTGCCGCGCCGGATAGGGGCGTCGTCCATGATGTCGTCGTGGATGAGCGTGAAGTTGTGGAACGCTTCCAGCGCGATGGCCGGATACAGTGCCTGGTCTATCTTGTCGGAGAACAGGTTGCAGGCCAGCAGTGCCAGCGACGACCGGATGTATTTCCCACCCGTGGAGAAGGTGTACAGGATGGGCTCATACAGCCCGAACGGTTCCCGGTTGAGATGCGCAGGATTGTTCAGGGTCTGTGCGATTATGTCGGAGCATTGCTCGAAAGTGTAGACAGGCATGCTGAAATAATTATGAGTTGTACAGGTTGATGAATTCGTAAGGGTTTTGTGTCCAGTCCAGATACTTGATGAAATCTTCGCCGGACATGACCACGCTCGCGGTGTTGCGGTTGGGGTGGAAACTGATTTTCCGGGCTGCGCGCAGACGCTCGTCCAGGAACACGGTGACGTGGTGTGCGGTATCGTTGATCAGGCCGAAGGGAGAGACAGAACCGGGTGTCACCCCCAGATACCGCATCATTCTTTCCGGCGATGCAAACGACAGCTTGCCTTGGTGCAGCCGGTGCTCCAGGTCGTGGATGTCCAGGTCGTGCATGCAGTCCAGAATCACCAGATAGTGCCGGTTGCCCTTGTGGTTGCGGAAAAAAAGGTTTTTGCAGTGCGTGGCATCGATGTCTTTCCAGTATGCGAGTGCGTCTTCGATGGTAGGTGTCGGCGGGTGCTCGAATACTTCGTAGTCGATGTGGAGATTTTTCAGGATTTTGAAAATCAGTTCGTCCTGCATTTTTTTGTCGGGCTTTTTCAAAAGTCAAAAGTACACAATTTGTCCGGGAACCGTGCCGCATCTGCAGAGATTCTGACGTCGTGCAGTAAAAAAAATGACTACATTTGGACTTATCTAAAACACAGGCTATGCATTTTTTCAGACACCGTATGGCATGGTTGCTTTATGCCGTGCTCTGCGCCGTCTCCGCGCCGGCGCAGCAGTCCTATCCCGTCTGGGACACCCGGATGCCCAACAGCCGTCATCTTGAGCTGACCGACAGCATCTTCAATCAAAGAGCCTACCGCATCGGAATGCCACGCCTCTACGTTTACGAAACAGGGACATCGGCAAATACAGGGACGGCTGTCCTTATCATTCCGAGCGGCGGTTTCACGCATCTGACGCTCGAAAACTCCGGGTGGCAGTTGGCCAAATGGTACAATACGCTGGGAGTGACGGCGTTTGTCCTGCTGCACCGGCTGCCCCAGTCGCCCGACGTCATCGAGAGCTACAAGGCGCCGATACAGGACGCGCAACGGGCGGTCCGGTGGATCCGGGCACACGCCGGCCAGTGGGGCATCGATGTGCATAAAGTCGGTGTCATGGGATGCTCGGCCGGCGGTTATGTCGCTGCAGCCGTATCCGTTCTGACCGAAGACTGGGCGCAGTCCGGCGATGCGTACGACACCATCTCATTCAAACCCGATTTCACGGTCTTGGTCTCACCGGTTATCACCATGGGACCGGGCACTCATCAGGGCAGCCGCACCGCACTTTTCGGCCGTTCGCCTTCATCGGATATGCTGGAACGGTATTCGTTGGAGCGCCGGGTCGGTGATGCGACGCCGCCGGCATTCCTGGTCCATGCCGCCGACGACCCTGCCGTCAGCCCGCAGAACAGTATCGCATATTTTTCAGCTTTGCAAGCCCACCGGGTGTCCGGATCCAGCCTTCACATATTTCCGGCCGGAGCGCACAGCATCGCGCTGCGTAACAATCCGGGATCGACGGCTTACTGGACCATGCTGGCCGAGGCCTGGCTAACCGAAATAGGCATGCTGTCGAAGTGATAATCTGAAAGTTAAAGAAATTTTGCCCGAGAAGGCGCAGGATTACAAAAGGGCATAAAAAAAGAAAAAGCGGTTCTCACGAACGGCTTTTTCATCACATTACTAACATTTACAACTACTAACTTATGAGAAAACTTTTATGCTTGTTTGTCAAAACCTATGCAATTACTGTGCCAAACTTTTCTCAGGAATGTGCAAAATCTATTTTTTTTGCCACGTCCGGATCGTCCGGCAAATATTTCCTCGCATATATCGTGCCGGAATCTGTGCTTCCGAGTTTTTTTGACGGCCGGGTGGTTCATATTCAAAAAAGCAGTAAATTTGTCCAATTTAACACCTAATGAATTATGTCTTTCATTGAAGATAAGATCATATCCGAAGGCGTGACCTTCGATGACGTGCTGCTTGTTCCGGCCTACTCGGAAGTGTTGCCGCGCACCGTCAGCCTCACCACGCGCTTTTCGCGGAATATCACCTTGAACGTGCCCATCGTTTCGGCAGCCATGGATACCGTGACGGAGGCCACGCTGGCCATCGCCATTGCCCGTGAAGGCGGTATCGGCGTGATTCACAAAAATATGTCCATTCAGGAACAGGCACGTCAGGTTAAGATGGTAAAACGTGCCGAGAATGGCATGATCTACGACCCTGTGACCATCCGCGCAGGTGCCACTGTCGGTGATGCGCTGGCGCTGATGCAGGAATACAAGATCGGCGGCATTCCGGTCATCGACGACGAGGACCGGCTGGTCGGCATCGTCACCAACCGCGACCTGCGTTTCGAGCAGGAACTCAGGCGGCCCATCGTGGAGGTGATGACCAAGGAGCATATCATCACGACCAATCTGGAAACCAATCTGGAAAAGGCGGCGAACATCCTGCAGCGCCACAAGATCGAGAAACTGCCTGTGGTTGATGACCAGAACCACCTCATGGGGCTGATTACGTACAAAGACATTACCAAGGCGAAAGACCGTCCCAATGCGTGCAAGGATGACTACGGGCGTCTGCGTGTGGCGGCCGGTGTCGGCGTGACGCACGACACCCTGGAACGGGTGGACGCGCTGGTCAAGGCCGATGTGGACGCCATTATCATCGACACGGCCCACGGCCATTCGAAAAATGTCATTGACATGCTCCGTCAGGTGCGTGCGCTGTACAGCGGCATAGACATCGTCGTGGGCAACATTGCCACGGCGGCGGCGGCGAAAGCGCTGTACGAGGCCGGGGCGGACGGCATCAAGGTCGGCATCGGGCCGGGTTCCATCTGCACGACGCGCATCGTGGCCGGTATCGGCGTACCGCAGCTGTCGGCCATCTATGATGTGGCGCATGAGCTGGAAGGAACCGGTGTGCCGGTTATCGCCGACGGCGGTATCCGCTATTCTGGCGACATCGTCAAGGCCCTCGCGGCGGGAGCATCGAGTGTCATGATCGGATCGCTGCTGGCCGGCGTCGAGGAATCGCCGGGAGAGACCATCATCTTCAACGGCCGGAAATACAAGTCGTACCGCGGCATGGGTTCTATCGAAGCCATGCAGCAGGGGTCGAAAGACCGTTATTTCCAGGATATGGAGGATGACATCAAGAAACTTGTGCCCGAAGGCATCGTGGCCCAGGTTCCGTACAAAGGCAAGCTTTCCGAGGTAGTGTACCAGCTCGTCGGCGGTCTGCGGTCGGGCATGGGATACTGCGGTGCACCGGACATCGAAAGGCTGCACGATGCCCGGTTTGTCCGCATCACGGCATCGGGCATGGCCGAAAGCCATCCGCACGACGTCACCATTACGCGCGAAGCGCCCAATTACAGCCGGTAGCATGAAGGCGGGACGTTTCGGCATATGCACCATGATTCTGTGCCTTCTGGCGGCAGGATTGTCCCGACCGGCGGCTGCACAGGACGAGGGAGCCTATCTGATAGACCAGATCGCCGCCATCGTGGGCGGCACCATCGTGAAGGACTCCGACATCGAGTCTCGCTACCTGGAGTTGCAGCTGCAGGGCTACACCTCGAACCGGGACATGCGCTGCGAGATTCTTGAGAGTTTTCTCGAGCAGAAGTTGCTGATCAACCAGGCGGCCATCGACAGTGTGACGGTGTCGGAGGGAGAGGTGACCCGCGAATTGGAACAGCGGGTGAGAATGCTGATCGACCGCTATGGGTCGCGGGAGAACCTGGAGGCTGCGGCCGGCAAAAGCCTGGTGCTGCTGCGGAACGACTGGCGCGAGACGGTTCGCAACAACCTGCTGGAGTATGCCATGCAGCGGGAGATTCTGAAGGACATAAAAGTATCTCCGTCCGAAGTCCGGACGTTCTATAACAAGTTGCCCAAGGACCAGTTGCCGACCTCTCCTGAGACTTATACAGTCCAGCAGATAACGATGAATCCACCGTACCGCGAGGAGGCCATCGCCGAAACGCGGCAGAAACTGCTTGAACTGCGGCGTCGCGTGGTGAATGGCGAGAGCTTCACTTCGCTGGCGGTACTGTATTTCGAGGAAGAGGCTGCCGTGATGACCGGCGGCGAGTTGGGATTCATGTCGAAAAGCAACCTCGATCCCGATTTCTGGGAAGCTGCGATGGCTTTGCGCGAGCCGGGCGATGTGTCACGCGTGGTCGAAACGAAATTCGGCTACCACATCATTCAGCTGATTGCCAAACGTGGAGATATGATGAACTGCCGTCATATCATTATGAAACCCAAGGCCGATGCTGCTCTGGTGAGTGACATGCTGCACAGTTTGGACAGTCTGGCCAATTTCATCCGGCAGGATTCCACGACGTTCGAACTGGCGGCGCGTACGCTGTCGGACGATGAGTCCACCCGTGCCAACGGCGGTACCATGATTAATCCGGAGGACAAATCCACGCGGATGGAACTTACATCTGACTATTTCACTCCGGAGGAATTAAGTGTTCTCCGGACCATGCAGGTCGGCGAGATCAGCAAGGCGTTCCAGACGACGGACGCTACGGGCAACCTGGTATTCAAGATTATGAAGATAAAGGGTGTAACGCCGTCCCACGTGGTGAATCTGGATGACAATTACGAGACAATCCAGGGTATGGCGCTCGAAGCCAAGATGCAGGAGAAACTTGAGAAATGGGTGGACGAGAAAATCGTTGACACCTATATCATGATCGATCCACGCTACCGCGACTGCGAATTCTCCAATTCGAAGTGGTACAAATAGACAAGCCTATGCAGCACGCCTGTATGAAGCGGCAATCCGGACGGTCAGGGCGTTTTGTGGCGGTGTGCCTGCTGGCTGCCGTGCTGTCGTTGGCTGTCGCTGCACAGCAGCGCACGGGAACCGGTCGTGCTGAAACCAAGAAGATAGAGATTGTCCATGCCGACAAGACTGAGTTTGCGGCGCGCGTCGATTCGAATGCGTGGCGGCTGAAGGGGCATGTGCAATTCTTTCACGAGGGCGTGACCATGAACTGTGACAGTGCCTGGTGGTACAGGTCTTCCAATACGATGGACGCGTTCGGAAACATTGTGATCAGCAAGCCGGAAGGTTTGGACCAGGTGGTAGTGACCGGCGATTTCCTGCGCTACAGCGGCGACCGCCGCGAGGCTGAGATCTGGGACAATGTCGTCATGACCGACAAGGAAATGGAGATGCGGACCGACCATGTGTACTACGACATGGCGGCCGATGTCGCCTACTATCTGACCGGCGCTGACATCCGCAACGGAGAGACTACGTTGTCCAGTGTCAGGGGACGCTTCTACCGGCCGAGCCGCCGGTTCTTTTTCAAGCAGAATGTCGAGATGCATTCGCCGGATTACGATATCTACACTGATACGCTGCTCTACAACGTGGCGTTGTCGCTGGCCGAATTCGCCGGTCCCACGGACATCGCCTCGCCAGGCCGCGATTCCATCTACTGCGAGGACGGCTGGTACAATACCAACGACACTATCGCTTTCTTCCACAAGGAGGCCCGGATGAAATCGGGAAGCAACACCATCTACGCCGACACGCTTTTTTTTGACAAAGTGGCCGGCATTGGCGAGGCGTTCCACAATGTCCGCATGATCGATACGGTCAATAATCTGACCATCAAGGGCCATTATGGATATTATGACAGCGGAGCCGGATATACTTATGTAACAGACAGCACGCTGATGATCATGGGCAGTGAAAATGATTCGCTGTACTTGCACGGCGATACATTGTATACATATGTCAATGCGGAAGATGTCCGCACCGTGTTGGTTTACAACGGTGTGAAGTTCTTCAGCCGCGAGCTGCAGGGCAAATGCGACTCGCTTTCGTACAGCACGGCCGATTCTGTGATACGCCTGTATTACGATCCGGTGGTCTGGGGGCAGCAGAACCAGCTGACGGCCGAGACCATTGAACTTGAGACGGCAGGGAACGAAGCCCGTCAGATCAACCTTGTCCGGGGTGCCGTCATCGCGTCGCCCGAAGATTCACTGGGGTTCAACCAGCTCAAGGGGCGCAACATCACCGGTTACTTCAAGCCCGGCAATTACCTTTACAAAGTGATGGCGAAGGAGGATGCCGAGGCGGTCTTCTTTGCCAAGGACGGAACAGAATACATCGGTATGAACATGGCTAAGTCGAACGATATCCGTATCATGCTGACAGCGGACAGGAAGTTCGATGAAATCATGTTCATAGGCAGTCCCTCCGGCCGGCTCTATCCGATTGAAAAGTTGCCGGGAAAGGAGGCGATGTCACTGCCCGGTTTCGTCTGGCGTGCTGACGAACGGCCGAGACGGCGAGACGACATCTACCACACGTATCAGGCTGCATCCGGATCTGCTGCTGTCAAGGCGCGTCGGAAAGCCATGATGGTGGACGGCATGATTTCGTTCGAGGATGAGGCGATGCAGGACGGAGAGGACGGACAAGGCGGTATGCAGGATCCGGAATAAGAATCTGCGGAATAAAAATAATGTAAAAAAAACGGGGCGGCGTTCCGGAATCTTCTACCTTTGCGCCGGGAAATACGAGGTGTAGCGTAGCCAGGCTATCGCGCCTGCTTTGGGAGCAGGAGAGCGCCGGTTCGAATCCGGCCACCTCGACCAGTTCCGGGTGTCTTGTTTTTTTGTCTTGATGCCCGTTTTTTTTTGAAAAATCATTGCAGGAAAAACGATAATATGTATTTTTGCAACGCAAAACCAAACGAAATGAAACACGTATTCACAGCATGGTGGTGGCGTTACTCGGGACCTGAAAGATCGTGAGCAACGTAGCCGTGTGGATACATGAGATATCGAAAAGGCCTGTCGTTCTTACGACGGGCCTTTTTTCGTAAAACAGCATAATCAATCAAATCAAAAAAAACGACATCATGGAAATGAAACTTATTCTGGACAAAATGCTGAATCACGAGGAGCTGACCCGTGAGGAAACCAAAAATGTGTTGGTGGGTATCACCAAGGGGGAATTCCCGAACGAGCAGATCACAGCCCTGCTGACCGGCCTCCAGATGCGCGGCATCACGGTGGATGAATTGCTGGGATTCCGTGACGGAATCCTGGAAACGGGCATGCCGGTGCCGCTCGACTGCGACCGCTACATCGACGTGGTAGGAACGGGCGGTGACCGGAAAAATACATTTAATATATCTACGACGGCCTGTTTCGTGATTGCAGGAGCCGGCTACAAGGTGGCCAAGCATGGCAACTACGCCGCAACAAGCGTGAGCGGTGCGTCGAATGTCATCGCCAACCACGGCGTGAAGTTCACCGACGACCTGGACAAACTGAACCGCTGCATCAACGAGGTGGGCATCGTCTATCTCCACGCGCAGCTTTTCGCCCGCGCCATGAAGTTCGTGGGGCCCATCCGCAAAGCACTGCAGTTTCCCACTTGCTTCAATCTGCTCGGTCCCATCGTGAATCCCAGCCAGCCGCAATGCCAGTTGCTCGGTGTGGCCAATCTCGACCAGATGCGGTTGTACAGCAATGTATATCAGAAAATAGGCATCGATTTCGGTATCGTCAACAGCATCGACGGTTACGATGAGATTTCCCTGACGGGAGATTTCAAGGTGACCACCAATCAGTACGAGCGTATTTTCAGCCCGGCAGATCTGGGGTTCACTATTGCCAGGCCGGAGGAACTGCGCGGCGGGGCCGACGAACTCGAAGCGAAGGAAATCTTCGATGCCGTGCTGGAGAACCGGGCGCTGCCGGCGCAGAAAAACATCGTGCTGGCCAATGCGGCGTTCGGCATCCAGGTGCTGGAAAAAGGTCGGAAGGACATTGCGGAATGCATCAGCATTGCCCGCGAAAGCATCGACAGCGGCCGGGCGCTGGCTACGTTCAAGAAGTTTGTGACGTACAATTCCTGACGGTTCCTTTACGATGAAAGACATTCTGCAGGAAATCGTAGCGCACAAGCGCCAGGAAGTGGCGGAGGCCGCCGCCCGCGTTCCGGCTGTA
>JAFWVY010000054.1 GCA_017523725.1 Bacteroidales bacterium
CAATCTTCGCTGTCAACAAAAATAGAGATAGCGTAAAGACTTTTAGAGATAAAAAACACCGACTGTAAACCCAGTCGGTGATAGTGTAAACATTATTAGTTAATCCCCTCTAAAAGTGTCAACCAAAATTAGGGAAGGTCAATAGTTCGCGATAGAAGCAGCAAGGTGTAACATGTTTTTTATATTAATTGTGAGATTTTCGGCAAATCTGCATTGAAAAATAATGAGATTTTCGGCAAATATCTGCAAAACAATGAGGATTTTGGCGTAAATATGGAGAGTGATTTTGAGATTTTCGGCAAAAGTTTTAATTTTGCAGAAAACTATCAAAGATATGGCGGAAAGAGTTTTCAAGCGAAAGCTATATGAAAAGATGCTGGCCTGGAAACAGGAACGTGACGGACAGACAGCGCTACTGATAAAAGGTGCCAGACGTGTGGGCAAATCTACAATAGCCGAGGAGTTTGCCAAAAGGGAGTATGAGTCGTATATCCTCATTGACTTTACTGAGGCACCACAGGATGTCAGAGATCTGTTTGAGGATATATCTGATCTGGACAGCTTGCTGTTTCAGCTTCAGTATCACTACAACACCAGGCTTACCCCTCGCAAATCAGTGATTATCTTCGACGAGGTGCAAGACTGCCCACTGGCTCGTCAAGCCATCAAAAAACTGGTGAAGGATCATCGTTATGACTATATCGAGACTGGGTCGCTGATTTCAATTAAGAGAAACACCAAGAACATCAGGATTCCGAGTGAGGAGACGCGCCTCGATATGAATCCAATGGACTACGAGGAATTCCGCTGGGCACTTGGCGACACTGTAACGGTAGATCTGCTGCATGAGGCATTTGATGCAAAGAGACCTTTGGGTGACGGCATCATGCGAAAGCTGTTGCGCGATTTCAGGCTATATATGCTGGTTGGGGGGATGCCTCAGGCAGTGAATGCATATCTGGACACGAACAATCTGAGCTCCGTTGATGCCGTGAAACGGGAGATTATAGAACTATATGCAGATGACTTCCGTAAAATAGACCCAACGGGAAAGGCAACAAGGATGTTTTACGCTGTGCCGGGACAGTTGAGCAAGAATGCTTCGCGGTATCAGATTTCAAGTGTGATAGAACAAGGCAAGCATGAGAGGGTGGAAGAGATACTGCAAGACATGGAAGATTCGAAGGTAGTGATATTCTCACATCATGCTGACGACCCGAATGTAGGACTTTCACTACATGAAGACATTGGACGCTACAAGATGTTTCTGAACGATACCGGCCTGTTTGTCACTTTGGCATTCTGGGATAAGAGTGTAACTGAAAATGTGATTTATCAGAAGCTGTTAAGTAATAAGCTATCAGCTGATTTAGGATATGTCTATGAGAATATGGTTGCGCAGATGCTGACTGCAGCAGGACATAAGCTTTTCTATCATACATGGCCCACTGAGAGCGGCAAGCACAACTATGAAATAGACTTCTTGCTGTCACGGGGTGCCAAGCTTTGGCCTTTAGAAGTGAAGTCGTCCGGCTATAAAAGCCATGTTTCATTGGACTCCTTTTGTAAGAAGTACTCTGATCGCATCAGTGAAAGATTCCTGATTTACACAAAAGATTATAGAAAGGACGAAGCCACGACATTCTTACCTGTAGTAATGACAATGTTTTTATAAAGGTGTAAAAGAATGAAGTACAGAGGAAAGAGCGTCGAGGTAATAGGTCGCCAAAGGTTGTTTGATAAAGAAACACTTTGGATCCATGTCTTAGACACCGACACATTCACCCAGGTTCTCGCGGAGGAGCTGGAGGATGATGGCGTATCTGGGCAATAATTATACGTTAACCAAATCAAAAATGTTGGCATATATGCGATAGTTAACAGAAATTGTTTATTTTTGCAGATGAAATAGTAATGCAGATATGGATGGAAAAGAAAGCGTAGCGGACTGGATAGCAGCCAAAACAAAGCGCGGCAGATACACTTTCTCGCGTGAAGAGGTGGCGGCGGCCTTCCCTGAGATGTCAGCGGAAGTGCTGTCGGCAACGCTGTCGCGGGAGGTGAGAAAAGGGCGGATTATGATTCCCGTGAAGGGTTTTTATGTAATCATTCCCGATGAGTATGCGCTGCGCGGGTTTGCTCCGCAACCATTCTATCTGGATGATATGATGCGACACCTGGGGCGCAACTATTATGTGGCTTTGTTGAGCGCTGGCGGTTACCATGGTGCGGCGCATCAGGCTCCGATGACGTTTTGCGTGATGCTGGAGCCGCCCACAATGCGGGGCAAGAAAACGGATAAGTATGCTACGAAGTATTTCTACCGCTCGGCCATTCCGATGGAGTATGTTGAGCGACGGCAGACGAGGACGGGGTATATCAATGTGTCGCTTCCGGAGTTGACGGCGGTGGATTTGGTAGCTTATCAGGATAGTGTCGGGAGTATCACAAGAGCTGCTACGGTGCTGGCGGAGTTGGTGGAGAAAACAGATTTCGGACGCTTGGGACCAGAGTTTGTGAAAGTGGCGTCTGTGGCTTGTTTTCAGCGGCTGGGGTCTATCCTTGATGATGTTCTGGAAGAGACTGAGGATGCTAATGCGGTTTATGGCCTGTTGAAGCGAGCAGGTGTTCGGTTTCAGAAGGCGGCTCTGAAGCCCGGAAAATCCATTGAAGGCTGCGAGATGAACGGGCGATGGAAGATTGTTGTGAACGAAGAGATAGAAATTGACGAACTATGATACCGGTATCGTATATAACAGAGTGGAGCGAGAAGGCAGCTTGGGGCTTGAACGTGCAGGTGGAGCAAGATTTGATTATATGCCGAGCGCTGGTGTCGATATACAGTGATGCGTTTCTGGCAGAGCATCTGGCTTTCCGTGGTGGAACGGCGTTGGGAAAGTTGTATCTGAGGCCGCAGCCCCGATATTCGGAGGACATAGATCTGGTGCAGGTTATGGCAGAGCCCATCAAGGAAACGATAGATCATCTGCGGGATGCGCTCTCGTGGCTGGGCGAGCCGGTGGTAAAGCAGAAGAAGCACAACAATACGCTGGTGTTCAAGGTGCAACCAACGGATGTGGATGCAGGAGAGATTCACCTGAAGGTGGAAATTAACTGCAAAGAGCATTTCTCGGTATTCCCGATGGTGAAGGTTCCGTTTGCGGTGGAGAATTCGTGGTTCAAGGGGTCTTGCGAGGTCTTGACATATGACTTGGCAGAATTGATGGGAACAAAGTTAAGAGCTGTATATCAGCGTCGGAAGGGGCGCGACCTGTTTGACTTGTGGAAGATTCTGAGCATGGTGCCTGAGTTGGATAAGGAAAAAGTAATGCAGAGCTATGAGCGGTATCTGGGATTCACGGCATCGCATCTTCCCACATACAAGGAGTTTGTGTTGAATATGGAAGGTAAGCTGCAGGACGAGGAGTTTCTGACTGATACGGATATGATTCTGAACCCCGGCCTGGAGTATAATCCCGCCACGGCGTGGGAGAAGGTTAAAGAGGAGTTGGTGGAGAGGTTGAAGAAGGAAGGAGGGTAAAGAATAAGATGAAATGAATAGGCGTCTTCCTCAGAATCCAATCAAAAACCGTAAATTTGCGGGCGGATTCCAGGGACGGCAGGGCCTGAATGACAGGGCATGCCTGCATCTGGCAGCAATTACACCATGTCCGAATCGAACTTCATAGACTACGTAAAGATATTCTGCCGCTCGGGCAACGGCGGCGCCGGCTCGGCGCACCTGCACCGCGACCGGCTCAATCCCAAGGGCGGACCGGACGGCGGGGACGGCGGGCGTGGCGGCCATGTTGTGATAGAGGCGACTTCGCGGCGCTGGACGCTGCTGCACCTCAAGTACGAACGGCACATCCTGGCGGGCGACGGCGAGAGCGGCGGCGCTTCGCTGCGGACGGGCGCGTCCGGTCGCGACCGCGTCATCGAGGTGCCGCCGGGCACGGTGGTGCGTGATGCGGAAACGGGGGAGATGTTGTGCGAGGTGACGACTGACGGCGAACGCCACATCTTGTTTGCCGGCGGTCGCGGCGGCCAGGGCAACGACCATTTCAAGAACGCCACGCACCAGACGCCGCGCTTTGCGCAGCCCGGCGAACCCGGCCGTGAGGGCTGGGTCGTCCTGGAGCTCAAGATGCTGGCCGATGTGGGGCTGGTGGGTTTCCCGAATGCCGGTAAATCTACGCTGCTTTCGGTCGTGTCGAAAGCCCGTCCGGCCATCGCCGACTATCCTTTCACGACACTGGTGCCGCAGCTGGGCATCGTGCCCTACCGCGATGGCGATTCGTTTGCCATGGCCGACATTCCCGGCATCATCGAAGGCGCCCATGAGGGCAGGGGGCTTGGCCTGCGTTTCCTGCGGCATATCGAGCGCAACGCGGTGCTGCTGTTCATGGTGCCGGCCGATGCGCCGGACATCCGCGAGGCATGGCGTGTGCTGCTGCACGAAGTCGAGGCTTATAATCCGGAACTGCTCGACAAGGACCGGCTGCTGGCTGTGAGCAAGTGCGACCTGCTCGACGCCGAGTTGCAGCAGGCCCTGCGCGAGGAACTGGCCGGGACGCCGTGCGTGTTCTTCTCGTCGGTGACGGGACAGGGCATCCCGGAACTGAAGGATGCTCTCTGGCGGCTGCTGAACCGCAACTGATGGCGTACGCACACGGCGCAGGGACCGAAAAAATTCATTTTCCGTCCTTGTTTTTTTGTAAATGACTTATCTTTGCCACGCTAAACGAAACAGACAACTATATGGATGAGGACCCTGTACCTAAGCAAGTAAACATTTTCTAACCGGGACGGGTACCTCTTTTTCGGCGGCATCCGTCTGTAACAGCGGATGCAATGATTACATTTTGGAAACAAGACGAAGGATTGAAGCAGACGACCCGTCTTGAGCGGGACGGTTGGGTGAGTGCGCTGGAACCCACTGCTGAAGATATTGTACGTCTGACGGACGAGTTCAAGGTGCCGGATTACCTGATCAGCGACTTGCTCGACCCGGACGAAAGGGCGCGTACCGAAATAGACGGCCGGTGGATGGTGGTGATCATCCGTGTGCCGATCTATAACAAATCGGCCGATGTGGCCTATTATACCGTGCCGCTCGGTGTGCTGATTTCGCTGCATACCATCGTCACCATCTGCATGCAGCAGAACGAAATCATCAAGGAGATACAGAACTCGCCGAAAACCAAGGATATACAATTGAAGGACAAGGTCAACTTCGTGTTGCAGCTGTTCCTGAGTTCGGCCAACTACTACCTGCGTTACCTTAAAGAAATCAATAAACTCACCAACGAGATCGAGGCCGCTCTCGAGAAGTCGGCCCGCAACGTTTTCCTGCACCGGCTGCTCGATATGGAGAAATCTCTCGTTCTGTTTATGACTTCTCTGAAAACCAACGAGCTGCTGCTCATGAAACTGCAACGTTCCAAGCTGGTGAACTCGCAGGAATTCAACGAAGAGTTGCTGGACGACGTCACCATCGAATACCAACAGGCGTTGGAAATCACCAAGGTGTACAGCGATATCCAAAGCGGGCGGATGGAGACGTTCGCGTCGGTTATCTCGAATAACTTGAACGTTGTCATGCGTCGTCTGACCTCCATCACTATTGTGTTGATGGTGCCCACCCTCGTGGCCAGCTTCTATGGTATGAATGTGCCGAACGGCCTGGAAAACAATCCTCTGGCTTTTATAGGCATTGTGGTGCTGACCACCGTCATTTCGGTTCTGGGTGTATTCTGGCTGAAGAAAAGAGACATGTTTTAATGCAGTCTGCGGAACAGGTTGCCGATACCCTGCGCATCAGTGTGCTGCAGTACGCGCCCCGGTGGGAAGACCGGGACGCCAACCTTGCTGTGCTGGACGGGATGCTGGCGTCGATGGCGCCTGCCGATATCTTGCTGCTGCCCGAGATGTTCGCTACGGGATTCAGCATGCGGACCGCCGTGGTGACCGAACCGCCGGAAGGTCCGGTGTGGCAGTGGATGCGGCAGAAGGCGGCGGCTTCGGGCGCGCTGGTGGCCGGCTCGGTGGCCGTGACGGAGGGAGGCAGGTCTTACAACCGCATGTATGGCGTGTATCCTTCGGGCGAGACAGTGTACTATGACAAACGCCATCTTTTCCGCATGGGAAAGGAGCACCTGCACTATGTTCCGGGTACGGAACGGGTCGTCTGGCACTGGAAAGGCTGGCGGCTGCTGCCCCAGGTGTGCTACGACCTGCGGTTTCCGGTCTGGAGCCGCAACCGCAACGACTACGAGGTGGCGCTCTATGCCACCAACTGGCCGGTGCCGCGTCATGACGTGCTGCTGACGCTGGCGGCGGCGCGCGCCCTGGAGAATGGCTGTTATGTGGCGTTCACCAACCGTCTGGGCGAAGACGGCAACGGCATAGCTTATGCCGGCGGCTCGCGCGTCATCGATTTCAAGGGCCGTCCAGTGGCGGCACTGGACCATGCGCCGGGCATCGTGTCTGCGGAACTCTCCCGCACGGCGCTTGACAGCTTCCGCAGCCGTTTCCCGGTCTGGATGGATGCCGATTTCTTCACCGTTCAAGGTTAGAAGCTGTTTGGATTTAATCTGCCCGTCTTTCTGCGCAACAACTTCCACCAATCAAATTTAATGTAACACTGATGGAAAAAAGTTGTTATCTTCGCGAGATAGATATATTGTTACAGTCATGAACGAAACCACTACCTCTCCGCAACCTTCTGGAAATAATTCTTCCCGCAAAGGTCTCCTGATCTTGCTGACGATCCTGCTTCTGGCGCTGGCCGCCGGTATCGGCATCCTGTTCGCCAAACTCAAGGACGTCCGCCGCAATGCGGCCGAAGTCCAGGAAGTCCTCGAAACCCAGAAGGCCGCCCTCGAGAACGACCTGTCCAACCTGCAGGCCCAGTTCGGTATGCTCGAGACCGACAACGACAGCCTGAAGACGCTGGCCGAGGAGCAGCAGGAACACATCGAGAAACTTATCAAGGAGCAGGGCGACAATCTGTATAAGATTAAACAGTATCAGAAGGAACTCTCCACGTTGCGCGAGGTGCTGAAAAGCTACATCGCCCAGGTGGACTCGCTCAATACGCGCAATGTGCTGCTGACGCAGGAGAAACGCGACCTTACCATGCAGCTCGACCGCGAGCGCTCCCAGACCGAGATGCTGACACGGGAACGCGAAGCGCTCACCTCCACGGTGCAGAAGGCGCAGGAGCTGACCATCGCCGATCTTGTGGTCGAAGGTCTTACGTCGCGCGGCTCGGTGAACACCCGGGTGAACCGCATCGCCCAGCTGCAGGCCTGTTTCACGGTCCGCGCCAACCAGGTGGCGGCACCGGGCGAACGCACGTTCTACATCGTCATCAAACGGCCCGACGGCGGCATCCTGCCCAACAAGGCCATGGACTCCTTCGTGGTCAACGGGGCCGATGCGCTTTACACAGCGCGCCGGACGGTCAATTACGAGAACAAGGATTTGGAAGTCTGCATCTATGCCGACCTGGAGTCCACGCTGGCCGCCGGCGATTACTCCGCCGAGGTGTTCTGCGACGGCATCTCGCTGGGCAAGACGACGGTCGCGTTCAAATAATGTTTTTTCCTTTGTTTATCGCGGTTAAAAACATAAATTTGCGGCGCATCAAATGAGAGGTGCCTTTTATGCAATATGCTCATTCTTAAAATTGTACGACAACTCTAAAATATATATATCATGGCAATACCGGTAATCATGCCCAAACAGGGGCAAAGCGTTGAGAGCTGCATCATTTCGCAGTGGCTCAAAAAGAAGGGCGATGCCGTCAAGGCTGGCGACATTCTGTTCTCTTACGAAACAGACAAGGCTTCTTTCGAGGAAGAGGCGAAGGTGGACGGCACACTTCTGGAGATTTTCTTCGGAGACGGCGAAGAAGTGCCGGTACTGATGAACGTGGCTGTCATCGGCAATCCGGGTGAATCGACCGCAGAATTCGATCCGAAGGGTGGTGCTTCTGCACCTGCTGCCAAGGCTCCGGCTGCACCTGCCGCCGCTGCGCCTGCACCTGCTGCTGCTCCTGCGCCCGCTGCGCCGGCTCCGGCTGCTGCACCGGCTCCCGCCGGCAAGGTCCGGATTTCTCCGCGCGCCAAGGTGATGGCGGAGAAGAAGGGCATCGCCTATCAGACACTGCAGGGATCCGGCCCCAACGGCCGCATCATCGTCCGCGACATCGAGGCGGCGCTGGCCGCTCCGGCTGCTGCACCTGCCGCTGCTCCTGCACCCGCGCAGGCTGCGGCCGCTCCTGCACCTAAAGCTGCTCCGGTGGTCGAATATTCCAACAGCGAATGCGAAGTCAAGAAGCTGTCGAACATCCGCAAGGTCATTGCCCGCGCCATGTACGAGTCGCTGCAGAACAGCGCCCAGCTGACGCACCACCTCAGCGCCGATGTCCGCAAACTGCAGGCTTTCAGAAAGATGGTCAAGGCCAAACAGAAAGAGGATGCTTCCTTCCCGAACATTACGCTCAACGACATGGTCTGCTGGTGCGTCATCCGCGCCCTGGAGAAATTCCCGGCCGTCAACAGCCAGTTCCTCGGCGACAGCATCAAGACCTTCAAAGGCGTCCACCTCGGCCTGGCGGTCGATACCGAACGCGGCCTGATGGTGCCCGTGCTGAAGAATGCCCAGGACCTTTCGCTGAAAGGCCTGTCCGCACGTCTGAAAGCGTTGGCCGACGACTGCAAGAAGGGCAGCATCAATCCCGACCTGCTGTCGGCTTCCGAAGCCAGCTTCACGGTGTCGAACCTCGGCAACTACGGTGTGGAAATCTTCACCCCGATCATCAATGTGCCGCAGGTGGCCATCCTGGGTGTGAACACCATCATCATGCGGCCGGCCGACCTGGGCGGCGGCGTGTTCGGTTTCGTGCCGATGATGGGTCTGTCGCTCACCTACGACCACCGCGCACTCGACGGCGGTCCCGCCACCTCGTTCCTGAAGGAAATCAAGACGCAGATTGAACAGTTCAGCGCCACTCTGTAACCGATAACAATTTTAAAAAATTATATCATGCCTAAATCAATCTATATCGATCCCAAGGAAATCCGCAAGGCAGGGAAAATCACATTCCCGACCATTCCGGTGATGCAGTACAAGAAAACCATCAAGCAGGAACTGGCCGAAGGAAACTTCACCAAGGAAGACTTGATGAACATCTATCGCGACATGTTCACCATCCGCGAGTTCGAGACCATGCTGAACCTGGTCAAGACCACCGGCGGTTACAATGGCGTGGCATACAACAACCCGGGTCCGGCGCACCTTTCGGCCGGCCAGGAAGCGGCGGCGGTAGGTATGGCTTACACGCTGACCACCGACGACTATATTTTCGGTTCGCACCGTTCTCACGGCGAGATTCTGGCCAAGGGCCTGCGTTCCATTGAGATTCTTCCCGAGAAGGAACTGAAGAAGATCATGGAGGAATTCTGGGGCGGCGCCACGCTGAAGGTGGCCAAGAAAGGCTTCAAGGGTGGTTCCACCAAGGATCTGGGCATCTGCTTCCTGCTGTACGGCGCCATCGCCGAGATTTTCGCCCGCAAGACCGGTTTCAACAAAGGTCTGGGCGGCAGTATGCACACCTTCTTCATTCCGTTCGGCATTTTCCCGAACAACGCCATCGTGGGCGGCTCCGGCAGTATCTCTGTCGGTGCGGCACTGTATAAGAAAGTGAACCGCAAGAAAGGCATCGTGGTCTGCAACATCGGTGACGGTGCTTTGGGCCGTGGCCCGGTCATGGAAGGTATGACGTTTGCTTCGATGGACCAGTTCCACACCATGTGGGAAGGCGACATGAAGGGCGGCCTGCCGATCATGTTCAATGTGATGGACAACCAGTACGCCATGGGCGGACAGACCCGCGGCGAAACCGAAGGATACGACTTCGCGGCCCGCATCGCGGCCGGTTTCAATCCCGACGCCATGCACGCCGAACGCGTGGACGGCTACAATCCGCTGGCCGTCATCGACGCTTACCGTCGCAAGAAAGTCCTGCTCGAAGAGAAGAAGGGCCCGTGCCTGCTCGACGTCGTGACTTACCGCTACAGCGGCCACTCGCCGTCGGACCAGGGTTCCTACAGAACCAAGGAAGAACTCGAAGCCTGGATGAAGGAAGACTGCATCGAGGCCTACGGCAAGAACCTCATCAAGGCCGGTGTCGCCACACAGGCCGACTTGGATGCCATCCAGGCCAAGATGAAAGACATCATGTTCGAGATGTACAAGCTGGCCATCGACCTGGAGCTCTCTCCGCGGATGGACTTGATTGCCGAAAACGAACTGCTGGGCGACATGATGTTCTCCAACCAGAGCATCGACGCCATGAGCACGGCCAAGCCGGATGTCAACATGCCGAAGGAAGAATGCCCGCGGGTGAAACAGATTGCCGGTAAGGAACGCTTCTATGTTGACAAAGACGGCAAGCCGGTCAGCAAGATGAAGACCTTCAATATCCGTGACGGTATTTTCGAGGCGATTATCGACCGCTTCTACAAAGACGCTTCGCTGGTGGCTTACGGCGAGGAGAACCGCGAATGGGGCGGCGCCTTTGCCGTGTACCGCGGCCTGACCGAAGCGCTTCCGCCGCACCGTCTGTTCAACTCCCCGATTTCCGAGGCGGCCATCATCGGCACGGCCATCGGATACGCCATGGCCGGCGGCCGCGTGATTCCCGAAATCATGTACTGCGACTTCCTCGGCTGCTGCGGCGACGAGGTGTTCAACCAGCTGCCCAAATGGCAGGCCATGAGCGGTAACATCCTCAAGATGCCGGTTGTGGTGCGCGTGTCTGTCGGTTCGAAATACGGTGCACAGCATTCGCAGGACTGGACGTCGCTCTGCGCGCACATCCCGGGCCTGAAGGTGGTGTTCCCGGTGACCCCGTACGACGCGAAGGGTTTGATGAACAGTGCATTGCAGGGTACAGACCCCGTCATTTTCTTCGAAAGCCAGCGTATTTACGACAAGGGCGAGGAATTCCACAAAGGCGGTGTGCCCGAAGGATACTACGAACTGCCCATCGGCGAACCCGACATCAAGCGCGAAGGCAAGGACGTCACGTTCCTGACCATCGGTGCGACGCTGTATCGTGCGCTCCAGGCCGCCGACATGCTGAAGGAGAAATACGGCATGGAAGCCGAAGTCATCGACGCCCGTTCCATGGTGCCGTTCAATTACGACAAGGTTATCGCCAGCGTCAAGAAGACCGGCCGTATCATCATCGCCGGCGACGCCACGGCACGCGGTTCGTATCTGAACGACCTGGCGGCCAACATCGCCGACTTCTGCTTCGACGACCTCGACGCAGCGCCCGTGGTGCTCGGTTCGCGTAACTGGATCACCCCGTGCCACGAACTCGAAGACGCGTTCTTCCCGCAGCCCAGCTGGTTCCTCGACGCCATCAACGAAAAGATGGTGCCGCTCAAGGACTATGTGCCCACCAGCAACTGCACCGCTGCGCAGGAGATTCTCCGTGCCAAGAGAGGCGTGTAAGCGCATCTGCATAAAAAGACGAGCCGGCCGGATTCCGACCGGCTTTCTTTTTGCCCATGTCCCGGCCTGTTGATTATTGGCGGAAAAGACGTACATTTGCCTTGAAAACATGCTGTGTCTCCTAACAGACGTTTTATGAACTTCCTGGATAGAAACGAATTCAATTTTGCGCCGTCCCAAGCGGTGACGGAAGCGCTGAAAAACTTCGATGCGGGCAAGCTCTGCTTCTATACCCGCATCTATGACACCGGCCGCAAGAGCATCGTGTCGGTTTATCTTTCAGAACTCTACGGCGTCGAAGAGTCGCGCGTGCTGCTGGGTTACGGCGGCGAGGACATTCTGAAGAATGCAGTGCATTATTATCTGACGGACGCCTGCGGCAACCGCACCATCCTGATTCCCCAGTTTTCGTGGTGGTACTACAAATCTATCGCCGACGAAGTGGACGGCACGACCATCCAGTACCCGCTGCATGAAACAGAAACCACGTTCCGTTACGATATCGACGAGATTGTCCGGACGGCCGGGCAGGTGCGTCCCCGCATCCTGCTGCTGGCTTCGCCCAACAATCCCACCGGCAACGGCCTGACGCCCGACGAACTCGACCGTCTGCTCGCGGCTTTGCCCAAAGACATCATCGTCCTGACCGACGAGGCCTATGCCTCGTTCGTAACCGGCGACATCAGCTACGTCAGCCGCCTGGTTGACAAGTACGACAATCTGATTATCGTGCGCACCCTGTCCAAGTTCTACGGGCTGCCCGGCCTGCGCATGGGTTTCGGCTTTGTCGGCAGGGGACAGGAGAAATTCTTGCGATACAGCAATAAATATTTGGGATACAACCGGTTGTCGGAGGATGTCGCGCTGGCTGCGTTGCAGAGCGAGGAACATTACCGCGAGGTGGCGCGCGTCATGAACGAAGGTCGTCGGATGTACGCGGAGGAATTGGGTGCGTTGCCCGGTTTCAAAGTGTACGACTCGGTGGCGAACTTCATTCTCATCAAGTATCCGATAGCCTTGAAACCGGCCTTGCAGGAGGCGCTGGCCGCCGAGGACTGCAAGATCAAGTTCATGAACGAGCCGGGCATCGACACGCACCTGCGCATTACGCTGGGCCGTGCCGAACAGAACCGGCTGGTCTGCGACACCATCAAACGCATTGCACAGGCCGGATGAGAGCAGTGATTCTTGCGGCGGGCATCGCATCGCGACTGCGCCCTTTGACCGACCACTGTCCGAAGTGTCTGCTCCGCATCGGGCCGCGTCCGCTGCTGGCCCGCACGGTGGATGCGCTGCTGGCTGCCGGCATCCGCGAATTCACGGTTGTGACCGGCTATTTGCATGAGCAGATAGAGAACTACCTCCAGACGCACTACGCCGGCCGGGCCGACATCTCCTTCATCCATAACGAAAGGTACGCCTCGACCAATAACATCTACTCCCTTTATCTCGCCTGCCGGGACATTGCCGGCCGGCCGGCAATGCTGCTCGACAGCGACATTCTGTTCGACCCGCAGATTATTGTGCGGCTGCTGGCTTCCGACCGGTCCGACGTGCTGGCGCTGAACAGTCATGCACTGGGCGAGGAGGAGATGAAGGTCGTGACGGACGCTTCGGGCCGCGTCACGGCCATCAGCAAGACGTGCGACATCCGTGCGGCGGCGGGCGAATCCATCGGCATCGAGCGCATGTCGGCTGCGTACACCGCGGCCCTGGCCCAATGTCTGGCTGAGATGATGGAAGAAGGTCTCGACAATGTGTTCTACGAGCAGGCGTTCGAGCGGCTTATCGTCCGCGGCCTGTCTTTCGCCGCCGAGGATGTGTCCGACCTTTTTTCGATGGAACTGGACACCGTGGACGACTTCCGCGCCGCCGGCGAGCAGATTCCTACGTCCTTATACGATTGACATGGCAGAATACGATATCCGTCCGTTGCAGCTGCGCATCCTGGACCTGCTGATGCAGGTGGATGCGGTATGCCGTGCCCGCGGCCTGCGCTATTATATCCTGGCCGGCACACTGCTTGGCGCCGTGCGCCACAAGGGTTTCATTCCATGGGACGATGACCTGGACATCGGCATGCCCCGGGCGGATTACGACCGGCTGACGGCACATGCGGCTGAATGGCTGCCGGCACCGCTGGAATTGGTGAGTGCCGAGACCGACCCGTCCTATCCGCTGCCTTTTGCCAAGATCCAGGACGCCGGTACGACCCTGATCGAGCGGCTCCATCTGCGCTATGTGGGCGGCATTTATATCGATGTGTTCCCGCTGGACGGTATGACGGCCTGCCGTCTGGTCCGCCGACTGCATTTCGCCCGCTATTTCCTGTTGAAGAAAATCCAGTATTTCCTCTGCCGTGACCCGTATCGGCACGGCCACGGTCCGTCCTGCTGGGTGCCGCTGCTCTGCCGCAGGTTCTATACCCTGGAAGGCGTGCAGCGCCGTATGCGCCGGCTGCAGAAAACCTACGATTTCGACCGCTCCGACTGGGTGGTCGATCACGACGACGGCCTGCACGGTGTCATGCCCCGCCGTATTTTCGGCGAACCCGCGCCGATTCTGTTCGAGGGCAGGGAAGTCCTCGGCGTCGCCGATCCGGATGCCTACCTTACCCGTAAATACGGCGAATACATGGTGATTCCGCCGGCCGGACAGCAGCGCCAGCACCGGTTCGATGTGCTGGATCTCGACCGGCCGTACCGCACCTATCTGTCCGAAGACCATCCGGACACCGTCTGAGATATCCTTATTTGTCCGTCCTGCCTTTCGCCGCCCGTTCCGCCTGGCAGAGCGGATGGTGTTCCAACAACGTTTCCCGCAGGAAGAAACGGTCCAGATGCGTGTAGATTTCGGTCGTGGTGATGGACTCGTGTCCGAGCATGTCCTGCACAGCCCTGAGGTCGGCACCCCCTTCGACGAGGTGGGTGGCGAACGAATGGCGGAAGGTGTGCGGGCTCACGTTTTTTTCGATGCCGGCTGACGCGGCCAGCTGTTTGATGATGGTGAACACCATGACACGCGTCATGGCGTGGCCCCGCCGGTTCAGAAACACGAAATCTTCCTGCCCCTGCACGACCGGCAGATGCCGGCGATCCTGGAAATAAAGCTCTATCTCATGGATGGCCCGCGGGCTGATCGGCACCAGCCGCTCCTTGTCGCCCTTGCCGATGACACTGATGAAACCTTCGCCGAAAAACAGGTGCGACAGCCGCAGGCCGACCAGTTCGGATACGCGCAGCCCGCAGCTGTACAATGTTTCGAGAATGGCCTTGTTGCGTTGTCCTTCGGGCTTGCTGAGGTCGATGGCTGCTATCATCCGGTCGATTTCCTCCACCGACAGTACATCGGGCAGACGCTGCGGCAGCCGGGGTGCATCGAGACACTGGGTCGGATCGCTCTCGACGCGGTCGTTCAGCAGCAGCATCCGGTAGAAAGCCCGGATGCCCGAAATGATGCGGGCCTGCGACCGCTGGCTCAGATGTTGTCCGGCGATATGCTGCACAAAGCCGTGCAGCAGTTCGTCGTCCACTTCTTCCGGCAGCATGGCCGGGTTTTTCGCTTCGGCGAACGCCGCCAGCTTGCCGATGTCGTCGGTATATGCCTCGACGGTGCGGTCGGACAGTCCTTTCTCCAGGCGGAGGAAGTGGCCGAAGTCGATGATGTCTTCCTGCCAGATCATATCGGTTCTTTGTTGCAAAGTTAATTTTTCCCCTCGTACCGCACGGCTGGTGCCCCGAAAATAAAAAAAAAGTTATCTTTGTAACTTTCTGACCTGAGAACATCAGAAGTTATCATTGCTGTACAACTGCAATCAGTATTCCGCCGATATGAAACGCGTGCGACCTGTCAAACGTAGAACCTTGGCCAGTATTCTGCTCAATGGCGTGCTGGCGGTCCTGATATTCGTGGCCGGTCTCTTCGTGCTTTGGCAGGGCAAAGCCTTGAACGGCGATACCAAAGTATGCCGTCTCGACATCACTGTCGGCCAGAGTACCAACGAAGTGGTGCAGCGCGACGGGGAACATGTGATTCTGCCGTTCGGAGTGATGCTCGAAAATCTGAAGATTGAAGAAGGGAATCCGCCGCTGGCATTGCTCGACGCCACCACCTGGCGCATGAAGGAGGAGTACCGTCCGGAAGCACGGACGGGGGCGGTGGAGATTCTCGGTCCTTACCGCGTGGAGATCGACACGGTAATCATGTATGCCGTGCCGGTGGGCGATGGTTTCACGTATGTCCGGAAGCAGGGTGCCATGCCAGCCGCCTATGTCCGTGTGACCCGCGTGGCGGACGAAACGCAGTATCAGGGCTGGATTTACACCGGCCTGGCAGCCATCAGCCCGCAGAACCTGCCGCTGGCAGGCGATGATGTCCTGACACTGGCGTCGCCGGCCGTAGACCGTTTTACGGCCGATATTTCACTTCATTTCACCAACGGCACACAGGACACTTTGCATCTGGTGTCGCTGGAGCCGCAGCGCAAAAAACACTACCGCTTCTGCCTGGCCGACTTCGACCATGAGCAGGGCAGATGGGCCGACAACTGCCTGATTGAAATCGAGCGTTTCCCGTCGCTCTGGCTCATCGTCCTGGGCTACGTCCTGCTGATTGCGGGCATCCGCGGCTTTGTCCGGATGCTCCGGTTCCTGCAGGAACGCAAGGTGCGCCGTCGGATGCTGGGCCGGCAGAACTAACTGATTACATGGAAAGAATCACGCGGTGCTCCTTGACGAGTTTCCGCAGGTTGATGAGCGCATACCGCATGCGCCCCAGCGCCGTGTTGACGCTGACGTGCGTCAGGTCGGCAATTTCCTTGAACGTCAAGTCGCCATAATGGCGCAGCAGGATGATCTCCCGCTGTTCGTCGGGCAGCCGTTCGATGAGCTTGCGCACATCTTTCCGTATCTGGCTCGACACCATCTGGTCTTCGATGGTCGGTTCGGCATATCTGACGGAATTGAGCAGTGCCGTCTGACCGTCGGCCGACGTGGTTTCCAGCTGGCGGGCCCGGCGGTAATGGTCGATAATCAGGTTGTGCGCAATGCGCGTAATCCACGAAAGAAAACGTCCGGAATCGCGGTAACGCACATCCAGCAGCGAATGGATGGCCTTGATGCAGGTATCCTGAAAAATATCCTCGGCGAGGCTTTTATCGCTCAAGGTATAATAGATGTACGAGAAAATCCGGTCTTTGTAACGCCTGATGAGAATGTCGAAGCATGTTGCATTACCCTTGACAAATTCCTCGACCAAAGTCTGGTCGGGCCACTTGTTCATTTCCATATACTATTGATTTAGAATGAAATAAGGGTAGAAATCATGCCATAGGCGAAACGGGTTTTAATGAGACTTCGATTTATTTTTTCTTGCGAAGGACAAAAATAGAAAAAAAAACGCCGGAAACAAAATTTCCGGCGTGAAATTTCAGTATCAGACCTTTACCGGTTCACCTGGAAGCGGTTGTTGCCGTTCTTCAGGTAATCGACCGCCTGGCGTGCAGCGGCGATGCCGGCGTTGATGTTGGCCTCGGCTGTCTCGGCGCCCATCTTCTTGGACGTGGCGAATACGCGTGCGCCGACGTTGTTCGCCAGACGGTGCAGGCAGTCGGGCGCCACATCCGTGAAATAGCGCAGGTCGGTGCGTTCGGTGATGGCTTTGAAAAGACCTTCCTCATCGACCACTTCGGCGCGGGCCGTGTTGACGATCGTGCCACCCTGCGGCATTGACGAAATCAGCGCGTAGTTTATCGAGCGTTTGGTCTCGGGCGTAGCCGGGATGTGCACGGAGATATACTGGCACGTACGGTAGAGTTCTTCGACCGTCGCGATGCTCTTGATGCCCTCGGCTTCCATTTTCTCGGCGGGGATGAACGGGTCGAAAGCGTACACGTCCATGCCGAAACCCTTGGCCAGTGCGGCTACCAGACGGCCGACGTTGCCGTAGGCGTGGATGCCCAGTTTCTTGCCCTTGAGTTCGGTGCCCGTGCCCGGTTCGAAATGGTTGCGTGCGGCGAACAGCATAAGTCCGATGGCCAGTTCCGCCACGGCGTTCGAGTTCTGTCCCGGCGTGTTCATGGCAACGATGCCCCGGTCTGTGCAGGCCTGCAGGTTGATGTTGTCGTAACCGGCTCCCGCACGGACGACCACCTTCAGGTTCGGTGCGGCGGCGATGAGTTCGGGTGTCACTTTGTCGCTGCGGACGATCAGGCCTTCCGCATCCGAAACGGCAGCCCAGAGTGTCGCCGTGTCGGTGTATCTCTCAAGCAGTGCGAAAGTATATCCCGCATCCTCTATAATCTGACGCATGCCCTCTATGGCCACTTTGGCAAAGGGCTTTTCGGTCGCTACAAGTATTTTGCTCATGAATGGGTTTGTTTTAGAATCTTCCTTTTGGGATTCGGCAAAGATACAAAAAAACGTCAGACCGTTTTTTCGAAATCGGCGATGCAGTCCACCAGCGCCTGCACGCCTTCGAGATCCATGGCGTTGTAGATCGAAGCCCGGAATCCGCCCACCGAACGGTGGCCCTTGATGCCGACCATACCTCTGGACTGGGCGAATTCGAGGAACGGTTTCTCGTAGGCTTCGCAGCCTTCCTGCATGACAAAGCAGACATTCATCACCGAGCGGTCTTCCTTGGCGGCCGTGCCCCGGAACAGCTTGCTGTTGTCGATGGCGGCATAGAGCAGGTCGGCCTTGGCCTGGTTGCGGCGCTGCATGCTTTCCACGCCTCCGGTGGCTTTCAGCCATTTGAGCGTCTGCAGGGCGGTGAACACCGGCACGCAGGGCGGCGTGTTGAACATCGAGTTGTTCTTGATGTGGATGCGGTAGTCGAGCATCGACGGAATGGGACGCTCCACCTTGCCGAGCAGGTCCTCGCGGACAACGACGAACGCCACGCCGGCGCAGGACAGGTTCTTCTGCGCACCGCCGTAGATGAGGCCGTATTTGGAGACATCCATCGGGCGGCTGAAAATGTCGGACGACATGTCGGCCACGAGCGGTACCGGCGAATCCAGATCCTTGCGGATTTCGGTTCCGAAGATGGTGTTGTTGGTGGTGATGTGAAAATAGTCGGCATCGGCCGGAATTACGTAGTCTTTGGGGATGTGGGTGTAATTGTCGTCCTTGGAGGAGGCCACCTCGACGACTTCGCCGAACAGCTTGGCTTCTTTCATGGCCTTGTTGGCCCACGTGCCGGTATTGAGGTAGGCTGCCTTGCGGTTCAGCAGGTTGTAGGGCACCATACAGAACTGCAGGCTGGCGCCTCCGCCGAGAAACAGAACCTGATAGCCTTCGGGAACGCCCAGGACTTCCTTGAACAGTTCCACTGTTTCGTTTAACACTGCATCGAATTCTTTGCTGCGGTGCGAGACTTCCATCAACGAAAGGCCGCTTCCGTTGAAATCCAGGATAGCTTTTGCCGTTTCTTCGATGGCAAACTGCGAAAGGATGGAGGGGCCTGCGTTGAAATTGTATTTTTTCATATAAGACAGAAAAATGTTATATTGTTGTGCAACAATTGTTTATATAATGTAACACATCCCACTGAGGGAACGACAAAAGTATAGGTTTTTTTGTAACCTTCAAATGTGCCTGCGGTAAATTTCGTAATGTTTTTTTTTGTTCCTTTACCAATCAAAAATACATCAGTGACACCGATAACGTTACGCGAGCTGAACCTCACCGTCCGCGAGGCCATTCTGGAGGGCATTCCCGACTGGTGCTGGGTGACGGCGGAAATTCATGAAATGCATCTGAGCAAAGGACACTGCTACATGGAACTGGTTGAAAAGTCACCGGTGGACCATCGCATTGTCGCCAAGTCGCGTGCCATGATCTGGGCCGATGCCAACCAGCGGCTGCAGGCGCGTTTCGCATCTGTGACGGGCCGGCCTCTGAATACCGGCATGCAGGTGCTGCTGCAGGTGGAGGTGTCCTTCCATGAGGTATTTGGAATCAGTTTGATAATTAGAGATATAGATCCTTCCTACACCTTGGGCGGCATGGAGCGCGAAAAGCAGGAGATCATCGCCCGGCTGCAGGACGAAGGTATCTGGGACATCAACCGTTCGCTGGCCGTGCCGGAGGTCATCCAGCGCATCGCCGTCATCGCATCGTCCTCTTCGGCCGGCTATGGCGATTTCGTGAACCAGCTCACCAGAGGCCATGCGCGCATCGCCTTCCGGCTGACACTGTTCCCGGCCATCGTGCAGGGCAACGAGGCGGTGGCCTCGGTCTGCAGTGCGCTGGATGCGGTCAACCGCGATGTGGAGTCGTTCGACGTGGTGGTCATCATCCGCGGGGGCGGATCCCAGGCTGACATGCACTGCTTCAACACATACGAAATCGCTTCGGCGGTCGCACAGTTCCCGCTGCCTGTGATCACGGGCATCGGGCACGACCGGGACACCTCGGTGACCGACATGGTCGCGGCCGTGGCGCTCAAGACCCCGACGGCGGTGGCCGAGTACATCGCCTCCGGTGCCGAGCAGCTGCTGGAGGAATTGCTGCAGATACCTGGCCGGATGGAAACCATTTTTCATCAGATCTTCACCCGCGAAAGACAGCGCATGGACGCCCTGCGTCTTGCGGTCGTGCCTGCCGTGTCCGGGCGGTTGCGCGAAGCGGGGCGGGAACTCGATGCCGTCCGGATCCGGCTGCGCGCCGGCGTGGATGGTGCGGTGCACCGCCATGCCCTCCGGTTGCAGCAGTGCGTCCAGCGGGCGGCTCTGGCTCCGGCAGCGGCTCTGTCCCGGGCCCGGCAGCGCTTGGAACTGGCCGACACCAAACTGCGGTTGCTGCATCCCGACCGCGTGCTGGCACGGGGATACGCCCTGGTGCGCCGCGGTGGCCGCTGCCTGTCGCGCATGCAGCAGATTTCGGCCGGCGACGCCCTGCAGGTGGAGATGTACGACGGCACGCTGTCGGTCAACGTAACAGAAACAACCCCAAAAATCAAATAGCATGGAAAACGGAACGGCAATGGAAAACGGCATGGAAAAACTCACCTACCGCGAAGCGATGGAGCAGATGGAAACGCTGCTGGCCGAGATGGAAGAGCCCGATACCGACATCGAGACCTTGTCCGGCAAAGTGGCGCAGGTGAGCCGCCTGATGGCATTCTGCCGCGACAAACTGTTAAAATCCGAAGCGGAAATCGAAAAGATGCTCGCCAAAGATGAGAAAACCGAAAAACAAGCGTAATTTTGCGATTCTTTAAAAAAACATAACCCCTTATTATGTCAAACGTTATCAAAATCAAAAGAGGATTGGATATCAAGTTGAAGCAGAATGACTTCAACGAAAGTGTCCAACCCGTCGGAGTGACCCGTTTCGCCGTCAAGCCGACCGATTTCCATGGTCTGGTGCCGCGTTTGCTGGTGCGGGAGGGCGATACGGTCCGTGCGGGCGATGCGCTGTTTGCCGACAAGGTCTGTCCGGAGGTGCGCATCGTGTCACCGGTGAGCGGCACCGTCGAGGCCGTCGTGCGCGGTGACAAGCGGAAACTGCTCGAAATCGTGGTTACGGAAGACGCCTCCGTCGAACCGCAGTCCGTCGAGAAACTGGCCCCTGCGGCCGCCGACCGGCAGCAAGTAAAGGATTGGATGCTGAAGTATGGCTTCTGGCCCATGCTGCGGCAGCGTCCGTATGCCATCGTCGCCAATCCGCAGGATACGCCGAAGGCCGTGTTCGTGTCGGGATTCGATTCGGCTCCCCTCGCACCGGCCTATGAAAAGATCCTGGCCGGCCGGGCCGACGATCTGCAGGCAGGACTGGATGCCCTGGCGCGCCTGACGAACGGCAAGGTGCATCTGTCGGTGCATGTCAATCAAGGCGAAAATACGGTTTTCCATACGCTGAAGGGCGTGGAACTGCACACTTTCTCCGGACCGCATCCGGCAGGCTCGGTCGGTGTGCAGATACACCATATCGATGCCGTCAACAAAGGGGAGTCGGTCTGGTACATGAACCCGCAGGATGTGGCAGCCATGGGCCGTACGATGCGTACGGGCGTGTTCGATGCCACCCGCGTCATCGCGGTCACCGGTTCCGAAGTCACCGCTCCCGGTTATGTGGCGGTGAAGTACGGTGCCTGCCTGTCTTTCCTGACGTCCTGCCTTGCGGGTGACCATGTCCGCGTGGTCAGCGGCAACGTGCTGACGGGTGAGAAAGTGGCGCAGGACGGGTTCCTCGGTTATTACGACCATCAGGTGACCGTGCTGCCCGAAGGCGACTACTATGAATTCATGGGCTGGCTCGCTCCCGGATTCGGCAAGTTCAGCTTCTCGCGCCTGTTCCCCGCCTGCCTGTGCCGGAAGCATGCCTACCGCATGGACACCAACATGCACGGATCGCACCGCGCATTCGTCATGACCGGCCAGTACGAGAAAGTCGTACCCATGGACATCTACCCCGTGCAGTTGCTCAAGGCCATTCTGGCCGAAGACATCGAACGCATGGAGCAGCTGGGCATTTACGAAGTGGCTGAGGAAGACTTCGCGCTGTGCGAGGTCATCTGCACTTCCAAGATGGACGTACAGAGCATCCTGCGCCGGGGCATTGATTTGATGATTAAAGAAATGAATTGACCATGAAAGCGTTAAGAAATATAGTTGACAAGATTAAGCCGAATTTTGAGGAAGGAGGGAAATTCGCGAAGCTGCATTCGACCTTCGATGCCTTCGAGTCGTTCCTCTTCGTCCCGAATACGGTGACCGGTGCACGCGGTGCACAGGTGCGCGATGCCATCGACATGAAACGCACCATGATAACGGTCGTGATCGCGCTTCTGCCGGCCATGTTGTTCGGCATGTGGAACGTCGGCTTCCAGCAGGCCCTCTCGACGGGTATCGAACGCACCCTGATGGGCAACTTCTGGTATGGTTTCCTGAAAGTGCTTCCCATCATCGTCGTCTCGTACGTGGTGGGTCTGAGCATCGAATTCGGCGTCGCCCAGGCGCGCGGACACGAAGTGAACGAAGGATTCCTGGTGTCCGGCCTGCTGATTCCGCTGATCATGCCTGTCGGCGTGCCGCTGTGGATCGTGGCCCTGGCGACGGCTTTCTCCGTCGTGTTTGTCAAGGAAGTATTCGGCGGTACCGGCATGAACATCTGGAACCCGGCGCTGGTGGCGCGGGCCTTCGGGTTCTTTGCGTATCCCACCGAGATCTCAGGCGACAAGGTCTGGATCGCCGGCCTGAAGAAAGGCCTGGCCATGGACGGTTTCTCCGGCGCGACCCCGCTGGCCGAATGCGCGGCCTCGGTGGACGGCGGCCAGTCCGTCCAGTCGCTTTCACAGCTCATCGACAGCCTGCCGTCGTTCTGTGACATGCTCATCGGCCGCATTCCCGGTTCCATCGGCGAGACCTCTCTGATAGCCATTCTCATCGGCGCAGTCATCCTGCTGGCCACCGGCATCGCCTCATGGAAAATCATGGTGTCGGTCTTCGCGGGCGGCGCCCTGATGGGACTCTTCTTCAATGTATTGGGAATCAATACTTACATGCAGCTGCCGTTCTATTACCATTTCGTCATGGGCGGTTTTGCCTTCGGCGCGGTCTTCATGGCCACCGACCCGGTGTCGGCCGCACAGACCGAAACAGGTAAATGGATATACGGCCTGCTGATCGGTATCTTCGCCGTGCTTCTCCGCGTGGTCAACCCGGCCTATCCGGAAGGCATGATGCTGTCGATTCTGCTGATGAACACCTTCGCCTCGCTCATCGACTACTGTGTGGTGGACGCCAATATCCGCCGCCGGGCACGCCGGGTGCAGGTCAAAGCTTAATACCGGAGAGATATGAAGAATTTTAGCAACTTATACATCTTTACATTCGCGGCGGTGCTGGTACTGCTGGTCGCCGCGGCGTTGTCGTTCACGGCGCTCAGCCTGCAGGGCAGACAGCAGCGCAACAGGGAAATCGAGACCAAGCGCAGCATTCTGACGTCGCTGGGCGTGACCTCCACGGTGGACGATGCGGAGACCCTCTTCGCGAAATATGTCAAGGGCAGCCTCGTGGTGAACCCGGCCGGCGAAACGGTGTCGGAAGAAGCCATGACGGCCCAGGATGTCAAGGAACAGGTCGGCCGCGGGGCTGACCGCAAGCTTCCGCTTTACAAAGCCGAAATCGACGGTCAGCCGTACACGGTGATTCCGGTGGCCGGCAAGGGCCTGTGGGGCGCCATCTGGGGTTATGTGGCCCTGCAGGGTGACTGCAGCACCATCAAGGGTGTGTTCTTCGACCACGCCTCGGAGACCCCCGGTCTGGGTGCTGAAATCACCACCGACAAGTTCCGCACGCCGTTTGCCGGCAAACGGATCTACGAGGGAGGCCGCCTCGTGTCGATAAAGGTGGCCAAGAAAGGAACCTATACGCCCGACGACCATACGGTGGACGCCATCTCCGGCGGTACGATGACCAGCAAAGGTCTGGACGCCATGCTGAAAGACTGCCTGACGCCGTACGATAATTATTTCAAAAAACAACAGAACTGATATGAGCATCTTTTCATCCACCACATGGGAAGCCTTTACCCGTCCGCTGGGTAAGGACAATCCGGTCACCACGCAGATCCTCGGTATCTGCTCCGCGCTGGCCGTCACCGTGCAGCTGAAGCCGGCCATCGTCATGGCCATCTCGGTCACGGCGGTCTGCGCATGCTCGAACATCGTCATTTCGCTCCTGCGCAAATATATTCCCACCAGCATCCGCATCATCGTGCAACTGGTGGTCGTAGCCTCCCTGGTCATCATCGTCGACCAGATTCTGAAAGCCTTCGCCTATGATGTAAGCAAGCAGCTTTCGGTCTATGTGGGTCTGATCATCACCAACTGCATCCTGATGGGGCGGCTCGAGGCGTTCGCCATGAGCAATTCGCCCCTTGACTCCTTCATGGATGGTCTGGGCAACGGCTTCGGATACGGCAAGATTCTGATTATCGTGGCCTTCCTTCGCGAGCTGTTCGGTTCTGGGAACCTCTTCGGACTGCAGGTTATCCCGCAGTCATTCTACGAAGTGGGCTACATGAACAACGGCATGATGATACAGCCGCCCATGGCGCTCATCATTGTGGGATGCATCATCTGGTTCATCCGGGCACGTCATGAAGAAATGCAGGAAAAATAAGGAGGAAGCATCATGGAAAACATTCTGAATATTTTCGTCAAGTCGATCTTTATCGACAATATGATTTTCGCCTACTTCCTCGGCATGTGCTCCTACCTGGCCGTGTCGAAGACGGTGAAGACCTCGCTCGGTCTCGGCCTGGCCGTGACCTTTGTCGAACTCATTACGGTGCCGGTGAACTATCTCATCTCGAAATACCTGCTGGCACCCGGCGCCCTTGCATGGCTCAGCCCCTCGCTGGCCGACGTGGACCTCTCGTTCCTGACGTTCATCATGTTTATCGCCATCATTGCCTCCATCGTACAGCTGGTGGAGATGATTGTCGAGAAATATGCGCCGGCCCTGTACAACTCGCTGGGTATCTTCCTGCCGCTGATCGCCGTCAACTGCGCCATCATGGGTGCTTCGCTCTTCATGCAGGAGCGGGCTTTCGCCAATGTGGCCGAGGCTGCGGTGTACGGTCTGGGTTCCGGTATCGGCTGGCTGCTCGCCATCGTGGCCATCGCGGCCATCCGGGAGCGTATCAAATATTCGCACATCCCGGCGCCGCTGCGCGGATTGGGCATTGCCTTCATCATCACCGGCATCATGGCCATTTCGTTTATGAGTTTCATGGGAATCAAATTATAAGAGGTTGAAGATATGATTTTAGCAGTGTCAAATATCGGAGTGATGGCAATCAGCATGGTTGTCTTTCTGATTGTCATCATGTTGCTGGTCCTCATATTGTTATACGCCAAGAAAAACCTGGTGGCGCACGGCAACATCCGCATTACCATCAACGACAAGGAAACCATCGAGGCCCCGACGGGCGGCTCGCTGCTGTCCACGCTGGCTGCGCAGCAGATTTTCCTGCCCTCAGCCTGCGGCGGCAAAGGCAGTTGCGGCATGTGCAAGTGCCAGGTGCTCGAAGGCGGCGGCAGCATCCTGCCTACCGAGACGGGCTTTTTCACCCGCAAGCAGCAGATGCAGCACTGGCGTCTCGGCTGCCAGGTCAAGGTGCGCAGCGACATGAAGATCAAGATACCCGAATCGGTGCTTGGCGTCAAGGAGTGGGAGTGCGAAGTCATCAGCAACCGCAACGTGGCGACCTTCATCAAGGAATTCATCGTGGCCCTGCCTGCCGGTGAGCATATGAACTTCGAACCGGGTTCATACGCGCAGATCAAGATTCCGGCCTACATGATGGACTACGACAAGGATATCGACAAGTCGCTCATCGGCGACGAGTACATGCCTGCGTGGGAGAAATTCGGGCTGTTCGGTCTGAAGTGCACCAACACGGTGCCCACCGTCCGTGCCTACTCCATGGCCAACTATCCGGCCGAAGGCGACCGCATCATGCTGACCGTCCGTATCGCCACCCCGCCGTTCAAGCCGAAACCGCAGGTGGGCTTCCAGGACGTGATGCCGGGCATCGCTTCGTCGTACATCTTCTCGCTCAAGCCGGGCGACAAGGTGACCATGAGCGGTCCCTACGGCGAGTTCCACCCGCTGTACAACACCGGACGCGAAATGATGTGGATTGGCGGCGGCGCCGGCATGGCCCCGCTGCGCGCGCAGATTATGCACCTCACGCGAACCCTGCACGTCACCGACCGCAAGATGTCGTATTTCTACGGCGCCCGTGCGCTGAACGAAGTGTTCTACCTGAACGACTTCCTCACGCTCGAAAAAGAATTCCCGAACTTCTCGTTCCACCTGGCCCTCGACCGGCCCGACCCGGCCGCCGATGCCGCCGGCGTGAAATATACCCCTGGTTTCGTTCACAACGTGCTCTGGGAAACCTATCTGAAGAACCACGAGGAACCTGAGGAGATCGAGTACTACATGTGCGGCCCAGGCCCGATGTCGAAAGCGGTGATCAACCTGCTCGACAATCTCGGCGTGCCGAAGTCGATGATCATGTACGACGATTTCGGCGGTTAGCCACCGGCAAAACCCGGAAGCCATGGCAGACGGATATCTCGAAAAACGCTACGACGAAGTGTTCGGCCCTGCATCGGGCCGACGCTCCGTGGTGCGTCGCGGCGTGCCGCTTGAGGCTCTGCTGCGACGCAACCGGAGTGTCCGGGCCTACCGGCAGGACACCGTTGTGACGCGTGCGCAGCTCGAACAGATCGTGGCTGTCAATACGCTTATTCCGTCGGCGCGCAATCAGCAGGTACTCCGTTTCTGCCTGGTGACACGCGACAGCGGCGCCGAAAAAATCACGGCACATCTGCGGCTGGGCGGTGCACTGCCTGAGTTGCACCTGCCTGTACCCGGCACGGCTCCCGAAGCATTTATCGTCATTTGCAGCACTGTGCCCGAAAGCCGCTACGTCGACATGGATCTCGGCATCTCGGTGCAGAGCATGCTGCTCAAGGCGGCGGAGATGGGGCTCAACGGCATTGCCATCGGCGCCTTCGACCGGGCGGCCGTTCAGCGCGACTTTGCGCTGCCGTCCGAACCGCTGCTGATGGTGGCCATCGGCCTCGGTGACGAACGCATAGAACTTGTGCCCGTATCGGCGTCCGACAGCCTCAAGTACTACCGTCGCGGCGGGGTGCACTATGTGCCCAAGATCCGGCTGAAAGACCTGCTGATTCCGACCACGGACGGCCCAAACAATCCATGATATGTCCAAGATACTTGTAATTGACGATGAACGCAGCATCCGCAATACGCTGAAAGAGGTGCTGGAATACGAAGACCACGAAGTTGCCGTGGCTGTTGACGGTATGGACGGACTGGCACAGTTCGCGGCCGGCAAGTTCGACCTGGTGCTTTGCGACATCAAGATGCCCGGCATGGACGGGGTGGAAGTGCTCGAGAAAATCATGGAACAGCAGCCCGATACGGCCGTGGTCATGATTTCCGGACACGGTACCGTGGACAATGCCGTGGAGTCCATCAAGAAAGGCGCTTTCGATTTTATCCAGAAGCCGCTCGACCTGAACCGCCTTCTGATTACGGTCAAGAACGCCATGGACCGCCAGCATCTGGTGACCCAGACCAAAGTCCTCAAACGCAAGGTCTCCAAGACGCTGGACATGATTGGCGAATCGCCCGCCATGCAGCGTGTGCGCGAGATGATCGACCGCGTGGCACCCACCGAGGCCCGCGTGCTCATCACCGGCCGCAACGGTACGGGCAAAGAGTTGGTGGCGCGCTGGCTGCACGAGAAGAGCAGCCGCGCAAGTGGTCCGTTTGTAGAGGTGAACTGCGCGGCCATTCCTTCCGAACTTATCGAAAGCGAACTCTTCGGCCATGAAAAAGGCTCGTTCACATCGGCCTACAAAGACCGGCGCGGCAAGTTCGAGCTGGCCATCGGCGGTACGCTGTTCCTGGACGAAATCGGCGACATGAGCCTTTCGGCACAGGCCAAGGTGCTCCGGGCATTGCAGGAGAACAAGATCACGCGCGTGGGCAGCGACAAGGAGATCAAGGTGGATGTACGCATTCTGGCCGCCACCAACAAGGACCTCAAGGAAGAGATTGCAAAGAAAAATTTCCGTGAGGACCTGTATCACCGGCTCAGCGTCATCCTCATCGACGTGCCCTCGCTGAACGAGCGTCTCGAGGACATCCCGCTCCTGGTGGAACATTTCAACGGCCTCATCTGCGACGAGTACGGCACCGCCCGGAAAACCTTCACACCCGAGGCCATCCAGGCGCTGCAGCAAATCAACTGGACGGGCAACATCCGGCAGTTGCACAATGTGGTGGAACGGCTCATCATTCTTTGCGGTGACACCATCACCGGAGAGGATGTCCAGCGGTATGCGCAACCCATCGCATCGTAAAAAACATTGTTTTTGTTTGCGAATTGGCAAAGGTTGGTTACCTTTGCGCGACATATAAAAAATCGGGGCGTGGCGCAGTTGGCTAGCGCACTTGCATGGGGTGCAAGGGGTCGAAAGTTCGAGTCTTTTCGCCCCGACTTTTTTTTAGAAGCTGTTTGAATTTAATCCACAGTTTTTCTTTATAAATTCCATCAGTCAAGTTTAAACAGCTTTTACGGAGGCCGGTATTCCGGTTCTATCTATAAATGGCCCGGCATGACGGTCTGCCATTCCCGGCCGCCGGCGGGACAGCGGGCGGCGAAACATTTCACAATCAAACACACCATGGACGGAATTCCTTTTGCAACTGCGACCTACATCCGGCGGCGTACGTCGCTGCGTCAGGCATTGGGCAGCGGCCTGCTGCTGTTTCTGGGCAATGCCGACAGCGACATCAATTACGCCGGAAACGCCTATCCGTTCCGTCAGGACAGTAATTTCCTCTATTTCTTCGGCTTGGATTTGCCCGGCCTGGCGGCTGTCATTGACGTCGACAATGACTGCGAGACCGTGTTCGGCGATGGAACGACCCTCGATGACATTGTATGGACCGGCCCGGTGCCGGCTTTGGAGGAACTGGCCGCAGCCGCCGGCATCCAGCGCGTCGAGCCGCGCCGGAACCTGGGACCGTACCTGCAGCGTATCACCCGTGGCCGCCGCGTGCAGTTCCTGCTGCCGTACCGGCCAGAACACCGCTTGCAACTGATGGCTCTGCTCGGCATCATGCCTGAGGCACAGGATGCACAGGTATCCGATGCCTTCGCCCGCGCCGTCGTGACACTGCGGTCTCACAAGACCGACGAGGAAGTCGCTTCCCTTGATGAAGCGGTGGACCTGAGCGTCCGGATGCACCTCGAAGCCTGCCGCCTGGCACAGCCGGGTGTCCGTGAGTCGGACATCGCCGCGGCCGTCGATGCGGTGGCCGCCCGCGAAAACCGTCTTACCTCGTTCCCGACCATCGCCACCGTGCAAGGACAGATTCTCCATAACCACAGCTACAGCCATATCCTCCGTGCCGGCGACCTGCTGCTGCTCGATGCCGGGGCAGAGAGCGCCGCGCACTATGCGGGAGACTTGTCCACGACCATGCCGGTCGGCGGTGTCTGGACCCCGCGACAGAAGGACATTTGCGACCTGCAGCTCGCCATGTTCCGCGCTGCGGTGGAGACGTTGGCGACAGGTGTGCCGTTCCTCGACGTCCATCTGGCAGCGGCACAGCGTCTCTGCGAAGGCCTGCGCAATCTCGGCCTCATGCAGGGAGACCCTGCCGAAGCCGCTGCCAGCGGTGCGTACCGTCTGTTTTTTCCGCATGGGGTCGGGCACATGCTTGGCCTCGACGTACACGACATGGACAATCTCGGCGAAGACCGTGTCGGCTATGCGCCGGGGCAGGAGAGAAGTCCGCTGCCCGGCCTTTCGTCACTGCGTCTTGCCCGGCCGCTGGAGCCCGGTTTTGTGTTCACCATCGAGCCCGGCATCTACTTCATCCCGGAGTTGATCGACCGTTGGCAGGCGGACCACCGCTGCGCCGGGTTCATCCGTTACGACCGGCTTGATGACTGGCGCGGATTCACCGGCTTCCGCAGCGAGCAGGATTACCTGATGACTGCGGCTGGTGCCCGCCGTCTCGGCCACCTCGCAAAGCCCATGACGGCCGATGAAATCAGCCGTGCCTGCCATGCATCTCAAGCTATCTGAAACACATTTTCATCCCAAATACACGAGATATGAAACAACTGGCCCTTCTTATCCTGTCCGCCTTGCTCGGCGTTCTCAATGCCTGCAGCAGGCCTGTCGCCACGTCTGTTCCCGAACCGACGCCGCCCCTGTTCAAGTTCGGAACCAATGTCACGCCCGACGGCCAAACCTTCCAGGTTGACGGCAAGGGCTTCATCGACAACGGGCAATATGTGTTGCCGGTCATGGGCGAGATCCATTACTGCCGCGTTCCCGAATCCGAATGGAAACGCGAAGTGCTGAAAATGAAAGCCGGCGGCATCGACATCGTGGCCTGCTACGTGTTCTGGAACTATCATGAACCCGAAGAGGGAAAGTTTGTCTGGGAAGGTAATCTGAATCTCCGTAAATTCTTGGAAATCTGCAAGGAATGTAATCAGAAGGTGGTGCTCCGCATCGGTCCGTTCTGCCACGGCGAAGCCTATCTGGGCGGCATCCCCGAATGGATGGTCGACAAATCCCTTGCCGACCGCGCAAACTATGCGCTCAGGACTACGGCGCCGGGTTTTGTGGCCGGCGTCAGCGAGATGTACAAGCAGATCGGCCTGCAGGCCAAGGGCCTCCTCTGGAAAGACGGAGGTCCCGTCATCGGTGCCCAGATCGACAATGAAAGCCGCGGTCCGTGGCCCTATCTGGCCGCGCTGAAACAGGCCGCCGTCGATGCCGGTCTCGACCTGCCGTTCTACACCCGGACCGGGTGGCCTAAGATGAGCGGAGCCGCCGTCTTCGGCGAGCTTCTGCCGCTTTACGGCGACTACGCCGACGGCTTCTGGGACCGTTCGCTGCGCGACATGCCGGGCTCCTACCGCCAGGCCTTCCACTTTACCGACAGCCGACTTTCAGCCGTCATCGCCACCGAAGTCTTCGGCACCAACCAGAGCACTGAGATGGACCGTGAGGACTGGGCCTATCCGTACCTCACCTGCGAACTCGGCGGCGGCATGATGCCCTCGTATTACCGGCGCATCCACATCTTCGACAAGGACGCTCTCGGCCTGGCCATCTGCAAAGTCGGCTCGGGCAGCAACCTGCCGGGTTACTATATGTACCATGGCGGCATCAACCCCTATTGCCCCGACCACTCCATGGGCGAGCTGCAGGCTTCCAAGTACACCAATTCCAACGACATGCCCCACATGTCGTACGACTACCAGTCGCCTCTCGGCGAAGTGGGACAGCCCAACGGGTCTTTCCATTACCTGCGGCTGCTGCACCAGATGCTGCGCGAATGGGGCGGCGAACTGTCGCGCATGGATCCCGTCTTCCACGATGATGACGTGGTGCGCTGGACCGAGCGCCGCAATGGTGACAGCGGTTTCATCTTCGTCAACAACTATGAGCGTCTGGCCACCCTCGGCGACAAAACCTGGCGCTGTTTCGACCGCGACCTGACCATCAAGGATGGCGTGAGTTTCTGCTTCCCCTTCGGACTCAAATTCCAGAAACTCACCATCGACTTCGCTACGGCCCAGCCTTTCTGTAAACTCCGCGACGCCGTTTATTTCGTGGCAGTGGAAGGTATCACGCCCGAGATCAGCATCAACGGCAAGGTTTATACCGTGCAGCCCGGCGAAGAAGTCGTGGTCAGAAAACTCCACTTCAAGGTGTTGAGCCTCGAAGAAGCCTTCCGCGCCTACAAAGTTTCCGATACTCGCATCGCCTTCTCCGACGGCATCCTCTACGAGGACAACGGACAGATTCTCGAAGAAAAATGGATTGAAGAACGCCGGCTTGTTCCCGTGCAGACCGCTGCCGCCGGACCGCTGCGCACCATCCCCAACGGTGCTGCCGGCCTGCCCGAGCAGCCCGTCCAGAGCGATTTCGATGCTGCTGCCGTCTGGAACCTTCAGCTCGACCGTCTGGAACATCCCGAAGACTACTTCCTCGAAGTGAACTTCCGTGGCGATGTCGCCCGCGTCTATTCAGGCGGCCAGATGATCCAGGACAACTTCTGGAACGGCCGTCCCATGTATGTCCGTGTCAGCGATATCGTCGACGGCCAGGCCGAACTGCGCATCCTGCCGATGCCGAAAGACATTCCTGTCTATCTGCAGGCCGGTCAGAAAGCCGTGCTCGAAGCCTTTGCCGGCGACAGCATGCTCGCCCTTGACGACGTCCGCCTGCTGCACCGCACCACGCAACCCTTCGAATAGCTTTTTTCGAAAAAATATTACCTTTGCGCCGTCGTCAGGAGAGTTGGCCGAGTGGTTGATGGCGGCAGTCTTGAAAACTGTTGACCCGCAAGGGTTCGGGGGTTCGAATCCCTCACTCTCCGCAAAGGGAAAAGAAAAAAAACGCCAAGTACACTTGAGCGTTTTTTTTATTTCCCCTTTGCACCGCCCCGCCGCAGGCGGGGCAGGGATGACGCAGGCCTGCGGCCTAGCGTCAATCCCGTGGAGAGTGAGGGAGTTGTGTCCCGAGCCAATTCCGCCGCAGGCGGGGCAGAGATGACGCAGGCCTGCGGCCTAGCGTCAATCCCGTGGAGAGTGAGGGAGTTGTGTCCCGAGCCAATTCCGCCGCAGGCGGGGCAG
>JAFWVY010000005.1 GCA_017523725.1 Bacteroidales bacterium
CGTGGCGATGTAGCCCGGGCCGATGCCGTTGCACTGGATGTTGTATTCGCCGTACTCCGAGCAAATGTTGCGGGTCAGCATCTTCAGACCGCCCTTGGCAGCGGCATAGGCGCTCACCGTCTCACGGCCGAGTTCGCTCATCATCGAGCAGATGTTGATGATCTTGCCCTCGCGGCGCTCCATCATTTCGGGAATGACGGCACTCGAAACAATGAACGGACCCACCAGGTCGATGTCGATGACCTGCTGGAACTCCTGGCGTTTCATCTCATGCATCGGAATGCGTTTGATGATACCCGCGTTGTTCACGAGGATGTCAATCTGGCCGACTTCCTTGTGGATGGTTTCCACCAGCGCCTTGACCTGGTCTTCCTTGGTCACGTCACAGATGTAGCCGTGCACGTTGTCGATGCCGGCTTCCTTGTAGGCCGCCAGACCCCGGTTGACGAGATCCTGGTTGATGTCATTGAATATGACATGGCTGATGCCGGCTGCGGCAAACGCTTTGGCGATATTGAAACCGATGCCGTACGATGCGCCCGTGATCCAGGCATTCTTGCCTTCGAGCGAAAAAGCTTTTAAACTGTCCATGTTGTTGATTTATTTTAAGTCCGTAATTTTCGAAAAGTCCTGGTCGCCGTAATCCTGGTTCTCACCGCCCATGCCCCAGATGAACGTATAGTTGCTCGTGGCGGCGGCGGAATGGATCGACCACTCGGGCGAGAGCACGCCCTGGTCACCCTTCATCCAGATATGGCGGGTTTCTTCCACTTCGCCCATGAAATGACAGACCGCCTGGTCTTCGGGCACCTCAAAGTAGAAATACGCCTCCATGCGGCGGCTGTGGACATGGGCCGGCATCGTGTTCCAGACAGAACCCGGTTCCAGTTCCGTCATACCCATCTGCAGCTGGCAGGTGGGAATCACCTGGTTGACAAGCATGCGGTTGATGGTGCGGGCGTTGCTGCCTTCGAGCGAGCCGAGATGCATCTTGTCGGCATCGGCCTTCGTGACCTTGCGGTCGGGATAGGTGCAGTGGGCCGTCGTGGAATTGAAATAGAACTTGGCGGGACGCTTCGGATCCTTGCTCTCGAAGATGACATCCTTGTCGCCGCGTCCCAGATACAATGCTTCCTTGTAATCCAGGTCGTACGTGGCATCGCCGTGACGGACGACACCTGCGCCGCCGACGTTGAAAATGCCGAGTTCCCGGCGGGTGAGGAAACAGGGCGCCTTGAGCGGATCGATGGCTTCGAGTTTCACCGGGCCGGCCACCGGCATGGCACCGCCGACCACCATTCTGTCGTACATGGAGTACACCATGTAAACATCATCGGGCGAGAAAAGTTTCTCGATCAGGAAATCCCGGCGCAACCGTTTGGTATCATAGCTTTTGGCATCTTCGGGATGAGATGCGTAGCGAATTTCGTAATGGGTCATTGCTGTATGGATTTAAAAGTTAATCTAAAGTGGTTTGAATGGCGAAGATAACGTTTTTCATTCAAACGGCCAACGTTTTTTTTATCCAGGCTACGGTTTGACGACCTCCCCGGTCACTCTCCGGCAGGGGCCAAATATCCCCGCTGCAGATATTGACTTTCTTCAGAAAAATTACGTTCTTTGCCGTCTATATCATCATTCATGGACTGGACCTTTCGAAAAACAAACACCCTGGCGGGATGCCTGACAGGATGTGCCGCATTCATAGTGTATTTCATGACGATGGAACCCACCGTCAGTTTCTGGGATTGCGGAGAATTCATCTCCACCGCCTTCAAACTCGAGGTGGGACATCCGCCGGGAGCACCGTTCTTCATGCTGCTCGGCCGCATCTTCACCCTTTTCGCGGGTGGTGACACATCCGCCGTCGCTGCGACGGTCAACACGCTCTCCGCCCTCTGCAGCGGCGTGACCATCATGTTCCTGTTCTGGACCATCACGCATCTGGCCCGCAAGATGGTGCAGAATGCAGACAGCACGGCCGGCCGGTGCGCCGTCATAGGCGCCGGGCTGCTCGGTTCGCTGGCCTACACATTCTCCGACACCTTCTGGTTCTCGGCCGTTGAGGCGGAAGTCTACGGCTGTTCCTCCCTGTTTACAGCCATTGTCTTCTGGGCCATCCTGCGATGGGAGGACGAAGCCGACACGCCGCATGCCGACCGCTGGCTGATTCTGATCGCCTACCTGATGGGCATTTCCATCGGCGTGCATCTGCTGAACCTGCTGGCCATTCCCGCCATTGTGCTGGTCTATTATTTCAGGAAGTTCCAGCCGTCGGTCAAAGGTGCGGCAGCCGCTCTCGCCGTTTCTGCCGCCATCCTCGCCACCATTCTGTATGTCATCATTCCCGGGGTTGTTTCGGCCGCCGCCGCCATTGAATTGATGTTTGTTCAGGGAATGCACCTGCCGCTTTATTCCGGCGTAGCCGTTTATGCCATCATCCTGATCGGCGCCCTGTGCTTCGGACTGATTTACACGTTGCGCAAAGGCAAAGTGCTGGCTAACACGATACTGCTGGCCGTCACCGTCATCCTGATCGGCTACAGTTCGTACGCAGTCACCGTCATCCGGTCGAATGCCCAGCCGCCGATGGACCAGAACAATCCAGAGAACCTGTTCTCGTTGCAATACTATCTCAACCGCGAACAGTACGGCGACCGGCCGTTGCTGTCGGGCCCGTATTTCAACGCGCCGCCGCTGGATATCAAGGAAGGCAAGCGGCAATACGCGCTCGAAGACGGAGCCTACACGGTCATCGGAGAGAAACTCAGCTACGAATACGACAAGCGGTTCACGACGCTGTTCCCGCGCATGTACAGCCGCGACAGCCGCCACGTTGCGCAATACAAGCAATGGGGTAACATCAAGGGCCGGCCGGTCAAGGTGACGCAGGGCGGCAAGCAGGAAACCGTCTATTGTCCGACATTCGGAGAGAATCTCCGGTTCTTCTTCTCGTATCAGCTGGGACACATGTATTTCCGCTATTTCATGTGGAATTTCGCCGGCCGGCAGAACGACCATCAGGCCGACGGCGGTCCGCTGAACGGCAACTGGATCAGCGGTATCCGGCCGCTCGACGAAGCCCGGCTGGGGCCGCAGGAACTGCCCAGACTGCTCGAGAACAAGGGCCGCAACACCTATTTCCTGCTGCCGCTGCTGTTCGGCCTTATCGGTCTCTGGTATCAGTACAAACGGCGGCAACACGATTTCTGGGTGGTCTTCACGCTCTTCTTCCTCACCGGTATTGCCATTGTCATCTACCTGAACCAGACACCATTACAACCGCGTGAACGGGATTATGCCTATGCCGGTTCGTTCTATGCGTTCACCATCTGGATCGGACTCGGACTGATTGCCGTGCTCCGGGCTCTGCCCGAAAAAATAGCCGACTGGAAGACAACCGTGCTCTGCAGCGTGGTCTGCCTGCTGCTCGTACCGGGACTCATGGCCAGCCAGAACTGGGACGACCACGACCGCTCCGGCCGCTACATCGTCCGTGATGTCGGTGCCAATTATCTCAACACCTGCGAGAAAGACGCCATCCTCTTTACCAACGGCGACAACGACACCTTCCCGCTCTGGTATGCCCAGGAGGTCGAAGGCATCCGCACCGATGTGCGGGTGGTCAACCTGAGCTATCTGGCCGCCGACTGGTACATCGACCAGATGCAGCGCCAGTCCTATGAGTCCGCACCGCTGCCGCTGGGTATGACGCACAGTCAGTATAAAACCGGCACGCGCGACGCGGCCTATATCATCGACCGCTTCGCCGGCGACACCGTCAGTCGGAAAGATGCCATGGACTTTATGCTGAGCGACAGCAAACAGTCCAAGACCATCCCCGGCGTCAAGGACGAGGTCGTCCACATCCCGGCCAAGAACGTGTTCATCCCGGTGGACCGGCAGAAAGTCATCGACAAGGGCATCGTACAGGCGCGCGACAGCGCCGCCATACTCCCCCGTCTGGAATGGGCGCTGCGCGGCGAATCGTCCTATGGCAACGAACGCATCTTCAAGAACGCCATCGCCATGCTGGGCATCCTGGCCAACAACGACTGGGAACGGCCCGTTTATTTCACCATCACGACCGGCCGCAGCCAGTTCCAGAACCTGACGCCTTTCCTCCGGCTGGACGGGCTGGACTACCAGGTCGTGCCGGTCAGGGCCCCCTTGCGCGAAGACACCCAGTTGGGCAGCATCGACACCGATGTGCTGTACGACCGCCTGATGAGTTTCAAGTGGGGCAACGTAAACGACCCGAGGGTCTATATCGAAGAGAACACCTGGAACATGCTGGTGCACTACCGCTCCATCTACGCGCGGCTGGCCGAGGCACTGGTGAACGAAGGGAAGAACGACAAGGCCGTGGAGGTGCTCGATTACTGCCTGGAGCAGATTCCGGCGGAAATCATGCCCATCGACGCCTACAACCTCGCGGTCATCGAACAGTATTACAGGGCCGGCGCCAGTGAAAAAGCCAACGAATACAGCCTGACGGCGTTCCTCGACGCCGTCGAGATGTACAACTATCTGGACAGTTTCCCGAAGAAATACGCGACCGCCATCGATCAGAAACTGCGCGAGAACTCTTACACCATATACCAGTTGCGGGACCTGGCCGCACAATACGGCCAGACCGAACTCGAAAAAACCTATCAACGTTTTACCCAAGGACAATAAACTCAGCACCATGGCATACTTGTTTACATCCGAATCCGTTTCCGAAGGCCATCCGGACAAAGTGGCCGACCAGATATCCGACGCCATTCTGGACGAATTCCTGGCGTTCGACCCCGATTCCAAAGTCGCCTGCGAAACCCTGGTCACAACCGGGCAGGTGGTTCTGGCCGGCGAGGTGAAATCGAAAGCCTATGTCGATCTGCAGGAGGTGGCGCGGAACGTCATCCAGCGTATCGGTTACACCAAAGGGGAATACATGTTCGAAAGCAATTCCTGCGGCATTTTTTCGGCCATCCACGAACAGTCGGATGACATCAACCGCGGCGTGGACGGCCAGGCGCAGAAAGACCCGATGAACCAGGGCGCCGGCGACCAGGGCATGGTGTTCGGATACGCCTGCAACGAGACCGAGGATTTCATGCCCCTCGCCATTTATCTGGCACACCGCATCCTGCAGGAGCTCTCCGCCATCCGGCGCGAAGGCCGCGAAATGACCTATCTGCGGCCGGACGCCAAGTCGCAGGTCACTGTCGAATACGACGACAACGGCAAACCACTGCGCATCGACACCATCGTCCTCTCTACGCAACACGACGATTTTATCACGGCCGGAGAAGGACGCACGCAGGAGCAGGCCGACCAGGCCATGTGCGACCGGATCCGCGAGGATGTCATGCACATCCTGATGCCGCGCGTTCTTGACTGTCTCAGCGCAGCCAACCGCAAACTCTTCGAGAAAGGAGTCCACGACGACAAAACCAACCCCAAAGGCTACAAACTCCATGTGAATCCCACCGGCAAGTTTGTCATCGGCGGTCCGCACGGCGACACCGGTCTGACCGGACGCAAAATCATCGTCGATACATACGGCGGCAAAGGGGCCCACGGCGGCGGCGCCTTCTCGGGTAAAGACCCGTCGAAGGTGGACCGTTCGGCCGCTTATGCGGCGCGTCACATCGCCAAGAATCTGGTCGCCGCAGGCGTGGCCGACGAGGTGCTTGTGCAGGTTTCGTATGCCATCGGCATCGCAGAGCCTGTCAGCATTTATATCGACACCTGCGGCACTTCGCACATCCAGTGCACCGACGGCGAAATCGCCCGGAAGGTGGGGAAGATCTTCGACCTGCGGCCCAAAGCCATCGAAGAACGGCTGCACCTCCGGCTGCCCATCTATTCGGAAACGGCATCATACGGCCACATGGGCCGCAAGCCGTTGAAAATCACCAAGAAGTTCTCCTCACGCTACGAAGGAGACAAAGAAATCGAAGTGGAACTTTTCACCTGGGAGAAACTGGATTACGTCGATACGCTCAGGAAAGCATTCGCGATGTAATAAGGATAAAGACAGGTTTCATACATCCGCATAGTAACCATAAAAAAAGCGGCCGACAATGAATTGTCAGCCGCTTTTTTGTAGTCTGTAGGGGATTCGAACCCCTATGGCAAGAATGAAAATCTTGAATCCTAACCCTTAGATGAACAGACCGTAGCGCTGTAAAAACGCGGGGCAAAGGTAGTTATTCTTTTTTGAAAACAAATAGGCCGGTAAAAAATTTCGGGAAACGCGTCATATTTTTCGGATTCGCTGTAAATTTGGAGATTGTTAACCGGCAAACGCCCAAATTCCATCCCTATGGCAACCGAAAAGAAACCGCATACGCCGAAAAAGAAACGCACGACACGGCGTGAACTCGCTGACATCGTTTCCGAGATCTTCAGACAGTCCCCCGACACCGTCTTCAACTACCGGCAGCTTTCCAAACGCGCCGGCGTCAAAGACACGCCAACCCGGGAAATGCTGGCCGACATCGTCCGGCAGATGCTGGAGGACGACCTGCTGCTCGAAGCGCCCAAGGGACGTTTCAGACTCAAGCACACCGCATCGCAAAGCGTCATCACCGGCAAGGTGGACATCACGTCGTACGGCAACGGCTACATCATTTCCGACGATACCGAAGACGATGTCTATGTGTCGCAGAAGAACCTGCGGCAGGCCCTGCACGGCGACACCGTGCGCGTCCAGCTCTATGCGCGCAAGAAAGGTGCGCGGGCGGAAGGCCAGGTCATCGAGATTGTCAAGCGTGCCCGGGAGAACTTCGTAGGCACCATCGTCACGTCGGAAGCCTTCGCGTTCATGATTCCCGATACGCGGACCATGCATTACGATTTCTTCATCCCCAACGACAAACTCAACGGTGCCAAAGACGGACAGAAAGTGGTCGCCCGCATCGTCGAATGGTCGCACCGGGCCAAGAATCCGGTGGCGGAAGTCGTCCAGGTACTGGGCTATCCGGGAGAGAACGAGACCGAAATGCACGCCATCCTTGCCGAATACAACCTGCCCCACAAGTTTCCGGACAATGTGGAGCAGGAAGCGGAGCGGCTTGATGACGGCATTACGCCGGCGGAAATCGCCCGCCGCCGCGACTTCCGGGGTGTACCCACCTTTACCATCGACCCGACCGATGCCAAGGATTTCGACGATGCCTTGTCCATCCGGCCGGTTGCCGACGGATTGTGGGAAGTCGGCATCCATATCGCCGATGTCACGTTTTACATCAAGAAAGGTTCCCGGCTCGACGAGGAAGCCATCCGGCGGGGCACCTCCGTCTATCTGGTCGACCGCGTCGTACCGATGCTGCCCGAACGGCTGTCGAACGGTATCTGCTCGCTGCGGCCCGACGAAGACAAACTCTGCTTCTCCGCCGTCTTTGAAATGGACAATTCTGCCCAGATCGTAAAACAGTGGTTCGGACGGACCGTCATCCGGTCGGGACACCGTTTCGACTACGAAGAGGCACAGCGGGTGATTGATACCGGCGAGGGACCTTTCGCAACCGAAATCCAGAAACTGAACGAATTGGCGCAGATAATCCGGAAGGAACGATTCCAGCACGGATCCATCAATTTCGAACGGCCGGAACCTAAGTTCATCCTGGATGAGAATGGCAAACCGACCGGCGTGTATTACAAGGAATACATGCCTTCGAACGAACTGATAGAGGAATTCATGCTGACGGCCAACAAACAGGTAGCCTCGTTCTGCGCGGGTCTTCTCAAAGTGGAAAGCCCCGAGCGCATCGGCAAGGGCAAGGCGGCCGTGTACCGGGTGCACGATGCCCCGAACCTGGAGAAGCTGCAGCAATTCTCGACATTCATCTCGAAATTCGGCTATCATCTGCCCGTCGGCACCAAAAAGAACGTGATGTCTGCCCTCAACCGGGTCGTCAGGGAATCCCAGGGCACGGCCACGGAGAACCTGGTCGGCACGCTGGCGCTCCGTTGCATGGCCAAGGCGGTCTATTCCACGGAGAACATCGGACACTACGGATTGGGGTTCAAGTATTACACGCACTTCACATCGCCCATCCGCCGCTATCCCGATATGATGGTGCACCGCCTGCTGCAGTATTATCTGGACGGACAGGGCGAACGCCCGGACGTCGAGAAACTCTCCGAACTGTGCGACCAATGTTCTGACTGCGAGAAACGGGCGGCCGACGCCGAACGCTCCTCCATCAAATACAAGCAGGTCGAGTTCTTGAGCGACAAGATCGGCCAGCAGTTCAACGGAACCATTTCCGGCGTCACCGAATGGGGCATCTATGTGGAACTGGACGACAACAAATGCGAAGGCATGATCCACATCCGTGACCTGACGGACGACATTTACTATTTCGACGAGGAGAACTACCGCATGGCCGGCAAATACACCGGACGGCAGTTCCAGTTGGGAGACCGCATCAAGATCGAGGTGTGGAAAGCCAATCTGCTCAAGAAACAGCTGGACTTCCATCTGGCCGATGAAGCACCGGCCGAAAGGCCGCTCGGCACCGGTCCGGAAGAAACGGAGTTTTATGTGGCCAAACCGCTGGGACCGGCCAACGGCAGACGCTCAGGGAATATTTCCGGACGCTCAGGAAACGCCGACAGACGTACCGGGAAAACCACCGGACGCACTGGAAAAGCCAGCGGACGGACGGACCGCAGCAACGGGAACGGACAGAAACCGTCCCGTCAGAAACGGAAAAGATAGAACAGGCTATCGGACGGAGGTCTGCCCCGTCATGTACATTTCGTACCGGGCCATCACCGACCGGACATAGGAGAATGCCTCGCTGCCGCGGCAATAGCCGTTGCGTACTTCGGGGCGTGTATAGACCTCCGGCAACGACTTGCTGAGGAGGCAGGAGTCCACATTATTGTCCCACACCGTGGTTTCCTTCCCCGCACTTTCAGCCAGGCGCACGGCATCAAACACATGGCCGGGCCCCACATTGTACGAAGCCAGAATGAACTTGATGCGCTCCTTCTCGTCAGGTGTCACGCGGGTCATCAGCCGGTCCAGATAGGCCAGATAGCGCACCCCGGCGGCAATCTGTTCCTCGGCGCTGGACGTGGTGTCGATACCGAAGCGGGCGCCGGTGTCCGGCATCAGCTGCATCAGCCCGAACGCACCTTGCGGCGAACGCGCCTCCGGATTGAACCGCGACTCCTGGTACATGACGGACGCCAGCAACTGCCAGTCCCAGCCAATCTCATCGCTGTACTTCTTCAGCAGGTGGTCATACGCCGAAATGGTGATGGCAGGCCGCAGCTCTGGCAGCGGTTCCTCCGGCTCGCACGGCGGGAGCAGCTTCGTCAGACTGTCCGCGACAGCCTGCAGCGCCATCCCGCCAGCTGCCTCATGTTCCCGCACCGGCACGACGGCCAGAAGGGCCACCGCCAGGACGAGAAACAAGGGTTTCAAGAAATTACTCAGTTTTTGCATATTCATCAGAATTATCGCATGCCGTCAATCATAAAAAGCCCACGAAAGGCCGACTTTGATTCTGGCCTCGTTCAGCGGATACCGGTAGACGGTGAAATACTTCTTGTCTATCGTCCCGTTGAGCAGCGAGGTCAATGACTCTCCTGTCACAGAGATATGCATGCGTTTAAGTTTGAAATCTACAAAAGCATTCACAAACGGATAATTGCCCACCTTGCTTTCGTGCTGCAGGTAGAACACCCCGGTCGCCGGCATGTAGGCATAGGCATAGTACGGCGTAAAATACCGCACGTCGTATCCCAGCTGCATATGCAGGACGCCCGGTACCAGCCAAGTATCGAAATAGGTCGACTGAAGGCCGGTGAAAAGCGGCAGCGGCAGGATGTCCTCCTCGGAGCTGTACTGCCCGTACAGATTGAACAGGAAGTGGAATTTGCCGACCCGTACGTGTTTCTCCACCGTGCCGGCCGCCGTGACAATGGCCGTAGAGGTCTGTGCGGGACACGCCGTCTCGTCGAAATACACCAGTTTGTTGAGTTGCGAGGTATGGAAACCGGCCTTGAGCCCGCGGTGCGGGTTCTCGAATTCTGCCCGCAGACGGATGTGCTGGGCATCGTCGAAATGGTTGTCCCAGATGAAATGGTTCGACGAATAGGTTTCCATGAGGTAACCCGGTTTCTCGTTGGTCAGGGTGGCGCCGAGCGACAGCACGTTCCGGCCGTGCGGCGTATACGTGTAGAACCGGATGTCGCCGTCAATCTCCAGGGAACCTGCCTCGTAGCCCGTGAAGAACAGTTTTGCGCCGATGTCCCAGTTCAGTTTGTGGCCCGTATGATTGAAGAAGCGTCCGGTTACTGCCGTGTTGACATGGCTGAAACGCCGCCGTCTGTGGACCGTTGTGTCCATCCCGGTGAACACCGAATCCGGCTGGATGTCGTATTCGTACCGGTCGATCCTGCTCAGAAGACCGGCGCTGAATCCCGCCGTCAGACGCGCCCGCTGCTTCTCCTGCAGCATCAGTTCCAGGGTGTTCTGCAACCGGCCGTATTTCAAACGGTCTGCCGTCACTTCCGCAAGATACGGACCGGGATACAGACTCGGCTGGTCCTGCAGTTTATCATCGAATTTCCGGCGGCCGGATATGTAGGTCATCGTATGCACGACATTGAACCGGGAGATGTTTTTATTGTATATGGAATCAAAATCCATTTCTATCATACTCTCGACCATGCGCAGTGAATCGGCCGTGCTCAGCGTATCGCTGATGGTCGCGATGAGCGAATCGGACGGGTAGGAGAAAATGGTGTCCACCCTGACCAGATGTTTGTTGGTGAACGCATACGACTGCGCCACAAACAAGTCGGTCTCGTTCAAAACGGTCTGACCGGAGTTGGAATATGTGTCGTACACATCGGTCCGGCGCTGGGTGGTGTAAAAGTTCTCCAAGTCGGTCAGACCGCCGTTCTCCTTCATCTTGATCTTATTGAGGCCGATGCTGCCGTACAACTGATAGCGCGATCCGCGGTAGCTTCCGAACACCGAAAATGCATTGTCACCGGTCGCCTGGTGCGCATACTGGCCGTCTGCCGCGTTCGAATCGAACAGCAATCCGAGATTCACCCGTTCGTTGACATTCTGCGTATGGGTGATGTGCATCCGGACCTCCTCCTTGCCGCTGCCGCCGGCCAGGGAGTACTGCAGCAACGTATAGGGTTTCTTGGTGCTGAAATGGTCGATTTCCTCCGGATTGTGCATATACAGCCGCAGATGGTCGGTGACCATGAAACCGGAAGGAGCCTCCCGCATATAATACACCGGCGCATAATACGACAGACCCAGGTTGCCCAGATAAGCGCCCACCTTGTAGCGGTGCAGCACCACGTTGCTCACGTCGTGGAAACGGTTCAGCGAGGTGTCGATATCGACGCGGTGCACGTAGTAGCGATGGTTAAGCATCGGACGGAACGCGAAAATCAACGCATCGATGGAATCAAGCGGCATATTGTAGGATGCCGCCAGACGACGCAGGGAATCCAACGGGGAAGGCAGGGGGTCGGAAAACGCCAGGCTGTCGGCAGGAGATTCGTCAGATATTTCGTCAAAATCGGCAGAAAACAGGCTGTCCGGAGTGGAAACAGCCGCATAATCCGCCTCCTGTGCGCAGAGAACCGGAACCTCCATGCACACAAAAAAAATATACAGAACACTGTATATCAGTATCCTACGCGTAAAATGCCATTTTTCCACGACCGCAAAGATACTAAAATATCTTTAAGTATCAAGCGGTTAGATTGCACCTCCCGGTGCAGTTTGTCAGAACAGGACCATGTCCACCGCCTGCGGCTGCATCTTCGGCTCGGCCGCAGCCATGACCGGCTGAGCATTGCCGATCGGTGCGCCGGACGGCAGCGCCCGGCCATATCCGCTTTCTTCCTTGCGGAAAACATAGCAGACGCCATACTCCGCAGCATGCTGCCGCATGACGTCGTCGCTCATGTCGCCGAAGAAAGCTTCGATTTCATTCCAGAGTTTCAGAATCAGGGCATCCACTTCCTCGCGGAGTGCGACGATGTCGCTCTGCATCCGCGTATGGCTCTGGCGGCTCAGGTTCTTCGAATAATAGGCCGACACGAACTGTTCGTATTTCACCTTGACCATGGCTGCGGTCGGATTGGTGATCGGGTGCATCCCGCTGCGGATACGTTCGTTCTCGCCCTTGATGATGATTTCGCCCCACTTGATCAGATCCTCCCCCGTCTGCAGCCGCGGAATCTTGGTCCCATAATTCTCCAGGCCGAAGTAGGCCCGTACCGAATCGGGCATCTCACCGCGCGCAATGCACATGTTGATGACCTGGATGAAGTGCGATATATAGAGTCTCGTCTTGTGCATCAGCGACGGAAAATCGTGCTGACGGTTGTTGGTAAGCGAGATGTTTTTCTTGTAGGAAACCACCGCCGATTCGAATCTCGGGAGCAGAAGCCGCAGTTCGTACAGCGTCTCCTGTGAGAATGCCAATCTGATAGGAGACAGGTCCGTGCCTTTCGTGAAGGCATTTTTGAGCGCCCGCAACCGGGCAGCATCGGTATTCGGCAATCGTCTGTAAGGCATATGCAGGGTATAAAGCCTCTCAGCAGAAAATACTCTACTGTTCGATGCGGCGAAGATATAAAAAATTTGAAAAAAAAAACAATTCTTCGCTGAAAAATGCACTTTTTTTAGCGAAGAAAACACACAAAACAGCGATTTTTTTCATCTTCGCTGGAAAAGCTTTCCCAGGAGCCCCCGTTTTCAGCCCTCATCCGGTCTTGAATCCGACCGGAAAGGACAAAAAAAATCTCCCGAAGCATCGCTCCGGGAGATCCCTGTTTTTCCGTCATCCGGCTATTTCTTGAACAAGCGCAGCAACCATAACAGAATGACCGCACCGACCACGCACGTAATCAGACTGCCCAGAATACCGCTGCCGCTGGAAATGCCGAGCAAACCAAAGACCCAGCCGCCAATGAGACCGCCGATGATACCGACCAGCAGGTTGATCCAGAATCCAAAACCGGATCCCTTCGTCAGTTGGCCAGCGATGAATCCGGCCAGAGCTCCGATAAGAATAAACAAAATGACATTCATAACAGTTATTTTTTAGGTTTTGACTGCCGTCGGGTCCATCTTGCAGGATGGAATGACCGACGTGCGTACAAATATACGAAAAATTCTACAGCCGAAGAGGTGCTTTGCCGTTTTTTTCTACCTTTGTAAATTTGAAAATCCATCTTTCCAGACCGTGATCAGGCAGTATTTCTACAACCGCATGTTGCGCAACAACATGCCCAAGGAACCCCGGCAGAAACATCTCTGCAACTTCGACACGGCGCATCATGTGGGCATTCTTTTCACGACCGCCGACCCGGACTGGAAACAGGAGATGTCGTCTTTCCTCAATTTCCTGAGGACGAAACGCATCCGATACACCGCACTGGGATTTCTGGCACAGCACAACATTTCCGAAGACGACTGTCTTTCGGTATGCCAGTATTTCTCGGGCAAGGATGTCACCTGGATGAGAACGCCTAAACAGCATACGCTGGCTTACAAGTTCATGCTCCAGCAATTCGACATGCTCATCAACTGCGCTTCCGCGGAAAGCGACATCCTGCAATACATCATGCATGTGTCGCCCACGAATTTCAAAATCGGGACCAAGCACGGCAGCATGCACGCAGCCCCGTACGACCTGATGCTGGATCTGCCAGAACGCGACGGCATCCGGCCGTTCTTCGATGTGCTGAAAGTCTATCTGCCCATGCTTTGTCCGGACAACTCCGAACCGAAATAAAACATCGTCTGAATCTATGGATACATTGTTCTCTGGTACCGGTGTGGCTCTCATCACGCCGATGAACGCCGACAAATCGGTTGATTTTCATGCGCTGAAGAGGATTGTCAACCATTGTATCGAGGGTTGTGTCGAATATCTTGTCGTCCTGGGAACCACGGGAGAGGCCGCCACACTCTCGTACGCAGAGAAGGACGCCATCCTCAAAACGGTCATCGACACCAATGCCGGACGCGTGCCCATCGTACTCGGCCTGGGCGGGAACGAAACCAAAGAGATTCTGGACCTGCTGGAAACGACACCATTCGCCGATCTGGCGGCCATTCTCTCGGTGACTCCCTATTACAACAAACCCACCCAGCGCGGCCTGATTGCCCATTACTCCGTCATCGCCGAACACTGTCCCATTCCTGTCATTCTGTACAACATCCCCGGCCGGAGCGGCATCAACATGCTGCCCGACACCGTCCTGACACTGGCCGAACGCCACCATAACATCGTCGGTGTCAAGGAAGCATCCGGCCAGATGGGCCAGATTATGGAACTGCTGCACCGCCGGCCCGAAGGCTTCGCTGTCATTTCGGGCGACGACGCATTGGCTCTTCCGGTCACGGCTCTGGGCGGAGACGGTGTCATCTCGGTGGCGGCCAACGTCCTGCCGATGGAGGTCTCCACGATGATCCGCGCAGCCCTCGCCGGAAATCTGCAAAGTGCACGCGCCCTGCATTTCGAACTGCTGGATCTGATCAACGTCCTGTTCAGGGACGGCAATCCCTCGGGTATCAAGGCAGCCCTGCAGATTTTCGGAAAATGTCAGAATGAAATGCGCCTGCCGCTCGTGCCGGTCACAGACGAAACCTACGCCCTGTTGCAACAGCAGTTGTCCCGGTTCTCCGCCTGAGTCCCGCGCGGCATGACTTTCGTCATGCTATCATGTTCAGCATCTTCATGGTAGCCTTGATGGCCGCAATCGTCTGGTCGGGATCCAGTCCACGCGTCTTGAACACCCGGGATTCGTGCTCCCACGTAATCACCGTTTCGACCAACGCATCTGTCTTACCGCCGGGCGGGATGGTCACGGCATAGTCTGTCAGACGTGGCAGCGGCAGATGCAAGGCATCGTAGATCTTACGCAATGCGTTCATGAATGCATCATACTGCCCGTCGCCGGCCGATGTTTCCTCGTAGGTTTCTCCGCCGATTTCGATGCTCAGCGTCGCCACGGAACGCAACCCCTCGGCCACCGACAGCGAGAAATTGTGCACTTTTATTTTCTGGTCGATGGCATCGCCGTGCAATACGTCCGATATGATGTACGGCAGGTCCTCCGCCGTAACCCGGTTTTTCCTTTCGCTGAGCGCGATGACGCGTTCGGTTACCTTCTTCATCGCTTCGGGCTCCAGCGTAACACCCAGTTCTTCGAGGTTTTTCATTACGTTGGATTTACCCGAAGTCTTGCCGAGCGCATAGGTCCGCACCCGGCCGAAACGTTCGGGCAGCAGGGCGTTGTAGTAAAGATGCGCCTTGATATCCCCGTCGGCGTGGACGCCACAGGCCTGCGTGAACACATTCTCGCCGACAATGGGCCGGTTGGCCGGGATACGCATTCCAGAGAAAGTCTCCACCATCCGCGACACCATGTTGATTTTCCGTTCGTCCAGTTGCACCGAACGGTGCGCCATATCCGTCAGCACCGCCATCACACTGGCGAGCGGCGCATTGCCGGCGCGTTCCCCCAGTCCGTTGACGGTGGCGTGGACACCGCCGATGCCGGCTTTCACCGCCATGAGCACATTGGCAACCGCCAGGTCGTAATCGTTGTGTCCGTGGTAGTCGAACCGCAGGCCGGGATAGCGGGACGTCATCTCGCAACAGTAACTGTAGGTTTCGTCCGTGGAAAGAACGCCCAACGTATCCGACAGCATGAAACGCTCCACCGGTTCGTCGCGCAGCGCGTCCATCAGCTGGAAAACATACTCCCGCGCATCGCGCATGCCGTTGCTCCAGTCTTCCAGATAGACATTGATCCGCAGTCCCTGGCTGACCGCATAGGCAATAACCTGCCGGATGTCGTCGATGTGCTGCTGCGGCGTTTTCTTAAGCTGCGCCGTAAGATGACGCAACGAACCCTTGCACAGCAGGTTCATCACCCGGGCGCCTGTCTGTTTGATCCAGTCTACCGACTGCGTACCATCTACGAATCCGAGCACTTCGACCCGGTCGAGCAGATGGGCCACCCAGGCCCATGCAGTGATCCGGCGTACGGCTTCCTGCTCGCCGTCGGACACCCGCGCCGATCCTACCTCGATCCGGTCGACATGCAAATCGGCCAGCAGCATCCGGGCGATATGCATTTTTTCTGACGCCGTAAAAGACACTCCGGAGGTTTGCTCGCCGTCACGCAGCGTTGTGTCCAGAATCTCAATCCGGCGCACCCGACGTTCATAGGCTTCGATTTCCGGCAGCCGGCTCCGGAGATAGTCCACATCGTCCTGGCCGTGCAGCAGACATTGTTTTTTGTAGGCATCTATCTCGAAACGGGCCGACTGTCCGGTGCTACAGTCGGTAACGGTCTGGTTGACCAGGTCGACCGTCACTTCCGCCGCCGGATTCTGCATCACCGCGGAAAAAAGACCTGTCAGGAAATCCTCTGGAACCACCACGGGAAGCAGGCCGATGTTCAAGGCATTCTGATAGAATATGTCGGCAAAACTGCTTGAAATGACAACACGGAACCCATAATCCGCAATGGCCCATGCGGCATGTTCGCGGCTGGATCCGCCGCCGAAATTCCGGCCGGCCAACAGAATCTCACCGCCATAGGCCGCATTGTTGAGTACGAAATCCGGACGGGGACGCTGGGCGGCATCGTAGCGCCAGTCGTAAAAAAGCCGCGCCCCGAACCCTTCGCGTTGCGTCGAGGTCAGGAAACGGGCCGGAACAATCTGGTCTGTATCCACATCGGCCACCGGTATTGGTACGCAGCGGGACGTCAGGGATGAAAAACGCTTATACATAGTCTGCCAGTTTGAACGTTTCGGGAATCAGCGGACGGGGATCGGTCACCACGCCGGTCACCGCCGCGGCCGCCACCATATAGGGACTGCCGAGCATTGTCCGTGCGCCGGGGCCCTGTCTTCCCTCGAAATTGCGGTTGGAGGAAGATACGACATACCTGCCCGCCGGCACGCGGTCGCCGTTCATGGCCAGACAGGCCGAACAGCCCGGGTTGCGCAGTTCAAAACCGGCCTCCGACAATATCCGTGTGATACCGCTTTCCTGGCACCGCCGGCGTACCGCCTGCGAGCCGGGCACAAGCCAGGCCTCGACGTGCGGCGCCTTTTTCCGGCCGGCCACCACCGAAGCGAACGCTTTGAAATCCTCGAACCGGCCATTGGTGCAACTGCCCATAAAGACATAGTCAACCGGTTTGCCAAGCATGGGCTCCCCTTCGATGAACTGCATGTATGACAATGCCCGACGGAAAGCTGCCGCCGCCTCGGCATCATCCGGCACAGACGGAATGCACCCGTCCACCGGCACGGACATCGCCGGATTGGTACCATAACTGATCATCGGCCGGACATCCGTCGCATCAACGGCCAGCTCGCGGTCGAAAACCGCATCGTCGTCGGTATAAAGCGTGCGCCAGTACGCCTCCGCTTCCTCCCATGCGGTGCCACGGGGAGCGAAGGGCGCACTGCGGATATAGTCGAACGTCTTTTCATCAGGTGCGACCATGGCACCGCGGGCACCCATCTCGATGGACATGTTGCAGAGCGTCTGCCGCCCTTCCATACCCATCGACCGGACAGTATCCCCGGCATATTCCACAAAGTATCCTGTCGCACCGCTGACGGAAATCTGCGCCACGATGTACAAGGCCAGGTCCTTGGCCGTCACACCGTGCTGCAGCGCGCCGGAAACCGTAATCCGCATCTGCTTCGGCTTGTTCACCAGCAGGCACTGCGATGCCATGACCATCTCTACCTCGGAAGTGCCGATACCGAAAGCTATCGCCCCCATCGCACCGTGCGTCGAAGTATGCGAGTCGCCGCACACCACCGTCATGCCGGGCAGGGTCAGCCCCGATTCCGGTCCGACCACATGGATGATGCCGTGGTGCGGATCACCGGGTGCGAAGTAAGTCAGAGCGCAGGCCGCCGCATTGTCGGCGAGCAGCTGTATCTGACGCTGCAGCACCTCGTCGGTTCCGGCCGGATGCAAGGCCGTCGGCACATCGTGATCGGCCATGCAGACGGCACGGCCAGGCCGGAAGAAAGAAATCCCTCTGTCATTCAGCTGTTTAAATGCCTGTGGCGTCGTTACCTCATGACAATACAACCGGTCGATATACAACTGTGCCAGCCGCGCGGACGGACAGTCCACCACATGCACATTCCATATTTTGTCCAAAAGCGTCTGCATGGTATGCCCCTTCTGTCAGATAATTTTCGAAATAGCGTCTATGAACGCCTCAGTGGATGCCGTCACGACATCCGTATCCGCGGAGAAACCGTAATAATGGCGGCCCTTGTAAGCAATCTGCACGTGCACTTTGCCCATGTCGTCACTTCCGCGGGTAATAGCTTGTATCAGAAACTCCTCGAGCACCACCTTGGGATGAATGATCTGCTTCACCGCATTGAAGGCAGCGTCCACCGGACCGCTGCCATACGCCGTAGCCGTATGCTTCTCACCGTCAATAATCAGCGCAATGACCGCCTCGGGGACCACCGATTTCCCGCAGTTCAACTGCAGATAGTCCAGCTGGATGCGGCGGTGTTTGGCCGACTGCTCCACACCCAGCAGCACGTAAAGGTCTTCGTCTGTCACTTCCTTTTTCTTGTCGGCCAGAACCAGAAAACGTTCATAGACCTCATCCAGGAGCTCCTTGTCGATATTCAGTCCCATGCCGGCATAATGGTGCTTCAGGGCCGCCCGGCCACTGCGGGCCGTCAGCACCATCGACACATCATGCAGGCCGATATCCTCCGGTCGGAAGATTTCGTAACTCTCCCTGTTCTTGATGATACCGTCCTGATGGATTCCTGAGGAATGCGCGAAGGCATTGCGTCCGACAACCGCTTTGTTGGGTTGCACCGGCATCTGCATCAGCGTCGAGGCCAGCCGCGACGCCCGCATGATGTGTCTGGTCCGCACCGTGGTGAACACCGGCAGGTCGGAATGGCACTGCACGGCCATCACGACCTCCTCGAGCGCGGCGTTGCCGGCCCGTTCGCCCAGCCCGTTCAAGGCCACCTCCACCTGCCGCGCGCCGTTCATCACACCCTGTATGCTATTGGCCGTGGCCATACCCAGGTCGTTGTGGCAGTGCGTAGAGATGACTGCCCGGTGGATATTCGGGACATGCTCCATCAGGTAACGTATCTTCGCACCGTACTGGTCCGGCAGGCAGAAACCGGTGGTGTCCGGGATATTCACCACCGACGCCCCGACTTTGATGACCGCTTCGACGACCCTGGCCAGAAACTCATTGTCGGTCCGTCCGGCATCCTCGGCGTAAAACTCCACATCCTCTACATGCCGGCGGGCATACTTGACGCAGGCCACGGCGCGCTCAAGGATTTCCTCCTCCGTCGTATGGAACTTATAGGCAATATGATAGAACGATGTACCGATACCGGTATGGATCCGTTTGCGAGACGCATGCTGCAGCGATTCCGCCGCAACGTCGATATCCTGTTCCACGGCCCGGGCCAATGCACAGATGACGGGCTCACGCACGACCTTCGAGATTTCCACGATCGACCGGAAATCTCCCGGACTCGAAACCGGAAATCCTGCCTCGATGACATCGACATGCAACCGTTCAAGCATCCGGGCCACCTCGATTTTCTCGACGGTGTTCAACTGACAGCCGGGAACCTGTTCCCCGTCGCGCAGCGTCGTATCCAGAATGTACAGTTGATCACTCATAAAGACAAATGTAAGGTTTTTTGCGACATCGCGTTTCCCGTAAGGCTTTTTATTCGGAATTCTGTCCTACATTTGCATACGTTTTACCACCATGGAAAGAATCACCAGCCTGCAGAATCCGCGCATCAAACAACTGCTCAAACTCAGCAAAGCCCGGGAACGCGAGTTACAGCAATTATTTGTCATCGAAGGGTTTCACGAGGTCTCCATCGCTGCGAAGGAAGGATACGACCTGCAAGAACTCTTCCTGTTTCCGGAAGCGTCCTCCAGACATCCGGTGCAGCAGCTGGTGGATTCCCTGCAGGGCACCTGCCGCATGGCCGAAGTCAGCCGCCAGGTCTTCGAGCGCATCGCCTATCGCGACAATTCGGACGGCATCGTTGCCACAGCCGTTCCGAGATACCGCCGGCTCGAAGATCTGCGCCTTTCTGATAATCCATTTCTCATCGTGCTGGAAGCCGTCGAAAAACCGGGCAATCTGGGTGCCATCGTACGTACCGCCGATGCATCACAGGCCGATGCCGTCATCGTATGCGACCGACAGACAGACATCTACAACCCGAACGCCGTCAGGGCCAGCATCGGATGCCTTTTCTCGACACAGGTGGTCACCGCCACATCCGCCGAGACACTGCAGTGGCTGCGCCAAAAAAACATCCGGGTATTCGGGGCTTCTCTCCAGGCGGCCACATGGTATCACGAAACCGACATGACCGTTCCCTGCGCCATCGTCATGGGCACCGAATCCAACGGTCTGACCGACTTCTGGACTTCCCAGTCCGACGCCAACATCAAAATCCCCATGCGCGGCGTCATCGACTCACTCAATGTATCGGTCGCCACCGCCGTCCTTGCCTTCGAGGCCATGCGGCAGCGCGGCTTCGCGACACCCGCGCCGAAATCCGGCGCACGCTAATTGAAAATAACGGTTTTATTCTTGTAAACCAAGCACTTGTGCTCCAAGTGCTTCTGCACGGCACGGGAAAGGACGATTTTTTCCAGATCCTTGCCTTTCTGGATAAGGTCGTCCACCGTATCCTTATGGGTAATCCGCGCCACATCCTGTTCGATGATCGGCCCGGCATCCAACTCGGTCGTCACATAATGGCTGGTCGCCCCGATAATCTTCACACCGCGTGCAAAGGCTGCATGGTATGGCTTGGCACCGACGAACGCCGGCAGGAACGAGTGGTGTATGTTGATAATCTTGTTCGGATACGCTGCGATAAAGCGTTCGGAGAGCACCTGCATATAGCGGCCGAGCACGATGAAATCTATGCGTTCCTGCTGCAACAGCCCGCAGGCGCGTTCTTCCTGCTGCGCCTTGGTCTCCGGTGTGACCGGAAGAAAGTGGAAGGGGATGCCGAAGCGGTCGGCCACATGTCGCAGATTCTCATGGTTGCTGATAATCAATGGAATCTCTACATTCCACTCACCGGCGGTATAACGTGCAAGCATATCGTACAGACAGTGCGACATCTTCGAGACGAAAATCGCCATGCGCGGTTTGATATCGGAAAAATACAATTTGAAGGACATGTTGTACTTCCGGGCATACAGCGTCTCGAAATAGTCGTTGATCTTGTCGCGCGGAATCAGGAAATCCGTCAGCTGCCAGTCCGTGCGCATGAAGAAGATGTTCTCCACATGGTCCACGTGCTGGTCCAGATAGACGATATTGCCCCGGTTGACGGTGATGAATCCCGTGACATCCGCGATGATGCCCGGTCTGTCGGGACAATACAATAGAAGCTGTGCAGTGAGCATGACCGAAAAATCAAAAACGCCAATGAGGAAATCCCATCGGCGTTCTGTCTGTGGTGTCACCAGGAATCGAACCGGGGACACAAGGATTTTCAGTCCTTTGCTCTACCAACTGAGCTATGACACCATATTCGCGTACGGATGTTGACCTGCCAAGATTCGAACTTGGGCTGACTGAACCAAAATCAGTAGTGCTGCCGTTACACCACAGGTCAATGCCGAAATAGCGGCGCAAAGGTATGTTTTTTTTGGCATCCGCCAAATTTTCACACCACTATTTTTCATTTTCATCGGAAGACACCACTTCAATTCGCAGCATCACCGAATCGGATTCAACCCGCGGAAAACGTATAACATTTTCTGCCACAACATCTTGCGATTGCATTGACAAACGCCGTCGCAATGCTGACACCTGCGCCTGCGCAACATCGTGCAATCCGCCGTAGTCCTGTTTTCCGTCCGTCATCTCCACGATGCGTTCATTTTCCTGAAGCGCCAGTTCCGTCAGACCCTGCGCTTCGTAACAGTCGGCCCGCAAGGCGTACCACTCCGGACGCGGGTCATAACGGAGCAGCTGGGACAGGTCGTCCACCGCATCCGGATAGCGGCCTGTCTCCATCCGATACAGCGCCCGGAGCCGATAGGCGGCCGTATTCGTCGAATCAAGGGATATCACCTGCGATATGTCGGCGATGGCTTCCTGATATTCGTTCAACATGGCAAACACCCGGCTGCGGTACAGCAACCCTTCGCTCTGCGATCCGTCCAGGTCGAAATACCGGTCGCACCATATCATGGCTTCCTCCGGACGGTTGAGATTCAACAGGACGCGGATCAGCGGAAGATAGCAGTCGATGTAGTCCGCCTGCAACCGTATGGCCTTGGAATAAGCCCACTCCGCCTGTCGCCAAGCCGCCATGCATTCGTTGACAAGTCCTTGGTAATAATAGTTCCCCGGCGTTTCGGCCAGTTCCAGTGTCGAATCGCTCAGCGCCAGGGCCTCCTCGAAATGGCCCGCCATAAGGAGCTGTTCTATTCTCTCATGGCAGGTCCGGAGCACCATATCCTGCAACATGGCATGAAGGGCGTCCGTTGGAAGGGGCGGCAGCGAATCCTGCAACACCTCTTCCGCGGTATCCAATGCAAAGGAGAAAAAGTCTGCGGTATCATCTGCAACTTCGTCTGCCGCAAGGTCCGCCAAAGGCAGCACACCGTATCCCTCCAACCGGGAACTGTCCACGGGTAGAGACATGGTGTCACCCGCAGGTGCACCCCATTCGGCCCACCCGGTCGCCGTGGCAAGACACAGCGACAGCAACATGCAGATTATCCGGGATTTCATATCTGTCTTTACCCTCAGAAACCATAACAAAGGTACGGCAAATTTGTGAAATAACGGTAAATGGCGTAGTTTGGCATCTTAAAAAAACTGCATGCACGACTCCCTGCACATCACCCGTCACCCTATGCGCCAGGCCGCATTCAGCGGCCTTAAAACCGCATTGTGGCTGCTGGGCATCATGATTCCTGTCTCATTCGCTGTCAGCCTGTTGCAATACTTCGGGTATCTGACCGTCATCGCCCATTACCTGCAGCCGGTCTGCCGGATTGTCGGTCTGCGCGGCGAAGCGGCACTGGTTTGGGTGACCGCCGGTACCATGAATATCTATTCGGGCATCGCCGTCATCCAGTCTATCCCTTTCACGACCCGCGAAGTCACCATCATGGCCATGATGACGCTCATCGCACACAGCCTGATTGTCGAAACGGTCGTCCAGCGCAAAACGGGGACCTCCGGCATGGGTATGCTGTTGCTCCGGCTCGGCGCGGCCATGGCCGGCGGTCTGTTGCTGAACCTGCTGCTGCCACCGGACCAGACCACTGCCACACAGGCCGCCGCAGCGGAGAGCCAGCCGTTCGGCCAAGTCATGCAGGCCTGGCTGTACGGCACGCTGTCGCTGTCCCTCAAGATGATATGTATTATTGTGGCGCTCAACATCCTGCAGCAGTTTCTCCAAGACTACGGCCTGATTGACCGCATGGCCGCCGGATGCGCCCCGCTTATGCGGCTCATGGGACTCGCGCCCGAAGCATCTTTCCTGTGGCTTGTGGCCAACACCATCGGGCTCTCATACGGGGCGGCCGTCATCCTGTCCAACCAATCCTCCAGCACGCTGTCACCAAAGGATACCGACCTGCTCAACAGTCATATCGCCGTCTGTCATTCGTTGCTCGAAGACACCCCCATGTTTCTGGCCGTCCACGCCAACCTCTTCTGGATAACCATTCCGCGCATTCTGTTGGCCGTCGCCGTCGTATGGCTTTACCGCCTGGCCATGCGGCTGTTCCCGTCCAAGTTCGGCCATGCCGGCGCTACGGCATGAAAAAAGGGACAACCCGAAGGCCGTCCCTCTCGTATCATCTGAATCCTATGCTCAGAGCACTGTCACCCACTGGTGCGTATCCGGTTCGTCGCCGTACTGGATGCCGCGCAGTTTGTTATACAACTTGAGCGAAACCGGACCGGGCTGGCCGTCCTTCGAGAACACATACGAAACCTTGGTGTCGTAGTCATCGATACGTTCCACGGGACTGATGACCGCAGCCGTACCGCAGGCGCCCGCCTCCTCGAAGGTTGCGAGTTCCTCTACCGGCACATGCCGCCGTTCCACTTTCATGCCCATATCTTCGGCCAGCGTCATCAGGCTCTTGTTGGTGATCGAGGGCAGGATGGAATTCGATTTCGGCGTGATATATGTATTGTTCTTGATGCCGAAGAAGTTAGCGGCACCGCACTCGTCCACATACTTCTTTTCTTTCGGATCAAGATAGAAGACGGCCGAATAACCCATCTCATGCGCCTTCGCGCCCGCCTCAAGGCTGGCCGCATAGTTGCCGCCGCATTTGATGGTACCCGTTCCCAGCGGAGCTGCACGGTCGAACTGACGCATCACGACATAAGGCGTAGGCTTGAATCCACCCTTGAAGTACGGGCCCACCGGCGAAACAAACACGATGAACAGATACTCCTTCGACGGATTGACACCCACCTGGGCACTCGTACCGAACATCACCGGACGGATGTAGAGCGAAGCCCCGCTTTCGTAAGGCGGCACATATTCTTTATTGAGTTCCACGACTTTGCGAATCGCCGCCTCGAAGGTCTCGATCGGCAGCGGAGGCATCATCAGCATCCGCGCAGACGTCTGGAAACGACGGGCATTCTCATCCATCCGGAAAATCCGGATCTTGTCGTCCTTGCCGCGGAATGCCTTCAGACCTTCGAAAATCTCCTGTGCATAATGCAGGCTGACGGCTGCCATATGCATCGGGATATATTCGTTGTCAGAAACTTCCAATTCTCCCCATGCACCATCTTTGAAGGCACACCGGACATTGAAGTCGGTTTTTACATAACCGAACGACAAATTTTTCCAATCAATGTTTTTCATGGCTTTTGAATCCTAAAAAAAAAGCCGCCCCGACAAGGACAGCTTTTTTCCTTTTTTACACTTATATTAATATGAAGTAACGTCTACCGAATAGATGCTTTTGTTTTCTCCATTCTCGGCAAGAACCTTCAGATAAACCGTCTTCGTAAGATTCAACGTGGATTCGCCGCTCACGAGCGCGTCTGAGAGGTTGTTTCCGTTTGCATCCACCACATACACCTTGGCCTTGTTGGAAACCTCAAACTTGACAACAACAGCGTTCAAATCAACATCCTTCTGATTGATTGCAGAAAAATGGGTCAAATCCTGCTGGCACTGCACAAAGTAGTCGTCATTTGCAAATTCCTCAGCTTCAGCCAGCTGGAGATACAGCTTGGTCATCTGGCATTTGGAGCTGTACGGAACATCAGGGGTTACCGGTACCGGTTCCTTCGGATCGACTTTCTCGTTGCAGGCGCAGAACGCGACAGCGGCAAACGCCACCAGGAAGTACGATAAAAATTTTCTCATAGCTATAATAGTATTAAGGTTTGTGACTATTTTTTGACTTTTTAACCTTTCCTTGAAAAGTTTATGAAATCGAAAGCAAATGTACGAAAAAAAAAATTCATGCATCACTTTTTTTTGAAAAAAAAGCAAAAATATTTCTTCAGAGATCCTATATTTCAACAAGAAGCTGATTTATAGATACATACTAAACAGCCGCCCAACTTGGGGCGTCAAAAAGAATCCGACAGTCAGAGCCAACCTTCCGAATTCTGCGCTGTTAATAAGTTTTTTAATAAAAAGTGGTAAAAAGTGGAAGAAAGTGGAGAGTTTTGGTTATTTTTACCCGCCATTCTATCCGAAATACAATGATATCATTCATAGGCGAATACGATTGCAAAGCTGACGCTAAGGGCCGAATCCTGCTGCCCGCGGCGTTTGTGCGGCAATTGCCCGAAGGCCACTCCGGACGGTTCGTCATCAAACGGGACCTTTACGCCGCCTGCCTGGAGATGTTTCCCATCGAGGAATGGGACCGGCAGGAACGCCTGCTGGTCAGGAACCTGAACCCGTACGATCCCGAACACCGGCAAATTGTACGCGATTTCCACATGGGCGCCTGCGAAGTGACCCTTGATGCGAGCAAGCGGTTTCTGCTCACGGCCAGGCTGCTGAAACAAATCGATGCGGAGCGGGATATCGTCCTGCTCGGCAGCATTGGGAAAATCGAGATATGGAATCCGGCCATCTACCGGCAGAACGACGCCACACCGGAGGACAAGGCCGAACGGGCCAGACGCCTCATGCAACATGCCACCTACAACCTTGACGACCTATGACGTACCACGTGCCTGTCCTGCTGCCGCAGTGCATCGAAGGGCTGCGGATCCTGCCCGACGGGGTGTACGTAGACGCCACCATGGGCGGTGGCGGACACACGCGCGCCATTCTGGAACGGTTGGGAGACCGGGGTGTCCTGTTCGGGTTCGACCAGGATGCATCGGCTGCCATCAACGTGCCTGACGACGAACGGTTTCACTTCGTCCACGGCAATTTCCGTTTCCTGAAAAATTACCTGCGCTATTATGGCTTCCGGCACGTCAACGGCATCCTGGCCGACCTGGGCGTTTCGTCGTATCAGTTCGACACGCCGGAACGCGGTTTTACGTTCCGGAGTCCGGCCGCACTGGACCTGCGCATGAACAACAACAGCCGGCTGACTGCTGCGGAAGTCGTCAACACCTACGACCAGGAACAGCTGTGCCGGATTTTCAGAGACTACGGCGAAATTGCAAACGCCGGCCGGCTGGCGGCCCTCATTGTCCGTGGCCGGAGCGAAAGCCCCATCGAAACCTCGTCCCGGCTCACCGATCTCATCGCCCCGTGTACGCCGCCGCACGGCGAATTCAAGTACTGGGCCAAGGTATTCCAGGCACTGCGCATCGAGGTCAATCACGAAATGGACAGCCTCCGGGCCCTGCTGGAACAGAGTGCGGATGTGATCATTCCGGGCGGACGGCTGGTCGTCATCACCTACCATTCGCTGGAAGACCGTGCCGTCAAGCGTTTCATCCGGGACGGCCGGTTCTCGGGCCAGGCCGAAAAAGACTTCTATGGCAACCCGCTGGTACCGTTCAAGGCACTCGGAAACAAAGTCATCACCCCCGACGAAAAAGAAATCGCACAGAACCCGCGCGCACGAAGCGCCAAACTGCGCATCGCCGTTAAAAACTGACCCGCATGAAACCCGAAGACGCCGGCATCGAATTCATTGAACAGCCACAGGAAGAGGCTTCCACGTCTGCATTGCAGTCGCTGAAAGACATCGACTGGGGGCGGTTCGTCACGAAGAACCTGCTGTTCATCGTGTGGCTCACCATGCTGGGGGTGGTTTATATCGCCAACAGATATCACTCCGAAAGAATCGCTCGCCAGACCGTCGCGCTGAAAGCCGAGGTAAACGAACTGCGGGCCGAATCCATCACAACCGCCAACCAACTGATGTATCTCAGCCGGCAGTCGGTCGTGTCCTCCCTAGCCAAAGACAAAGGTCTCACCGTCGAAGAAGCGGTCAAACCACCCTATATCCTGAAAAAATAACCATGGCCCAGCGATCGTTAAAAGGAAATATTCTGCTGAGGATCAACGTGGTGCTCTATCTCATGATAGTGGTCGGCGGGTTCTTCATACTCCATGTGGCCTATATCCAGCTCACCCGGGGCGGCGAAGCACGGAAACAGGCGGCCAACATGCTGATCGTACCGCAGAAAATATATCCGTACCGCGGCGACATCCTGGCCGACGACGGCCGCGTCATGGCTACATCCGTGCCGTCCTACGATGTCTATCTCGACCCCTGCGTGGCTGCCGACACTTTGTTCCGCCGCCGCATCGACGAACTGGCGCGCTGCCTGGCCGAGTTTCCGGGAACGAAATCGGCGACGGAATATAAACGGGAAATCACAACGAACCGGCAGCAGCGGAAACGCTACATGCCGCTCGCAAGAAATCTCAATTACCTGCAGCTGAAGCGGATGAAGTCCTATCCTATCCTGTCGTTGCCGCGAAACTACGGCGGATTGATTGTCAATACCGATGACAGCCGCGAGCATCCTTTCGGATCGCTGGCTTACCGGACTATAGGGTTCTACAACAAGGACACCGCCGCGAACTTTCCCGGCCTGGAAGGCGCCTACAACGCCTATCTGACCGGCCGCACCGGCCTGACCATGGTTCACCAGGTATCGAAACAGATTGCCATCCCCGTTTCCAGCGAGAACAACATCGAACCGGAGAACGGCGGAGACGTGGTCTCTACCATCAACATCAACATCCAGGACGCCGCCGATGCGGCCCTGCGCAGAGGGTTGGCCCTCCACGACGCCGACCATGGCACAGTGGTCATCATGGAAGTGGCGACGGGAGCCGTCAAGGCCATCTGCAACCTGGGGAAAGATCGCAACGGCAACTACAGCGAACGCTACAACTACGCGTTGGGCGAAGCGGTCGATCCAGGCTCGACGTTCAAGTTGATGTCCTATATGCGGGCCATCGAAGACGGATATGTCAATCCCGAGGATACGGTGGACAACGGAAACGGGACCGTCTATTTCTACGGCAAGAGGGTCTGGGACGACGGTCGCGTGGCTACCATGGGAAAACTGACGGTGGAGGAGGCGTTCGCGCAATCATCAAACGTCAGCGTAACCAAAATCATCGACCAGTACTACCGCGGCAAGGAGCGTCAGTTCATCGAGGGACTGTACGCGTTCCACCTGAACGATACGCTGGGGCTGGACATCCGCGGGGAAGCCCGCCCCTACATCAAGCACCCGGACAGCAAAGAAGACTATTGGTCTAATCTGAGTCTCACGCAGATAGCGTACGGATATGAGATGCGCATCGCGCCCATCCATACGCTGACCTTCTACAATGCCGTCGCCAATAACGGAAAAATGGTCAAACCGGTCTTCGTTCAGCAGCTGCGCAAACAGGACCACATAGAAAAAGAGTTCACCGGCTCGGTCATCGACAACCACATCTGCTCGTCGGCCACCATCCGCAAAGTACGGCACATGATGGAAAGCGTCGTCGAATACGGCACGGCCAAAGGCATCCGCACCGATGCCTATCAAATCGCAGGCAAAACCGGCACGGCACAGATTGCCAACGAAAAGTACGGCTATGCGGACAAACGCCACTACGCTTCCTTCGTGGGCTATTTCCCGGCCGACCAGCCGGTCTATTCCGGCATCGTCACCGTGTACGACCCGAAACAGAACGGCACGGGCGGCGGCGTGGTGGCGGCCCCGATTTTCAGGGAAGTGGCCGACAAGATATATGTCCGGAGTATCCGGATGGAACCGGAGGAAGCCGCGGACGGCGCCCTGCCGGTTCCGCATCCGGGACAGACAAAGGCCCTGCAGAACATCCTTGCGCAACTGCGGATCCGGCACCGGACGGCGCAGGACGGGCCTTGGAGCAGTGCCGCGGCAGATGGAGAGGTCTTGACGCTGACGGCCCGTGACATACCAGAAGTTTCGGCTGTGCCCGACGTTACGGGCATGGGACTCAAAGATGCGCTGTACCTGCTTGAGAAGGCCGGACTGAAAGTGCAGGTGGAGGGAAGCGGCTATGTCCGCCGCCAGTCGCTCCGTGCAGGCACACGGCATACGCCGGCGCAGACCGTTTATTTACAATGTAGCCTATAACGACATATGAAACAGTTATCCACCCTCTGCAACGCTTTGACATCGGTCGTCCGGATTGAAGGACCGACCGAGCTGACGGTGAACGACATCCAGTTCGACTCCCGGGCGATAAAGCCCGGCGATCTGTTCGTCGCCACATCGGGCACCCGGCAGGACGGTCATGCCTATATCGCCCAGGCCGTGGCACAGGGAGCGACCGCCGTGGTCTGCCAGCAGATGCCAGACCCGTTGCCGGCGGCGACCTGCATCCAGGTCAAGGACAGCACCGTGGCCCTGGGTGAACTGTGCGACGCATGGTTCGACCATCCCTCCGCCCACCTCAAAGTCGTCGGCGTCACAGGCACTAACGGCAAAACAACGACCGCCACCCTGCTCTACCGTATCGTCAGGGCTGCCGGCGGTCGGGCCGGCCTGCTTTCCACCGTGGTCAACTACATTGACGGAGAAGAGGTGCCCGCCACGCACACCACACCCGATGCCAAAGAGCTGAACCATCTGATGGCCAGAATGGTGGAACGCGGATGCACCCATTGTTTCATGGAAGTAAGTTCGCATTCCATCGTTCAGCATCGCATTGCAGCCATCCGGTTCAGCGGCGGCATCTTCACGAATCTGACCCAGGATCACCTCGATTTCCACAAAACGTTCGATGCCTACCTGCAGGCCAAGAAAACTTTCTTCGACCACCTGCCGCGGGAGGCCTTCGCGCTGGTCAACAAAGACGACCGGAACGGGCTGGTCATGGTCCAGAACACAGCCGCCACGGTCAAGACCTACGCCCTGCGGAGCATGGCGGACTACACCTGCCGGATTCTGTCGGAACAGATCGAAGGCATGTTCCTGAATCTCTGCGGGCAAGAGGTGTTCGTCCGGTTCATCGGCCGGTTCAATGCCTACAACCTGCTGGCTGTATATGGCGCAGCCGTCCAGCTCGGCATCGATCCGCAGCAACTGGCCGTCATCATGAGCCAGCTCCGCCCGGTGGCCGGCCGGTTCGAATATTTCACGTCAAAAAAAGGATTCACGGCCGTTGTCGACTACGCCCACACGCCGGATGCCATAGAAAACGTCCTGGACACCATCCGTGAACTGGCTGGACAGTCCGGACGGCGCATCATCACCGTCGTCGGTGCAGGCGGAGACCGCGACCGGGGAAAACGGCCGCTCATGGCCCGCGCCGCCGTCAGACGCAGTTCGCTGGTTATCTTCACTTCCGACAACCCGCGCAGTGAAAAACCGGAGGACATCATCGCAGACATGCTGGCCGGACTTTCCGAAGAAGAGCGGGCGGCGGCACTTGTCATTCCCGACCGGCGCGAGGCCATCCGCACCGCCTGTCTGACCGCCCGTGCGGGCGACGTCGTGCTGGTGGCGGGCAAAGGTCACGAAGACTATCAGATTGTAAACGGAGTCAAACACCATTTCGACGACCGCGAAGAAGTTGCCAAATACATATAATAATATACCATGATATACCACCTCGGCAAATTTCTCGATTCCCAATACGACATTCCCGGCATGGGCATGTTGCAGTACATTTCGTTCCGATCGGCGATGGCTGCCATTTTTGCATTGTTTATCGCCCTGGTCATCGGTCGGAGAATCATCGCGTTTCTGCGCAGGAAACAAGTCGGAGAGACCATCCGCGACCTGGGACTCCAGGGCCAGATGGAAAAACAGGGTACGCCGACCATGGGCGGTCTCATCATCATCATCGCCCTGCTGGTACCGGTCCTGCTGTTCTGCGACCTGACCAACATCTACATCCTGCTCATGCTGCTGACCACCGTGTGGCTCGGTTTCCTCGGCGGATTGGACGACTACATCAAGGTTTTCAAGAAACACAAGGAAGGTCTGCACGGCAAATTCAAGATTCTCGGACAGATCAGCCTGGGACTCATCGTGGCCGTCACCGTGCTCTGCTCCGAAGACATCGTGGTACGCGAACCCGTTCCCACCGGTACGGAACTCCGGACAGACACTCTGCAGGAAAACGGTGAGATTCTGCGGGATGTGAAATCGACCACCACCACCATCCCCTTTGTCAAGAACAACGAATTCGACTATCAATGGCTGGTCGGATTCATGGGTGACCATGCCAAGTCGTGGGTCTGGCTGGCCGTGGTACTGGTCTTCATCTTCATCATCACGGCCGTGTCGAACGGCGCCAATCTGACCGATGGCATGGACGGACTCGCGGCGGGCACTTCCGCCATCATCTGCGCAACGCTGGTCATTCTCGCATATATATCAGGCAACATTATATATACCAGGTATTTGAATTTTATGTACATCCCCAACTGTGGAGAGTTGGTCATCTTCATGAGCGCCCTGGTCGGAGCCCTGATCGGATTTCTCTGGTACAACACCAATCCGGCCCAGATTTTCATGGGGGATACCGGAAGCCTGACGCTGGGCGGACTGATTGCCGTCTGCGCCATCCTCATCCGCAAGGAACTGCTGCTGCCGGTACTCTGCGGCATCTTTCTCGCAGAAAGCGCATCAGTTCTCATCCAGACATCCTACTTCAAATACACCAAAAAGAAATACGGAGCCGGGCGGCGTGTCTTTCTCATGTCGCCGCTGCACCATCATTATCAGAAGAAAGGATTCCCCGAGCCCAAAATCGTCACCCGGTTCTGGATCGTGGGCATCATTCTCGCCATCATTACACTCGCCACATTAAAAATCAGATAGCATGGACACACGTCGCATAGTCATTCTCGGAGGAGGCGAAAGCGGAACCGGCGCCGCGGTTCTGGCCAGCGTGAAGGGATTCGACGTTTTTCTCTCCGAATACGGCATGCTCAAACCCAAATACCGGGCATTGCTCGAGAAATACGACATCCCGTACGAAGAGGGCGGCCACACGCTGGACGCCATCCTCAACGCGGACGAAATCATCAAGAGCCCGGGCATCGCCAACACGACGCCCGTGATGCAGGCCGTGATCAGCCGGAACATCCACGTCATCTCCGAACTGGAGTTCGCGGCCCGTTACACCAATGCCAAGAAAATCTGCATCACCGGCAGCAACGGCAAGACCACGACCACCTCACTGATTTACTACATGATGAAACAGGCCGGCATGAACGTCGGTCTGGCCGGCAATATCGGCCAGAGTTTCGCATTGCAGGTCGCTTTCGAGCATTACGATTATTATGTATTGGAAATCAGTAATTTCCAGCTCGAAAACATGTACGATTTCAAAGCCGACATTGCCATTCTGCTCAACATTACGCCCGACCATCTGGACCGGTACGACCATGTGATGCAACGGTACATCGATGCCAAGATGCGCATCCTGCAGAACATGACCGGCAACGAGTTCTTTATTTTCTGCCATGACGACGATGTGACAGTCCGCGAGCTCAAGAAGATCGTGCTCACCGCCCAGATGCTGCCCATGTCCCTGAACGAGCCGCAGGTGCCGGGCGCCTATGTGGCAGACGATACGCTGCACATCGAAGTCGGCGATTCGCCGTTCTTCATGGCGGTGGACGACCTGGCGCTGAAAGGCCGGCACAACCTGTACAACTCCATGGCGGCCGGCATCGCGGGCCGGGTGCTCGATATCAAGAAAAAGAATATCCGCGAAGCGCTAACGACCTTTGCCGGCATCGAGCACCGCATGGAATTCGTCCTGCAGATCAAGGGCGTACGTTATATCAACGACTCCAAAGCCACCAACATCAACGCCGCCTGGTATGCCCTGGAGAGCATGAAAACACCCGTTGTATGGATCGTGGGCGGCAAAGACAAAGGCAACGACTACAACGAACTTCTGCCATTGGTGCAGGAGAAAGTCAAGGCCGTCGTATGTCTCGGCGCCGACAACAGTAAACTCCTGGATTTCTTCCGGGACAAAGTGGAAGTCATCGAAGACACGCACAGCATGCAGGAAGCCGTCAACACCGCCTATCGCCTCAGTGCGCCGGGAGATACCGTGCTGCTCTCACCCGCGTGTGCCAGCTTCGATCTGTTCAAGAGCTACGAAGACCGCGGCGACCAGTTCAAACAATGCGTCAAAGCCCTTTAGCCATGGAAGACCTCACGACACGGACTTCGAGACACGCGCTGTTCAAAGCGGACCATCAGATTTGGGGCATCGTCATCCTGCTGGCATGCATCTCCATCCTGGCGGTCTACAGCACCTCGAGCGTCATGGCGTACATCAAGAAAAACGGTGACATGAGTTTTTACATCATGCACCACATCGGTACGCTGCTGATCGGTCTGGCCGCGCTGGTCATCTTCTATCTCATTCCGTCACACACGCTGAATCTGCTGTCCTCCGTATGCATGGCAGGCGCCATCGGCCTGCTGCTGCTCACGCCCATCTTCGGGCTGAACGAAAACGAAGCCATTCGTCGTATTTCATTGATAGGCTTTACGTTCCAGACTTCAGACGCCGCCAAAGTGGCCGTAGCGATCTTTCTGGCCAGGCAACTCTCCGCCAAGCGGAACTCCCTGGGAGACTGGCGTACCGTCTTCCGCATCTTCCTGCCCGTACTGATTGCCGTAGCCCTTATTTTCCCGTTCAATTTCAGCACAGCCGCTCTGCTTTTCGCTTCAGCTTTGACGGTCATGTATTTCGGCCAGGTCCGTTTCTGGCATCTCTGCAAAATCGCAGGCGTGGCGGGCGGTCTGGCAGTTCTGTTTATCGGACTGGCACTGCTTTGCCACACCGCCGGCATAAAGAATCCGGTCATAGACAAAGTGACGCACCGCGTGGAAACGTGGGTCAACCGCGTGGAACGTTTCGGCGGCAACGCACAAGACGGAGAAGCCGAGGATACCTCGCTGACCACCGATTACCAGGCCATTCAGGCCGAGCTGGCCATTGCAACCGGCGGTCTCACAGGCAAAGGATTTGGACACAGCACGTTGCGTTACGCGCTTCCGCACCCGTATTCCGATTTCATCTACGCCATCATCATCGAGGAAACCGGCATTGTAGGCGGTCTCGCCGTCCTCGTGCTATACATCTGGTTTTTCTTCCGTGTCAAACGCATTGTCAAACGCTGCGACCGGACCTTCCCGGCATTCCTGGCCATCGGCCTGGCCGTCAATATTCTCTACCAGGCTTTTATGCACATGGGAGTCGCCGTCGGAGTATTCCCGGTCACGGGACAGACGCTGCCGTTCGTCAGCATGGGCGGTTCATCGCTGCTGTTCACCGGCATGTCATTCGGCATCATTCTGCGTATCAGCCGTGAAGTAGAACGCCGCAAAGAAAAATCATTGCAGGAAACCACGGGAGACGAACCGGCCGCCGGTCCGGATCCCATACCTAACGTTGAATATGAACAAGCCACAGTCTGAATCGCACGCACCCCGTTTTATCATCAGCGGCGGCGGCACCGGCGGACACATTTTTCCGGCGCTGTCCATCGCGGATGCCCTGCGCCGCACTTTTCCCGGTGCTGACATCCTGTTCGTGGGCGCCGAAGGACGCATGGAAATGGAAAAGGTACCGGCAGCTGGATATCCAATTACAGCACTACCTGTCAGAGGGTTGTATAGAAAATTGACCCTGAAGAATCTCCAGGTGCTGTACCGGTTGCTGAAAAGCATCGGCATGGCGCGTCGCATCATCCGCCAACACCGGCCGGACGTAGTCATCGGTGTCGGCGGCTACGCCAGCGCTCCGGTTCTGTGGCAGGCCAGCCGCATGCACATTCCGACCGTCATTCAGGAGCAGAATTCCTATGCCGGCATCACCAACAAATGGCTGGCGAAACGGGTGAACCGCATCTGCGTGGCTTACCCCGACATGCAACGGTTCTTCCCGGCAGAGAAGATTGTGCTGACCGGCAATCCCATCCGGGAAGTGCTGGAACAACCACTGCCGACCGCCGGTGAAGCCCGCGCATTTTTCGGTCTGCAACCAGACCGGCCGACCATCCTTTCCATCGGAGGAAGCCTGGGCGCCGCCACCATCAACCGCAGCATTGCCAGACATCTTACACTGCTGGAAGAGGATGTCCAACTGCTGTGGCAAACCGGCGCAGGTTACTACGCCGAAGCGGCCATCGCGGCCGAAAAATACCGACAGGTCAAGGCACTCCCGTTCATCGCACGGATGGAGATGGCCTACGCCGCAGCCGATTTAGTCATTTCCAGGGCCGGAGCCTGCAGCATTTCGGAACTGTGTCTGCTGGGAAAAGCCTGTATTCTGGTGCCGTCGCCAAACGTAGCCGAAGACCACCAGACCAAAAACGCCATGGCCCTGTCCACACGCGACGCCGCCATCCTGATCCGCGATGCCGATGCAGGCGACACGCTGCTCAAGACGGCCGTCGAAACCGTCAGACAATCCGAACGCTGCGAAACGCTGGCACGGAACATCCGCAGCCTGGCCCAACCGCACGCCGCCGACGCCATCGCAGCACAGATCAAACCTTTCATATCCCATAACGCATGAGTCTACTAACTGACATAGAGAATGTTTATTTCCTCGGTATCGGCGGCATCGGCATGAGCGCCCTGGCCCGGTATTTCAAGGCTTACGGCAAGCGCGTGTACGGCTACGACCGCACCGCCACGCCGCTCACCGACACGTTGGAATCCGAAGGCATGCTGATCCACTATACCGACGATCCGCAGCTCATCTCTCCCGCCTGCCGGCAGCCCGACCGGACCATCGTCGTCTATACGCCGGCCATTCCCGTCGACCATAAGGAAAAGGCTTGGTTCGCCTCCCACGGGTTCCGGTTGCTGAAACGTGCACAAGTTCTCGGAGAGATTTCGCGCGCAAAGAAAACCATCGGGGTGGCCGGCACACATGGCAAGACCACCATTTCGACGATGACGGCGCACTTGTTCACCCAAACCGGCATCGGATGCGACGCCTTCCTGGGTGGCATCTCGAAAAATTACGGCACCAATCTGCTGCTGCAGCCCGGCAGCCGGTATGTTGTGGCGGAAGCCGACGAGTTCGACCGGTCCATGCTGCAGCTCACACCGTATGTGGCGGTCATCAGCGCAGCCGATGCCGACCACCTTGACATCTACCAGACCCATGAGGCCGTCAAGGAGGCCTTCGCACAGTACGCGGCACAAATCCAGCCGGACGGTTTCCTGCTGATAAAGCAGACTGCCGACGTCCGATGCCCGTCGCACGTGCCCGTCTACCGCTATGCCCTGCAGGACGCGCACGCCGACTTCCATGCCCGTCACATCGCCATCCGCGACGGAAGATACCATTTCGACCTGGTGACGCCCGACCGCACCATCCCGGACCTGACGCTCGGCGTGCCGGGACTGGTCAATGTCGAGAATGCCGTCGCCGCCCTGGCCGTCACATCCATGCACTGTCAGGACGACGACCGCATCCGGCAAGCCCTGCAGAGTTTCACGGGCGTACAGCGACGTTTCGACTATCACATCCGGACCGACCGGCTCGTCTACATCGACGATTACGGTCACCATCCCGAAGAACTGAGGTTCACCATCGAATCGGTCCGTGCGCTTTACCCGGGCCGGCACATCACCGGCATCTTCCAGCCGCATCTCTACTCCCGCACCCGGGATTTTGCACCGGAATTCGCCAAAAGTCTCAGCGCACTGGACAAAGTCATCCTGCTAGACATCTACCCAGCCCGCGAGGCACCCATTCCCGGTGTAACTTCCGAAATAATCCTTCAGCAAATCACTTGTCCCGACAAGATGCTGTGTCCGATGGACCACATCATGGATTATCTGGCGGGGTTCACCCCCGATATCCTGCTCACCATGGGCGCCGGGAACATCGACCGGCTGATCGGCCCCATCACCGAACTATACTCACGGAATGCGTAAAATACTATATATTCTGCTCTGGCTCGCCATCGGCGGCTATCTGGTCTGGACGGGACAAAAGGTCCGTCACGCAGACCGGACCGCCCTTTGCACCGGCATCAGCATCGGCATCGCGGACAGCGACCGGCTGGCGCTGATTTCGCAGGCAGAACTGTACGAACGCATGGCACCGCTCCGGGACCGGTACATCGGCACCGCACTTCACGCGCTGCCCCTCTCCGAAATCGAAGCGCAGCTGCAGACGCATCCGGCCGTCAGGAATGCAGAGGCCTATGTCACCTACGACGGCACCCTGCACGTCGAAGTGACGCAGCGCATTCCCATCCTGCGCGTCTTCAACGCATACGGAGATGATTTCTACATCGACCGCGAAGGATACATCCTGCAGATGGAATCACCGCATGCGGCCTATGTCCCGGTGGCTACCGGCCGGATCAACGTCCGCCCGTCCGCCGTCGGCACGCAACCGGTCCAAGCCCGTTCCGGCAGCGCCGAATCCGCCTTCCCGCTGCTCAATGAACTGTATGCCATGGCGGGTTGGCTGCATGAGCATCCGTTCTGGAATGCCCAGATCCAGGAAATACATGTCCTGGACGACGGTGACTTCCAACTCGTCCCGCTCATCGGCCCCGTCATTCTCTTCGGCCGGTGGCAACAGGCCGAGGAGAAGTTCGGCAACCTGTTCACTTTCTACCGCAACGGACTGAACGTCATGGGATGGGACCATTATAAACAAGTCAATGTCAAATACCGGGGCCAAGTCATCGGCACCAGAAAATAAACTATATCAATATGGCACAAAATACTGATACCCAAGAGAAAAACCAGAAAACAACCTACGTGGCAGCCATCGACATCGGAACCACCAAGATCGTGGCCATCGCCGGCAAACGGACCGACAACGGCAAGATCGAGGTCATCGACTTCTGCAAGGCCGCCTCGCAAGGCATCCGACGTGGCGAGGTACTCAACCTGAATGACGCCTCCCAGGTCATACAGCAGGTGGTCTCCACGCTGCAGCAGCGCATCAACATGAAAATCTCACACGTGTTCGTCGGCGTGGCCGGACAGCACATCGAAATGATTTCCACGCGCAGCTACATCAACCGCACCGTGCCGGAAGAACAAATCACCGCAGTTGAAGTGGAGAACCTCAAGAAAGACGCTTACAACTACGGGCTGTCGGCCGGTAAGGAAATCATCCATGTCATTCCGCAGAGCTATATCGTGGACGAAGACATGGACATCACGAACCCTGTCGGCATGATAGGCAAACGCCTCGAGGGCAATTTCAGCGTCATCGTGGGCAGCATCGACTCCCTCCAGCGCATCAAGCGCTGCGTGGAGGATGCATCGCTCCACATCGAAGAAATCATTCTCGAGCCCCTGGCATCATCCGACGCCGTACTGTTCCCGCGCGAGAAGAACACCGGCGTCGCACTGGTGGACATCGGCGGCGGCACCACCGACGTGGCCATCTTCTACGATGACATCCTGCGCCATTCCGCTGTCATTCCGTTCGGCGGCAACGTCATTAGCGAAGATATCCGCAAAGTGGTCGGGCTCAGGTTCGAAGAAGCCGAAAAGCTGAAAATAGAATTCGGCATGGCACTTCCGGACGGCGAGAGCGAGAACAACATCATCGTGATTCCCTGCGAGATACCGGGTCAGAACGAAAAAGAACTGTCAGTCAAGCACCTGACAGGCATCATTCAGGCACGCATGGAAGAAATCATCGACCAGGTGGTGTTCCACATCGAACAGTCAGGCTACGGCAACCTGCTCGGTTCGGGCATCGTCATCACCGGCGGCGGCGCACTGCTGCGCCACCTCGCCCAACTGATCTCCTACAAAACGGGGCAGAGCGTCCGCATCGGCTATCCCGGCCAGTTCCTGGCGAGCGATGCAGACAAAGTCAACGAACCGCTGTTCGCCACGGCCGTCGGACTGCTGATGCAAGGCTTGCGGTACATGGACGCCCATCCGTCCACCAGATCGCATGCGCCGCACGACATCCGACAGACCCCCCGCCCGGCTCCGGCTCCAACTCCGGCACCGGCACCGGTGACCGAAACGTTTTTTCAGCCGACGGAACGTTCCAACGACGACATCGACAATGGATTCGGCGACACGGACACCAGCAGAGGATTCAGCGTCCGCCAGGAGAAGAGTCCGGACGAAAAGACGAAAGACAGCAAGCTGGGCTCTTTCCTCTCGAGGATATCTGCCATTTTTGAAGAAAAAGAAGACGACGAAAACGACCGGATGTAATTCCCGGCCGAATTTCCTATATTTGTTGTTCCCTTATCTGAACGTACCATGCAAAACAAAGGAAAACCCGAATATTCCATCTCCGAAGAGATGCCCGATGTGCCTATTGGCTGGACTTCAACGACCTCGTCCCTGATCAAAGTCGTCGGGGTGGGCGGCGGCGGTTGCAACGCCGTCAGCTATATGTACAAGCAGGGCATCCACAATGTGGATTTCATCATCTGCAACACCGATGCGCAGGCATTGCGGAAAAGCCCTGTCCCTGTACAGATCCGTCTCGGCAAAGACATGACCGACGGTCTGGGAGCCGGCAACAAGCCGGCGGTGGGAGAGGCCGCCGCGCGGGAAAGTGCAGATGACATCCGGGCCGCCCTGGACGCCAACACCAAAATGGTGTTCATCACGGCTGGCATGGGCGGAGGCACCGGCACCGGTGCAGCACCCATCATCGCAAAGATCGCCAAGGAAGCCGATATCCTGACCGTGGCCATCGTGACGCTGCCCTTCCAGTTCGAGGGTTCAGCCCGCTACCAGCAGGCCCTGCGCGGCATCGAGGCACTCAAGGACAATGTGGATGCACTGCTCGTCATCAACAACGAAAAACTGCGCGAAATGTGCGGAAACCTGACCATTTCGCAGGCCTTCTCGCGCGCGGACGACATCCTTACGACAGCAGCCAAGGGCATTGCGGAACTCATCACCAACCCGGGACAGGTGAACGTCGATTTCGCCGATGTACGGACCATCATGACCCAGGGAGGCATCACCATCATGGGGTCTGCCAAGGCCTCCGGAGAGAACCGGGCCGGCGAGGCCGTGGAAGCCGCCCTCACATCGCCGTTGCTCAACAACAACAACATCACCGGTGCCAGCCGCATCCTGCTCAACATCACCTCGGGCGTCGGTGACTGCGAAATCACCATGGACGAATTCGAGGAAATCACCACTTACGTGCAGCACGCCGTTTCGAAGGACGCGCTGATTGTCTGGGGGACCGGAACCGACGAGGCCCTGAACGAGACCGGCGAACTGAGCGTCACCATCGTGGCGACCCACTTCGACACGCGGTTCCTTTCGGACGAGCTGTCGGGCGTCGGACGCAAGCGCATTTCCCTGGACGGGGAAATCGGCAGCACGGAATCGCCGACCGTCACCTTCATCCAGAAACAGACATCCATAGACGACATCCTCAGCCGGCCTTCGGGCACCGTCCAGATGCCGGCACGTCCGGCCGTCAAGCCTAAAAGCAGCTCCATAGGCCAATCCATGGACATCGACACGCTTGAGAACGTGCCGGCCTACATACGTAAACAACAGCGCGAAAAACACGTGGCCGCCACCGAAGTCGCCCCGGAGGAGATGTCGGACGTGACCCTGAATGCAGATGCGGACTACGATGTCCACCTGCAGGAAGACAACGTCTATTTCTCCGTACCGGACTAGGCGTTTTCCTGCTGCGGCACCACCAGGCGGAAGCCCTTGCCGTGGACGTTGATGATTTCGACCGACGGGTCTTCCTTGAGGTATTTTCTCAGTTTGGTGATATACACATCCATGCTGCGGGCGTTGAAATAATTGTCATCGTCCCAGATGGTCTTGAGGGCATAGTTCCTTTCCAGGATCTGGTTGGCGTGGTCGCACAGCAGCCGGAGCAGTTCCGACTCCTTGGTCGTCAGTTTATACACATTGCCGTCCCGCTGCAGTGTCTGTTTGAACACATCGAACGTGAAACTGCCCAGTTTATAGACAGCCACCCGCATGGCGTTGACATCCATCTTGGTCCGTCTGAGCACGGCATCGATGCGGAACAGCAGTTCCTCCATGTTGAACGGTTTGGTGACATAGTCGTCGGCCCCCACCTTGAAACCTTCCACGACATCAGTTTTCAACGACTTGGCAGTCAGGAAGATAATAGGAATTGTCTTGTTCTGCGTGCGGATTTCCTGCGCCACGGAGAAACCATCGCGGAGCGGCATCATCACATCGAGTATGCACAGGTCATAGTGCGATGCATGGAAACCGTCCACAGCGGCCTGACCATTGACAAACAAGTCTACTTCATACGACTTGGCCACAAGGTATGCCTGCAGCAACGGGCCCAGGTTCTCGTCATCTTCAGCTAACAGTATTCTCGTCATAGCTCCAAATTTAAATTATACCCCGACGGATTGCGGCATCCGTATCCGGAACGTCGTTCCACTGCCTAACTCACTCTCCACTTCCAGATGTCCGTGGTGGGCCTCCACCACTTTCTTCACATACGTCAGCCCCAGTCCGAATCCTTTCACATTATGCACATTTCCCATCTGCACGCGGTAAAATTGCTCAAAGATACGTTTTTGATCCGATTTGGCAATACCGATGCCCTTGTCCGATACCTCCATCACGACATCCTGCTGTCGGTTGTACGTCCGGAGCGTGATGTCAGGCGGTCCGTTGGTACTGTACTTGACCGCGTTGTCGCACAGGTTGAACAAGACATTGGTGAAATGTATCTCGTCGGCCGAAATCCAATCCGGCGACGCGTCGAAATGCGTCGTCAGCCGGCCGCCCTTGTTCCTGATCTGCAGCACGACCGTATCCGCCACCTTCTCGGCCAGCCGGTTCAGTTCCAGCTGCTTGAGATTGAGCCGGACCGTCCCCCGCTCGAAAATGGCCATCTGGAGCACCTTCTCCACATGCGTACTGAGCCGCTTTGTCTCGTGACTGATCACCGACGAAAGATGATCATAATTCTTCAACTCGGACGGGATGCCCGGATCGCCCAGCATCTGGGAGGCCAGCGAAATGGTCGCAATCGGCGTCTTCAGTTCGTGCGTCACGTTGTTCACGAAGTCGGTGCGCATATCGGACAGCTTCTTCTGGCGGATGATGACCATGGTCACAAGCACAAACACAATCATGATGGCCACCACCAGCACGATGGAGGTCGAGGCCATGACCCCGATCGACCGGAATATGAACGACTGCTGGGACGGAAAATACATGGTCAGTACATAAGGCTCCGTAGCGATATCCATCGGGAAAAGTTCCCCCAGATACTGTTGGTGGCCGCTCTGCTCATCGTATCCTTCGGAATGGTAGGTCGGTGTCTTCGAGGCATCCAGCACCGCATACTCGAACGGGATGTCGATGTCGGCCTTCTGCATCTCTCCGTGCAGGATATACTCGAACGACTCCTGGTCTATGCGCTCGTCTATCGGCGATTCGGCCCGTTCCAAGCGTCGCATCACCCGGTCCACACGCTGACGACGCTGCGCCAGGCTGGCCTCTCCGGATGTCTGGGTCTCGACGGAGCGTGTCTGCGCCCGGACGATCCCCTGCGCGTTCATCTCGATAGACATGTCGACCTGCCGTTCGAAGGAAAACACCTGATAATCTCCGGAATCCCGGACCGCGTCCGGGAACATGGGCACCAGCGCCCGCTGGTGTTCCACATCGCGCCGGGCATTGCGCCAGTAGTCGTACTTTTCGGAAGGCGAAAGCAGCGAGGCCGCACGGTCGCGCGAACGGTTGATGATGGTATCGAGGTCGGCTTTGTTCGTCCGGCGCACATTGCCGCCACGGAACGGGAATGGCATGTCCTCCTCGCGCATGGCCACCAGAATCTCATAGTCGGAGATATCTTCGCTGACCCTGTTCAAAGAGGCATAGACCGATTGTTCGAACTGTTCCTTCTTGACATCGTAGGAATTGTGGATCCAGAAATACTGCACCGCAATCAGCCCGATCAAAGCCAGGGTGATGATGGCAACCAATCCGGATATATACGACAATTTCATATTCTGAACAGGCCTTTTCTACCTCGTTATATTCCTAAATGACAAAGATAACTCTTCTTGCGACACGCAGCAAGGGCAAAAACACGTCTTTAAAAAGGGAGGAAATTTCACCCGTTTAACAAAATTTAACATTTTGATACCTTCGGGTAATATGCTTTTGAGTACTTTTGTCCCACGAAAGAAATGCAAAAAAATTTTCATAGGTTTAAGTTTTAGTTGGTAGTTAGTTATATTGAGAGTAAGGCCGCAGTGATGCATCCTTACTTTTTTTTTGCTTTTGCTGCAAAAGTATGCTAAATTTGCAACACTTAGCCAAAACCATGCTTTATGTCCAAAGTTATGCCTGAAACAGAACAAGTCAATCCGAATAACACGCACAGTACCATCATTCAGGGCACTGTCATTACGGGCGACCTTTCCTCGTCCGCCAATCTCCGTTTCGACGGAGAAATCAAAGGCACCATCTCCTGCTCCGCCAAAGTCGTCATCGGAAAGACCGCCGTCATCCACGGCGCCATTGAATGCAACGTCGCGGACATCTACGGCCTGATCGAAGGGAACGTGACGGCCGACGAGCTTTCGCTCAAATCCTCGGCCATCCTCAAGGGAGACATTCTTACCAAACAACTGGCCATTGAGCCAGGCTGCAAATTCAGCGGCAATTGCAACATGCGTTGTGACGAGCCGGCCTAGCAGATTATGCGCGGGACGTGGCGTTTCTATGCGACGGCCGGTGCGGTCTGTCTGGTATTGACCTGCCTGATTCTGTATCTTTCGCAGACAGTGTGGGTCACCTACGCTTTTAAAGGGGCCGCATGGATTCCGTGGTTCTTCGGAGTTTGCGTCACCGCTGCTTACGCAGTAGTTGTCCACCGGAAAGAAGGACGTCCTGCCCAGTTCATGCATCGATTCATGGCGGCCTTCGCTGTCAAATTCCTTCTTTATCTGGCAGTGTTCCTGGCAGGGGCGTTCTGCCTGCGTGAACACGTGCTGCCGTTTGCGGCAGTATTTTTTCTCTGCTTTGCCTGTTTTGAGACCCTGTTCGTCGTTTCGCTGCTGAAACAGACAACGTCTGTCAGAAAAAAATGAATCCCATGCACCGGTCTTCATCATACGGATTATCGGGGGCGAGCATCCGTCTGCTGCTCACAGCGGGCCTCTGCATGCTTGCAGCGGTCATGTACGCGGCTCCCGGGGAAAAAGAAGAAAGTTTCGATGTGGGGCAATTCGTTTTTGAACACATCCAGGATGCCCATTCCTGGCACATCTGCAAGATAGGCGGGAAAGACATTGCCATCCCGTTGCCCGTACTGGTTTACAGCAAACAGACCGGCTGGCACGCCTTCATGTCCTCCCGGCTCAGGGAAGGTGCCGAATGGAAAGGGTTCTTCATCGAAGAAGAAGGGGACGAAGCCGGGAAACTGCTCGAGAGGCTGCCGGACGGCTCGACACACCGCCCGGGATTGGACCTTTCGATTACCAAGAACGTGTGTGCCATCTTCATCAGCATCGCCCTGCTGCTGGCCATCTTCCTCTCGATGGCGCGGGTCTGCGCCGGAAGACGCGGCAAGGCCCCGAAAGGGCTGCAGAACATGATGGAGACCGTCATCCTGTTCATCCGGGACGAAGTAGCCATCCCCTCCATCGGCAAAGAGAAGTACGAAGCTTACATGCCGTACCTGCTCACCATTTTTTTCTTCATCCTCGTCAACAACCTGATGGGGCTGCTGCCTATTTTCCCGGGCGGTGCCAACGTCACCGGCAACATTGCCGTGACACTTTCGCTGGCACTGTTCACCTTCCTGATGACCAACATCAAGAGTACCAAGACGTATTGGAAGGACATCGTGAACACGCCGGGCGCCCCCGTCTGGCTCAAGCTGCCGATACCCATCATGCCGGTCGTAGAGATCATCGGCATCTTCACCAAACCTTTTGTGCTCATGGTCCGGCTTTTCGCCAACATTACGGCGGGGCATATGGTCATCATGACCTTTTTCAGCCTGATTTTCGTATTCGGCATCATACGTGCGTGGCTCGGTTTCGCCGTCGCCTCCGTGTCGATTGCCTTCACCATTTTCATGACATTCCTCGAATTACTTGTGGCCTTCATCCAAGCCTATGTGTTCACAGCGCTTTCGGCCGTTTATTTCGGGATGTCAGCCATTGAAGAAGAAACTCATTAATTGTCCTTAAATTCTATCATCATGTTATCACTCATTCTCTTGCAAATTGCAGAAGCAGCCGGGAACGCCGCGCTTGCAAAGTTCGGTGCGGGTATCGGTGCGGCTATCGCCGTCATCGGCGCAGCCTATGGTATCGGCAATATCGGCCGGGCCGCCATGGAAGCCATCGCACGGCAACCCGAAAGTTCCAGCGACATCCGCTCGGGCATGATTCTGTCGGCGGCGCTGGTGGAAGGTGTGGCCCTGTTCGCCATCCTGGTGTGCATCCTCATTCTCGTTCTCAAATAGTCCGGACACATGGATCTTGTCACGCCCGACCTTGGACTGCTGTTTTGGATGCTGGTGTCCTTCAGTGTGGTCTTCTTCATCCTGAAGAAGTTCGCATGGCCCGTCATCCTGCGCTCGCTGAAAGAGAGGGAAGAGTCTATCGACCAGGCACTTCATGAAGCTGAAAAGGCACGGGAAGAGGTAGCAAACCTCCAGTCGGACAGCCAGCGCGTCCTGCAGGAGGTGCAGCAGCAACGCGACGACATGTTGAAAGAGACACGGCGCATCAAGGAGAGTCTTCTGGAGGAGGCCCGGCAGCAGGCGGCGGAAGAACGCCGCAAGATGCTGGCTGAGACCGCAGACCTGATTGCCAATGAAAAAGCCGCCGCCTCTGACGAACTGAAACGCGAGATGGCAGCCCATGCCGTAGCCATCGCCCGAATGCTGCTCAAAAAAGAACTGACGGGCGACCAGGCGCAGCAGACGCTGATTGACACCTACCTCAAAGACCTCGATCTCCAGTCATGAACGAGTCGCTCATCGCCGCACGATACGCCAAGGCTCTGCTCAACATCGGCATAGAAGCCCAGGTTCTTCCGCAACTGCGCGAAGATCTGAAGCTTATCGATTCTACGTGCCGTACCGAACCGCGGATACAGCAGGTCATAAACAGTCCGTCCGTGCTGCGGGAGACGAAACTGCAACTTTTGAAACAGCTGTTCGGCGGGAAGGTGTCGCCTTACACCATCCGGTTCACTGAAACGCTGCTCCAGCGCAACCGGCAGCAACTGTTGCCGGATATCCTGCGCAGTTTCGAAGGTCTGTACAACAGACACGAGAACATCCGTCAGGCCGTGCTGACCACGGCATCCCCCGTCAACGAGGCACAGCGGCAGGCCGTTGTCCGGATGCTGGAGACACGCTACCGGGCACACATCGAACTGACGTGCCGCATCAATCCGGACATCATCGGCGGCTTTGTGCTCAACGTGGACGGCGACCAATACGACGCAGCCGTCGAAACGGCCCTGCGCCGCATACAACAAAACCTGATGCAATGACTGCATCGCTAAATCCATCGAAATGGCAACCATCAGACCAGAAGAGATATCGGCCATACTCCAGCAGCAGATAGCCGGATTCCGGACCGAGGTCGAACTTGAGGAGACCGGCACCGTACTGACCGTCGGAGACGGCATTGCCCTCATCCACGGCCTTTACAACGTGGCGCTGAACGAGATGATCGCGTTCGAAAGCGGCATCAAGGGCATCGTGCTGAACCTCGCGGCCGACAATGTCGGCGCCGTACTCCTGGGACCGTCGGAAAAAGTCAAGGAGGGCGACACCGTGAAACGTACGCGGCAGATTGCCTCCATCGGCGTCAGCGAAGGTATGCTGGGCCGCGTCATCAACACCATCGGCGAGCCGCTGGACGGCAAGGGGCCCATCTCCGGCACGCACTACGATCTGCCGCTCGAACGCAAGGCACCCGGCGTCATTTTCAGACAGCCGGTCAAAGAGCCGCTGCAGACCGGCATCAAGGCCATCGACGCCATGATTCCGATCGGTCGCGGACAGCGCGAACTGATCATCGGCGACCGGCAGACCGGCAAGACGTCCATCGCGATTGACGCCATCATCAACCAGAAAGAAAATTACGAAAAAGGATCGCCTGTATATTGCATCTACGTGGCCATCGGGCAGAAAGAATCGACCGTGGCCAACCTCACGAAGACGCTGGAAAAATACGGCGCGATGCCTTACACCATCGTTATCTCGGCTCCCGCATCCTTCCCCGCGGCCCTGCAGTATCTGGCACCTTTTGCCGGGGCGGCCATCGGCGAGTATTTCCGCGATACAGGCCGTTCTGCGCTCGTCATCTACGACGATTTGTCCAAACAGGCGGTCGCATACCGTGAAGTTTCGCTGCTGCTGCGCCGGCCACCGGGACGCGAAGCCTATCCCGGCGATATCTTCTACCTGCATTCCAGGCTGTTGGAACGTGCAGCGAAGATCATCGAATCGGACGAGATTGCCCGCAGCATGAACGACCTGCCGGAAGCGTTGAAACCCATCGTACGCGGCGGAGGTTCGCTCACGGCCCTGCCGATCATCGAAACGCAAGCCGGCGATGTGTCGGCCTATATCCCGACCAACGTCATTTCCATCACCGACGGACAGATTTATCTGGAATCGCAGTTGTTCCTGGCCGGCATACGTCCCGCCATCAATGTCGGCATCTCCGTGTCGCGCGTCGGCGGCAACGCCCAGGTGAAAGCCATGAAAAAGGTGGCCGGCACACTCAAACTGGACCAGGCGCAATACCGGGAACTGGAAGCTTTCACGAAATTCGGATCGGACATCGATGCCGCCACGCTGGCCACCATCGACAAAGGCCGCAAGAACGTGGAGATTCTGAAACAGGGATTGCATACACCCTGCCGTGTGGACCAGCAGATTGCCATCCTGTACTGCGGCACCCATGCACTGCTGAAAGACGTCCCGCAGGAAAAGGTCGCGGAATTCGAACACGATTTCCTGCTCCGGCTCGAAACCCTCGCTCCCGGACTTATGGAAGGGCTTCGGCAAGGACGGCTGGACGAAGAAGGCATGAAGACCATCGAACAGACCGCCCGCGAGACCGCCCGCAAATATGTAGCCTGACCATGCCGACCCTCAAGGAAATACGCACGCGCATCAACACGGTGACCACCACCCGGCAGACCACCTCCGCCATGAAGATGGTCTCGGCGGCCAAACTGCACAAGGCGCAGGACCGTCTGCTGCGGCTCCGGCCCTACAAGACTGCCATGCAGGGTATCATCGCGCGTATCGCCCCCCGGACGGCCGACACCACAGGCTACACCGCGGCCCGTGAGCCGCGACGGGTGCTGATTGTCGTCATCACTTCCGACAAGGGTCTGTGCGGCGCACTGAACAGCAACACGGTCAAGCACGCCTTCCATATCGCAGAAACTACGTACCGGGCGCAATGGGAACAAGGGCAGGTGACTTTCATGGCCTTTGGGGAGAAAGGCCGGGCCTTGCTTCAGAAAAGGCAGGTGCCGATGCTGGAGGATCTGCCAGTCTTCAACGACCACTTCGATTCGCATTTCACCGCACCGATTGCAGAGCGTCTGATGCAGGCTTTCGAACGCGGAGAAGCCGACCACATCGTCTTCGTATATCACCGGTTTAAGAATGCAGCGACCCAGGAAGTGGCTGACGAGCGTTTTCTGCCGATGCTGCCTGAGACCTGGCGGACGGCTGACGATGTCGCGATGTCGGAAGACGACTACATTTATGAACCGGACCGGAATACGATGCTGGAATACCTGCTGCCGGGCATGTTGCGCCTGCAATGCTACTGCGCCTTCTGTGAAGCCGCGGCCTCAGAGCATGGCTCCCGCATGACATCCATGCATCAGGCCACCGACAACGCCGACAAACTCATCGAAGAACTTTCGTTGCAATACAACAAGGCCCGACAGGCCGCCATCACCAACCAACTGGTGGAAATTGTCAGTTCGACCGAAGCTCAGCGATAACTATTCGGGCAGCCAGACACCACCCGACCCCGCAAAGATATTTTCCAGCGTATAGGCTTTTGCCTCCGCATCGGACAGCTGGTGCGCCCATGCCACACGGCCGTCCGTTACGGCGCCTTCACCCGTATTGGCATACTCGGCATAGCGCGCCGTCTTTTCATTTTCCACACTGCTCCAGTTATTCCAGCCGGCCGGAGCGATGAACGAACCCATGCGGCAGTGCAGGAATGCCGTAGCGCCACAGGCCCGCCAGGGACGCCCCAGCAGCACCCGGTTGCACGAAGCATCGGCCGTGATATCACAGTCGAAGAATACGAATCCGAACGGCACCTTTTCAGGCGTGGATGCCGCCGTGATATAGGAATTGGTAAGACAATGGATGGTACATCCGGAGAACACGGCGGTCGAAGGTCCGAAAATGAAATCGGTCGTACCGGTGATATAGCAGTCCTTGAAATAAATGCGGCTGCCTTCCCGGCCGAGGTACACCGTGTCCTGGTTGCCCAGCAGCCGGCAGTTCCGGAAAATCACCCGGTCGCCTTCGACATGGATGGCCAGCGCCTGCCCGACCCGGCCGGCGGTATTCTCGATGGTCAGGTCCTCCACCACGATGTCGTTGCCCATCACCATGAGCGTCCCCGACAGGAATGTGCCGTTCCGGTTGGGACTGCGTTTGTCCACAAGGTCGGCATAGGACGCCGACCAGTAGGCCGTGCCGTTGTCCGCCTTGCCGTTGAAGTCGTTCCACGAAATGACGGTTTCATCGCGGTCTTCGCCGATAATCGTAATGGACGTGTGCCAGGTTTCAATGCACACTTTTTCTTTGTAAATCCCTTTTTTGACAAAAATGGTCCGCGCAACGGGGGTGAAGGACCGGACGGAATTGACCGCTTCCTGGATTGTCGTGAACTGGCCGCTTCCGTCCTGCGCCACGACAATCGCATCGGACGGAATTTCCCGTGCAGACAGCGAAAGGGCCGCGAGACACAGGAAACATGACGCAATAATTTTGGATTTCATAGGATTAAATAAAAGCCGCCTGCCCGGTTTTGAACGGGCAAGCGGCCGAAAAACAGTCTGATTAATTAGCAGGTTTCGGTGCTTTTTCCACCAGCGGCTTGAACTGCGAAGCCGTCTCCAGGGGCATGCCTACGTAATAGCTCGGCATAGGTGCCTGGTCATAGCCCATGGAGCGGTGTGCGACCTGCGCCCGGTATGCCCCGTCGCGCATGAAGGTCACCCGCCGGTCGGTCGCCGGAATGGTGGTCTGATAGACGCGCAGTTCGCCATTCATCACGGTGACGAACTCCTCACGCCAGTCACCCGTAATGTCGGCGATGAGGCTGATGCTGCCCTGGATGCCGTTGGTCAGGACAGGTCCTCTGTACTTGACCACCGCGTTACCGCCGAAAGCCCGGCCGCCGGCAGCGGTTCCTCCTGCAGCTTCGGCCGCATTCCGGGCAGCCTCGGCTGCCGCAGGATCGGCCTGTGCAATACCAACCGTCTCACGTACCAGGTCTGCATCCCAGAACGCCCAGACACGGCAGCCCGGCACATCAGGCGTTGAACCGAGCCGCTCACCGGTCGACGTAAAAAGATACTTGTCGGTCATGCCGCCCTTGCTGTCCTCCGACGCAAAGCATTCCAAACCGGGATAGGCCGGGTCGATGTCGGCCACCATACCGTCACCCACATGGCCCGTATGGGCATCTATCTGCCAAAGAATCTCTCCGGTCCGGGCATCCGCAAGACAGACACCGTCGCCGTCACGGTAAGGTTCGATGGCGAAGAAAATCTCCAGGCCAGGATGGGTCGGATCGACATCCGTCACAAAAACCTTGTCGGCGTGTCCGAGACCGGACGACCACAGGCAGGTGCCGTTATCGTCCAGCACCGCCGATCCGATGATGATTTCATCGCGGCCGTCGTCATCGACATCGGCAATCTGGGTATTGTGCGCACCCATGCTGCGGACCACCGGATTTTCCTCGTCGCCGTCCCAGCGCCACAGCTTGGTCAGCTGGCCGCCGTGGAATTCGTACGCATCCACGACCATGGCCTTGTATGTTCCCTTCAGGATAAGCAGAGCCGGGGTCTTGCCATCCAGATAAGCAATGCCAATCTGATGACGGCAGTTGCGGTTATAGTCGCCGAAACGCTGGCTGCGCTCGATCCAGTCGCCCACGGCCAGCACCTTGCCGGTCATGCCGTCCAGTACCGAAAAATACTCCGGTCCCGTGCGCACGGTGCCGTCCTCGCCACGGTAATCCTCCTCCGGTCCGGTCTTGGCAATGACCTCGGCCTTGCCGTCACCGTCCAAGTCGTACACAATGAACGGCGAATACCAGATGCCCTGTTCAATGTTCCATCCGAGGTCGTACGTCCACAGATACGTACCGTCCTGCAGATAAGCCTCGAGTTTGTAGGTCGACGGACTCTTGCGGGGCGAACCGGGATCGATGCTGGCGGCCGGCTGCTTGATGACGAAGTCGTACTTGCCGTCACCGTTCAAGTCGCCCACAGCGATTCTGTTGGCCGAGTATTCTCCCTGGAACTTGATGGA
>JAFWVY010000055.1 GCA_017523725.1 Bacteroidales bacterium
ACCGGCAACTCCACCAACCCGACCCGTTTCCAGCACCCGGTGGCCGGCACGTACAAGAAAGAACGCGTCCTGGCAGGCAAGCCCTATTTCTCGGTGGCTTCCGGCGGCGGCACAGGCCGTACGCTGCACCCCGACAACATGGCCGCCGGTCCCGCTTCCTACGGTATGACCGACACGCTGGGCCGCATGCATTCCGACGCCCAGTTCGCCGGTTCGTCCTCTGTCCCGGCACACGTCGAGATGATGGGATTCCTCGGCATGGGCAACAACCCGATGGTGGGTGCCACCGTGGCGGTGGCCGTCTCCGTCGAGGAAGCCATGAAGTAGCCCTCATACTGGAGCATAACGACAAAAGCCTCTGCAGCGTATTGTACTGCAGAGGCTTTTTGTTTGTGTGGAAATCCGGACGGCGTTCCGGCGATAATGGTCAAAGGGACAGCATCTCGGTTGCCGTCACCGGCCTCCTCACTCCCAGAACAACAGCCCGGACACGCTGAAGTGTCCCTCCTTGCCGTCGTGCCTCAGATGGAAAGAGTTCAGGAACAGAATCACCTTCGCCGGTGCATCCGCGACCAAGGTATCCACCAGCGTGCCGGTATAACTGATGACATGGTTGAAGTCATCTCCGGCGATATTCTCGGGCGTCATCTCATTTTCCAGCGCACGCAGCTGCTGCAGCGGTATGCGGAATTCATACATGAGCGTGAGGTCGTCACCATTGCGATCGGTTACGTCCGCCACCACCGGAAGCTGCACCGTCAGCACCTCGTCCTTGATGGCGTCCTGTTTTAAATCCGCATACCCGTCATACATGCGCACACGGCGCGCAACAGACGGCAGATCGAAAGCGGTGTCGCCCAGAACATCGCGATAACGGTGAATCTCCACATAGCCATCCTTGCCGTCTTCAAACACAACCTCGGGAATCCGGCCGGTAAGCACCCCGGTATCTATGAAACCCTTTATGGACTGCCTTGAAAACTGACGTTTCAGATAATCCATACGGCTGTCCAGCTGATGCGAAAGTGTTCTGTCCAACTGACTGAGCAAAACTCCGTAGGCATCTTCGTCCATGGCCGTACCGTCCCATCCGTTCTCCTGCAAGGTGGCGGTGACCTTGGCCGTCAGACCCTTCCTAACGCAAGTAGAAACGTTGACCGGCAACAGCGAAAGCACCGCAAAGGTCAGGATGAAAGACACCGGAATCCACATAATGCCGGCATTGCGCTTTATTATCAGCACGATACACACCGCATAGCACCACAGGTTGAACGCCACGAGATATACGCGCATGATTGTCATTCCATAGTCGGATATGCGCCGGGCGATACCGATGCTCATGAGCAGGAGAAGCGGGAGCATGAGAACCGGCATCCAGTGTGTAACGATCCGCACCGCCGTCCCGTTCCAGGCCGAAGCACTCTGCTGCGCCTTTTCCCGGTACGGATAGACCAGCATGAACAGTATCACGAAGGCCGCCATGGATGCAGTGACCAGCCACGAAACCCAGCCATCCGGGAGCTCCCACGTGAACAGAATCTTGGCGGCATAGCAGTACAAAGTGACAAAGTAGGCTATCGCTATCGGCGTAAACAACTTGGTCACAGCATTTTCAATAAGCTTCGGCATGGGCATGGGAACCGCATCGTGCTTGGCCTCGCCACCCGGCATGCCTTGAATCATCAGCAGCGGCATAATCAGGCAGAAGCAGATAATCACCACATCCACATAGACTTTCTCGCTGATATCCGCTCCGAACAGATTTTCAATCGACAGCAGCAGGAGCTCAAGACCGCCGCACACGATGCCGGCAATCACAACCGCCACAACCAAAGCCATCACCACACGGTAAGTGAAGTTCCAGAACGAAACGTCTGTTTTATCCCCGAAGAACGAAAGCACCGGAAGCGACAGCGCAAGGACCGATATCAGCGCCACGATGATGTAACCATATGGCGCATAGCCCAACATTTCGTAATGCTGCGAAAGGAACACGCTCACGCCTATCCATGCCAGATGTATCAGCACGGCTGTCAGTGTGCAGACAGGCTTGTCCCTGTGTTCCTCCAGCCAGAGCGAAAGGCTCAACGACAGCACCACACCTGTGGCCGGATACCAGAATACAAAGAAACTCAGGTGCCTGCCGAAGAAGTCCATGCCCCAGTGCAGCTGAATCATGCAGCACAAAGTCAGCGCGATGGCAAACAATACCGTCAGAGGGAATCTTTCAATGCTCCGCCTGACTGCGTTCACCAATGCGACGGCCTTTTCCCGAAAATAGCTCATAATTATTATTTTGAAATAGCTCATACTTATTATTTTATTTTCAATATAGAACAAAGCGCATCTATATGCGCACTGAATGCTTTGCGGCCGGATTCGGTCACGGCATAGGAAGTATTGGGTTTGCGATGGATGAACTGCTTGATGGTCTCAATGTATCCCAGTTTCTCCAAGGCCTTGATGTGACTCGCCAAATTGCCATCCGATACACCAAGCATGGATTTGAGGGTATTGAAGTCAGCCTGTCCGGCACTGTTCAGTACCGACATGATCCCCAGCCTTACACGGCTCTCGAACGCTTTGTCAAGATTCTCAATATTTGTCATAGAATCCTACTTCATGCGGTCAAAGAAAATCATGAACCAGATACCCCACATAAGGTGAAAGATACAGAACCCCAAAGTCCAGAACATCATTCCATATCGTGGCAGACATAGAGCGGCGATGCCCATGGCCATCTGTGCATATCCCATATATTTGGAAACAGATATCCTGAACAGGACAGGCGAGACAATAACCATAGCAAGCCCATAGAAGACCAGCATGTAACCGGGAATCAATTCCCAATGTCCGTTGGCAATAGGTGTAAGGCACAAAAAACCGCCCGTCACCATCACTGTAAAGAAGTTTCCCAGCATGTGGCGCGTGCCGGCATCCAATGTGAAATCCAACCCCTCGCGACGGGCCCTGCGCCTGGACATGATCCAAACGGTCAGGAAAGCTGCGGCGAATACTATCGCACATATAACAGCCACCATCAGGAATGTTCCAGCATCGGCCGTACGGACAGGGTTGAACGACCCTCCCCAAAGCGGACAAACCGAACCGGATAGAATCAGACTGACTGCTACAGCCCCAAGCAGGGCCCAGATACCGGCCAGAATACCCGATCTCCCATCTATATACATCACCTTCTGTGAGCGTTCCATCATGTTTCTGATGTCGCTCAGCGTCTCCCTTATCTCCTGTTCCTTCATTTTTTATTCGATTAAAAAGTACTTTGCGATGCAAAGTTAATACATATACGAAACAAACTCACAAACTTTTCATAAAAAAATTGAATTGTTGTCCGCGGACGATGCGTCCTAATCCCGGATCTGGGCGCCGGCCTCCTTCTCGAAAGCCGCGGCCAGCCGCTGCATCACATGGTCTATCTGACCGTCCGTAAGGGTTTTCTCGTCATCCCGCAGCACGAAACTGATGGCGTATGACTTTTTACCCTCACCCAGTTTCCGGTCGGAAAAGACATCGAACAGATTGATGCTGCGCAGCAGACGGTTCTCTGTACGGAAGGCGATCTGCCGGATCTGGTCGAAATGAACATCCTGCCGCAGTACGAGCGCGAGGTCGCGCCGGACTTCGGGATATTTCGGGAGTTCTTGATAGACAATCTGGTGTGAAGCTAACAACTGCAACACAAGCGTCCAATTGAAGTCAGCATAATAGACTGGCGCCTTAATGTCGAAACGCCGTGCCAGAGCCGGCTGGACGACGCCCACGCAGACCAGCGGTTCCTTCCGCGCCTTGTAAAGCAAACCCTCCGACAGGATGTCCGAAGCGGCCATCTCCTCCAGGTGCAACATACGCTGCGGCAGGCCGAGCCGTTGGATCAGACGTTCCACATACCCCTTGAGAAAATAGAAATCGATGGGCTCCGCCGGTGTTTTCCAGTTGCGTTGCGCCTTGTCGCCGGTGGCGAAAAGCGCCAGATGTTTCTGCTCGGTGTATCCCGGCAGCGCCTGTCCGGGCTGTTCTGCGTCGAGCGCATAGCAGTTGCCGAACTCATAGAGCCGGAGCGAACTGTTTTTGCGGTTGATGTTGTAGGCGATGGCCTCCAGTCCGCCGAAAAGCAGCGTCTGCCGCAGGCAGCCCAGGTCCTGTGTCAGCGGGTTGAGTATCTTGACCGTCCGGCTGTCGGGGAACGTGGTGCCTTCGGCGTAGTACGAAAGCGCCGTCAGCGAGTTCGACATCATTTCGTTGAACCCGTTGGCACTGAGATAGTCCGATATGGTATTCTGTACGCGTCGCGCATCGGGCTTGGCCGAAGTGGACAGCGTGGAATTCACCCGCATCCCCATATGCACATTGTTGTAACCGTATATGCGGAGGATATCCTCGATGACATCGGCCTCACGCTGCACGTCCACACGGTAGGGCGGCACCAGCAACTGGAGTTCGTTCTCGTTTTCCGAAGCGATGCCGATCTCAAGGCCTTCAAGAATCTTCCGGACGGTCGGGCGGGGCAACTGCTCGCCGATGAGCCGGTCCATACGGGCGTAGTTCAGTGTCACGGGGAATGGTTCCGCCGTCCGGCTGCACACATCCACAATCTGCGAAGAAATCCGGCCGCCGGCAATTTCCCGGATCAGCAGGGCTGCGCGCTTCAGTGCATACAGCGTGATATTCGGATCGACACCGCGCTCAAAGCGGAACGAAGCGTCGGTATTCAGTCCGTGACGCTTGGCCGTCTTCCGGATCCATACCGGATTGAACAGGGCGCTTTCCAGGAAGACGTTCACCGTGCCGTCGGTAATGCCGGATCCGACACCGCCGAACACGCCGCCGATGCACATACCCTCCTCCGTATTGCAGATCATCAGGTCCTCCGCCGAGAGTTTCCGTTCCACCTCGTCGAGCGTGGTGAACCGGGTGCCTTCGGGCAGCGTCTTGACAATGACCTGACCACCTTTGATTTTGTCGGCATCGAACGCATGCAGGGGTTGGCAAACCTCTTGAAGTACAAAATTGGTGATATCCACCACATTATTGATAGGACGCAGACCGATGGAACTCAACCGGCGCTGCAGCCATTCAGGCGACGGCGCAATCCGGACACCGGAAATGGTCACGCCCGTATAGCGCGGGCAGGCCGTCGGATTCTCGACGGTCACAGGCATCGGACGGCTCTCGTCGTCCACGCTGAAGCCGTCCACAGAAGGCAGCGAAAGACGGTAGGGACGGTCGTGTGCCTTGAGCCATGCGGCCAGGTCGCGCGCCACACCGTAATGCGATGCGGCATCCACCCGGTTGGGAGTCAGGCCGATTTCGAAAATGCAGTCCTGCTCGATATGGAAATAGTCGGCGGCCGGCGTTCCGGGCACCGCATCGGGCGACAATACCATGATGCCGTCATGTCCATTGCCGAGACCAAGTTCGTCCTCGGCGCAGAGCATACCCTCCGACACCTCACCGCGGATTTTCGACCGCTTGATTTCGAAACTGCCGTCCTTCATGTACACCACGGCACCTATCGTTGCAACGACGACTTTCTGGCCGGCGGCCACGTTCGGGGCACCGCACACGATGTGAAGCGGCTCCTCACCGCCCGTCGAGACCGTCGTCAGGTGCAGATGGTCGGAATTCGGATGGTCCACGCACGTCAGCACTTCGCCGATGACATATCCGGCCAGGCCACCCGGCAGGGCGCAGTAAGATTCCATGCCCTCGACCTCCAGGCCGATGGACGTAAGCACCACCGACATTTCGTCCGGCGTGAGCGAGGTTTCCAGGTATTGTTTAATCCACTGATACGATATCTTCATAACTTAAGCCGATGCCACAACGGCATCCTCGGAATTTGATGAAACGGACAAAGATAAGGAATTTCCGGTTATGCCGGATTTCCGGACTGGAAAGTGTCCTCAAAGGGAGTGCGGTGTACGATGGAACGACCCAGCGTCAGCTGATCCGCATATTCCAGTTCATCTCCCACAGCCACACCGCGCGCCAACGTCGAAACAATCACGCCAGAGTCTTTTATCTTTCTGTAAATGTAAAAGTTAGTCATATCACCTTCCATGGTGGTACTCAAGGCAAGGATGACCTCGCGCACCCCGCCGGCCTGTACGCGCCGCTCCAGGTCGCCGATGGTCAGGTCGCCGGGACCGACGCCGTCGATGGGGGAAATCACCCCGCCCAGCACATGATACACCCCGCGGTACTGCATGGTGTTCTCGATGGACATCACATCCCGGATGGATTCCACCACGCATACGGTCGAATGGTCGCGACCGGCGTCACCGCAGATGGCGCAGCGCGCCGTATCCGACAGGTTATGACAGCATTCACAGTATTTTATGCCATCCTTCAACTGCAGCAGCGCATCACTGAAACGGTGCACGTCTTCAGGTTCCTGGCGCAGCATGAACAGCACCATGCGCAGCGCGGTCTTGGGACCGATGCCCGGCAGCCTGGCAAACTCCGCCACCGCATTCTCAAGCAGTTTCGATGAGTAATTGAGGTTCATTTCCCTTCCCGTTTCGCACCACGGCCGCAGCCGCAGGGCGGAGCGAAGGTAGTTATTTTTTTTCAAACCGCCGGGCCCGGGCACCGGTGCCGGAACCCATAAGGAAATTAATTGTATCTTTGTCCCGAACGGCGCAGGTGCTACCTGCATGCGCGGCCCGGTTTTTGCCGGGAGGCGCCGCCGAAAGCATATATCGTCCGGACATGGCCTTCTTGTTCACCCTTTTCCTGATTTACCTGCTGGGGATTCTGTTCTTCAGATTCTTCGTCCCGCTGCTGGCCACCCTGTGGATGCGCCGGTGGTCCAAGCGGGTACAAGACCGGAGCCAGACGTTCTGGGGCACGGAACCGGCCGGGAACCGGAGAGAGGGCGAAGTGACCGTGGACGCCGGTGCCGCCAGGCGGACAGAAGGCAGACCGGGAAAGATTTTCCGGGACACGGACGGGGAATACATCGATTTCGAAGAAGTGGAATAATGAAAAGCCTGCTGCGACATCTGGGAAGATATACCATGCTGATGGGGCAGGTATTCCGCAAGCCCGACAAATGGGCGGTGTTCGGCAACACACTGGTGCGCGAGCTGCAGAATCTCGGCACCAACTCCATCGGCATCGTCATCATCATTTCGTTCTTCATCGGTGCCGTCCTTGCCATGCAGACCAGCTATAACCTTATCAACCCCCTGATTCCGAGATATCTTATCGGCCTGCTCACCCGCGAAACGATGCTGCTGGAGTTTTCGTCCACCATCGTTTCTCTGATCCTGGCCGGCAAAATCGGGTCGAGCATCGCGTCCGAAATCGGCACCATGCGCATCACCGAACAGATAGACGCCCTCGACATCATGGGTGTCAACGCGCCCAATTACCTGATTCTCCCCAAGATCGTCGCCGTGCTCTGCTTCTTTCCGCTGCTGTGCATGCTGAGCATGACGGTAGGCATCTTCGGCGGCTGGGTGGCCAGCGTCACCCAACACCTGCTGACCAGTTCCGAATACGTCTATGGCATCCGATACGCATTCAATTCCTATTATATCGTCTATTCCATCATCAAGATAGAGGTCTTCGCGTTCATCATCGCCACCGTGGCTTCGTACCATGGATTCTTCGTCGCGGGCGGTTCGCTCGAAGTGGGGCGTTCCAGCACGCGCGCCGTGGTGCATAGCAGCATCATTATCTTGATGTTCAACTTATTGCTTACCAAACTCCTGTTGTAGCCATGATCGAGGTAAGCCATCTCACCAAAAGTTTCGACAGCCATGTCGTACTCGAAGACATCTCGACGGTGTTCCGTCCGGGACAGGTCAACCTGGTCATCGGGCAGAGCGGATCCGGCAAGACGGTGCTGCTCAAGTCGCTGGTGGGTCTGCTGCCCATCGAGCAGGGCGACATCATCTACAGCGACCAGTCGCTCAAAGGCATGACACCGGTCCACCGGAAGGACCTGCGCCGGCGCATCGGCATGCTGTTCCAGGGCAGCGCGCTCTTCGACTCCATGACCGTGCTGGAGAATGTCATGTTCCCGCTCGACATGTTCACCTCGTGGAACCGGACGGAAAAGGCCGAACGTGCCCAGGCCTGCCTGGAGCGGGTGGAACTGCCGTCCGCAGCTGCGCTGTTCCCGTCTGAACTCAGCGGCGGCATGAAAAAACGGGTGGCCATCGCCCGGGCCATCGCGCCGAATCCCGACTATCTTTTCTGCGACGAGCCGAACTCCGGCCTGGACCCGCTGACCTCCATCGTCATCGACGACCTGATCCGTGAAATCACGCACGAGTACGGCATCACCACCGTGGTGAACACCCACGACATGAACTCCGTGATGGGCATCGGCGAACATATCACCTTCCTGTACCGCGGACATGTGGAATGGACCGGCACCAACCGGGACATTTTCCACTCCGGCAACGAGGCCCTAGACCAGTTCATCTTCGCAGCGCCGTGGACCCGGCAGATGAAAAAATAAAACAGCCTCTCTGCATTACGGTTCCCCATCCGCTGCGGCCCGCTTCCGCACATGCCCGGAAAACCATTGTTCTCCGGATTAGGAAGTTGTTTGAATTTAATCCGCTGGTTTTCTTAAAGCATATATACGGCATCTTTTCCTTCTTTTTTCAGTTACAATGGAACCCCATTGTGCCTTCAAAAAGCAGAAAAATCTGCTCGTCTATCTGCATAATAAATTCCATCAATCAAATTCAAACAGCTTCTAATTGCATATCTTTGTAGCATCCTAACCTTTTCGATGAGGCCATGCCTTTTCGACCCATACAAAAAACGCATAAGATGAAACACGTACATGTACTCACGGCACTCCTGTGCTGCCTGCTCTGGTCCGGTCTGCAAGCCAAGCCGGCTGTCCGTTCCGAACAGTTGCTGAAAGAAGGATGGCGGTTTACCCGCCAGGACGATGCCTCGTTCTCAGGCATTTCCGATGACAGCGGCTGGCAACAGGTCACCGTACCGCACGACTGGGCCATTTACGGGCCGTTCGGCAGCGACAACGACGCCCAGGTGGTCGCCATCACCCAGAACTTCGAACGCCAGGCCTCCCTCAAGACGGGACGCACCGGCGGTCTGCCGTACGTCGGCACAGGCTGGTATCATCTTGTCTTCGATGTAGATCAGTTTGCACCGGGCAAAGCGGTTACCCTGCAGTTCGACGGTGCCATGAGCGAAGCACATGTCTACGTCAACGGCAAGGACGCCGGATACTGGCCGTATGGCTATAATTCTTTTTATCTGGACGTCACCGACTTCATCCATCCAGATGGAAAGAACAACCTGCTGGCCGTCCGGCTGGAGAACTTCGACCAGTCGTCCCGCTGGTATCCGGGCGCCGGACTGTACCGCAACGTCCATCTGATTGTGACAGAGAAGACCCATGTCCCAGTCTGGGGAACCCATGTCACCACGCCCGAAGTATCCGAGCAACAGGCCACCGTCCGGCTGGTGACACAGATTGAAGGAAGTACCGCCGGACTGCGCCTGAACACGTCGATTGTCAACTCCAAAGGCAAGGTGGTCGCCCGCAGCGACCAGTTCTCACCGAGTGCCGAAGGATACGTCCAGCAGTTCACGGTCACCCAGCCGCAGCTGTGGTCGCCCGAAAGTCCCTCGCTGTACTATGCCGTCACCGAAGTTTACGCCCAGAACAAACTGGTTGACAAATACACCACCCGGTTCGGCATCCGGTCTATCGAACTCATCGCCGACAAGGGCTTCTTCCTGAACGGCAAGATGCGCAAGTTCCAGGGGGTCTGCAACCACCACGACCTCGGGCCGCTCGGCGCCGCCATCAACGTGGCCGCCCTGCGCCGCCAGCTGACGCTGCTCCGGCAGATGGGCTGCGATGCCATCCGCACGTCGCACAACATGCCCGCCCCCGAACTGGTGGAGCTCTGCGATGAAATGGGCTTCATGATGATGGTCGAACCTTTCGACGAATGGGACATCGCCAAATGCCGGAACGGTTACCACCGTTTCTTCAAGGAATGGGCCGAGAAAGACATGGTGAACATGCTGCGCCATTTCCGGAACAATCCGGCTGTGGTGATGTGGAGTATCGGCAACGAAGTGCCCAGCCAGTGCAACGAGTCGGGCTACGCCACCGCCACCTTCCTGCGCGACATCTGCAAGCGGGAGGATCCCACCCGTCCGGTCACCTGCGGCATGGACCAGGTCGCCTGCGTCCTCCGCAACGGACTGGCTTCCCTGCTGGACGTTCCGGGATTCAACTACCGCGTCCACCTGTATCAGGATGCCTACAACCAACTGTCGCACAAGATTGTACTCGGAAGCGAGACGGCTTCGACCGTTTCTTCGCGCGGCGTGTACAAATTCCCGATCCGGAACGCGGCCGGCGTACGCTATCCCGACCAGCAGTGCTCGTCGTACGACCTGGAATACTGCAGCTGGTCGAACCTGCCCGACCTCGACTTCTCCGTACAGGAAGACTATCCCTGGACCATCGGACAGTTTGTCTGGACCGGATTCGACTATCTGGGCGAGCCCACGCCCTACGACGGATCGTGGCCCAACCACAGCTCCATGTTCGGTATCATCGACCTGGCCTCCATTCCCAAGGACCGCTATTACCTGTACCAGTCGCAGTGGAGAAAGGACATAGAGACCCTGCACATCCTGCCGCACTGGAACTGGGAAGGACGCGAGGGCGAGGTGACACCGGTCTTCGTGTACACCAACTATCCTTCGGCTGAACTGTTCATCAACGGGAAAAGCCAGGGCCGGCAGGAAAAGAATAACTCAACGCTACAGAACCGTTACCGCCTGATGTGGAACGACGTGAAATACGAGCCGGGCGAAGTCAAGGTCATTGCATACGATGCAGCCGGGAAACCCGTCAAGGAAGCGGTGGTGCGCACCGCCGGAGCGCCTCACCACATCGAACTCTCGGTGGACCGCAGCACACTGAAGGCCGACGGTGAAGACCTGGCCTACATCAATGTGCGCATCGTGGACAAAGACGGCAACTTCTGCCCGACCGAGAGCCGCGAGATACAGTTCGAAGTAGAGGGTGCCGGCACGTTCCGGGCGTCCGCCAACGGCGATCCGACCTGTGTCTATCTGTTCCACGAGCCCAAGATGCCGCTCTTCAGCGGACAGCTGACCGCACTGGTCCAAGCCGCCACGAAATCCGGCAAGATTACCTTCACCGCCAAGGCGGACGGCGTGGAAAGCGCCTCCATCACCATCAAAGCGAAATAAACAGCCATGCGGAGTTTTCTTCATATCGTACTTTGCCTGCTCCTGGCCTGCGCTGCGACGCTTCCCGCCCAGGCACAGCCGGTCATGGAACGGCTCGGACGCGGCGTGGTGGCCGTCCCGTCCGGAGACGGATTCTACATCAGCTGGCGGCTGCTGGCCGATGACGGCGACAACGTGACATTCAACATCTACCGTTCGACCGACGGCGGCAAAGAAGTGCGCCTCAACAGCACGCCGATTGCCCGGACGACCGATTTCACCGACAACGGAGCAGACCAGGCCAAGACCAACACCTGGACCGTCTATCCCGTGTACGGGCGCAAACAGAGCCGTACCGGCGAGTCGTTCACCGTCCGCGCCGATGCCCCACGGGTCAACTATCTCACCGTGCCGCTGCAAATCCCGGAACCGGGCGAAGTCGGCGGACGGACCTACACCTATTCGGCCAACGACTGCAGCGTGGGCGACCTGGACGGCGACGGCATCTACGAGATTGTCGTGAAATGGCAGCCCTCAAACTACACACTTCCTCCCCGTACAGGATTGACAGGCAATACGATATACGATGCGTACAAGATGGACGGCACACTGATGTGGCGTATCGACTGCGGCATCAACATCCGTTCGGGCGACGCCTACAACCAGTTCCTGGTCTATGACCTGGACGGCGACGGCAAAGCCGAGATTGCCTTCAAGACGGCGGACGGCACCGTGGACGGCACGGGGCATGTCATCGGAGAGGCCGGCAAGGACTGGCGCACGCTGGACAGCAACTCCAACACCTTCGGCAAAATCGTGAACGGACCCGAATATCTCACGGTGTTCGAAGGGGCCACCGGCCGGGAACTGGCCACGGCCGAATACATCCCGACCCGTTATCCGCTGGACGGCTGGGGCGGTGTGGGCGGCAACGCCGGCAATGACGCGACCGGCGGCCGGGCAGACCGGATGACGGCCTGCGTCGCCTATCTGGACGGTCACCTGCCTTCGCTCGTCATGGTGCGGGGCTGGTACGGCCGGTCCGTGCTGGCCGCATGGGATTTCCGCGACGGGAAACTCACGTCGCGGTGGGTCTTCGACTCCGAGAACGCCGACAATCCGTACTCCGGACAAGGCAACCATTCGGTGTCTGTTGCCGACTTCGACCAGGACGGTTTCGATGAAGTATGCATCGGTGCCATGACGGTCGACCACGATGGCAAGGGCCTGTTTACAACGGGCCTCCGGCACGGCGACGCGCTCCATGCCGGCGACCTGAACCCGCTGCGTCCCGGGCTGGAAGTCTTCGGCGTACACGAAACCGAGGAAGCCTCCGCACGGTTCAATTCCCCCGGCTCGGCCATGTTCGACGGCAAGACGGGAGAAATTCTGTGGAGCAACAATCCGGGCGTCGATGTGGGCCGCGGTGTGGCCGCCGACATCGACCCGGACTATCCGGGCGCGGAATGCTGGGGCGCCCCCGGCGGTACGCGCCGCGGCGATACCGGCGAGGTCATTTATCCGGAAACGCCCAATTCGGTGAACTTCATCATCTGGTGGGACGCCGATCCGCTGCGCGAACTGCTGGACAAGACCGTCATCTCCAAATGGAACTGGAAAGACAAGACCACCGAAGTGCTCTTCCAGGCCGAAGGCGTAACCTCGAACAACGGCACCAAATCCACACCGGCGCTGAGCGGCGACCTGTTCGGCGACTGGCGCGAAGAAGTGATGTTCCGCACACCCGACAGCCGCGAACTGCGCATCTACACGACCACGATTCCCGCCACGTCGCGCATGACGACCCTGATGCACGACCCGCAATACCGGCTGGCCATCTGCTGGCAGAACGTCGCCTACAACCAGCCGCCTCATCCGGGTTTCTTCATCGGAGAAGGCATGCAGTCCGCACCGCGCCGACCCATAGTCATCGCCGGCAGCAAACCGGAGAAAAAGAAAAAATAACCCATGAAACGAATCCTGACCTTCACTGCCGCCTGCCTTCTGACCCTGGCGGCCTTTGCGCAGTCCTATCCCATCCAGGGCGTACCCTTCACGTCGGTACAGCTCAACGATGATTTCTGGGCCCCACGCCTGAAAATCCACCGCGAAGTAACCATACCGATTGCCTTGTACCAGTGCTACAACACGGGGCGCGTGGACAATTTCCTCAAGGCCGGCCGGTTGAAGGAAGGAGATTTCGGCACGGAATACACCTTCGACGACACCGATATCTACAAGATCATCGAAGGTGCCAGCTATTCACTCCAGACGCATCCGGACAAGGAACTGGAAGCCCACCTGGACGCGCTCATCTATTACATCGGCCGGGCGCAGGAGCCCGACGGATACCTGTACACGGCCCGCACCATCAATCCGGATCCGGCCCACCTGCACCAATGGGTCGGTAAAGAGCGCTGGGTAAAAGACCCGGACCTCAGCCACGAACTGTACAACTGCGGCCACCTGTACGAAGCCGCAGCAGCCCATTACCGCGCCACCGGAAAAACCAGCCTGCTGGACATCGCGGTCAAGAACGCCGACTTGCTGGTGCACGATTTCGGTCCCGGAAAACTGGAACTCGAACCCGGCCACCAGATTGTCGAGATGGGTCTGGCCAAACTGTACGGCGTAACAGGGAAAAAAGAATACCTCGACCTGGCCAAGTTCTTCCTGGATGCCCGCGGCAAGAAGAACCGCAAGGAATACAGCCAGAACCACCTGCCCGTCGTGGAACAGGAAACGGCCGTGGGACACGCCGTGCGCGCTGGCTACATGTACTCCGGCATGGCGGACGTGGCGGCCCTGCTGGGCGATGAAGCCTACATCCGCGCCATCGACAAGATCTGGGGCGATGTCGTCGGCACCAAACTGTACCTCACCGGCGGCGTGGGCGCCGTGGGCGGCCACGAAGGCTACGGCGACCCGTATTATCTGCCCAATATGTCGGCCTACAACGAAACGTGCGCCGCCATCGCCAACGTCTACTGGAACTACCGGCTGTTCCTGCTGCACGGCGAATCCAAATACTACGACGTGCTGGAACGGACCCTGTACAACGGCCTCATTTCGGGCATTTCGCTCAGCGGCGACCGGTTCTTCTACCCCAACCCGCTCGAATCGAAAGGCCAGCACAGCCGGAGCGCATGGTTCGGCTGCGCCTGCTGCCCCAGCAACATCTGCCGGTTCATCCCGTCGCTTCCCGGATACATCTACGCACAGAAAGACCGCCGCATCTACGTCAACCTGTTTATGACCAATACGGCCGATCTTGTCCTGGAAGACAGGAAAATCACACTGGAACAACAGACCGGCTATCCCTGGGAAGGAACCGTCCGGATTACCGTCCGGCCGGAGCAGGCCGGCACCTTCGAGCTGGCCGTCCGCATTCCGGGCTGGGCATCCGGCACACCCGTTCCCTCCGACCTGTACCGCTATACTTCCAAAGACAACGTCCGGACCACCCTGCAGATCAACGGCAACAAAGCCGACTATACCATGCAGGACGGATACGCCGTCATCAGCCGCGCCTGGCAGCCGGGCGACGTCGTGACCGTCGATTTCCCGATGACGGTCCACAAAGTGCTGGCCAACGAAAAGGTCAAAGACGATGCGGGACGGATGGCCCTGGAACGGGGCCCGATTGTATTCTGCCTGGAATGGCCCGACAACGAGGGTGTGAATATCCGGAACCTGCTCATGCCGCAGAGCACCGCCCTGAAAGCCGTCTATCAGCAAGATCTGCTGAACGGGGTGATGACGCTTGAGGGAACCGGCCGGAACGTGATGCAGCTTGCGAACGGCCGCCTCAAGGAAGAACCGGTCGCCATCAAGGCAATTCCCTACTATGCATGGGCGAACCGAGGCCGCGGCGAAATGGCCGTCTGGACGGCGTACGACCGGAAATATGTCAAACCCACAGCCTATCCGACCATCGCATCCCAAAGCCGGCTGTCCGCATCGCGCGACGCCACCGACGCGGCGGCCGTACACGACCTGGAGATGCCCGCCAACTCCAACGACCACAACATGAGCTACTGCCATTTCTGGCCCGCCAACAACACCACGGAATGGCTGCAGTACGACTTCAAGGAACCGACCAAGGTCTCCTCCACCGAAGTCTATTGGTTCGACGACAGTATCCAGGGCGGCGGATGTACCGTGCCGGCATCCTGGAAGCTCTACTACCGGGACGGGGACGAATGGACGGAAGTCAAGGCCAAGGGGGAATACGGCATCGCCAAAGACCGTTTCAACGTACTGGCCTTCGAGCCGGTCACCACCTCAGGCCTGCGGCTGGAGATCCAACTGCCGCGCCGGGCTTCCTCCGGTGTGCACGAGTGGGTGGTGAAGTAGGCCGGAACGCACCCAAAGCCGGACAATCCGGCCACGGATGCATACAAGCCGGCTACGTCACGGCATAGCCGGACACCTGTTTATTTCTTGAAGATAAAATAAACCGCGAGGACCAGGAATACAAAGCCTACAAGGTGGTTCAGCCGGAAACTCTCGTTTTTGAACAGCAACGTGCTGAAGGCGACAAACACCAGCAGCGTGATGACCTCCTGGATAACCTTCAGCTGCAACAGGCTGAACGGGCCGCCGTTACCGCTGAATCCGAGCCGGTTGGCCGGCACCTGCAGGCAATACTCGAAAAAAGCGATGCCCCAGCTGAAAGCGATGACGCCTATCAGCGGCAAATGGTCGAACCACGCGTATTCGCGCAGTTTCAGATGGCCATACCATGCAAACGTCATAAATGCGTTCGAGGCCACCAGCAGCAAAATGGTATATAATCCGTTCATGATAGGATAAATTGGCGCAAAAATATACAATTGGGGAATTCAATAACACAAATCTATGAGCAACATAAAAACTCTTTCAGGACAAGAAAATACGAACATATCACGATGAGATTCGTGACCAATGGTATTTTTCGATTGTTGACACAATCGCAGTATTAACGGACAGTTCTATACCGAAGCGATATTGGAGTGACTTGAAAAAGAAATTGTTAAAGGAGGGATTTCAGTTGTACGAAAAAATCGTACAACTGAAATTCGAGGCTGCCGATGGTAAGAAATATGCCACTGACTGTGCTGAAACATCCAACTTGCTCCGTATCATCCAGTCCATTCCCTCGCCCAAGGCAGAACCCTTCAAGCAGTGGCTGGCGCAGGTAGGATATGAACGTCTGCAGGAAATTGAGAATCCGGAATTAGCGCAGGAGCGCATGAAAGAGCTCGAACTTATTTTCACCATGCTCGGCGAACGGGTGACGACGGAAATCTCTGAGAAAGAGCAACCCGAAACGTTCAACGAAAGCAAAAAAATAGCCCGGCGCGACGGGAAAGTCGCCGGGGTGGCCCGAAAGGAAACTGAGAAAGAACTCGGAAGAAGTATTTCTACGCCCAAGAATTTTCTGCCTGGGCAAAACAAGCCATTAATTGACAATGATTAAAGCGGACTAAAAAAGAAGCAATTCACAACCTTCAGCGCATGAATGGCTGTTGAGAATTGCTTCTTTTGTTTCCAGGAAGGATCCGGAGGCCCTCTACTTCATCTTCCTCAATATCTTCTGAGCCACAAACATCTGGCCTGTGGCATTCATGTGGACGCCGTCCTGGGCATACCGGGTGAATGTCGCCTCCAATGGTCTGTAAATGTTCACGTAGGTGAGATGACGCTTTTTAGCCTCTTTCTTCAATACAGGAATCAAGTGTTTAATCCGCTCGCTGCTTCCCCAGTACTTCTCTTCCATATTCTTGGCCCGCATGGGAGGCGGCGACACCAGGATCAGTTTCGTCTTACCGGATTCAAACACCTTTGAAGCCAACAACTTGTCGAGGATCTGGCCATAATTCCCGGGAATTTCGTCCTGACGGTCCTTGAAATCGGCCTTGGTGTCGTTGGTCCCCAGGCACAGGATGACAAAATCAAACGGTTTGTCTCCGATCTCCGCCTCGGCCTGGGCGATGTACGTATCGATGTTGCGCAAAGCGTTGAGCGAGGTGCGCCCAAGGTTGTCGAAACCAATCGTGCGGCCGCTTTCGGAATTGTTGAGCAAGGTGCCGTTGGGCAGCATGTTCTGAAGCTGCGTGGTCCATCCATGCGCGATGGCGCCGTTCGAATCGCCTATGGTCCAAACCTTCAGCGGACGTTTGTCCTGTTTGCCTTCGACAACAAGCAACGGTTTAGGTTCATCACCTATAATCCGGTAAGCGACAAAGGGGGACGCAAACCGGGAATCCGCCGCCACTTGCGTCCACGCCAACTGCGGCAGGCAAAGCAATGCCGTCGCAATCAAAAGTTTTGATATATTTTTCATAACCATGTCATTTTGAATTATTTCCACTTATAGTTGTTGCGCCAGAGCCCGGGCAGGATGTGATAGTAGAGCAGGTGGCGCCAGGTAACCAGGTCGTGGGCGCCGGGCGCATCGTCATCGTATTCGTGCTTCACGCCAAGTTCGGTGAGTTGGTTGTGCAGGGTGGTGTGACGTCCCATGAAACCGGTCTCGTACTGGCCGCCGCCGATGAACAGATAGTCTATCTTGCTGTTGACATCGGGATCATTCACCACCGGCGTCTCCTCCAGACCGATCGCGGCGCTCAGGATTCCGGCTGAACCGAATACATCCAGATTGCGCAGCATCACGTACTGCGTCATCCGACCGCCCATCGACAGGCCGCTCAACGCACGGGCATGCTTGTCTTTTATGCAGCTGTAGTGTGACTCCACGAACGGGATGATATTCTCTATCAAATCCTTCTCAATCATGGGGAAAGCCAGCTCGGTATGCTGCGGATGGCTACGGGTTACCATCTGGTCGTTGGGGAAGCAGACGATCATCTCCCTGGCCTTGCCCTCGGCGATTACGTTGTCCAGAATCCAGTTGGCGCGTCCGTGCATGATCCAGGTCTCGGTAAGGTCACCCGAGCCGCCCATGAGATAGAGTACCGGATACTTTTTCTTGGGATTGTAATTGGCTGGCGTATAAACGATCATGTCTCTCAGGCCGTTGGTCACGGTTGAGTAGTAATAATGGGTAGTCCAGGCTCCGTGCGGAACATCTGGTTTGGGATCGTACCAGGCGGGCTCGTCGCCATGGACAAACAGCATGCTGAAGGACGGCATGGCGGCATGACCGGTGAACTGGTTGTTGGCATCGATGTTCTGCACGCCGTCGATGATGATGTAATACAGGTATATTTCGGGTGCCAGCGGGCCGATGGTCAGTTCCCAGACGCCGTCGTCCCCCTTGGTGAAACCGGGCCGCTGACGGTTGTTGCCCACGAACATGGAGCCGGTCAGCTGCACACTCTGGGCGTTCGGCGCCTTGACACGGAACGTGACGGTGTGGTCGTCATGCACTTCGGGAGACAGCACCTGCGCATTGTAGGGAAGTATGCCCTCGGGCTCCGTGCGCTGAGGGTCGTACTGTATGTTCACTCTCGACTGCTGTGCCATGAGGCACAGCGCTGCCGACATCAATACTGCGAGGAAGACCGCGCGTTTCATTTGAACAGTTCTTTGACCGTAAGTTCCAGATAATCGCGGCAGTTCATCCAGGTGTGGCCGCCACCGGGATTGTAGAACGTATGTTTCAGGCCGTTGTCGGTCATATACTTGTCGAGCGAGCGGGAGGCCGAGACCAGGAAATCGTCCCGTCCCGTTCCCAGGAACATGAACTTGAGTTTCTTCTGCAGGTCACTGATGGGCGCATAGGTGCCGTTCTGGAAGTTGGTCTCGTATTCATTGCCGAAGATGGCCGGAGCATAGGCCGCCACATAATGGAACTTGTCGGGGTTGCCGAATCCGGCGGCCAGCGACTGACGTCCGCCGAGGGAGAAACCGGCGATGGCCCGGTGGTCTGCATCGGTGGCGACACTGTAGTTGGCCTCGATAAAGGGCATGACCTCCTCGACAAACTCCTTGGTTGTGAGCACTACATCGGTCGAATTGTACGACTGCGCCTTGCCCTGGAGAATCATCTCGGGATACGGGTTGGCATAAGGCATCACCACGATCATGCGCTTGGCTTCGCCCTTGGCAATCAGGTTGTCCAGGATGTTGTTCATCTGGCCGACCTTGAACCAGGTCTCGTAGGTATCGGTCATGCCGTGGATCAGATAGAGAACAGGGAGTTTCTCCTTGCCGGCAGGATCGTAGCCCGCGGGGGTATAGACGCACATGGGACGTTCGATGCCGCAAGCCTTCGAGAAATAGTAACGATAGGACACCTTGCCGTGCGGCACATCCTGGATGTCCTGCACCGAAGGAGCCTCACCGCGGATGTCCACAAGGCTTCTCTTGAAGTTCTCGTTGGGGAACAGGTGCATGTTGTTGGGATCGGCCGTCTGGGTTCCGTCGATATAGAAGGAATAGGGATAGATATCGGGTACCTCGGGCTTGATGGTAATGAACCATACGCCGCGCTCGTCCTTCTCCATGGGATGTCTCCCGCTTATCTCGCTGTCAAATTCCACCTTCTCGGCATTCGGCGCCTGGCAACGGAACGTCACACTGCCGTCCGCATTGTACTCGGGCGACTTGGCGCCGGCGGGGAACAGACTGGACATGAGCGACGGGGTGAGACGGGACTCCTCGCCGCCGGATTTTGCCTGACGCACTTTCTCTGCCTCCTCGAGACTCATGCTCTCGGCGGCATCGATCACTTTCTGGTCCTGGAATAGCAGGCGGAACGACTTGTCGAGCCAATAGCGGGCATTCATCCAGGTATGGCCGAACTTGTCGTGGGTGAACACCTTGATGTTCTTGATGCCGTGCCGGTCGAGCATCTGCATCAGATCCTTGGAGTTGCCATACAGAAAATCGTCGGTGCCGATACCAGACCAGAACAGATGCACTTTCTTGTTGAAGGCATCGGCATCCTCGAACTGGCTGTCACGCACCTGGGTGAAGGAACTGTAGGAACACAGGTAAGAGAATTTGTCCAGATTGGAAAGGCCGATGGACAGGCCCTGGTTGCCGCCGCGCGAGAACCCGCCGATGCCGCGGTGGTCGGCATCGTTGATGGTGCGGTAGTTCTTCTCGACAAAAGGCATCAGCACTTCGACAAAATCCTGGTTGAAATTGTAGCCGCCCATGCCGCCGAAACCGCCAAAGCCGCCGAAACCGCCACCCTGACGCTGCGGCTCACGCTCGGTCTTGAGCAGCGTGGGGTTGCCGTACGGAAGTACGAGAATCATCTCCTTGGCCTTGCCCTCGGCAATCAGGTTGTCCAGGATGAGATTCATCCGGCCGACTTTGAAATAGACTTCCTCGGTATCGGTCGTGCCGCTGATGAGGTACATTACGGGGTATTTCCTGTCTTTGTTCCCGGGGTCGTCATAGAACGGCGGGGTATAGACGATGACCGGAATAAAACCCTGCAGACCGGGCGACCAGTAGGTCAGGTAGTCCACACTGCCGTGGGGGACGTCCTTGAGGGCATGGATCAGGTTGCCGTCACCGCGCATGTCCAGCAGGCTGTTCTTGAATGTTTCATTGGGGAACCATTCGGGACACTGGGGATCCATCACACTGATGCCGTCCACTTCGAAATGGTACGGATAGAGGTCGGGCGCGGCCGGGCCCACCGTGGCGGTCCATACACCGTTGGCCCCCTGGGTCATGGCCACATTGCCGCTGAACTGGGTCCAGACCTGGACCGACTTGGCACTGCGGTTTGAATAGTTGAATGTCACGGTGTTATCGGCATTGATAACGGTTGACGGGGCCTGTTGTCCGCCACCCGGCTGCGCCTGTACGGCAACCGCTCCGAAAGCGGCAAGCATCACAAGGGACGCCTTTTTCAGAAAAGAATTCATATGGAAATTTGTGTGGTTGTCAAGGGACTAAGATACTCATTTTAGCGATTGTTTAATCCGGAAGACGATGAAATCGGCATCAATAGCCGAACAGCTCTTCCTGCGAAAGTTCGGTCACATCGCCGAGCGAACGCAGCATACCGAAGTCGAGGTCGTTGCGGTCGCCGAGCACGCAATAGGTGTAATGACGGCCTTTGACGTATTGCTGCTGGAACCGGCGGACATCGTCAAGGGTGTAAGCCGGCACCTTCTCGAAGATCAACCGGCGGATGTCACTGTCCATACCCAGCCGGCGGGACGACCTGATCTGGCTGAAGACGGCCTCCTTGGTGATACGGTTGTTGCGGATCTGCGAAATCACCGACTGTTTGGCCAGTTCGAATGCGCTGACGGATTCGGGCATGACGTTGATGATGCTGTCGAAGGCCTGGAGCGCCGCCTCCAGTTTGTCGTTCTGCGTCGCAATCATGGCGTTCATGTAATACGAGCGGTCCAGCCGCGACGGGGCGGCGTAGGACGCCGAGGCGCGGTACGCCAGCGCCCGGGCTTCGCGCATTTCCTGGAACACGATGGAACTCATGTTGCCGCCGAAATATTCGTTGTAAAGCACGATGATCGGCCGTTGTTCCACCCGGAAAGGTTCAGCTTTTGACAGCATGCGCATATACGTCTGCCGCGCATCGTAGTGGGCGAACAGCACCCGGTTGCGGTCGGTGGGCTGCTCCGTATAGACGAAGGGTTCGGGCACCTCGCGCAGCACGTCGGCCATACGGTGCAGAGCCAGCATGGTGGCTTGCACGTCCGGAGCCTGCGCCGGTCCGTAATACCAGATGACATGCTTGTATGCCGACAGGTCTTTCACCTTGTCAACCAGCGACTGCGGATCGGTCTGCTGCAGCACTTCGGTCGAAAGCTGTCGGGCGCTGCGCGTCATCGGGGACACCGCACCCCACATGCCGTATTCCGACAGCGCCGAGAAATTGGCGCTCTGCGAAGCCTTGTTGTTGATGCGGCTCTGCAGGATGTCGTTCACCAGCATGTCGTATACACCGGGCGCGACCACAGCCCCGTTCAGCCACTGCTCGAACAGCGCGACAGCCTCGTCCATGTTCTCCTGGAGCCCGCCGAGCCGCGCTTCCACGTGGTCGGCATAGACTCCCAGACTGTATGAGCAGCCTATTTTGTAAAATGCCTCCTTCAGGGCCTCGGGCGTGTAGTCCGCGGTGCCGAGGTAATCCAGATAGGTGCCGGCCAGCGAAAGCACCGGGTCGCTGTCGGTGCCCAGTTCGTAAAGATAGGTCAGGCTGAACCGCTGGTTCTCGGTATTCTGCTTGTACCACAGCGGCAGGCCGTCCTTTATCTGCACGGTCTCCATGTCCTTGTCGAAGTCGATGAACACCGGTTCGATGGGCGTCACCGTACGCTCGCGGAAGGCTCTCATGAAAGCGCTCTCCTTCTCCCGGTCCACCGGGATGGGGGTGATGGCCGGCTTGTCAATCTTTCGCTCGTTCGGATCTTTGCCCTGCCGCTTGTACACCACCACATAGTTGTCGCCGAAATGGCGGTTGGCGAACTTTACGACATCGTCCCGGGTCAGTGCGGCCACGCGTCCGGTGGACTGCACGAAGTCCGACCACGCGACGCCGTTGATGAAGGCGTCAATCATGGATGATGCCCGCGCATTGTTGCTTTCCAGGAGGTTGGATTCAGCCAGCTTCATTTCGTTGACGACCGCCGTCAGCAGCCAGTCGGCGAATTCCCCGCGCTTGATCTTTTCCATCTCACCCAGCAGCAAATCGCGGACTTCGTCGAGCGACTGGCCGTCCTGCGGCATGCCCTCCATCACCATCATGGAGTAGTCGGCCAGTTCCCAGAGCCCCGCATCGGCCGAAAGCACCTTCTGGCGCTGGTTCAAGTCGAGGTCTATCAGACCGGTCGTACCGTTGCAGAGCAGCATCGACAGCAGCCGCAAGGTATCCAGCTGGCGCGAGGCAGCTCCTTCGAAACGGTAGCCGATGGCAAGCGCCTCGCTCTCCAGGCCCGTCACCTCCTTCTCGACGGGCGCCGTCAGGGCCGGTTCCGGCTGGAACTGCAACGGCGCGGGATGGCCGGGTTTGAGGTCGCCGAAATACTTCTCCACGATGCGGAAAGCCTCGTCCGGATCGAAATCCCCGGCCAGGAAGACCGCCAGGTTGTCCGGCACATAATAGGTAGCGAAATGTTTTTTCAGGTTGACGATGGACGGGTTCTTGAGGTGCTCCTGGGTGCCCAGAACCGTCTGCGTGCCGTAAGGATGATGCGGGAACAACCCGGCCAGCAGTGCCTCCGACATCTTGCGGCCGTCGCTCGTCAGCGACATGTTTTTCTCCTCATATACCGCCTCGAGTTCCGTGTGGAAGAGACGGATCTGGGCATCGTGGAAACGTTCTGCCTGCACATAGGCCCAGTTTTCCAGCTGGTTCGACGGGATGTTCTCGACAAACGCTGTCACATCGTAGCTCGTGTAGGCGTTGGTACCCTGCGACCCGATGGCCGACATCAGCTTGTCGTACTCGTTCGGCACGGCATAGGCGGCCGCCGCCTGGGAAACGCTGTCAATCTGGCGGTACAGGGCTTTCCGCTCGTCCTCGCCGTCCGTCGCACGGTACACCTCGAACAAACGCTCAATCTCGTCCAGCAGCGGTTTCTCTTTTTCCCAGTCGGTCGTACCGAAAGACTTCGTCCCCTTGAACATCAGATGTTCGAAATAATGGGACAGCCCGGTGGTCGCAGCCGGGTCGTTCTTGCCGCCCGCCCGGACGGCGATGTTCGCCTGGATGCGCGGTGCGTCCTTGTAAACCGTCATATAAATCTTGAGACCGTTGTCCAGCGTGTAGATCCGGGCCTGAAAGGGATCGTCCGGCACCGTTTCATAGGCAGGCTGCTGCCGGCATGCGCCCAGGCACATCAGCGCGAGGAGCGCGGAAAAGATAAAATATCTCATGCTATATCCGTTGTTTTCTGTTGGTTTTCCGAAGGTCGGAACGCAAAGATAGTCATTTTTAAACCCTTTTTTTAGGTATCTTTAACACATTATCCTACCTTTGCGACCTCAAAAAAATGTGACTAAGAGAATCAAAACAAAGAGTATGACGACAAAACGAGTTTACCTTTTCGGCAATGGTAAGGCCGAAGGCAATGCGCAGATGCGCGAGCTGCTGGGTGGCAAAGGTGCCAACGTGGCAGAAATGAACCTTCTCGGAATTCCGGTTCCTCCCGGATTCACCATCACGACCGAGGTCTGCAACGAATATTACAAAGTGGGGCAGGACAAGATTGTGGCGATGCTGCAGGATGACGTCGTGGCGGCTGTCCACCATGTCGAGAAACTGATGAACAGCGAGTTCGGCAGCGTGAAAAACCCGTTGCTCGTGTCGGTGCGTTCCGGCGCCCGCGCTTCCATGCCGGGCATGATGGACACCATCCTCAACCTGGGTCTGAACGACGCCGTGGCCGAGGGCATGGTCCAGAAGACCGGGAACCCGCATTTCGTATATGATTCCTACCGCCGGTTCGTCCAGATGTACGGCGACGTCG
>JAFWVY010000056.1 GCA_017523725.1 Bacteroidales bacterium
CGCAAGGATCTCCCAACTTTCCTAAGTTGAGTTATAATTTCTTCAAGGTTCATCCTTCTGTCCTCAATCCTATTTTTGGCATTTCTGTTAATGGATCTGTCACCACTGATCAGTTCGATGTTGCTATGCAGGTTCGTGTTTCCAAGGTCTCCGGTATGGATGTCGATGGTATGCCCTATTAATTTTCTGTGCTATGAATAAACGTCTTATTTGCCCCGATCAAGAGTTTCACCCTCGTTTTAATGAGTGTGCTGTTTTTACTCAGCCTTTCGAATTTGAGGATATCTGTACTAAAGATGGCTATCTTATGCCCGATGTCTATCTCCTTCGCCGTGCTCAGTCTATCGAGCAATTATACGGTATGTCTTCTGCCAAGGAATTTTTGGATAAAGTTCAACAGGCTTTCGGTAAACCTGATTCACAGCTCACACAGTTACGGCGTAATATGTCCGATGATCAGATTTTGATGTATATCAAATCTCGGAATATTCAAACCGCCGGTGAAATTGCTGACTGGATTCAGTATCTTAATGCTGAAGAAGTGCTCCATTCTGTTCCGGTTTCCGATCCGGATCCCTTGGATTCTAAATCTGCTGAACCTCAACCGAAGGTTGAGTAATTATAAACCTTTTTGGAGACCGGACGGACGTAGTCCGTCCGTCTCTTTTAAAAAACTATGCGTATGAAATTCATTCCCGTTTTCCTACCTCGTTTTCTGTTCGGTATTTCTGAACTTGCTGCCGCCGGTATTATGTCCGGTGCGTCTCTTGGTGCTGGCTTCATTACGTCTGCTGGTTCTAAACGTGCTGTCCGTGAGTCTGCTAAATATAATCAAATGATGTATGCCCAGCAGCGCCAGGATTATTTGTCAGATCGTGAACATGCTGAATTGTATGATTCTCCTGCTGCCCAGCGTAGACGTTTTGAGGAAGCTGGTTTAAATCCTTACTTCATGCTTGATGGCTCTAATGCTGGTACTGCCCAAAGTCCTGCTAATATTGCTGGTAATCCTTTGCAGCAACAGAATGTTTTTGAGCCTATCGGTGCTGCTGTTTCAAATGGTGCATCCTCTGCTATGTCAATGTATATGCAGATGCAAGCTGCTAAAAATGCGGATGCAATGGCAAAGGAACAAGTCAAAGGTGTTCAGCTTGATAATGAAGGTAAATACCTCGATAATGTCTATAATCAGGCTTCTTTGTTGTCTCGTATCGGCTTTACGAAATATCAGGTTCGTAAAGCTGTCCAGGATTATAATTTAGCCGAACAACTTAATCCGCTCCATATTCAAACACAGCGTCAACAATTACAGAACCTTCAGACTGAACATTCTATTAATCAGGTTAATTTAACACTTGCCCAGCTTAATCGTAACGAAAAGATTGCTCTATCTAAGTATCTTGAACCTGCTGCTCAGTTGGATATTGTTCAACGTTTGCTTGATATTCGTACAAGTTATCATAATGGTTCAATTTCTAAAGAGCGTGCTAAACAAGCTGTCTATGACACTGCTCAGTCTGCACAAGATTGGTCTTTGCATAAGTTGGATAAAGGTCAGATTAGCAATCTTCGTCAGGCTCTTTATGATGTCGCTCTTTCCGATGCTGAATCTCGTAATTATCAGAATATGTTTTCATATCCTGATAGTGGTATGTTTTCTCGTCGGGAAAGTTGGTTTTTTGATAAGAAGAAACGATTTGAGGTTTTAAATCCTCTGAAGCTTGGCGGTCTTTTCAATTTTAAGTTCGGAAAATAATTAAAGCCGTTCCATCGCGCGCGCGTGCGTCTTCGCGTGCGTGCGCGATAGAATGGCGTTACAAGCCGTAGGCGCGTAGTCATTCTTATTTCAGATGATGCGAAGCGAACATTTTTCCCCGAAGGGCAGCCGATTTACATCGGCTGTAGAATCACTTGTCCTATATATAGAAAAATGACACCAATAAATTTTTCTATATATACCTTTCTCATGCGAAGCATGGTTTAATGAATCTCCTCCAGCATACATTTGATAATTATGTGCCGTTTCGGTGCTTCCGTCCGGTCTCTGTTGATTCCGGCGGTCAAAGACGCACTGTCGGTTGTTATCATTGTCCTGCTTGCCAATCGTCCCGGATGCAGGAATATCAACGCATGATCGAAATTGAAGCCTCTCAATCGCGTTATCAGTATTTCATTACTTTGACGTATGATCAGGATCATTTACCTACGGCTTATATTGCTGATGATTCTCTTGTCTCGTCTTTTGATGATGGAGAGATTCTCTATCCTAATCGTTTTGACCTAAAACGATTCTCTGTATCTGATGTTCTTTCCAGTGCTAAACAAGTGGCGCGATATTCAATGCTTCCGCATGGTTCTGACCATGTGGCTGTCTTTAATAAACGTGATATCCAGTTATTTTTAAAACGTCTTCGTAAATATGTCTCTACAAGATTCTCATCTTCAGCGTGTCGATTCTTCGCCATCGGCGAGTATGGCCCTCGCTCCCTGCGTCCCCATTACCACATCATTCTATTTACAGACTCCGAAGATTTGCACAGCTCCGGCGACTTGGTCTACGATCCTGAGCGCCCGGGTGCATCGCCCTTACCTTCGCTTTGGCCGTTGGGTCGTTGTTCTTCCGAATTATCAAAAGGCCAGTGCGCTCAGTATCTATCTTCGTATGTTGTTTCCACTGTTGATTTGCCTACGGTGTTACAAACTCGGCGATTCCGGCCGTTTGTCGTTCATTCACAAGGTTTCGGATTTCCTAAAACCTATGATCTTCGCGATATATTATCAGATCCGGTTATTTTTGATAAGCAATCCCGATCGCAAGCGTCTGAAAATGTCGGAATTTCTATCTCAGGCATTGGCAAAGACGGAACTTCGGTATTTTTCCGTTATCCCGATGCTTTTTTCCGCCACCTATTTCCCAAACTTCCTTACTCATGGTGTCTTGAACGCCCGCAAATTTATTGGCTCTATGGCTTATACGATTCTGCGCGGTCTCTCGGCTTGTCCGACTTCTTAACCGCTCTTGCATATGATTTAACAGATATATACCTTTGTCTCCATGATGAATTTTCAATTAAGCAACTTTATGGACGCTTTTGCCACGATCATAATGGCTCTTTTGGCTCTTACGTTGAATTTGTTCATTTTCTATGTACTTTACAAAGCTATAAGATGGTTTTTCCTTCTGATTGGGATTCCCGAGAAAGTTGTAAAGATTTTTTTCTCCGGCTGCTTCTTGTTTCTCGCCATCTGTCTTCTGTTTGTTCTGATCTCAACGTTTCTCGATGGTGGTTTGTAGATAAGATCCTCCAGTTTTATGACGTAAACGACTATGTTAAGTTGCGTAATTTCTATGCTGCTCAGGAATTTTATTTTGATTCACATCCTATCTCGCATCTAAAGTATTTCTATGATCTGGAATTTTCGTCTACAGAATATACGTCTGGTCTTATTTTCAACCCTGCAAAAGTTAACTTTCTTAGACAATTGTCTATCGGTGTTTATGATTCTCAGTTAAATTTTCTAAAGTTGTCTACAACTGAACATAACTCTAAATTATATAACAAACGGATCTCAAAAAAAGCACATGGAATTTAATGTATTTTTCACGTGCTTTTATTGAAACAGATTCTCAATGAATCTGCCTGCCTCAAGCCAACTGGTCGATTTTCGCCATCAGGTCCGTGGCGAATCCGAGGAACATCAGCGCAATCTGGTTGAAGTCCATGTTCAGCGCGCGGCTCAGGCCGACGCCGTCCTTGAAGATGGCTACGTTATACCACTGCAGGCACTGGTACGTCCGGTGGAAATACAGCCGTTTCAGATCGTCTGCGCCGGGCGTGCGGCCCAGATAAGCGGCCAGCAGCGATTCGGCTGCAGGCATGCTGACGTTGCCGTAGCACGCGATATCGTAGTACGGATCGTTCATGCCGGCGAACTCCCAGTCGAGCACATAGAAACGATCTTTGCCGACAACCAGGTTGGTCGGCTGATAGTCGCAATGGCACGGCACCTGCGGCAGCGACTCGTAGGCCGGACGCATGGCCTGCAGACGGTCGACGCACGTCTTGTATCCGTCGTGGAACACGTGATGCTGTTCCCGGCAAAGTTGTTCGTAACGGGCCAGCCGGTCGAACGCGGCGTACGGTTTAAGTACGACGTTACTGCTGTGCAATTTATGCAGCGCGGCCGCCGACTGCGCATCGTAGCGGCTTACGTTGTCGGTCTGCGAAAGAATGGTCCCCTCGACATATTCGGCGGCCTTCTCCCCGCTTTTTACGTCGAAATATACGGTTCTGTTATTCAGGTTAAGCGATTCTACAGCTTGAATATGAGCGAGTTCCTCTTCCCTATTGACAAATTCTTCGGCATTCTGTCCCGGCACACGGTACGTATATTTACGGCCATCGGCCGAGATGACGTACGTATAGTTGCTCATACCGCCTTCTAGCCTTTTAACTATTTGAACATCAGTTGTTTTAAAAACCTTAGAGGCCTGTTCGATGATATATTGTTCAATGTTCTCTGCCATGGTTTCTTACTTTTTAATGACGGCGCAAATATATTTAATTTTATTCTTCATAGCCATAGAATTTAATTCTATCCACATGAAAAAAGGGAGACCATCGGCCTCCCTTTTCTTGTCTGCAGACTGCAGTATACCTTAATTCTGTTGGGCTTTGATTTCTGCATCCAATGCCTCAAACTTCTTGTCGAGTTCCGGATGCTCCTTGGCAAGTTCCTTGCGGATAGCCGCATAGACACTGCGCAGGGTTTCCTTGACACCAGGCGCATCGGGTTCGATTTCCACGCATTTCTCCAACGGTTCAATTGCATCGTACAGCGCAAAGCAGGCTTCTCTCATTTTCTGGCGGTACACTTTGTTGTCATCCTCTTTTTCAGCCTCTGCCACCATACTCCTGCCATGCTGATATTTGTAGACGGCGATGTGGTTCCATGCCTTGTAGTTCATCGGGTCGATCGAGACAATCTTGTGGTACCACTCCTGGGCTTCCTCTTTATTGCCGGCATCTTCGATGACCGATGCCTTCAGCAGCATCACCGCGACATTTTCCGGTTCGAGGTCCAGGGCCCGGTTCAGGTAAACCAGCGCCTTTTCGTCTTCGCCGTTCGCCATGTAGCCGTTGATGACCTCGTAGATCATGTCAATCAGGTCGGGATAGGCTTCAGCACCCATCAGAGAATACTTGAACGCACCTTCCTTGTCCCCTCTCTTGCGGCAGCCGTCAGCCAGGATGGTGTAAATGCCGCCGCGACGGTCTTCGGGTTCTTTGAACTTGTAAGCGAGGGCTTCGAGCATCGTCTTCTCGGATTCCTCGTACATGCCGCCCTGGTATGCAAAGAAACCGGCATTGAAGAGCGATGAACCCATGTATGCAGAGTCGGCACCCGTATAGTGCATGACTTCGATGGCCTTGCGCATGCGGCGATACGCCTGGTCGTACTGTTTCACCTTGTAGTTCGCCTGGGCGTCCAGTTCAAGATACGAGCGGACCCGGTCGGTGAAAGCGCGCAGTTTGTTGGCGATGTCAGCATCGCGGATGCCGATGGCCTTGGCCCGCATGAAGGCCCATGCCGCCGTATCCAGTGCATACGGATACTCCGAGTTGAGCTTCCAATACAACAGTTTGTCGTCCGGCGTGTAGTACAGATCGAGCGTGTAGTGGTTCTCGGTGTCGTACTCGAACGAATTCTTGGTGAGCTGAATGCCGTTGATTTCGACTTGCTCACTGGATTTCTGCTCATACAGGTCGGTCTTCACTTCATTGGCGGACTGATTGGGTTCCAACTTCTCGATCAGACGGCTGTAGAAGTTCAGGTAAGCCACACCGAAATCATAATAATGTTCCGGATTCTTGAAGTATTTGGGCTTCTCGCCGAGCTTGTTGATTTTTCGGATGTCGAACGCGAAGCCGGCCATGTCATACCGGAAGTCATTGTTCCTCTGGGCAAATACGGTTGCATTGCCGAGCAGCATGACAACTGCAATCACACATAAGATAATTCTTTTCATCGTTTTCTATTTAAGGTTGTTATTACTTATTCTGTCTGTTCTGTCTGTTCTGTCTGTTCCGGTGCGGTCTCTTCGGCCGGGGCTTCAGGGACGGTCGCCGTATCATCCTCACCGTTTTCACGCGGCACCAGCGCGATGGAAGCGATGGCATCGTCGGGACGGAGGTTGATGAGACGGACACCTTGCGCAACGCGTCCAATCACCCGGAGGTCGGCCACATGCATCCTGATCGTGATGCCGGAGCGGTTGATGATCATCAGGTCGTCGTCTTCCGTCACGGCCTTGATGCCGACCAGCATGCCCGTTTTATCGGTAATGTTGATGGTCTTCACCCCCTTTCCTCCCCGGTTGGTGATTCTGTAATCGTCTATAGCAGATTTCTTGCCAAACCCGTTCTCGGAGACAACCAATATGCTTTTTTCTTCGTTGGGCTCCACCGTGAGCATGCCGACCACCTGGTCTTCCTCGCTGACATCGATGGCTTTAACCCCGGATGCCGTACGGCCCATGTCACGCACATTGCTTTCGTGGAAACGGATGGCGCGGCCCGACTGGACGGCCAGCATCACCTCTGCATTGCCCGACGTGAGCTTTGCCTCGATGAGGCTGTCGCCTTCGCGGATGCCCACCGCGTTGATGCCGTTCTGCCGCGGACGTGAATATTTCTCGAGCGAGGTCTTCTTGATGATGCCGTTGCGCGTACACAGCACGATGTAATGGTTGTTGATGTATTGTTCGTTGCTGAGCGTCTTGACATTGATGTAGGCCTGCACCGCATCGTCCGGTTCGATGTTGATGACGTTCTGGATGGCGCGTCCCTTCGATGACTTGTTGCCCTCGGGCAGGTCGTACACCTTGATCCAGTAGCATTTGCCGTTCTTTGTGAACAACAGCAGCGTATTGTGCATCGAAGCATAGAGAATGTGCTCCAGAAAGTCCTCTTCGCGGGTGCTGCTCCCCTTCGAACCGATGCCTCCCCTCGACTGGGCGCGGAATTCGGTCAGCGGCGTGCGCTTGATGTAGCCCATGTGCGAGATGGTGATGACCATGTCGTCGTCGGCGTAGAAATCCTCGGGGTCGAATTCGTCGTCCGCCGCCACGATCTCCGTACGGCGTTCATCGCCGTATTTCTCCTTGATGACCAGCAGTTCGTCCTTGACGATCTTCATCTGCAGGCCTTCATCGGCCAGCACGTCGTTGAAGTACGTAATCTTGCGGGCCAGTTCGTCATGCTCGGCCTGCAGTTTGTCGCGTTCCAGCCCCGTCAGCGCCCGCAGCCGGAGGTCGACGATGGCGCGCGCCTGGATCTCCGACAGCGAGAAACGTTCCATCAAGCGCTGGATGGCGGTGTCGGGCGTGTCGGAAGAACGGATGATGTTGACCACCTCGTCGATGTTGTCCTGGGCTATGAGCAATCCCTGCAGGATGTGCATGCGTTCCTGGGCCTTCTTGAGGTCGAAACGCGTGCGTCGCACGATGACTTCGTGCCGGTGGCGCACATAGTAATGGATGAGTTCCTTGAGGTTCAGAAGCCGCGGACGTCCGTCCACCAGTGCGATGTTGTTCACGCTGAATGCGGTCTGCAGCAGCGTCATTTTGTACAGGTGGTTGAGCACCACGTTGGGATTGGCGTCGCGTTTGAGCTTGATGACCACGCGCATGCCCCGCCGGTCGGATTCATCGTTGATGAACGAGATGCCGTCGATCTTCTTTTCGTTGACCAGTTCGGCGATTTTCTCGATGAGCAACTGCTTGTTAACCTCGTATGGAATTTCCGTGATGACGATGACCGGGCGGTCGTTCTGCATCTCGATTTCGGCCCGTGACCGGATGACGATCCGGCCCCTTCCCGTCGTGAAGGCATCGCGAATGCCCCTGTATCCCTGGATGATGCCGCCCGTCGGGAAGTCCGGCCCCTTGATGTGCTGCATCAGTTCGTCGATGGTGATGTCCGGATTGTCGATGTAGGCACAGATGGCATCGACCGTCTCGCCCAGATTGTGCGGCGCCATGTTGGTGGCCATACCGACGGCGATGCCGTTCGACCCGTTGACGAGCAGCTGCGGGAAACCGCAGGGCAAAACCGTGGGTTCGTTGAGCGTATCGTCGAAGTTAAGCTGGAAATCGATGGTATCCTTGTCCATGTCGGCCATCATCTCCTCGGCCAGACGACGGAGCCGCGCCTCGGTATAACGCATGGCCGCCGGAGAGTCGCCGTCCACCGAACCGAAGTTGCCCTGCCCCTCGACCAGCGGATAGCGGAGCGCCCAGGGCTGGGCCAGCCGGACCATGGCGTAATAAACCGACGAATCGCCGTGCGGATGGTACTTTCCAAGCACCTCGCCGACGATTCTGGCCGACTTCTTAGTTGGTTTGTTCGATGCGACACCCAATTCAGCCATGCCGAACAACACCCTGCGGTGCACGGGTTTCAGACCGTCGCGCACATCGGGCAGCGCTCTCGATACGATAACCGACATGGAATAGTCGATATACGCCGATTTCATCGCCTCTTCTATGTTGACATGAATGATTTTCTCTCCTTCGTTCTCCATTTTGTATTTTTTGTTCTTATTTTCAGATAAATGCGTTTTTAAATTAAAATGTAAAGGTACGATTTTCCGGCGAAAAAACAAGGTTTTGCATGGCATTAATTTCGTCCGGATGCCTATTTTGCCGGGAGGCTTGATTAATTCGGCGCAAAAGAGTAGGTTTGCAGCGCATAAAGTTTCTAAAGGTGAACGTCAGATTTTCCCAGCATATACGCGATGTACTGCTGTACAGCAGAGAGGAGTCCGTCCGGCTCGGCAGTGGATTCATCGGGCCGGAACACCTGTTCCTCGGGCTTTTGCGCGACGGTCAGGGCGGCGCCGTAGAACTGCTCCAGTCGGTCGGCGTGGACCTGCAGGATTTCCGCCGGAAGATGGAAGCCCGCATCGCCCAGAACACCTCTTCCACCGTCAATGTGGACGGTCCCGTCCCGCTGCTCAAGTCGGTGGAACGCGTGCTCAAGCTGGTGTTTCTCGAAGCCCAGTCGCTGTCGGCGACCGAGGTCGAAACCGAGCACCTGCTGCTGGCTATTCTGAAAGACCGCACTTCGCTGGTGACGAAGATGCTCAACGACATGGGCATTGACTACCAGACCATCCGGAGCGAGATGACGCGCGGACGTACTACAGCCTCCAACGGCATCGAAGACCTGCTGGGTGGCATGCTCGACCATCTTCAGGTGGACCTGCCGTCGGCCGAAAACCGCTACGAGGAAGACAGCGACGGCGAGGATGACGAGGACGGCGAGGACGACGACGTGTTCAAGCATATCGCGCAGCCCCGTTCGCCGGGCGACACGCCGGTGCTCGACAATTTCGGCATCGACCTGACGCGTCATGCCGAGGAAGGCCGGCTCGACCCCATCATCGGCCGCGACCGTGAGATTGAACGCATGGCACAGATTCTTTCCCGCCGCAAAAAGAACAACCCCATCCTCATCGGCGAACCCGGTGTCGGAAAGTCGGCCATTGCCGAGGGTCTGGCACTGCGCATCGTGCAGAAGAAAGTATCCCGGGTGCTGTTCAACAAACGCATCCTGACGCCCGACCTGGCCTCGATCGTGGCCGGCACCAAGTATCGCGGACAGTTCGAGGAACGCATGAAAGCCATCCTCAACGAACTCAAGCATCACTCCGACATCATCCTTTTCATCGACGAGATACACACCATCGTGGGAGCCGGCAGCGCGGCCGGTTCGCTCGACGCAGCCCACCTGCTCAAACCGGCGCTGGCCCGCGGCGAACTGCAGTGCATCGGTGCCACCACGCTCAACGAATACCGCCAGTACATTGAGAAGGACGGCGCCCTTGAACGGCGTTTCCAGAAAATCATGGTCGAGCCCACCTCGGTGGCCGAGACCATCGACATTCTGAAGCATATCAAGAAACGCTACGAGGACCATCACCATGTGACCTACACAGACGGCGCCCTCGAGGCATGCGTCCGACTCACCGACCGCTACATTTCCGACCGTCACCTGCCCGACAAGGCCATCGATGCACTCGACGAAGCCGGTTCGCGGGCTCACTTGACGCACATCACGGTTCCCCGGCAGATTGTGTCGCTGGAGAAGCAGATCGAGACGGCAAGACAGGCCAAGAACGACGCAGTGCGCCAGCAGAAATACGAAGAGGCGGCGGCCGCCCGCGACAAGGAACGTTCGCTTTCGGCACGCATCGCCCACGAAAAGGACAAGTGGAATGCCTCGATGGAGAAGCACCGCACGGAGGTCGATGCCGACAAGGTGGCCGAAGTGGTCGCCATGATGACCGGTATCCCGGCGCAGCGTATCGCCCGCGAGGAAGGCGAAAGGCTGCTGCAGATGCGTGAAACGCTTGAGCGGCGCATCATCGGTCAGAACGAAGCCATCGGAAAGATCGTACAGGCCATCCAGCGCAACCGGGCCGGCCTCAAGGATCCTGCCCGCCCCATCGGCAGTTTCATATTCCTCGGCCCCACCGGCGTCGGCAAGACACATCTTGCCAAGATCCTGGCCGAGACGCTTTTCGAGACGAAAGACAGCCTCATCCGCATCGACATGAGCGAGTATATGGAGAAATTCGCCGTGTCGCGGCTGGTCGGCGCGCCTCCCGGATACGTGGGATACGAGGAAGGCGGCCAGCTCACCGAGGCGGTCCGGCGTCATCCCTATGCCGTGATTCTGCTCGACGAAGTGGAAAAAGCCCATCCGGATGTCTTCCATCTGCTGCTGCAGGTATTCGACGAGGGACAGCTTACCGACAGCCTGGGCCGGCGCGTGGACTTCAAGAACACCATCATCATCATGACATCCAACATCGGTTCGCGACAGCTCAAGGACTTCGGCCAGGGCGTGGGATTTGCCACGGCGGCCAAGCGGGCACAGAGCACGGCCTACGCACAGGGCGTAGTCGAACGCGAGCTCAAGAAGGCCTTCGCACCCGAGTTCCTGAACCGCATCGACGAAGTGGTGTTATTCAACTCGCTGGGAAAGAAAGAAATAGAACGCATTATCAAACTTGAGCTGAATGGTCTCTTCACCCGGATTTCGGAGATGGGCTACACGGTAAAACTCACACCCTCCGCTACGAAGTTCCTGGTCGAGAAAGGGTTTGACGCATCCTACGGTGCGCGTCCCCTCAAACGGGCCATCCAGCGATATGTCGAGAATCCGCTGGCCGAAATGATTATCCGCAGCCAGAGTGGCAAGGCAACTGGCGGCACGCTGACCATCGGCTGCAAGAAAAATGCAGACGAGCTGAGCTTTTCGGTGAAATAAACCGGATCCCGGGCGTTCCTCACGCAGCGGACACGCTTTCCGGCCGCTTTTACGCGGCGGGGTCCGTTTACTTTATGCGGCCGGAACCTCTCCGGCCTCTCCGGTTATTTCGACGTATTTGGGCGACGCACCGTATTTGTTCGTGCCTCTGTCACTGTCCTGCAGCATGAATACAATCATGATAATCCGGTAAATGAAGTGAATGCCGAATGCGATCAGGATATGTGACAGGACCGGCAGCAGCGCGGACCACCCGGCCGGAACCGTAGCGGAACCGTAACCGACAAACAGCCAGACAATGTCACGGATGAAAAGAATCATGGTGCACAGATAGAGAAGCGGGGCACCCAGCCACCACCAACCACTTTTGCCGGTATCGTGCAGCCGTCTGAAAGCCAGTGGAATGCAGAGAACATCCAGGATAAATCCGGCAAACGGTGTCAGCGCCATGCTCACAAGCAATACGACGAGCTGCGCCCACCAGAATTCGGAACGCCGGGCGCGTCCTTTGCATTTGAAGAGATTGTTTATGACGGAGGTCATCGCGTCCGGGAACGACAGGGTCGGAAGTGCTTTGTATTGTGCCATGGCAAGCGAATAGTAAGGTTTTCTGCAAAGAAATCCGATATTTTCGGAAAAAACAAAAGAAATCCGGCGCAGGGGCTATTCGGCAGCATCGTCTCCGGCCGGCCGCGCATGGGCGGCATCATAGTCGCGGTCCCACTGGCGGTAATATTCCAGCCTTGAATCTTCAAAAAGCACCAGCTGCTCCGAACGGTCGCGCACGAAATGGCTGACCCCCAGACTTACCTGCCGGATAGGCGTGCCGTCCCAGATGTCAGGCAGCAGACGCCGGCCGGCATTCAGGATAATGGCCGTGACATCGGTCGGATGCGGCAGCGTGCATTGCTTCTGACTCACCGAAAAATCTTTGTACTTCACCGCCACCGACACACACTGCGCCCTGAAACCCTCGCGGCGAATCCGGTGAGCCACGATGCAGGCCACGTTGAACAACTGCCGGTCGACATCTTCCGGCGCCGAAAGATCGTGTGCGAACGTCCGCTCTGCACTGCAACTTTTCGGCTCGGCCCGTTCCGTCTCCACCGGTTCGTCATCGCGTCCGTTGGCATTCTCATGGAGCTGCTGCGCGAATTTCTTCCCTACCAGCTCCGCCAGCAAGGCCGGATCTGTTCCGGCCAGCTGCCCCACGGTGTCGATGCCCCGTGCGCCGAGTTTCTCCTCGGTCTTCTTCCCTACCCAGAGAAGATCGCGCACTTTGAGCGGCCACATCTTCCCGGGCACCTCTTCCATCCACAGCGTATGCACCCGGTCCGGTTTCTCGAAGTCCGAGGCCATCTTGGCCAGCAGCTTATTCGAGCCGATGCCGACATTCACCGTAAAACCGAGTTGTGATTTCACCTCATCCTTGAGCCGCGTCGCCGTCTCAACGGCCGTTTTCTTCTCTGTCCTGCCGGTCATGTCGAGGAAACACTCGTCGATACTGAATCGCTGAAGCACTGGAGAATATCTGCGGCATATCTCCACGAAGGCCGCTGAACAGCGCTTGTACCATTCCCAGTCGCCCCGTACCACCACCAGGTCAGGGCATTTCCGGAGTGCCGAGCTGAGCGGTTCGGCTGTTTTGATGCCCAGTTTCTTTGCCGGCATAGAGGCAGCTGTCACAATGCTCCGACGGTCGGCCGGATCGCCCGACACCACCGACGGCACCAGCCGGATGTCCGGTTCTCCGCCGGACACCATCTTTACTGCGTTCCACGAAAGGAACGCCGAATTGACATCAATATGGAATATAATGCGGGACATGGCGGCAGGCGCCCCCTTCCCCTATGCCTTGACCAGCGTGGCCGTCCGGTCGGGGCCCACCGAGACAATCTCGAACGGTACGCCGACGGCCTTTTCGATGAACTGCACATAGTCGCGCAGAGCCTTCGGCAGGTCGTCATACGAACGGACCTTGGAGATGTCTTCTTTCCAGCCGGGGAACTCGGTATAGACCGGTTCGACGACGGCTTCGACGTCGTAAGGAATACGGTCGGTCTCCACGCCGTTCACCATGTAGGAAGTGCAGACCTTGATGGTGTCAAAACCGGAAAGCACGTCAGGCTTGGTCATAATCATGGAAGTAACGCCATTGACCATGACCGAGTATTTCAGCGCCGGAATGTCCAGCCATCCGCAGCGGCGCGGCCGTCCGGTCGTAGCGCCGAACTCGCCGCCTTTGTTGCGCAGTTCATCGCCCGTGGCATCGAAGAGCTCCGTCGGAAACGGTCCGCTGCCCACCCGGGTGCAGTATGCCTTGACAATGCCGTAAACCTTGCCGATACGCGAAGGCGCCAGCCCGAGCCCCGTACAGGCCCCTGCGCAGATGGTATTCGAAGAAGTAACAAAAGGATACGAGCCGAAATCGACGTCGAGCATCGTACCCTGGGCGCCTTCGGCCAGCACCGAACGGCCGGCATCCAGCAGCGCATTGATTTCGTACTCGCTGTCGATGCAACGGAACTGGCGCATGAACGCCACCGCCTCCATCCAGCGGGCTTCGTCAGCGCGTATGTCACCAGTATAGCCGAGTTGTTTCAGCGAAGCGGCATGTTTTTCGAGCAGACGCTCATAGCGTGCCTGGAAGGTCGGAAGGAAGATGTCGCCTACACGCAGGCCGTGACGCGCCGTTTTGTCGGTATATGTCGGGCCGATGCCCTTGAGCGTAGAACCGATCTTCGACTTGCCCTTGGCAGCCTCCATGGCGGCGTCCAGCAACCGGTGCGTCGGCAGAATAAGGTGTGCCTTCTTCGAGATGAGCAACTTGGAGAAATCCACCCCGTGGGGTTTCAGGCCATCGATTTCCGACTGGAAAATAATCGGGTCGATGACGACACCGTTACCGATGATGTTGAGTTTTCCGGCATGGAAAATACCGGAGGGAATGGTATGGAGCACATGCTTGACCTGATTGAATTCCAGCGAGTGGCCGGCGTTCGGTCCTCCCTGGAAACGGGCGATGACGTCATAGGCGGGAGTCAGGTAGTCAACGGCTTTCCCCTTGCCTTCGTCGCCCCATTGCAAACCAAGTAATATGTCTGTTTTCATATAGTAAAAAGTGGTTTTTTAAAAGAACTTGCGAAGATAGCTTTTTTTTCGGCGCAACGCCTTCCCGGCAGGTAAAAATTAACACATGATCATGGCTTTGAGCACCCCGTCCCGGTAGTGCGACACCATCTCGAAGGCTTCCTGTGTGCGTTCGAGCGGAAAACGGTGCGTAATCCAGTGGTCCACTTTAATCAGACCCTGTTCGAGCAGTTCAATGGTCTTGCCCGTGCATCCATTCTGGCGACGCACGTTCTGAATGGCGATTTCCTTGCGGCGCATCGAGTCGACATCGAAAGAGAAACGGCTGAACGGCGGGATGCCGATGATCATGAGCTTTCCGCCAGGCACCAGCAGCCGTATGGCGCTGTCGAGCGCGTCCTGGCTGCCACAGCATTCAAACACGAAGTCGGGCTGCGGACAAGTATCGAGCATCTGCTCTGTCAGGTGCGGATCGTTGGCGTCGCCGGTCCAGGTCGCGCCGGAAAGACGGGCCAGGGCGAGCCTTTCGGGGATTTTGTCGGTGACATAGACTTGCTCTACACCGATGGCGCGCGCGGCGGCGAGCACGCTCATGCCGATGGGGCCGGATCCCAGGATGCAGATGGTCTGCCCCGGCCGGACACCGGACAACTGGACGGCATAAACGCCGATGGCCAGCGGCTCGGACACGGAAGCCTGCTCATAGGTGAGCCGGTCCGAAATGGGGAAGCACGACGATTCCGGCATGACGATGTATTCCGCGAGGCACCCTTCGGCCTGACCGGGGCAGCCCAGGAAACGCATGTGGCGGCATGTATGGAAACGGCCGGCACGGCACTGGTCGCAGCCGAAACACGGCATGGCCGGATCGATGGCCACCCGGTCGCCCGGACGCAGGCGTTTGACACCGCTGCCGACAGCTTCGATCTGTCCGGCCCCTTCGTGTCCGACGGCGAAGGGGTACTGCACCACCTGGCTGCCAATCTTGCCGGAGTCGTAGTAATGCACGTCCGAGCCGCAGACACCCACGGCCTTCATGCGTATCAACACTTCGTCTGGCTGCCGGATTTCAGGAACGGGTGCTTCGACGGGTTCCATCTGGCAGATACCTGTAAGGACAATCTTTTTCATTTTATTCCAATTCGAGAGTGAAGGCGTCCTGCAAGTCCCGCAGAACGGGGTTCTTTGCCGTCAGCGCACGCAGTTTATCGGCGGTGGTGATGTATTTCGTTCCACTCGCAACCAGCGTGTCGTCGACGTCGAATCTGATGTTTATTTCTTTGTTTTCCAGTGTTTTGTCGAGATAAATCCGAAGGTCGGCCAGGAGGCCTTTCACGTCGTCGGCCATCTGCCGGTGCGGCAGGCGGCATACGATGCAGCCTTCAGCGTCCAGTTCGGGCGTGTAAAGCGCGAGGGCGGAACTCAGGCGCGGTTCGGACGCCTCGATGCCGGCCGCGAAGTCGGCCCATGCCTTGCTGAGGTTCTCCGCCGTAAATGGCCATTTGGTTTCGGGTGCCGCATTGACGAAGGCGAATCCGGAGCGGGGCTGCTGCGGGGCCGGTTGCTCCGCCGTCACGGTCTGGCCTGCATCGGCCAGGGCCGCCTTGATGGAGAATCCGGAGGTGCGGCGCGGTGTCGTTTTTTGCTCTGGAACAGATGTCCCCGATGCCGGAGCAGACTGCTTGGACGCTGCAGAAGCCGGCGTCTCTGCCGGTTGGGCGGATGCCGTCATGGGCGGTGTTTCGGGCGTCACCACTGCCGGCTGTTGGGAAACCGGAGAAGTCGGCGTCACCGCAGCAGGGGGCTGGTTGACGGGTTGCTGCGAAACCGGTTCAGTTTTCGTCGCAGGTGCCGTACGCCGTTCGGATTGCGGAGCGACGGAAGCGGCGCCGGACGTCTCCCCTGCCGTTCGCTGCGGCGGAAGCGGCGCGGGGGATGTCGCCGTGGCCACCGGCACTGCCGGCGCAGGCGTCACCGGCGTATAGGCGGCTTGCTGTGCCTGTGTAGCCGCCGTGTCCGGCAGCGCGGATGCAGACGATGCCGGCTGGGATGCGCCACGTGTCAGGTTCGCCAGTTTGATGAGCGCCAGCTCGACCGACAGCCGCTGGTTCCGGCTCGTCTTGTAGGCTGCATCGCAGGCCTGGCAGATGTCGAGGGCCGCGAACAGAAACGCCTCGCTGCACTGGGCAGCCTGCGCCGCATACTGCGCCCGGACGCTGTCCACCACCTCGAGCAGCTGCACCGTGGCGGCATCCTTCGACACCAACAGGTTCCGGAAGTGGTCGGCCAGTCCGTTGATAAACAGGCGGCCATCAAACCCGTAATCGGTTATTTCCTTGAATATTAGAAGACACTGTGCAAAGTTTCCCTGCAAACAGGCATCGGTTACGCGAAAGAAATAGGCATAATCGAGCACGTTGAGGTTGGCGATGACATCCCGGTAAGTAACCTCGCCGTTGCAGAACGTCGCCATCTGGTCGAAGATCGACAGCGCATCGCGCATGCCGCCGTCGGCTTTCTCGGCAATGACGTGAAGCGCTTCGGGCTCGTAGTGGATTCCCTCCTCATCGGCAATCTTGCCAAGGTGCTGCACGATGTCCTGGATGCGGATCCGGTTGAAGTCGAAAATCTGGCAGCGCGACAGGATGGTCGAGAGGATCTTGTGCTTCTCCGTGGTGGCGAAGATGAAGATGGCATGCGCGGGCGGTTCTTCGAGCGTCTTCAGGAAGGCGTTGAAAGCCTGCGTGGACAGCATGTGGACTTCATCGATGATATAGATGCTGTACCGGCCCACCTGCGGAGGGATGTGCACCTGCTCGCAAAGCTGCCGGATGTCGTCCACCGAATTGTTCGAAGCCGCGTCGAGTTCGTGGATGTTGAACGAACGCTGTTCGAGGAACGAGAGGCACGATTCGCAGACGTTGCAGGCCTCGACATCGTCGGTCCTGTTGAAACAGTTGAGCGTCTTGGCCAGGATGCGGGCGCAGGTGGTCTTCCCCACCCCGCGCGGACCGCAGAAAAGGTACGACTGCGCGACCTTCCCCGTACGGATGGCATTCTTGAGCGTTTCGGTGATGGAAGTCTGCCCCACCACGGAACTGAACGTCTGCGGACGGTATTTGCGCGCCGATACAATGTAATTTTCTGCCACGTCTTCCGGAATCTAATTTGCGCAAATGTACGGAAAATACTTCTTGCAATATACATTGCGCCGACTTGTTTTTTTTAACTACCTTTGTCGTCCGCCGCCGGCCGGCACATGACGGACACTTGCGGCGGGACTGCTTTTAATTAATCAAGACAACCTTATGAATTTCAGCAAAATAATATCCTCCATCTTCGGCAACAAAGCACTGCGCGACATGCGTGAGATACAGCCTGTTGTCGAGAAAGTAAAACAAGAATACGAGCGGGTGAAACTGCTCGACAATGACGCCCTGCGGGCGGAAACCGACCGCATCCGGAATCTGGTCAGGCAGCGTATCGCGGACGACGAGGCCCAGATCGCCTCGCTGCGCGCCGCGGCCGTCAACGCCTCTGTCGAGGAGACGGAACGGGTGTACAAACAGATCGACACGCTGGAGAAAGGCATCCTCGAAAAGATCGAGACTGCACTGAACGAGATCCTGCCGACGGCGTTCAGCATCGTCAAGGAGACGGCCCGTCGCTTCAAGGAAAACGAACGCGTGGAGGTGACGGCCAACGATTTCGACCGCAATCTGGCGGCCCGCAAGAGCAACGTGCTCATCGAGGGCGACAAGGCGGTATATCTGAACCACTGGGTGGCCGGCGGCAATGAGATTGTCTGGGACATGGTGCATTACGATGTGCAGCTTTTCGGCGGCGTGGTGCTGCACCAGGGCAAGATTGCCGAGATGGCGACCGGTGAAGGAAAGACGCTGGTGGCGACGCTGCCGGTCTTCCTCAATGCCCTTTCCGGCCGCGGCGTACATGTGGTGACCGTGAACGACTATCTGGCCAAGCGTGACTCCGAGTGGATGGGCCCCATCTACGAATTCCACGGCCTCTCGGTCGACTGCATCGACAAACACCAGCCCAGCTCGCCCGAGCGCCGCAAGGCCTATCTGGCCGACATCACGTTCGGTACGAACAACGAATTCGGTTTCGACTATCTGCGCGACAACAGCGGCATCGCTTCGTCGCCCGAAGACCTGGTCCAGCGGCAGCATCATTATGCCATTGTGGACGAGGTGGACTCGGTGCTCATAGACGACGCCCGGACCCCGCTCATCATTTCCGGCCCGGTGCCGCGCGGCGAGAACCAGATGTTCGACGAATACAAGCCGCGGGTGGAACAGCTCGTGGAAGAACAGCGACGGCTGGTGTCGCAGGTGCTGGCCGAGGCCAAGTCGCTCATCGCCAAGGGTGACATGGAACAGGGCGGTCTGTTGCTGCTCAGGGCCTACAAGGGTCTGCCAAAGAACAAGCCGCTCATCAAGTTCCTGTCGGAGCAAGGCATGAAACAGCTGTTGCTCAAGACGGAAGGCTTCTACATGCAGGAGAACAACAAGAACATGCATATCGCCACCGACCCGCTTTTCTTCATCATTGACGAAAAGAACAATGCGGTGGAGCTGACCGACAAGGGTATCGAGATCCTGACCGGCAAGTCGGAGGACCCGAACTTCTTCATCCTGCCCGACATCGGCAGCGAGGTAGCCGACCTGGAAAAAGCGGATCTTTCCAAAGAAGAAAAAGCCGAACGCAAGGCGGACATGATCCAGAACTACACGGTCAAGTCGGAACGCGTACATACGGTGAACCAGTTGCTCAAGGCATACACGCTGTTCGAACGCGACGACGAATATGTGGTGGTCGACAACAAAGTGATGATCGTGGACGAGCAGACGGGCCGTATCATGGAAGGCCGCCGCTACTCCGACGGCCTGCACCAGGCCATCGAGGCCAAGGAGCGGGTCAAGGTCGAGGCGGCAACGCAGACGTTCGCCACCATCACCCTGCAGAACTACTTCCGCATGTACCACAAGCTGGCCGGCATGACCGGTACGGCCGAAACGGAAGCGGGCGAATTCTGGAACATCTACAAGCTGGACGTGGTGGTCATCCCGACCAACCGGCCGGTCATCCGCACGGACTATGCCGACATCATCTACAAGACCAAGCGGGAGAAATACAATGCCGTCATAGATGAAATCGAGCGCCTCATCGGCGAGGGTAAAAAATGATAAAGTTACTGAAATAGTAATTACTCCGAATAGTAATGAATCTATTTATTATGTTGAAGGTAAATTAGAAGGTTATAAAGATAAAGAAAGCTTTAAATCAAAAATCATTCCTGAA
>JAFWVY010000006.1 GCA_017523725.1 Bacteroidales bacterium
AAATACGATTTCGGCATGAAGCGGAAAGGCCGGGACGATCTGCTCCCCATGTGGGTGGCGGATATGGACTTCCGGCTTCCCGATGAGATTCTGGCCGAGCTTCACAAGCGGGTCGACCACGGCATCTTCGGTTATACGGATCCGCTGGACGATTATTTCGAGGCGCTGAACCACTGGTACTCCACGCGCTACGGCTTCACGGTGGATCCGGAGTGGGTCACGCTCGGCGCGTGCCTGGTCTATGCCATCCACGTCAGCATCCAGGCTTTCACCCGGCCCGGAGACAGCGTTATGGTCATGCAGCCGGTCTACTATCCCTTCAGCGAGGCCATCCGCAACAACGGCCGGAAGCTTGTAAACTGCCAGCTGCATTACGAGGACGGGCGCTATACCATCGACTTTGAGGATATGGCGCGCAAGCTGAAGGAGGAGCAGGTGAAAGCCCTGATCTTCTGCAGCCCGCACAACCCGGTCGGACGGGTGTGGACCGAGGAGGAAGTGACAAAAGTCGCGGACCTCTGTCTGGAAAACAGAACGATCCTGATGGTGGACGAAATTCACAGCGATTTCATCTTTCCGGGGCATCAATTTTTCAGCTGCATGTGTCTGGATGAGAAATACCGGAAGAACCTGGCCTTCTACAGCTCGCCCGGAAAGACCTTCAACATCGCGGGACTCCAGTCTGCCACCATCGTTATCCCGGACGAGACACTCCGGGCGAAATACCGCAGGGCGAACCGCGAGGCCGGTTACAGTCAGGCCAACGTCATGGGTCAGGCGGCGCTGATTGCCTGCTACAATCTGGGCGCTGAGTGGGTCGACGCACTGGTGGAGTATATCTACGGCAATGTTCGCTACGTCAGTGACTTTATCGCGCAGAACCTGCCAAGGGCAAAGGTTGTGGAACCTGACGGAACCTATCTGCTCTGGGTGGACTTCTCCGGTTACGGCATCACGCAGGACGAGCTGGAGAGCCGGATTCTGGACAGGGCCAGACTCTGGCTGGATGCCGGCGCCATCTTCGGCCCGGAGACCGCACTCTTCGAGCGCTTCAACCTTGCCACGCCGCGCTCGGTCGTGGAAGAGGCGATGGGCCGCCTGAAAGCGGCGTTCGAAGACCTCGACGACTGAACAGGAAAAATAAAACTGCGGGCTGCCTCTTCCTGAGGCAGCCCGTTTCTGATGCGGTGTGCGGAGGAACCGGTTCCGAACCGGCGGGGAGTGGGCAGGCTGACAAATCAACCGGTTCATTGAAATCGGGCCGGCGGCATGTTATAATTCGAAAAAACAGCATTCGGACAAAATCCATCAGCCGGGGCGAAAACAAAGATCGGTCCGTGCGGGAATCTAAATAACAGGAAAGTATGGTGCCGGGATGAACAGGCTCGAAAAAAAGCGGTCCAACATGTCGATGAATGTGATCGGCGGTCTTGTCAGCCTTCTGCTGCTGTTCGGAATTTTTGTATGTATCATCGGCAACCACAGTTTTATCAGTGCGTTCAAGAACGAGTACGCGAGTGTTACCCATTATATGGCGGACTCGGTTGCCGTGTATGTCAACGGCGACCACATTGACAGCTATCTCGCCGGAGAAGAGCGGGAAGAATACGAACGTACAAACAGGCTGCTTGACATCGGCTGCCAT
>JAFWVY010000007.1 GCA_017523725.1 Bacteroidales bacterium
TCCACTTTCGCCATGTTCCGGAACGTGGGCGGGGCGGTCTATACCACGCCGGCAGGGACTATTCTGGGCGGCGCCTCTATTCCGCTGGCTCTGTTTGCCCTGTTTCAGATGAAGTTCGCCATCATCACGCCGTCGCTTATCACGGGCTCGTTTGCCGAACGGGTCAGATTCTCGGCTTATATGTTTTTCATGATGTTCTTCTTCTTCCTCATCTATTGTCCGCTGGCCCACATGACATGGCATCCCGAAGGCCTGTTCATGCGCTGGGGCGTGGTGGACTTCGCGGGCGGTATTGTGGTGCATGCCTCATCGGGTATTGCAGCCCTCGCAGGTGCCATCTACCTGGGCCGCCGGAGCACGGAGAAGAGCGAACCGGCCAATATCCCGTTTGTTTTACTGGGTGCCGCCATGCTCTGGCTGGGCTGGTTCGGTTTCAATGCGGGTTCTTCGCTGCATGCCGACGGGCAGGCCGTCAAGGCGTTCCTGAATACGAACACCGCATCGGCCACCGCGATGATGACCTGGATATTCTTCGACTGCCTGCGGGGTCGCAAACCTTCTGCGATGGGAGCAGCCGTGGGCTGTGTGGTCGGCTTGGTCGCCATCACGCCATCGGCAGGCTATGTAACGGTAGGTCAGAGTATTTTTATAGCTTTCGTCATTACGCTGATTTGTAACATCGCCGTCTATTGGCGTTCGCATACCAGCATTGACGATGCGCTCGACGTGTTCCCGACCCACGGTACGGGCGGTATTTTCGGCACCATACTGACGGGTGTCTTTATCCAGGAAGGACTCATTGCGGGTACCTGGGACGGCGTGGTGGTTTTCCTCTTCCATCTGCTGGCCATCGTCATCGTCTTTGTCTATACCTTTGGCATGAGCTGGCTGGGCTACAAGCTTGTCGACAGTCTCATTCCCATGCGTGTGTCGGCTTTCAGTGAAAAGGTCGGACTCGACTTCTCGCAGCACGACGAACACTATGGACTGGCGCACATTGACGAACGCGAGCTGGCCGAATACGAGGAGCATATCAGGCAGAAAGGGCATAGTGAAAAATAAAAAGCAGAACGAAAGATGATTAACGCAAACGGCCGATCCATCATGCGCGATACCAAATACATATTCGTCACCGGCGGTGTGGTGTCCTCTCTGGGCAAGGGCATCATCTCGGCCAGTATCGGCAAACTGCTGCAGGCCCGCGGCTACAAGATTACGATACAGAAGTTCGATCCCTACATCAACATCGATCCCGGAACGCTGAACCCGTATGAGCACGGGGAGTGCTACGTGACGGCCGACGGCATGGAAACCGACCTGGACCTTGGCCATTACGAGCGCTTTACGGGTATCCGTACGACGCGGGCCAATTCCATGACGACAGGACGTATTTACAAACAGGTCATCGACAAGGAACGGCACGGCGACTATCTGGGCAAAACCATCCAGGTGGTGCCGCACATCACCGACGAGATCAAGGCCTGCATCAAATATCTCGGTGAACACGACGCCCACGATTTCGTAATCACCGAGATCGGCGGCACCATCGGCGACATCGAGAGTGCCCCGTATCTGGAGGCCATCCGCCAGCTCAAGTGGGAGATGGGGCGCGACGTGGTCTGCGTACACCTGACGTATGTGCCGTACCTGCGCGTGGCCGACGAACTGAAGACCAAACCGACGCAGCACAGCGTCAAGGAGATGCTGGGCAACGGGTTGCAGCCGGACATTCTCATCCTGCGTACGGAGCGGCATCTGAGCGACCAGCTGCGGCAGAAAGTGGCCGGTTTCTGCAACGTCGATCTGGAATGTGTCATCCAGAGCGAGGACCTGCCGAGCATCTACGAGATTCCGGTGAACATGCAGCGTCAGGGACTCGATGCGGCCATTCTCCGCAAAATGGGGATTCCTGTGGGGGAGATGCCCGACCTGGGGCCGTGGAACCGTTTTCTCGAACTGCAACGGACGGCGGAGAAGGAGGTCCGGATCGGGCTGGTGGGTAAGTACGACCTGCAGGATGCCTACAAGAGCATCAGCGAGAGTCTGTCGCATGCGGCCACTTACCACCACCGCAAAATGAAGATCACGTTCATCAATTCCGAATTCCTCACGCCGGAGAATATCGAGGAAAAACTGTCTGGTGAGGACGGGATTGTCATCTGTCCCGGATTCGGGGTACGCGGCATCGAAGGCAAGATCCTGGCTGCGCGGTATGCCCGCGAAAAGGACATACCCTGCTTTGGCATCTGCCTCGGCATGCAGATGATGGTCATCGAGTTCGGCCGGGATGTGCTGGGTTTTGCAGATGCCGACAGCACGGAGATGAATCCCGATACGACACATCCGGTCATTGACCTTGACGCCTCGCAGCAGAACGTCAGCGACAAGGGCGGCACCATGCGTCTCGGCCTCTATCCGTGCGACTTGCGTCCCGGCAGCCGGGTGGAGCAGATCTATGGTGCCAGGACCACCGGAGAGCGCCACCGGCACCGCTACGAATTCAACAACCGCTATGCCGATGCGTACGAAAAAAACGGAATGCTCGGTACTGGACGTTGTCCGGACGCAAACCTTGTCGAAATCGTCGAAATTCCCGAACTTCGCTGGTACATTGGTACGCAGTTCCACCCGGAATACCAGAGCTCGGTGCTCCATCCGCACCCGCTCTTCATGGATTTTGTCGGAACGGCGGCCAAGTATCAATCCGAAAAAAGTGAATTATGTGTGGAATAGTAGGTTATGTAGGATCGCGCGAGGCATATCCCATTCTTCTGAAGGGACTGAAACGGCTGGAATACCGCGGTTATGACAGCGCTGGTGTCGCCCTCATCGGTGACGACGGCGCGCTGAACGTGTACAAGACCCGGGGCAAAGTGAACGAACTGGAGGCTTTCTGTGCCGGAAAAGACACGGGCGGCTCCGTCGGCATCGCCCATACGCGGTGGGCCACGCACGGCGAACCGTCCACGCGGAACGCGCATCCCCATTACTCTTCGTCGATGAATCTGGCCATCATCCACAACGGCATCATCGAGAACTACGCCGACTTGAAGAAGCGGCTGATGCAGAAAGGGGTGAAATTCCAGAGCGACACCGATACGGAGGTGGTGGTGCAGTTTGTCGAGTATGTGATGACGACCAAGGGGCTGGATCTGCTGACGGCGGTGCAGATTGTGATGCACGAGGTCATCGGCGCCTATGCGATTGCCATCGTGGACCGGCGGCATCCCGACACGATCATCGCTTCGCGCAAGCAGAGTCCGCTGGTGGTCGGCATCGGTGACGGCGAATTCTTCCTGGGCAGCGATGCCAGCCCCATCATAGAATACACCGACAAGGTGGTCTATCTCGAAGACGAGAATATCGCCGTACTGAAGCGCGGTGCACCGCTGAAGGTGGTGAACATCTACAACAAGCCGCTTTCGCCCGAGATCGAGACCCTCGACTTGTCGCTGGGCCAGATCGAAAAGGGCGGATACCCGCACTTTATGCTGAAGGAGATTCTCGAGCAGCCCGAATGTCTGCTCAACTGCATGCGCGGCCGTATCAATGTGGAGGCCGACCAGATTACGCTGAGCGCCGTCATCGATTTCAAGAAACAGTTGCTGGCGGCCCGGCGGATGATTATCGTGGCTTGCGGTACGTCGTGGCATGCCGGTCTGATCGGCAAGCAGACCATCGAACATTTCTGCCGCATTCCGGTGGAAGTGGAATATGCGTCCGAGTTCCGCTACCGCGATCCGGTTGTCCGCAAGGATGACGTGGTGATTGCCATTTCGCAGAGCGGCGAGACGGCCGACACGCTGGCGGCCGTGGAACTGGCCAGAAGCAAGGGCGCCTTTATCTACGGTATCTGTAACGCAGTGGGTTCGAGCATCCCGCGGGCCACGCATACCGGTTCTTACATCCATGTGGGGCCCGAAATCGGTGTGGCCTACACCAAGGCATTCACTGGCCAGGTGATGATGCTCACCATGCTGGCGTTGGCACTGGGCAAGGAACTGGGTACCATCGGCGATGAAGAATACCGTGAGGTGGTCCACGAACTGACGGAGATTCCCGGCAAGATCCGGGCGGTGCTGCAGCAGAACGACCGCATCGCCGACTTGAGCCGGACGTTCACCTACGCGCACAATTTCCTTTATCTGGGCCGTGGATACAGCTATCCTGTAGCACTTGAAGGAGCACTTAAATTAAAAGAAATCAGCTATATACATGCAGAGGGCTATCCGGCCGCGGAAATGAAGCACGGCCCCATCGCCCTCATCGACTCCGACATGCCGGTGGTGGTGATCGCCACGCACAACGGCATGTACGAGAAAGTCTTGTCGAATGTCCAGGAAATCAAGGCGCGCAAGGGACGTGTCATCGCGCTGGTCTCCGAAGGGGATACCGCCATGACACAGCTGGCCGACGAGGTCATCGTGCTGCCCGACACCCTGGAATGTCTGGAACCGCTGCTGACCACCGTCCCGCTGCAACTGCTGGCCTACCATGTGGCTGTCTGCAAGGGCAAGGATGTGGACCAGCCGCGGAACCTTGCCAAATCGGTCACTGTGGAATAACCTTTCAAAAAAAAACAGACAGTTATGTGTGGAATTGCATGCATCTTCAATATCGGGCGACAGACCGAAGCCTTGCGGCAGAAAGCCTTGCGGATGAGTCAGAAAATCCGTCATCGCGGTCCCGACTGGAGCGGCATTTATTGCGGCCGCTCGGCCATCCTGACGCACGAACGACTGAGCATCGTCGATCCGGAGAGTGGCGGACAGCCTCTGTTCTCGCCCGACCGGCAGCAGGTGCTTGCGGTCAATGGAGAGATATACAACCACCAGGAAATCAGGAACCGTATGGGCGGCACCTATCAGTTCCAGACGAAAAGCGACTGTGAGGTCATTTTGGCACTCTATCGCGAAAAAGGAATTGATTTTCTCGAAGACATCAGCGGCATCTTTGCCTTTGCATTATACGACGAGGCGCGCGACGCGTTCCTCATCGCCCGCGATCCCATCGGTGTGATTCCGCTTTACATCGGCTATGACCGTAACGGCAAGGTCTATGTGGCCAGCGAACTGAAGGCGCTCGAAGGTCAGTGCGACCGTTACGAGCCTTTCCTGCCGGGTCATTATTACTGGAGCCTTGAGCCGGGTCTGAAACGCTGGTACCACCGCGACTGGTTCGACTATGGGGCATTCCGGCCGGTTCCCGCCAACAGCGAGGATATCCGGCAGGCGCTGCGGGCGGCCGTGAAGCGTCAGCTGATGTCGGACGTGCCGTATGGCGTGCTGCTTTCGGGCGGTCTCGACAGCAGTGTCATTTCCGCCATCGCCGAGCGTTATTCGGAGAACCGCATCGAGGACGACGGCCGCAGCCGGGCTTACTGGCCGCGGCTGCACAGTTTCGCCGTGGGACTGAAGGGCGCGCCCGACCTGGCGAAGGCCCGGCTGGTGGCCGACCACATCGGCACCGTGCACCACGAAATCAACTACACCATTCAGGAGGGGCTGGATGCGCTCCGCGATGTCATCTATTTCATCGAGACCTACGATGTGACCACTGTCCGGGCCTCCACGCCGATGTACCTGCTGGCCCGCGTCATCAAGTCGATGGGTATCAAGATGGTGCTTTCGGGCGAAGGCGCCGACGAGATTTTCGGCGGTTACCTGTATTTCCACAAGGCACCGTCGGCCCGCGAGTTTCACGAAGAAACGGTCCGCAAGCTTTCCAAGCTGTATCTGTACGACTGTCTCCGCGCCAACAAGAGCCTGTCTGCA
>JAFWVY010000057.1 GCA_017523725.1 Bacteroidales bacterium
CCCCCGGCCTGCTCCCCGCAGGGACGTGTCCCTTGCGAAAGCGGGTGCAAATGTACGCCCTTTTTTATTCCCGCCAAACTTTTTCCAACTTTTTTTCGAAGTTTTTTTGGCGGAAAAGGACAACGCAATATGATTCAAAATGTTAGTCTCCGGGGCGGACCATTTTTAAATGGCCCGGACGGTCTATGCACCGCCCGATTTAGGTATCGGGAACATGATCAGCGACGACGGATCGTCCTTTACTCCCGAATAAGTACCGCCTTTCGACGTGACCGTCCGCGCCGGACGGACAATGCCTGGCTGGATGGTGAACTGCAGACACATCTGGCCCGTACTGGAGCAGTTGAAATATTCGCGGATGCTGATGCAGTAGGCATTCTCAAAATCGATGACACGCCCTACGGAATACGAGGAACTCCGATAGTTTTCCGGCGTAAAGAGGATGTACCCGTTCTTCATCGCGCCCGATGAAAGCCACTCGTACAAATCGGGGTCGGAGGATTTCGGAGTCACGATGGTGCAGATAATCCGGGCGCCGCGCACCCTGGATGCCGGACGTCCCAAATCGTCCGTCTCGACATACGTATCGAAATCCAAATCCAGGATCCGGTACGACTTACCCGTGTTGTAGAGATAGAATTCTCCTGATACCGCTGCCATGCTGCTATATTATTTAATGTGCAATGCCTCCGTCCCGCCGACAAATCACCCGCCGCCCCGAAGATATCTCGGAACGTATCGCGAATGCCTGAAACGGAAGGTCTTGCAAATATAACAAAAAAAACTTCCCAATCGTCCTGTGGCCGGTCACTCCCAGAATTTTGCCGTAATATCCGCAAACTCCTCCCCGGACACCCGTTTGTACAGCCGCTGGTTGGTGGTTCTGTCGCGCAGCGTGCCGAGATGGGCGATGTAGGGTCCCAGCTTGATGTAGTCGAAATCAGAGCGGTTCACGGTGCGCGGAATGCGCTGCCGACCGCTGTACCACGCCACATGGAAACGCGGATGTGCCGACTTCATGTAATGAGCCAGCGCATTGACATATTCCGGTTCGCGATCACCGCCCATGAAGGCGACACATGTGATGTCTTCCCCATACTGCTGAACGAGGGCATCAAGGACTTCGGTGGTCAACGGCTCACCGATATCCTCCCACAGGTACTTACTGTGACAGCCGGGACAGCGACACGGACAGTTGGCAATATTGATGGCAAGCGTCACTTCGTCGGGAATCTCCTGAAGAACGACGCCCGTATTGACATATTTCAACATCTGTTATTCTCCTCGGTGTAGATCCGCATCCGACGGCATCACGCCGTGGCCTGATATTTCTCAGGACCCGCGTAATACCTGCGGTGGGCCTCCTCCTGGCGCGGCTCCGAGAAATTGCTCACACGTTTAAGATAACCAATGATGCGCGTCATGTAATCGATATTCTTGGAATGGCATTTCGGACATTCCTTCAGGTAACGCTTGTCGATGTGGCCGCAGTCGTTGCAGATGGTGTTGGGAATGTTGAACGTAAAGTAATTGCACCCTTCCGCAGCCGCCACGCGGAGCAACTGGCGGTATTGCTGCTTGGACAGATGCTCCTCGAGGTTCATGTGCAGCGCAGATCCGCCGGTGAGGTGCTCGATGTAAGGCGCGCCGTGCAGACGGAACTTGTCGATGATGTTGAGCGAATCGTCCTCGACAACGTAGAAGTAGCTGTTGTAGCAGTCGCGAGGTACGAAATAGCCGCCCTCACGGTCCCACTTGGCATGTTTCACGCCAACGTTCTCGGCGGGAATCATCTCGCAGTTGAACAGGATATCCTTGCTCCGGTACATCTTGTTGTATTTCTCCACCAAACCGAGAACCCCCTGCACAAAAGCCAGATATTCGGGGTTGTCGTCAATCTTCAGCCCCATGAATTCCGCCGCCTCAACCAGGCCGTTGACACCGAGGGTGAGATACTGGCGACCGATGCTGATATAGCCCGCGTCGAACAGCGGAAGCATACCGTGCGCCTGGAGTTCCTTGAGGTTCTCGTTATAGGCCAGCTGCACCTTGTGACAGAGGTCGATAATCTCCGACAGATATTCCTTGTAGTCCATCTTGTGGTTGACGGCATACTGGATGCATCGGTTGAGGTTGATGGTCAGCACGCTCTTCGAACCTGTCGAGACGCCGCCGGCTCCGAGGGTGTAGCTGAATCCGTTGTCCTGGATTTCGTTGCGCAGCCGGCAGCAAGAACTGAGCGAGTCGGCATTGTCACTCATATAGGTGAAGAACGAATGGCCTTCGGCATACATTTCAGCCGTAAAATCGCCCCACTCCTTGTCTATGACGTCACCATCCTTGGTCAGCAGCGCCATGGTCTCCACGGGGAACGTGAGCACCGTCTTGGTGCGTTCGCGGTTGAACCATTTCATGAAACGCTTCTGAAGCCAGGACAAGCCGTCCCAGTCGGGCTGCGAGCCGTCCGGGAAATAGAAGTTGCCGAAAATGCTCTCGAAATAGTACCGGTCGTAATAGGCGATGTTCCAGAACACGGCCTGGTAGTTGCGCGCGCCCGTCGGCTGGTTGATGGAATACACGACCTGCTCGAAACAGTCGGTAATCATCTTGTCCACCGTACGCTGTTTCACCGAAAGGTCCACGATGCGGTCGGGATCCTTCCAGTAATCCTTGCCGTATTCCAGTGCAATGAAATAGTTGAGATACATGAGGAATTCGGGCGTGGCGCACGCGCCGCTGAGCATGCTCGACACCATGAACACCATGTTGACGAAACCGCCGCAGAACGACTTGAGGTTGGTGGGCGCCGTGGAGTTCCCGCCGATGGAGATTGTGCCGCCGATCAGCCACGGATACATGGTGATCGATGCGCAGTAATTGGCAAGTGAGGTCTCGTCGTTCTTGTAAATGAAATGGTTGGACAGTTTGTCGAGGTACTCGGCTGCCAACTCCTTGCCGTACATCTTCTTGATGCGCTCAGTGAGCAGACGGCGGTTGAGCCGGATAAAGCTCGCCTTGGGCAATTCGCCGATAAGCGTGGCAATGTTCTTGTGCTCGACGTTGGCGTTGGCGTCGTACTTCGAGCCGGTGGCCGCATTGGCCGCATCGCAGTAGTCCGACAGAAAACGCATGCGTTCCATGGTTTCACGGTCTTCGGTGTGACGCTGGCGGTACAGCATGAACGACTTGGCCACCTTGTAGTGACCTTCGCGCATCAACGCTTCCTCCACTTCGTTCTGGATATCTTCGACCGTGATGTTGTCGGTAATGTTCAGATGGCTGATGATCTTCGACATGGAGGCCAGATCGACCTCTTCGTCCACCGACTGGAACGCCTTGATGATGGCGTTCATGATTTTGTCGAGCGAAAAGCGGTCGCTCGTACCGTCGCGCTTAAGAATGGTGAATTCTCTCATTGCAATATCCTTCCTTTCTGAAAAAAAATTATACCAGCCCCGGCGGAATCTTCCGCCAGTGAAGCGTCAGCACGGGACTGTCTGTTTTGGGAAATAATCGAATTAACTGGTTACAAAGTTAACCCATATTTCCAAGAATAACGGAGGAAAAAAATACTTTTCTACGGAATTTTATCAACAATCGGAGAGAAAAAAGAGCGGCTTTGCAAATGCAATCTTACGCCTACATTTTCAGCCAGTTAGAAATAATTCGCCGGCCATCGGGCGTCAATACGCTTTCGGGATGAAACTGCAGGCCGCGGATATCGAGCGTACGGTGACGGAGTGCCATGATATGCCCCTCGTCGCTCTCGGCGGTGACCTCCAGTCCGGCAGGGAAATCCTCCTTTGAAACCACCCACGAATGGTAGCGTCCCACCATCAGACGCGGCGGACAGCCGGCGAAAACAGGGTCGGTTCCGAACTGCGCGCATACTGTCGCCACGCCGTGAAAGACCTCGGGCAAGTTGACCAGGCGGGCGCCGAATGCCTCGCCGATGGCCTGATGCCCGAGACAGACGCCGAGCATCGGTTTCCGGCCGGCATACGTCCGGATGACGGCGGGCAGCAATCCCGCCTCGGACGGAATGCCAGGGCCGGGACTCAGCACAATCTTGTCGAACGCCTCGATCTGCGGCATCTCGAAACGGTCGTTGCGATATACGGTGACTTCGGCGCCGAGTTCCCTGACCAGGTGCGCCAGATTATAGGTAAAACTGTCGTAATTGTCGATGATTACAATCTTCATAGTGGTTCTTTTTTACATGTTTTCAGCCAGTTGGATGGCCCGTCGGAGCGCACCCAGTTTGTTGTTCACTTCCTGCAGCTCGTATTCTTCGTTGCTGCCGGCGACAATGCCGCCGCCTGCCTGGAACCAGAGCTCGCCGTTACGGCTGACGAAGGTCCGGATGGTAATCGCCTGGTTGAGGCTGCCGTCCAGGCCGATGTATCCGATACATCCGCCATATGCACCGCGGTTGTGCGGTTCGTATTCGGAGATGAGCTGCATGGCGCGCACCTTCGGCGCCCCGGACAAAGTGCCGGCCGGAAATGTGTCCACAAAAGTCCGGACCGGGTCCGCCCCCTCGTCCAGCACGCCGCTGACGCGGGAAACCAGGTGAATGACGTGGCTGTAATACTGCAGATCCTTGTAAAAATCGACCTTTACATCGTGACAGTTGCGTGACAGGTCGTTGCGGGCCAGGTCAACCAGCATCACATGCTCTGCGTTCTCCTTGGGGTCGTTGCGCAGGAACTCGGCACCCATGCGGTCTTTCTCTGTATCGCCGGTGCGGGCGGTCGTTCCCGCAATCGGATCGATATACGCACGGTACGACACCTTCCCGTCCTTCCCGGTACGGTCGATGCGGCAGTGCGTCTCGGGCGACGAGCCGAAAATGCGGAATCCGCCGAAATCAAAGTAGAACAGATATGGCGAAGGGTTGATGCTGCGCAAGGCGCGGTACAGTTTGAAGTCGTCGCCCTCATATTTCTGCACGAACCGGCGTGACAGCACAATCTGGAAGACATCGCCGCGGAGGCAGTGCCGGATGCCTTTGCGGATGTTTGCCTTATGCTCCTCGTCGGTCAACGTGGAAGTCACGTCGCCGAGCGGCCGGAAGCCGTAAGGTTGTATGTTGCCCTTACCGATCTGCATCATCAGCGTATCGAGATGCTGCCGGCCCCGCGGCTCCGCCGCACTTTCGAGCGTCACCAGCGTCAGACGGTTGTTGAAATGGTCGAAGACCACCATGTCCCTGTACAGCATGTAATACAAATCCGGTGCGTCGTTCTTCTCCAGGGTGACATCCTTGACGGCGATGCCTTCGGAATAACGCACAGCGTTGAACGAAGTATAGCCGTACAACCCGAAGTATTCCGCGCCTTCGCCTGTCACGTCGAAGCGTTTCAGGAACGCATTCACCGCCGCATCAATGCGCCAACCGGCGTCCAGCGGCCGGGAAGAGGTGCTTCCGTCAGGATATTTGCAGATGCACACGCCGTGCGACACGGCCAGCGACGCCATGGGATGGATGCCGATGAACGACCGGGAATTGCCGGCTTCGTGATAGTCGGAGCTCTCCATCAGGGCCGACTGCGGACATATGTCGCGCAATTTCATGTAAACGCCGACGGGGGTATGCAGGTCGGCGAGAAGATTCCGGGATACCGTCCGATAATTAAAAGTTTCCATATTCTCCTGCCATTTGTTTGTTCTTAAGATAAGTTTCCACGTCTTTATCGCCGCGGCCGCTGACCGTCAGCACCACCACATCGTCTTTCCTGAACGGAATCTTTTCGAGCGCCGCCACGGCATGGGCGCTCTCGATGGCAGGGATGATACCCTCCATCCGGGTGAGCAGATAACCGGCACGGATTGCTTCGTCATCGTTGATAGCCAACACTTTCGACCGACCCTTCCGGGCCATGTTACAGTGCATGGGACCAACGCCGGGATAATCGAGGCCGGCCGAAATGGTGTACGCCTCTTCGATCTGGCCGTCGGGTGTCTGCATTACCAGCATCTTGCTGCCGTGCAGGATGCCCACCGTCCCGCGATGGATGGTCGCGGCGGTCCGGCCGGAATCGACACCCTGTCCGCCGGCCTCGGCCAGCACAATCTTGACACGGCTGTCATCGAGATAATGGTACACCGTACCGGCCGCATTCGACCCACCACCCACACAGGCAACAAGATAGTCGGGATAGTCCCGGCCTTCCTTTTCGAGCAGCTGTACTTTCAACTCTTCCGAAATGACACTCTGCATACGGGCCACGATGTCGGGATACGGATGCGGCCCCATCGTACTGCCTACAAGGTAGTATGTGTCCTCCGGATGGCAGCACCAGTCGCGGATGGCCGCCGAGCAGGCATCGCTGAGTGTCATGTTGCCCGTCCGCACCGGATGGACTTCCGCGCCGAGCATCTTCATGCGCTCCACATTCGTATGCTGGCGCTCCACATCGGTAGCTCCCATGAAAATCTCGCATTTCATATCCATCAACGCGCAGACCGTAGCCGTCGCCACTCCATGCTGGCCAGCGCCTGTCTCGGCAATGACGCGCGTCTTGCCCATTTGTTTCGCCAGCAGAATCTGGCCGACCGTGTTGTTGATCTTGTGCGCCCCCGTGTGGTTCAGGTCTTCGCGCTTCAGGTAAAGACGGCATCCATATTTCTCGCTCATGCGACGGGCGTAGTAAAGCGGCGAAGGACGGCCGACATAGTCTTTCAGCAGTTGATGATACGTCTGCCGGAAATTCTCGCTTTCAAGGATAGGCAGATAGGCATGCCGTAAGTCTTCGACCACTTTGTACAGAATCTCAGGGACATAGGCTCCGCCAAATTCGCCGTAATATCCCCTTTCGTCTACATAATAACTTTCTTTGGACATATTATTCTGTTCTTCAATTATTTATTACATATACATCATTTCTCGAGCGCCTCAAAAAGCCGGTCCAAGGCGCGCGAGGCGTCGCCGCCGGCTTCGTCGAGCAAAGAAACGAATTTGCTGCCGACGATGGCACCCGCCGCATACGTCTGCGCAGCCAGCAGGGTCTGCCGGTTGCTGATGCCGAATCCGACCATCCGCTGGTTCCGCAGATGCAGCGCGTCGATACGCCGGAAATATGCGAGGTGATCGTCCGAAAACTGCGACCGGCCGCCTGTGATGCCTGCCGAACTGACCATATAGATAAAGCCGTCCGTGTGTGCATCGATGAAACGCACCCGGTCCTCGGACGTCTCAGGAGTAATCATCATGATAACCCGGAGACCGTATTTGTCGGCGACGGGTTTCACCTCTTCCAGATAGTCCGCAAAAGGCAAGTCGGGAACAATCATGCCCGACACGCCGCATTCGGCGCAGCGCCGGCAGAAATGCTCAATGCCGAAGTGCAGGATGACGTTCAGATAACCCATCATCACGAGCGGCATCTTCACCTCGCCGCGGAGGCTTTCGAGCTGGTCGAAGAGACGCGCGAGCGTCATGCCGTTGGCCAGCGCCTTCATGGCAGCCTGCTGGATGACCGGACCGTCGGCCAGCGGGTCGCTGAACGGGATGCCAACCTCGACCATGTCAATGCCCCGGCGTTCAAGCGTCCGGATAACATCTGCCGTCCCTTCCAGTACCGGGCTTCCGGCGCAGAAATACAGGGAGAGCAGTTTGCGGCCGGTACGGCGCTGTGCCGCAAATAGTTCGTCAATTTTGTTCATATGTTTTCAATGTTTGAAGAAATTTTTCCAGAAGGATGACATCTTTCACCGCAGGCGCGGTTTCGAAACGGCTGTTCAGGTCGATGCCGGCCAGGGCCGGATGCCGGAACCGGGCGATACGGCCGGCGTCCTCCGGTCCGATGCCGCCACTGAGCAAAAAGGGAATCGCGCCGTCGTAGGCCGACAGCAGATTCCAGTCGAACTGGCAGCCACTGCCGCCATGCTCCGCACATTTCGTGTCGAAAAGGAACATGTCCACCAATCCGGCATAGTCCCGCCACCGGTCAACGTCCGTTGCATCACGGATACTCAGCGCTTTCATGACCGTCACTCCGGGCATGCCGGCCGATGTCAACTGCCGCCGAAGCCGTTCGACCATCGCCGGACTTTCCTGCCCGTGCAACTGGATACAGTCGAGCCGGCCAGACGCCAGACGGACCATACGCTCCGGCGTTTCATCGACAAAGACACCCGTGAAGTGCGGAAACGCCTGGCCTCCATCGGAAACAACGCCGGGAAAAACGTCCCCGCGGGATGGAATCTCCGGAACATACCGGCTGCTGGCCGGATAGCAGATGAACCCCAGCATGTCAACGCCCAGGCGTGCAACCGCCCGGATATTTTCGGCATCTCGCATACCGCAGACTTTGACTATCATTGCTTTGCGTTTTGAATGGTTTCAATGAAACGACGGAGTTCTGCGCCCGGGTCTTCCGCACGCATGAAGCATTCACCGATGAGGAAACCCCGGAACCCCGCTGCACGGAGTTTCAGTACCGTCACCGGATCGGAGATGCCACTTTCGCTGACCTTGCAGGCTGAAGCGGGCAGATGCTCCGCCATGCGGAAGGAGTGGCGGACGTCGGTTTCGAATGTGCCGAGATGGCGGTTGTTGATGCCGAACATGTCTGCCTCCAGCTGCGCATAGGCCAGATCGTCGCCGCCATGCATCTCCAGCAGCACTTCCAAGCCCAGACGATGCGCTTCCTCCAGCAACCGGCGGCAAGCATCCACCGGCAGGGCCGCCGCAATGAGCAGCACGGCGGAGGCACTGCAAAGACGGGCCTGCAGCAACTGGTAGGCATCGATGACGAAATTCTTGTAGAGGACCGGGATGGTGACACCGGCTGTCCGTGCGGCCGAAATCATCTCATCACCTCCGCCGAAATAGGCGCGGTCGGCGAGGATGCTGACCGCAGCAGCACCGTTCCGCTGGTATGCCGGCGGGATGACGTCGGGCCGGCCGGCCTCCCTGATCCATCCTTTCGAAGGCGACTTGCGCTTGAACTCGGCGATGATTCCCGTCGCGGAATCCTCCAGCGCCCGACGCATCGATGGCCGGAAGATATTTTGAGTCCGCTCCGTTTCTTCCATTGCCTCGACTTTGCGCATCATCCGTACAG
>JAFWVY010000058.1 GCA_017523725.1 Bacteroidales bacterium
GGCCAGATTGCAGGCCGCGCCAGCCGGTTTCAGCATGACGTACATCGGACGTGCAAAGGGGGTGCTGACAGCCATGGGAAATAGAATTCACAGAAAACAAAAGCAGCCGGAAATGACTGCTTCTCTAGGGTGGACCCAGTAGGGCTTGAACCTACGACTCCCTGATTATGAGTCAGGTGCTCTAACCAACTGAGCTATGGGTCCCGATATGCGGCAGACGACAAAAGCGCTTCCGCATTTTCGGCGCAAAACTACATTTTTACATGCGAACCACCAAAAAAAAGCGGAAAAGATTCCCCTACAGTCAGCCGGCGGATGCACGATACACCGAATCTGTGTATCTTTACCTGTTCAATATCATTTGTCCCCATGGATGACCCCACCCTGCACATTCCGCTCGGCAGCCTGACACGGCCGCATGGCTACGACGGCGCCCTGCTGCTCGAATCGCCCCGCTATCTTCCCGACAGCGTCGCCGACCTGGAGACCGTCTTTATTTACATTGACGGCCTGCCTGTGCCGTTTTTCCCTGAGGACATCCGGCTGACAGGCGACAACACGGCGGTTCTCAAACTGGAGGACGTCGCCTCCGAGGCCTGCCGGTCGCTGCTCGGTTGCGAAGTTTCCTGCCTGGCGGAGGATCTGCAGGATGACTATGATGCAGGCGAAGACGCCGCGGCATGGACCGGGTTCACGGTCCGCGACGCCGGACTGCAGACCATCGGTATCCTTGACGACATCGAAGATTTCAACGGGAACATCGTGCTGCACGTCCGCACCGGCGAGGACGAAGTGCTGGTGCCTTTCCATGAAGATCTGCTGGTCTCGCTCGACACGGAGCAGCGCATCCTCACGCTCGTCATTCCAGACGGGCTTCTTCCGGAAAAGGCATAAAAAAAAGGTTCTCTGACGGGAACCTTCTTTTTTTTTCCAGCAAGAAATCCGCTATGCTTCCGGAGCAGCTTCGGCAGCAGCCTCAGCCTCGGCGGGCGCTTCTTCCGCAGCCGCTTCTTCGGATCCGGCGGCAGCTTCGGCCTCGGCCTCGGCAGCTTTCTGCGCCGCGATCTTCTCAGCCAATTTCTGCGCCATAGCTTCCTTCACCTTGGTTTCTTCGGCCAGACGGGCCCGGCGGACGTCGGCTTCGGCCCTCTTGGCACCGGAAACCCGGGCCTCGAGCTTGGCGGCCTTTTCCTGCATCCATTTGTCGAACCGCGCCTCGGCCACTTCCGTGGTGAACGCACCTTTCTTTACACCCTCGAGCAGGTGTTTTTTCATAAGAACACCCTGTCGCGAAAGGATACTTCTGCAAGTATCGGTAGGTTGAGCGCCTTTCTGCAGCCAAGTAAGTGCACTGTCGAAATTCAGTTCGACAGTGGCAGGATTCGTATTGGGGTTGTAGAAACCCAAACGTTCGATATACTTGCCATCCCGTGGCGCCCTGCTATCAGCGACAACGATGTGGAAGAAAGCGGAACCTTTCTTTCCTTGTCTTGACAATCTGATTTTTACAGGCATAACTATACGCTTAAAAGGTTATTTGACGGCGCGAAGGTACATCTATTTTTCAATTCCGCAAGCACAGCCCGCATTTTTTGTCCGGCAATGTTCACTGCCGGCAGCGGATCATGTCCCGTGCCAGATTCAGAATGGTATCGTCCACCAGCTCCACCACGCCCCCGTCGGGACCCTGTTCGATGCGCAGTCCTGCGCTTTCGCCATTCTGATAGTGAGATGCGCCGAAATAGTTGCGCACCGTGTCTTCTGTCAGGTGGAGCTGGTTGGCAATTACTTTCATGCTGCCCGGAGGGAGCGCGTCCTTGATTCTTCTGAGTTCGTTGAATGTGATGTACATGGGCGTGATGTTTTTCGTTTGCATACTCCGGACGTCGCATCATCGGACAAAGTCCGGGCATATGGCAGGTTCAGATAAATTAATTTGCTGATATACAGACGTTTGATTTTATACCGATTTTACGATAAAAATACAGATTTTTTATGAACACAACGACATGGAGGCAAAAAAAAACAAATGAAAATTCCATCGGGAAGAAAATGATTCCTACCTTTGGAGCGTATTACGGCACGGCGGTCTGCCGGCCGGAAGTCTGTACCATGAGAGTTGTCATCCAACGGGTCAAAGAAGCCTCCGTAAGCATTGCCGGCCAGACAACGGCGCAGATCGGACCGGGATTGCTGGTGCTCGCCGGATTCGAAGCCGACGACCGGCAGGAGGATCTCGAATGGACGGCTCACAAGATATTCAACATGCGGATTTTCAGCGATGATGAAGGAAAAATGAACCGTGCGCTGAGCGATGTGAACGGCGAAATTCTCGTGGTCAGCCAGTTCACGCTTTTCGCCCAGACCAAGCATGGCAACCGGCCATCCTTCATCCGCGCCGCAGAACCGGCACACAGCAAACCCTGCTATGAGGCATTCACGGAAATGCTGCGCTGGATGAACCCCGGTGGCGTACAGACCGGCACGTTCAGCGCCAACATGCAGGTCGCGCTGGTCAACGACGGCCCCGTCACCATCACCATGGATTCCAAAGCGCGCGAGTGATGATACCTGCCCAAGTCGAACTGCCCATGCAGGTCCGGCAGGAGATTCTGCCCGCGCCCTTGCTCATCGCCGTACTCTTCATGCTGGCACTGGCCGTGCTCATCAAGTCGAACTACGGGAAACTCCTGATCCAGGACTTCAACATCTTCCTGCAGCGGGCCTACAACCTCAACACACGCTTCAACGACCGCGGCGGCATTTACCGCAACTACCTCTTCTGGTCCGATCTGCTGTTCGTGACGGCAGCCTCGGCTTTCATCCACCTGTGCAACCTGCGGTTCCATTGTTTCCCGCTCCGTCCCGAGGCAGCCCCGGTGACGCTGCCGCTGGCAGCAGTCGCCATCTATCTTTTTTACGTGACAAAACATTCCATTGCACGGGGATTCGGCGGGCTCATGCAGGCCGGCCAGCTGTTCCGCTCGTATTTGAGCTATATGTGGCTCTCACTGCGCGTCCTGGGTATCCTGCTGGTTCCCTGCGTCCTGCTGCTGCCGTTTCTGCCCGTCTTGTGGGCCGGACGCCTCGTCATGGGCGTCTGCATCCTTTTTGCGCTGCTGGTCGTCATCCGCTGGACCAAAGGGTACACAAGGAATGTTGACGCCGGATTTTCGATTGTTTATTACATTTTGTATCTTTGCACTTTCGAATTTATACCGCTTCTGATTATATGGAAGCTTTGTGTATCAGCGGGTTAGTATTTATTTTAAATACGTGGCGCGCATAGAATTGGACTAGGAATCCGGTTAATCCGTTGCACCGTGAGAGTGAAAAGAATTATTGTATCGCAACAGCAACCCAGCGATCTGGAGAAGTCTCCCTATTTTGAACTGGCCGAGAGGTATCATGTCAAAGTGGATTTCCGACCGTTCATCAAGGTCGAAGGAGTCACCGCAAAGGAATTCAGACAATACCGTATCGATATATTGGCACATACGGCTGTCATCTTTACCAGCAAGACAGCCATCGACCACTTCTTCCGCATCTGCGAGGAACTGCGTGTCACCGTTCCCGACACCATGAAGTACTTCTGCCTGTCGGAATCGATCGCCTTTTACCTGCAGAAATACATTGTCTATCGCAAACGCAAGATTTCCTACAGCAAGACGAATCTCGAGGAACTGATTGCCATCGTCCACAAGCATCCGGACGAAAAAATCCTGCTGCCGCTTTCGGAGCCGCACAAGCCCGAGATTCCCAAGTCGCTGGAAAAACAGAAAATCAAGTTCACCAAAGCGGTTTTCTACCGCACGGTGCCCAGTGATCTTTCGGACGTTGCGATCGACGACTACGACCTCATCGTGCTTTACAGTCCTAGCGAGGTCAAGTCTCTCTTCCAGAATTTCCCCGAATTCGTCCAAGGCGAAAAGAAAATTGCCGCATTCGGAGCGGCCACGCTGAAAGCGCTGAAGGATCACCAGTTGCAGGCCGATGTCAGCGCACCGCAGCCCAAGGCGCCGTCCATGACCATGGCGTTGGACCAGTTTCTGAAAGAGAACGCCAAGGAAAGCAAGAAATAGATTCCGGCCATGCCGTTCACCCTTCGCCGCACCGGGCGCATCCGGCTCAAACGCCAGATAGAGCAACTGTTCAAAGAAGGACAGTCCATGCATGTTTATCCCATCCGGGCCCGCTGGCTGGATATTCCCTATGACGGCGTAACGGCACGCATGATGGTTTCCGTCCCGAAAAAAAACTTCAAGCGGGCCGTCGACCGCAACTTGATTAAACGCCGTATCAGAAATGCCTATCGGCTGCACCGGGACGAACTCATCGTACCGGAAGACCGGACCCGGCATTTTGCGTTCGTATGCATAGCCAAAACGGTGCCGACATATGCGGAAACAGAAGCCGCCATCCGGACCCTGCTGACAAATACGGCTGTCCGATGAAAATTTTCAGACAAATCTGCATCAAGTTGATCCGGTTCTATCAACTCAGCATTTCGCCGTTGCTGCCGCCTTCGTGCCGATACACGCCGACCTGTTCGCAGTACGCGATAGAAGCATTTCAGAAATATGGTGTATTCAAGGGCGGATGGCTTACCCTGAAAAGGCTGCTGCGCTGCCATCCGTGGGGTGGAAGCGGATACGATCCCGTTCCTTAGCTTAGAAGCTGTTTGGATTTAATCCGCTGGTTTTCTTAAGGCATATATACGGCATCTTTTCCTCCTTTTTCAGTTACAATGGAACCCCATTGTGCCCTTAAAAAGAAGAAAAATCTGCTCGTCTATCTGCATAATAAATTCCAGCAATCAAATTCAATCGGCTTCTTAATCTTCGTCGGGCATGGCGTCGTACGTCTCCTCCATGTCGTTGTGCAGGGCTACCATGCGGATGGCCGTTTCGGCCGCTTCGGCCCCCTTGTTGCCCACCGCGCCGCCGGCACGCGCCAGCGCCTGTTCCAGATTCAGCGTGGTCAGCACCCCGAAGATGACGGGAATGTCTTCATACTGGATGGCCAGTTTGGTCAGACCGTACGAAACACTTTGGCAGATATAGGAAAAATGCGGCGTTTCGCCCTGGATGACACAGCCAAGACAAACGACTGCATCGACCTGTCCGTACAGGATCATCCACTGTGCGCCGGAAGTCAGCTCGAAACTGCCCGGCACATGGCGCACCACGACATCGGCGCCCTGGGCTTCCAGCACTTCCAATGCGCCGGATTCCAGTCTGCCGGTCACTTCGCTGTGCCAGTCGGCAACAACAACGCCGATACGCATATTCCCGGCATACGGCAACGGGCCGGCCGGGGACGGGGAATTCGGTGTGGACATGGTCTTACTTTACACCGGCGAGCTGCTGCACGCGGGTGATGTATTTTTCGATGTTGCGGCCTTCGGAGCTCGCAGGATAATCGCGTTCGATTCTCTGGTAAAGCGAAAGCGCCTCGTCATAACGGGAAAGTTTCTCGCACAGCAGGCCCGCCCGGAAGAGATACACGGGTGCCGTCAAGTCGTTCACTTTGGTTTCAGCCGCCTTCATATAGCAGCTGAGGGCATCCGCTGTATTGCCCATTTCGGCATATGCGTCACCGAGTGCGCCGACCGCGATGCTCGAAATCATGACATCCTTGCCTTTGTATTTTTTCAGATATTCCGCAGCCTTTTCGTACTCACCCAGATTAAGATAGCTGATGCCGGCATAGTAGTTGGCCAGCTTGCCGGAGGGCGTTCTGCCGTATTCGTCGATGATATCCAGGAAACCGGGGTTGTTGCCGTCGCCGTTCAGCGCCAACTGCAGGGAATCCGCCGCAAAATAACGCTCCGCAGGGAACATCTGCACAGCCGCTTCCGCCCGGCGCGGAACGACATAATAACGGTGAATCGCAACGATGCCTACGGCGCATACCAGCACCGCCAGCACTACGTTGGTCAATATCTTCTGGTTTCTCAGCACAAACGATTCGGCCTGCGTCAATGCGCTTTCGACGTTCTCCATCTGTGTCGTTGCAGAATCTTTCTTCTTGTCCATAACAGGTCTGCCTAATTAAAAAACGCGCAAATATAAGACATTTGTCAAAAACAATCGGCCAGCGGACGAATTATTTCAACGTCCAGTCCACTTCGGTCGTGAAGCTCGACTGCGTGGTGATTGGATCTTCATAAACATCGACTTTTTCCGGCTGAATGCCTTTCAGGTAGTTGCCCGTGTCCCATTTCCCGTTGGCATTGTTGTCGTAAACAGCTTTCAACGTGTACTGCCCGGGCGGCAGGTAGGCGATATTCAGCACACCGCTCTTGTCAACCTCCAACTGCTTGAAAACTTTATCTCTGCCTTGCTGGAACACTTGTATCAGCGTATGCCCCTGCACATTGTGCAACGCAACCTGGATATTCGAATAGAAATCGAGTGACTGGACCGTGATACGGATGACCGTCGAGTCGTTGTGTACGCCGTACACGCTGGTGAAAGCCATGGTGTCGGCAACGAACCGATAGTTTTTCTGTTCCTGGAAAGACCAGTCAACGGCATACCGGAGCAAGTCTGCCGAATCCTGTACGAGTTGGAATTCCACCGGTTTCGAGACTGTATCCGAAACCACCTCGGAAAGCTGCAGCCGCTGTCTGTCGATGGCTGCAACAGGTTGCGACACGCGCAGATAGAAACGCCCGTTGAGCGCCAGCGGTCCGCCGTCCGCATTGGAACTGAGCCTCAGCTGCTCGTCCGCACGTTTCGGATCAGGCTGGTTCTGTTGCCGGCGTCTGCCTCTCCCCGTCGTCGCCGCGGGAGCCGCCGCCGCTTCGGCCTGCATGCGCAGCGTATCGGTACGCGCCACCGTCGTTTTCAGAGAATCGACCGTCACAGGTGAAGTCAATGCCACCCGTACCATGGGAGTGGTAACCAGTGTCGTGTCGAGAATCCAGTATGTCACAGTGTCCCGGCCGGCAGACAGGAACGGCAGGAAAGGCGCCGGCTCTATCAGCGTATCGACCAATGCGATGCCGGGCACGCTGTCCAGCGGCATATTGAAAGTATAGACCAGACGGTTAGGATCCGGCCGCGTATAAGACGTACGGTACTGCCGCGTCTTTTCCTCCTGGAACAGGAAAAGGTCGAGCCGGTGCGGTACCTGTTCCGGCGTTTTTTCCTTGATGGAGTCGGTATGGAACACGGCCGCCTCCTCCGTGCTCCGCAGACAGCCGGCATCAATGACAATCAGCGTATCCAAAAAGGCAATCCGCTCGTCCGGTACGCCGAACAGCATGTCATCGCCCACATCCTCCAGCACGAAAATCATGAACGTGTCCGCCCGGAGATGGTTGAACTCAAAGAATCCGTACGCATCCGCACGGGCAATGTAAGCCGGTCGTTCAAGATAGGGGATGGAATCCCGGATGTCATTGTACAGCATGACCTTGATGTCGGCGCCATCCTTCTTCGCCGGCGCCTTGCCGGTGAAAGCCTCCAGCACCCGCCCCGTCAACGACAGCGAATCGATCCGGTCGGAGGTGGAGAAGACATACTCGAAGAACCCCATTTTGTTATTCTCGTTGTTGTCAACGATAGTCTCCCCGAAACTCATCGTATAGGTGTACCCCGGTACAGGGTCTTCGGGCAGCTTGATCCGGATATACTTGCCGTAAAGCACCACCTCCGGTTTCTCGGACATGGGCGGCGAAACGATGAAAGTCGAGTTGATGTTCTGCAGTTTGACGTATTCGTCGAAGAAGATGTCGATGCGCCGGGCCGAAAAACCGGTGCTGTTCATGGCCGGTTCGGCATACAGGAAGACGGGGGGAATGGTATCGCGCAGGCCGCCGGTCAGTGTCGATGACTGACGGGCGCAATACGGCAGGCAAAACAGCACGCCGCACAGGATGGACGTTATTTTCAGGATTCTTCCCATGGAACCGATAGCGCCTGCAAACATAACCGAATTTAACCTAATGCGCAAATCCGGAGGGCGTCGGACAAACAAAAAAGTCATTCCGTGACCGGGACCATGCGGTAGAGACGGTCGCCGCGGCGGACTCTCTGCGGCACAGGCATGGAGCAGACCGACCCCTTCTGTACGGCCGGAACCGGTGACACGTCGGTGCGGAGTTCCTGTACGGACATCTCCACCACGCCGGTCGTCGGGCCCGTCACAATGACCTTCTCCCCGACCGACAGTCCGTCGGCCTCCATCAGGAATTCGCCGACACCCGGCCGTGGGAAATAATTGGTGCAGCGGCCCGCATAGACTTTCTTCACAGTGGCGGCCGAACCATACTGCGTGGTCCATTCCCCAAGCCGCCGGCCCAGATAGTAACCATCCCAGAAGCCACGGTTGAACACCGTGCGGAGACGCCCGGTCCAGGCGGCGGTCTTTTCAGGAGTGAACGTCCCGTCACACCAGGCACGGACAGCTTCGTCGTAGCACGCCGTCACCGTCCGCACATACTCCGGCGCACGGGCACGGCCCTCAATCTTGAGTACCGTCACACCGGCGTCCAGCATCCGGTCCAGAAAACCTATCGTGCACAAATCCTTCGGAGACATGATGTATTTCCCTTCGACATCCAGTTCCGCCCCCGTGTCGCGGTCGGTCACCGTATAGGCGTGCCGGCACACCTGCACGCACGCGCCGCGGTTGGCCGAACGGTTGTACTCGTGCAAGCTCAGGTAACATTTGCCGGAAACAGCCATGCAAAGAGCCCCGTGGCAGAACATCTCGATCCGGACTTTCCGGCCGGAAGGACCGGTAATCGGACCACGGTCGACGGCATCACAGATAACCTTTGCCTGTGCAAGGCTGACTTCACGGGCCAGCACCATCACGTCGCAGAACTGCGCGAAAAACCGCACCGCCTCCGTATTGGCGATATTAAGCTGCGTCGATGCATGGAGTTCCATGCCGACGGCCCGGGCATACATAATGGCCGCCATGTCCGACACGATCAGCGCATCCACGCCGCACTGCCGGACCGCATCCACCATGCAGTGCATCTCCGTCACATCGTCGTCGAACAATACCGTGTTGAGCGTCATATAAGCCCTGGCACCGTGCCGGTGGCACAGGTCAACGATACCGGGCAGGTCGGCCGCGGTGAAATTGGCTGAGGAAGCCTGTCGCATGTTCAGGGCACCGATACCGAAATATACCGCATCCGCACCGCCGTCCAGCGCAGCGTGCAGAGATTCGTACGAGCCGGCCGGCGCCATGAGTTCTATGTCGTTGCGTGTCTTCATGCTATCGGACCATCTTGTCTATCATCCCGGACATCTGCGCGACGTCGTATCCGCGTCCCGCACCGAAACGCAGCAGTTTTTGTCTGGTTTCGAAGGAGGCGGAGTGCTTCAGCGTCCGGTATTTCTTTTCGAGTTCTGTCTGCACCATGGCCGCATAGGCGTCGGCATCCACTTCCGACCAGGCGGACTGCACATCCTCCGCCGCGAACCCCTGAAGACGGAGCGCATGAAAAATCTTCATCCGTCCCCAATGCCCAAAGCGCCATTTGTCCTGGATGAAACTGCGCAGATAACGCGCATCGTCCAGGAAGTGCTCCTCCTTCAGTGTCTGCAGAATCTGTGCGGTTTGTCTACCGTCCATGCCGGCCGTGGAAAGCCTGTCGCGTATCTGCGATGCACTGTACTCCCGGCGGCTGCACAGCCTCCGGGCCATATTCAGGGCGGTTTTCTCATCCATGACGGTAAAAATAAAGTGTGCTCTGTGCATACGCGACCGAAGCGCAAGGAGAGCCTGTCATCACAGGAGCCGGCACGCCGCCGCCGAAAGAAGTCTTGCCGGAAAACACGCGTGCCTCGTCCCAAAGGTCCGCATCGATGAACGTCTGCAGCAGCTGGCGTCCGCCCTCCACCATCAGCGACTGGATCTGCCGGTCGTAAAGCACTTCCATGAGCTGCGACAACCACACATTGCCGCCAAAGGACATCTGCCGGAGTTCCGTTTCCGGACGCCCGATCCGCCAGCCGTCCGTCGCAGACCGCTCGGACAAGACCCAGGTCGGAGCCTTGCCGTCGAACAAATGCAGTCCGAATGGAAGACGCAGGCTCCGGTCAAGCACGATGCGGAGCGGATGCGGATAACAGGTCGGCATTGGCATGGGCGTATCGGATGCCGCCGGGACATCACGCACGGTCAGGGAAGGATCGTCAGCCAGCGCCGTCCGCGTGCCCACCATGATGGCCTGACAACCAGCCCTCCAGGCATGCACCAGCGCCCGTTCCTCCGTTCCCGTAATCCAGCGGGGGCCGACCGGCGTCCCTTCCGGGCGGGGTGCATCGATGAATCCATCGGCGCTCATGGCCCATTTCAAGATTATATATGGACGGTGTTTCAGATGATAGCAGAGGAATGAACGGTTCAGCGCATCGCACGCGGTCCGCAACACGCCTTCCGTCACCTGGCAGCCGGCGGCACGCAACCGGGCCACGCCGCGGCCGGACACCTTCGGGTTGGGATCCGGAGATCCGATGACCACCCGGGGAATTCGGCTCGCGACAATGCGGTCGGCACAAGGCGGCGTCTTGCCGTAATGGGCGCAGGGTTCGAGCGAAACATAGAGCGTGGCATGCGGCAGCAGCGACGGGTCTCGCACACTGTCCAGCGCATTCACCTCGGCATGCGGACCGCCGTATGCGCGGTGGTATCCCTCACCGATAATGTTGCCGTCGCACACGACCACGCATCCCACCATCGGGTTGGGTGCCGTCCGGCCGCGGCCGTTCCCGGCCAGTGCGATGCAACGCCGCATGTACGCTTCGTCCGTCTTGAAATTATCCATATTTTTGTCCCATCACAGCGGTCAACATGCAAAATTAGCACATTTATGGACGCGTCCCAAACAAATGTCACCCTCCGCAGCCTGGTGCAGACAGCGCGACTTCAGCTGCAGACGCATTACCCCGCACCTGAAGCCGGTGCGCTGGCCGACGCCATGTGCAGGCATCTCTTCGGATACAGCCGGACCGAGGTGGTCCTGTACGGAGACCGGACGGTATCCGACACCGCCGGATGGCAGCAGATGCTGGATGAACTGATGCGCGACCGCCCACTGGCATACATCACCGGCGAAGCCGAATTCTGCGGTCTGCGGCTGCATGTAGGGCCGGACGTGCTCATCCCGCGTCCCGAAACCGAAGAACTGGTGGACTGGATTCTCCGGGACAACCCCGAAGGACCGACCTCGCGACGCATGCTGGACATCGGCACCGGCTCCGGCTGCATCGCCGTCGCCGTCGCCGTCCGTCGTCCCGCCTGGCATATCTGCGCCTGCGATGTCATGCCCGGGGCGCTGGCAACCGCTGCACGCAATGCCGAAGACATTCATGCAGACATCACCTGCCTGTCGTACGACATCCTGTCAGATACGCCCTTCCCGGCCGCGGACAGCCTCTTTGACACCATCGTCAGCAACCCGCCCTATGTAACAGAAGCACAGAAGGCCGAAATGCAGCCCAATGTGCTTCTGTACGAACCGCATACGGCTCTGTTTGTATCCGACGGGGACCCTGTGGTCTTCTACCGTCACATCGCCCGTTTCGGCCGCAGCCACCTGAAACCCGGAGGACGCGTCTATGTCGAAATCAACGAGACGCTGCCCGACCAGACCCGGCAAATGTTTCTCGACAACGGCTTCGGCGATGTCCGGCTCCGCAAGGACATCAACGGCAAATGGCGGATGCTGCGGGCCGGCCTGTAGCCGCTACAGGTAACGTTTCATGAATTCCAGGAAAATCTCCCAGTCAATGGGCATGTTGCCGTGCCCGCCCTCGTGCATGAAGTAACCCAGCGTATGGTAAATCGGGGTGTCGGGCGCCGGCATCTCGGTCGTGCCCAGATCGTCCTTTCCGAGCAGGCGGTAAACCTTTCCGCCTTCCACCGCCGCATAGAATTCACCCTTCGGATCCGACCAGTTGTCGGTCGTACCGGTCTGCAGCAACAACGGACGCGGGGCAATCAGTGCAACCAGCATGTTGGCATCCACCGGCATCTTCGTCACATCCTCGGCATACTTGCCATAGTTTGCTGCGAACTGGTACGGGAAGCGGGTCTTTTCGGTCAGGTGCGCCACCGTCTCGCCGAAATTGCGTCGGCTGATGGCCGCACCGCCTTCGCCGGAGCAGGAAGCGAGCACCATGGCCACGCGGGGTTCACGCGCCCCGGCCCACATGACCGTCTTACCCAGCCGGGAGGCACCGGTGATGGCGACACGTGTAGCATCAATGTCATCATCTTTCTCGAAGTAGTCGATGATATTGCTGACACCCCAGGCCCATGCCGAGATGGAACCCCATTCGTCGGGTTCGGGTTCTTCCGCGCCCGGTTTCAGGTAAAGGCTGCGGACACCCAGTGTCGCACCGCCGAGGAAATCGGGGTCGATATCAGTATACTGGAACGTGGCAAAGCCAAATCCCTCCTTCAGAAGCGACTGGATGGTCGATGTCATCATGCCACCCCCGCGGCCGCCGCCGAAACCGCCGCCAAAGCCGCCGCCGAAGCCGCCGCCGGCCTGCTGGGTCACACGTGTCTTGGTCCTGGAATCCCAGCTGGAACTCGGCAGGATGCCTTCCTCGCCGGATGCCATGCTGTTACCGAAAAAGCTCAGGTTCAGCAGCAGCGGCACCGGGCCGTTGGCATCCTTGGGCAAATAGATAAGCACATTGACAAACTGGCTTTTGTCTTCGCAGAAATACAGGGTCACCTGCTTGCGCACCGCCGTACCGCCCATACCTTCGTCCGTCTTGATGTCGTAACGCAGCGGCGGTTTCTGGGCCGGCCACTTGCCGTACTGGTTTTCCTCGAAGAGCCGGACGATTTCCGGACGGCGTTTCTTGTACCACTGCTTGGCCGTCTTGACCGGCTTGCCGTTGAGCATGACCAGCGGATCGGGCAGTGTTGCCTTGTAATCACCCGTTTTCGATTCATCGTAGTTGACCGGAATACCGGCAATGACCTCGCGGTCCTGCGCGGAAACCGCAGTGAATGCCGCACAGAGCGCGCAGCATGTCAGGAAGTAACGTATTCTCATTTTATTTGGGTTTTGAGTTGATTGTGTCCATCCCTGACAACCGACTGAAAAAAATTACCGTTTTCTGCCGGTTGGGGCTGTAAAATTACTATTTTTACAGCCGTTTTTTCACACTGCCACCAAAAAAAATAAAGAACATGAGAAAACTTATTTTTTCGTTTTTTACAATTGCGCTCCTTCTGGCAGGCTTTTCGACCCTGCAGGCAGCGACAACCATCACGGCCCTGAGGACCGAGGCCCTGGAGACACCGCTCGGCATCGATGAGATGCAACCCCTGTTCAGCTGGCAGATGTCTTCCGACCGCATCGGTGCAGCCCAGACGGCCTACCAGATTCTGGTGGCCACTTCCGAAGATGAGCTGAAACAGGACGGGAACCTGATGTACAATTCCGGACGCCGCAGTTCCGACCAGTCGTTGGGCGTGGCCTACGCCGGGAAATCTCTGAAAGGGTCGACACGCTATTTCTGGAAAGTGTTGGTCTGGGATGAGAACAACCAATTGATCGAATCCGAGCCCTCATGGTTCGAGACCGGACTGATGGGCATCGGCTGGAGCCGGGCGCAGTGGATCGGTTCGTCCGAAGTGTTGCTGTCGAAATACCGCACATTTTTCAATATCGACCTCGACCTGCAGATTGCGGAAGGGAGCAACCACGCCGTGTTCGTATACAGCGCGAAGGACAAGGACAACTATATCGCCACGGATCTGGACCTGAACGGCGGTGCGGCGCAGTTCATCGTGCGCTATGCCGTCGATGGAGAGGTCCACGAACGGGCCACCATCGATGTGTCGGACGTGGTGACCGCCGCAAACGCGCATCAGCCGCATCACTTGCGTCTGGTGGTGACCACGCCGGGCTATCACCTCAAATCTAATCTCGTAGCCTCCCTTGATGGCAAGACGCTGAGCGCAGCCGCTCCGGCGCCGGCCGCAGGCGGCTTCGGCGGAGGTTTCGGCGGAGGCCGTTCCGGCGGCGCATCGGCCCAGATACAGATCGACCCCTATCCGAGCGGGGAATATATCACAGACTGGGCCCGGCTTCACTCCATCGGTTTCATGCAGCCGAGGGGCGAAAAAGCTGTATTCTCGAATATCGTAATCACCGAAACGAACTGGCAGACGACATTGTATAAAGATCCGCAGGAAAAACACGAAGTGACAGGAACGGGCGCCATGACGACATGGGAGCCCTATGGCCTGGTATCGGCCCCCATGCTGCGCAAGAGCATCAATGTGGCCAAGCCCGTCAAATCGGCCCGGCTGTATGTCACCGCCCGCGGTATCTATGAGTTCTATGTCAACGGACAGCGGGTCAGCAACGACTATTTCAACCCGACCTGGACCGATTACCGCTACCGTATTCTTTACAACGCCTACGATATCACGTCCATGCTGAAAGAAGGGGCGAACGGCGTAGGAGCCATGCTGGGTGCCGGCTGGTTCAGCGACCTCAACATCTTCACCGCCGCGCAGGTCGACCCGTACGGCATCCGCCAGTCGCTGATGGCCAAGATCCTCATCACCTACGAAGACGGCACCTCGCAGACCGTGGTGACCGACGGCACCTGGAAACGCTATGACGAAGGCCCTGTCACCCGTAACGGGTTCCAGTTCGGTGAGGACTATGATGCCCGCAAGGAAGTGGACAACTGGACGATGGGGGATTTCGACGACTCCTCCTGGAAACCCGCCGTCATTTTCGAGCGTCCGGCGCCGACCGTCGAAATACAGGCTTTCGTCGGTCTTCCGATTCGTAACAACGTGACTCTCACGGCCATTTCGGTTACAGAACCGGTAAAAGGCACCTATGTGTATGACCTCGGACAGAATATCGTGGGTGTTCCGCGTATCGAAGGCATGAAGGGGAAAGCCGGCCAGCGCATCAACTTCCGGTACGGCGAGATGATCTATCCGGAAAAGATTCCTACCAACCCGGTGGCTCCTTACACCGTTGAAACCTACCAGAAGATGAAGGGACAGGTTTATGTCGAGAATTACCGGGGCGCCATCTCCATCGACAATTACATCCTGCGGGGCAAAGCATCAGGCGAGACCTACCAGCCGCTGTTCACCTGCCACGGATTCCGCTATATTTCCATTACGGGTCTGAATGCGCCGCTGCCCATCGAGCAGGTCAAAGGTATCGTACTGGAATCCATCGGTCTGACAACCAGTAATTACGAGACCGACAACGCCAATATCAACCGGTTGTTCCAGAATATCCAGTGGGGTCAGCGCGGCAACTTCCAGTCGGTTCCGACCGACTGCCCGCAGCGTGACGAGCGCCAGGGATGGACCGGCGACGCCGAAGTGTTCGCCCGCGCCGCCACCTATTTCAGCCCGTGGGTTGACAAGTTCTATGCCCGCTGGTTCTACTCCATGCGCGACAACCAGCATGTGGACGGCAGTTACTTCAATTACTATCCGGTGACCGGGAATCCGCCGTACGGGTATTCTCCCGAATCTTCGGCCGGCTGGATGGGCTGGATGGATGCCGGCATCATCGTGCCGTGGCAGGTGTACCAGCAGTATGGGGACACCAAGGTGCTCGAACAGCATTACGAGTCCATGACCCGGTACATGAACTATCTGGAGGGCCAGGCCAACGACGACTACACGCAGATGACCTCGGGCATCGGCGACCACCTGGCTGTGGAAAGCACCAACATCGGCTTGACCAACACGGCATTCTACGCCTACGATGCGCACATGATGTCAAAAATCGCCGCCGCACTGGGCAAGACGGATGACGCCCGCAAATATGCGGCGCTGTACGATAACATCAAGAAAGGGTTCAATGCCAAATACGTCAACGACGAGGGCGTGACGGTGGCTACGGGCTCCTCGATGTTCGGCATGTTCGGCGGCATGGGCGGCGGCATGATGGGCGGCGGCAATGCGGCTTCCAGCGAACCGCGTCCGGTCAATACCCAGACTTCCTATGCCCTGCCTCTGGTCATCGATCTGTTCGACGATGCGCACAAAGCCAAAGCGGTGGACAATCTGGTCAAGAACATTGAAGACCACGGCAACAAGCTGACCACCGGTTTCATCGGCACGCCGCACCTCAACATGGCCCTTTCGGACAACGGACGTGACGATATCGCGTACAAGCTGTTCGAACAGACGGAGTATCCGTCGTGGCTGTATCCGGTGCTGCAGGGCGGTACCACCATGTGGGAGCGTTGGAACTCGTATACCATCGAAAACGGTTTCGGTCCCGTAGATATGAACTCGTTCAACCATTGCGCCTATGGTGCCATCGCCGAATGGATGTTCGCCCATTCGCTCGGCATCCAGCGCGATGAGGACAAGCCGGGCTACAAGCACATCATCCTGCAGCCCAAGGTCGGCGGCACCATCCAGTTCGCCAAGGGCTATTTCGAAAGTCCTTACGGCCAGATCTCCTCCGGATGGGAAAAGACCAAGAACGGCTACATCTACCGCGTCACCGTACCGGCCAACACCACGGCTTCGCTCACGCTGAAAGCCGGCGGCATCGACAAGGTCACGGTCAAGGCAGGCAAGGAAGGCGTCAGCCCGTTCCGGTCGCTGACCGGCAAAGTCATGGCCGAGCTGAAATCCGGCACCTACGAATTCGAGGTTACGGAATAACCGGAATAACACTTGGAAAGGCGGAACCGCGGATACCGGTTCCGCCTTTTTCATTTATCTTTATTGCTCCAATCAACATTCGAAATCATGAAATACGGCAAATACATCCTGGTGCCGGTCCTGTGCTTTCTGTCCCCGTTCCTTCTGGGAGCCCGGCAGGACAGCGGCTTCGACACGATGTTCCGTCAGGCGGAAAAAGTAGCGGACAACAACCGGCTGGTCTGTTTCGGTGCAGTGACACCGCAGTGGAAAGACAACGGGGTGTTCTACTACACGACCCGGACTCCGGATGGCAACGCCAGTTACGAAGTGGATGTGACGGCGGGGACCAAGACGCCTGTCACGGCCGAAGTCATGCAGGAACGGCTGCGGAGCAACAGCGAAGGACGGCAGCCGCAACAACCGCAGGCGGGCATGCCGGCACAGGGATTCCGCCGCGGTCAGACGGTGTCGCCCGATGGAAAGACAGAGGCATTCATCCGGGACCACAACGTCTGGATCAGGCCGGCCGGTCCCGGTTCCAACCCCGGACGCCAGCTCAGTTTCGACGGTACGGAGGGGAACGCATACAGCCGGCCCGTCTGGTCACCCGACAGCCGGCGGCTCGCGGCCCTGCGAACAGGATCCGTAGAAGAACGGCAGGTCATGCTGCGCGAATCGCATCCGGAAGAGCAGGTGCAACCCATCTACCGCTGGATAGACTACGCCAAACCCGGGGACGAACTTCCACAGACCGCCGTCGCACTGTTCGATGCAGTCGAAGGACGCCAGATTCCTGTTGATATGACACCCTACCGTAACCAGTACGAGCTCCGCTTCGGACGCTGGTCGCCCGATGGCAGTTTCTTCACGTTCGAATACAACCAGCGCGGCCATCAGCTGTACCAGTTGGTCGCGGTCGACGGCACGGACGGGCGCACGCGCACACTGGCGGAAGAACGCTCGGAGACGTTCGTCTACTACAACACGCTCTGGCGGCACTATTACAGCGACGGCTCCGCCATTCTCTGGATCTCCGAGAGAGACGACTGGCGTCACCTGTACCGGATTGAGCCGGGTACAGGGCATATCACCCAAATCACCAAAGGAGAATGGAATATTCGTGAAATCGAGCACATTAACGAAGAAGAAGGATTCGCTCTGGCCTACGCCAACGGACTGCACGCCGCAGAAGGCGAGGATCCGTACAACAAGCATCTCATCCGGATCGACTTGAAGACCGGGACCGTCCGCGACCTGACACCGGAAAACGCACACCACGAAGTCTCCTTCAACCGGGATCACTCCCGCATGGTGGACAACTATTCCCGGCCGGACCTCCCCTATACCAGCGTCGTCCGCGACGCCACCGACGGACGTATCCTGCTCGTGCTGCAGCAGGCCGACATCCGGCAACTCCTGGCAGCGGGATTCACCATGCCGGAAGTGTTTCATGCCAAAGGCCGCGATGGGAAAACCGACATTTGGGGCACCATCCACCGGCCGATGCATTTCAACGCACGGAAGACCTATCCTGTGGTGGAATATATCTACGCCGGACCGCACGATGCGCATGTAGAAAAGAACTTCGTGGCGTACAGCCGCGTGGAGAAACTGGCTGCCTGCGGATTCATCGTGGTCTGCATCGACGGCATGGGCACCGACCACCGCTCCAAGACCTTCCAGGACGTCTGCTGGCGCAACCTGAAAGACGCCGGTTTTCCCGACCGTATTCCGTGGATCAAGGCCGCTGCCGCCGTGCACAAGGAGATGGACATCTCCCATGTGGGCATTTTCGGATATTCGGCCGGTGGTCAGAACGCCCTGTCTGCACTGCTGTTTTTCCCGGAATTCTACAAGACGGCCGTAGCCCTCTGCGGATGCCACGACAACCGCATGGACAAGATGTGGTGGAACGAGCAGTGGATGGGATATCCCGTCGGGCCCTGGTACGGCGAGAACTCCAACGTGGACAACGCCTGGCGTCTTGAAGGCAACCTGCTGCTCATCAACGGGGAGATGGACGACAATGTCGACCCGGCCTCAACCCTGCAAGTGGTTTCCGAACTGATAAAGCACAATAAATATTTCGAGCAGCTGTACCTGCCCGGTTTCAGCCATAACCTCGGCAGCAACTATATCGACCGGCGGGTCTTCGAATTCCTCTGGCGGCACCGGAACGACTGACCCGGTGCCGGTCGTATGCCATACAAAACAGCTATCTTTGTACCGTCATCCATATTCCGTGAACACCGCGAAGCAAATGGCCATGCCGGTTCTGATACTGCTCAGCCTGTCGCATTTCATCAACGACATGTTGCAATCGGTCATTGCGGCGAGCTATCCGTTGCTCAAGACGGAACTTAACCTGACTTTCACGCAGATAGGTGCCATATCGCTGGTGTACCAACTGGCATCGTCCGTCTTCCAGCCAGTGGTCGGTGCCGTATACGACCGACACCCCAACCCGCGGTCGATACCGATTGGCATGTGCTTCACGCTGACTGGTCTGCTGCTGCTCGCCTTCGCACGGCCGGTCTGGCTCATCTCTGCCGCCGTCTTTCTTGTCGGCATCGGTTCGGCTACCCTGCATCCCGAGGCGTCCCGCATCACATCCCTTGCCGCCGGAGAAAGACGCGGTTTCGCCCAGTCGCTGTTCCAGGTCGGCGGGAATCTCGGCGGGTCGCTCGGTCCATTGCTTGTGGCCGCTGTCGTGTCGGTCTTCGGAAGGCGCTATATCGCACTGTTCTGCCTCATTTCCCTCGCCGGCATCCTGTGCACACGCCCCATCTGTACCTGGTACGGCCATTACCTTGAAGAAGCCCGGGACAAGCCCCGCCAACGCACGACAGCCGCACGGCCTCCCTTCGGCCCCGTCGCCACGGCGGCCATTATCAGCGTGCTGTCGGTGTTGATTTTCTCGAAATACATCTATATGGCTTCGCTGTCCAACTATTATACGTTCTACATGATGGAGAAATTCGGCATCCGTGTGACCACGGCGCAGATCTGTCTCTTCGTGTTCCTGTTCGCGACAGCTGCCGGCACACTGGTCGGCGGCCCCGTCGGCGACCGGATCGGCCGCAAATGGGTTATCTGGGCTTCTATCCTCGGTACGGCGCCATTCAGCCTTCTGCTGCCCGACGCAGGTTTCTACGGTACCATCGTACTCAGTTTCTGCTCAGGATTCATGATTGCCTCGGCCTTTCCGGCCATTCTGCTCTATGCCCAGGAACTGTTGCCGTCCCATCTGGGCATGGTCAGCGGACTGTTCTTCGGATTTGCTTTCGGTGTGGCCGGCGTGGCAGCAGCCATTCTCGGCCGATATGCCGACCGGTACGGCGTCATCGCCATCTACCGTTTTTGTTGCTATACGCCGCTGCTTGGCCTGGTCGCCGCCTTCCTGCCCGACCTGAAGAAAAGAGCACGGCTATCTGGTCCTTCGGATGAAAACCCCAATAATTCCGTCAAATGAAACACGCACCCATCGACATCGAGGCCCGGGCCGACCGGGCCGAGGCCCTATTCCGGCAGGGATTCAACTGCGCCCAGTCGGTTGCGGCCGCTTACCACGACCTGTACGGCATGGATGAAACAATGATGCTCCGCCTCTCCGCCTCGTTCGGAGGCGGCATCGGACGCATGCGTGAAACCTGCGGTGCGGCCTGCGGCATGTTCCTGCTGGCCGGCCTGGAAACCGGATCTGCCACCCCGGGCGACCGGGCGGGTAAGAACGCCAACTACGCCCTTGTGCAGCAACTGGCCGCCGAATTCATCAAACGCAACGGCGCATTGCGCTGCGCCGACCTGCTGGGGTTGCCGCAGACCGGCCACACAGAAACCGCACATCAGCCGCAATCGGAAGAACGTACACCCGGGTTCTATGCCAAACGGCCGTGCGTGCAGATGGTCAGGGAAGCCGCCCGCATCTACGGGGAATACCTGAACGGCAACTAATCCTGCATCGGGAAGTCCGGGTTTTCGGTACGCATCGAAGTGAAATATCCGGTGGCCTTCTCGACCAGGTCGGGACGTTCCGCAGCCAGGTCTTTCGACTCCGTCACGTCGGACGACAGGTCGTAAATCTGCACCGGCGCCGTCGTACCGTAACGGACCGCCTTCATGTCGCCCATGCGGACAGCCTGCTTGAATGCGCCGCGCGTACGGAGTTCCCAATACAGCACTCTGTTGTTTTTCTGCGTTTTGCCACGCAGCGTCGGGAGGAAAGAAATACCGTCGCAGTCGGCCGGAGCCTTTACGCCGGCCAGCTCGCAGAATGTCGGCATGATGTCCCAGAACGCCCCCACGAAACCGCTTTCCGTACCGGCCGCAACATGGCCAGGCCAGCAAACGATCATCGGTTCACGGATGCCCCCCTCATACAGGTCGGCCTTGATGCCGCGCAGACCACCGCTGCTGCCGAAGAATTCCGGGTCTCCGCCGCCTTCCCGGTGCGGACCGTTATCGCTGGTGAAAATCACAATCGTATTCTCCTCAGCCCCGAACTCTCTCAGTATCTGTATAATTTCACCCACATGAGCATCCAGGCGCGTCACCATGGCCGCAAAAGCCGCCCTCGGATTAACCTGAGTACGGTACGTTGATGACGGGCCGGCGATGAACGGATTTTCCTCGAACCGGCCGATGAAGGGATTCAGCGTATCTTCCGGCACAGTCAGCTCTGCATGCGGAATCGTATAGGTGAGGAAAGCCACGAAGGGCTGCCCTTGCTCCAGGTTGCGCCGGATGAAACGCTTGGCCATGTAGTGGATGGTATCGTGCGAATACAGGCCGCGGCCATCGTTCTCGTTCCGGCTGAAATAGATGTTCTCCTCATTGTGCTGCAGCCGCAGCGGATAATAGGAATGTGCATCGCGCTGGTTGATGTAGCCGAAGAATTCGTCGAAACCCTGTTTGGTCGGAACGCCCGTCGTACCCAGTTCGCCAAGTCCCCATTTGCCGAACATGCCGGCCGTGTAACCGGCCTCTTTCATCTTCTCGGCAATGGTGACATCCTCTTCATGCAGCGGCACCCGCTGATTGGTCACCGAGAAATTGTCGCGGATCCGCGTATGCCCCGTATACTTGCCGGTCATCAGCGAACAGCGCGAGGGAGCCGAGATGGCAGTGCCGGCATAGAACTGCGTAAAACGCATGCCACGGGATGCCAGCGAGTCGATGTTCGGTGTCTGGAAATGTCGCTGACCATAGCAGCTCAGGTCGCCGTAACCCAAGTCGTCAGCCATGATGTAAATAATGTTCGGACGCTCCGGCGCCGCCTTCTCCGACTGGCAGCCCGCCATGAAAGGCAGTGTCAGCGTGGCCATCATGCCGGTCAGGCCCGGCAGGGCCGTTTTTTTGTAATGTGCCATTTATGTATCGTTTCCGTTAGATTGTATAAGGCGTAAAAATACAGCAAATCACGCTTTCTTCCAAACGGATGTTTCCACGCGGCGGCCATGCGGCAAAGCGGACGACATAACGGCCTGGGATGCGGAGGATGGAGGTGCGGAGGATGGAGGACGAAAGTGCGGAATCGCCCGGAAAAATCCGGAAAAACAAAAAAATTTTGCACAATCCAAAACAAATGCCTACCTTTGGAAATCATTTTCGCACGCAGGTTTTTCCTGTGGCGGATACATTAAAGTTTACAACAATAAAATTCTAGTCAATCTTAACATTAATCAAGAAACAATCATGAAAAAATTATTGTCGTTTTTGCTCTTGTGTGGAGTTTTCGTCATGTTTTCTTCCACAGCAAATGCTCAGGACGAGCCTGCAGCTCAACAGGAAAGTGCAGCGGCGTCTGATTTGAGCAGCCTTGATGCGCTCAGCGCAGCACCGGCCGCAGAACAGCCGCAACAGGCACAGCAGCCTGCCGCTGCCGAAGGCGGACTGAAAGTCATGCATCAGGTTGCCAAGTCGAAATTCATCGAAGGTGGTGCGGGCTGGATGACCCCTATTCTGATTTTCTTGATTATCGGTCTGGCCATCGGCATTGAGCGTATCATTTACCTGAACCTCGCCACAACCAACACGGACAAACTGCTCCAGAACATTGAAAAAGCGCTGGACGAAGGCGGTATCGAAGCTGCCAAGGAAGTCTGCCGCAACACCAGAGGCCCCGTGGCCAGCATTTTCTACCAGGGTTTCGACCGTTCGAGCGAAGATATCGACGCCATTGAGAAATCTGTCATTTCCTACGGCGGCCTGCAGATGGCCAAGATGGAAAAAGGCATGATCTGGCTGGGTCTGTTCATCGCGCTTGCCCCGTCCATGGGATTCCTCGGCACCGTCGTCGGTATGATCATGGCATTCGATGACATCCAGAAAGCTTCCGATATGTCTCCGGCAGTCGTCGCGGGTGGTATGAAGGTCGCTCTGCTTACCACGACGTTCGGTCTGATCGTCGCTATGATTCTGCAGCTGGTTTACAACTACCTGCTCGACAAGATCGACAGCCTGGTTGCCGATATGGAGAACTCTTCCATCTCCCTGATGGACATTCTGGTTAAATACAAAGCAAAATAACTATGAGTTCGTTGGTTATCAATTTCGGTCTTCCGCTGGCATATATCCTGATTGCCCTGGCTTTTATCCTGGCCATCGCATTCCCGGTATATTTCATGCTGACCGACCTTAAAAAGGCCAAAGCATCCCTGATCGGCGTGGGTGCAGTCATCGTCGTGTACGTGGTCTGCTACCTGCTGGCATCCGGCGCACCCGTGGACGTTGAGGAAAAATTCATGGTGTCGGAAGGCACGATGAAATTCATCGACGCATCCATCTACGTTGTCTATGTCCTGCTGGCCATTACACTGTGCACCATTATCTTCTCCGCTGTCTCTGCCGTGTTCAAAAAATAATCGTCGCAGTTCAAAACAATAAAGTATGGCATCAAAAGAAACACCCCAGTTCAACTCAAGTTCGATGGCGGACATATCGTTCTTGCTCTTGCTTTACTTCTTGTTGACAACCACGTTCGATTCTGATTACGGTCTGATGCGCCAGCTGCCTGCCATCCCCGAGGATGAAACGGAGCAGACGCCCATCAAAGAGCGCAACGTACTGGAAGTCTTCCTGAACTTTAACGATGACCTCATGGTTGAAGGCGAAGAGTTCTACGTAGGCGATTTGAAAGAAAAGACCAAAACCTTCTTTACGAATCCGACCAATGCGGACGACCTTCCCGAAAGGGAAATGAGAACCATCCAGTATTTGGGGCAAATGGTTGTAAACAAGCAGGCGGTCGTATCGCTCAAGTGCGATAAGGGTACCTCCTACAAAGCATACATCGAAGTCCAGGACCAGTTGGCTGCAGCTGTCAACGAGTTGAGGGACGAGTTAAGTCTAACCAAATTCGGGAAAAAATTCGACGACCTGACCAACGCAGACTGGCGCGAAGCCATTCAGAAAGTCTATCCGATGGCCATCTCCGAGGCTGAACCCGAAGCTCAAGGTACAGAATAGTATGGCAAAGTTCAAATCAGGCGAGAAGAAGAAAGTCCCGCAGATGAGTACCTCATCCATGCCGGACATCGTCTTCATGTTGCTTTTCTTCTTTATGATCACCACGACCATGAAGGAGAACGACATCAAGGTGGAGAATACGCCGCCTCAGGCAACGCAGATCAAGAAACTGGAAAAGAAATCTCTGGCCAGTTACATCTTCGTCGGACAACCGAAGCCGAACTATCGCGGCATCTATGGTACGGCCACGCGTATCCAGCTCAACGACCGTTTCGCGACGGTTGACGACATCATGGCGTTCATCTCTACCGAGAGAGACGCGCTGAGCGAACTGGACCAGCGCTCCATGACGACCATGCTCAAGGCGGACGAGAATGTCCGCATGGGCACCGTCACCGACATTAAGCAGGCCCTGCGCCGCGCCAATGCGCTGAAGTTCGGCTACAATGCCAAGAAGCCCGAACAACAGACCGACTTCTAGACACTGTTCTGCAGATATTGAAAAAGGGGATGGACTCAAGTCCATCCCCTTTTTTTATGCCAAGTCATCCGGAAATTAATGATTTTTACTATCTTTGCTCAAACAAGAAGCGCGACGGATGACTCCTTTCTACGAATTGGACTATACCATCGACCTGAGCGAAAAAAGCAAATCAAGCCGCAGCGGTATCATCACCAATATTGTTGTCGGCACGTGGCTTGTCGCCGTCAACCTGTTCGTCCTGTGGCGCTACCACCAACGTCATATCGGTGATATTGTCCTCGTTCTAAGCAATATCTGTATCCTTTGCGGTGGATGCATCTTTCTGTTGAGAGGCATCTTCGGACGCAATCTCCTGTTATATCGGAAATTCATAACCATACAGCCGACCGCCATCGTTATAAAACAGCCGTTCCGGAGACTCAGGATATTCCCCATCGAAACCATTGATGCCGTCGATATCACACAGAAACATCTCCATATCTGGCATCACGGCGAAATCTTCACCTTCGGTCTGCGATGGATCAATTTCAGGGAATTCCGCGGTCTGCGCCATGCGCTTGAGGCATTCTGCCACCAGATGGAGCACAGAACGCACTGATCTGACAGGAACCTTCCGGCAGCTATTCCGCTGCCGGACTCTGTGATTCCTCTTCTTTTGCGTCACCTTCCTGCCGGGCTTCACCCTGCAGATACGACGGCAGTTTCATGCCGGCCATCTTGAACAGTTCGTCCAGAGGAGGTACCGACTTCATCATACCGGAAATGAAATTGGCCGTCGAAGTGGCACCGTTGCCGCCCGAAGCGGCATTGTCCCACACGGTTACCTTGTCAATCTTGATACCCTTTACCGCCTCGACTTGCGTCTTGACCAGTTCGGGCAGCCGGTCGGCGATCAGCATGAGAACCGCTTTCTGCGGATCATTCGCCGCAGCACGGACCATCTGCGCAAAACCATCGGCCTGCTTGCTCAGGATTTCAAGGGTACCCCGTGCCTGCGCATCCATCTTTGCAAAGATGGCGTCGGCCTCACCCTGCGCCCTGCGCCGGATCTGTTCCGCTTCTGCCTCCGCTTCGATAATGAGCCGTTCCTTGTCTATCTGGGCAGGCACCACCACGTTGGCCTGCTGTGTGGCCTTTTCGCGTTCGGCACGCGCCAATTCGGCATCGCGTTCCGACTTGTAGGCTTCTTCGAGTGCCTTGGCCGCCTGTACCTTTTCGGCAGCGACCGCCAAACGTTCCGCCTCAGCCTGTTTCTCACGGCGCAGCGCATCCGAATTGGCAATGGCAATCTTCGAATTGTTCTCGCCCTCCACTGCCTTGGCATTGGCATCGGCGGTGCAGATACGCGTATCGCGCGTCGTCTCGGCAATCCGGATATCCTTGTCCCGGTCTGCCTCGGCCTTTCCGATTTCACCGTAGCGGTTCTGCTCGGCCACACTCTTCTTGGCATCGTTGATGGCCTTGGCGGCCGCTTCCTTGCCAAGCGCCTCGATATACCCCGACTCATCGCGGATGTCGGTGACGTTGACATTGATCAGCTTAAGGCCAATCTTGCGCAGTTCCGCCTCCACATTGGCGCTCACGTTCGCCAGGAACTTGTCGCGGTCGGCATTGATTTCTTCGATATCCATCGTTGCAATCACCAGACGCAGCTGACCGAACAGGATATCCGTGGCAATGTTGCGGATCTCTTCGGTGGAAAGTCCCAACAAGCGTTCAGCCGCATTGGTCATGCTCTCCGGCTCCGTTGAGATACCGACCGTGAACCGGCATGGTACGTCCACGCGGATATTCTGCTTCGACAGGGCATTCGTCAGGTTGCACTCGATGGAGATCGGGGTCAGGTCCAGAAAAGCGTAACTCTGGAAAACCGGCCAGATGAAAGAGGCGCCGCCGTGGATGCAACGGGCCGACGAAATGCCTCCGGTTGCGTTCTTGCCGGTCTTACCATAGATGACAAGGATACGGTCGGACGGACAGCGTTTGTAACGTCTCAGAATGGCAGACAAAGTCACCAACAGGATGACAACGCCGATCAGCGCGACGAAAATAAGCAGTGAAGGATCCATAGAACAGAGTTATTAATTTGTTTTTAAAGATGATACAAGGAGCGTGCTGTCGTCCAGCACCGCATCAACACATATCGGGGTGCCCGTGGCCAGCGGCGAAACCTCATCGGTCATGGCATCGTACTCACGCACCGCATTGTTGATGCTGATCTGCACCTTCCCCACCCCGGCGCGCGCGGCCGGCACCGTCAGATAGACCTTGCCCCGGCAGCCCGTGGCCGACTTCTGCAACTGAATGGTACCCGACTGCTGCATCGACCCGAGCCACTTGAACAGCAACATGGTCAGCAGGACGAAAAGGACACCCACGACGGCGGCCAGCAGGAACAGCAGGATTTTCGATGTCATGCTGCCGTACATCAGGACCGACGTCCAGCCGAAACCCAGCAGGAAATGAATCAGGTTGCGGAAGGTGTAAAGATTCATTCCGTCACCGCCTGCATCGCCGTCGGCCGGCAGATCGGCATCGAAATCGGAGTCGGCATCCGCACCGATGAAGGTCAGGATGCTTTGAATGACAAAAATCAGGGTGGATGCGATGGTAATACCCCACAAAATCCGCATCGGCACCGGCAGGGAAAGCCACCAGGTCGTCATGATTGTTCTGTTTTTCCCGGGTAGAAATCCCGGACGTTACGATAATATTTCCTTGGCACCGTCGCCGATCTCCGCCACGTAGAAATCGGGGACAAGCCCGGTCGCCGCCGTATAGTTGGCCGCCACTTTCTCCTTGAAGTCCGCAATGGCATCCTTGTGGATCAGGCTGACCGTACAGCCGCCGAAACCTGCGCCAGTCATACGGGATCCGATGACGCCGTCGATCTTCCGGGCCTCTGCAACCAGCGTATCCAGTTCGATGCCGGTGACCTCGTAGTCGTCGCGCAGCGAATCGTGCGACGCATTCATGAGCGCGCCGAACGCTTTCAGGTTTCCTGCCTTGAGTTCCTGCACCGCCACCTTGACACGCTCGTTCTCCGACACGGCGTGCCGTGCACGTGCCCGAATCACATCGCTGGATATCAGATGCTGACGCTTCTCAAATTCGGCGACGGACAATTCACACAAGAATTCTATCCGGCCGGCCTTGCTCAGTTCCTCGACCGCCCGGTCGCACTCACCGCGACGCTCGTTGTACTTCGAATCGGCCAGTCCGCGCCGTTTGTTCGTATTGGCAATGATGAGACGGTAATCGCCCAGCACGACCGGCACGAGTTCGTATTCCAGCGTATCGCATTTCAGGCGTATGGCAGCATCCTTCCGGCCCAGTCCCACTGCGAACTGATCCATGATGCCGCAATTGACACCCACGAAGCGGTTTTCTGCACGCTGCGACGCCTTGACCAATTCGATGCGGTCGAGTCCCAGCCCGTACAGTTCGTTGAAGGCATAGGCCGTGAGCACCTCAATCGAAGCCGAAGAAGAAAGCCCGGCGCCGTTCGGGATATTGCCCGCATAGAGCAGGTCCTGACCGGAGGGGTTCAGGCCGGCCGCCAGCAGTTCGTTGATGACGCCCAGCGGATAGTTGACCCAGGCGCCTCCCGGCAGTTTTTCAGTAATGGCATCCAGTTCCACCGTCGCCTTGAAATCGAAGTTGGTGCTGGCAAAACGGAGTGCCGGCAATCCGGACGGCCGGATGACGAGATAGGTTCCGAAACTGAGGGCGCACGGAAAGACCATGCCGCCGTTGTAATCGGTATGCTCGCCGATGAGATTGACACGCCCCGGGCAGAAGAACACGCGCAGGCCGGTCTCGTCGCCGCCGTAAAGCGCAATGAATTGTTTTTTGAGATCTGTAATATCCATGTCGATAAGTTTGATTGTAAATGTTTGGCTGTCCAACGTACGGACAAGCAGACAAAGATAACTATTTGCTTAAATTTTTTAATACATTCTTAACACCGTTTAATGCGGAAACCTGTTAATTTTGCAATCTATCTTTCAAAAAGATTGTTTTACCGCGAAGCTTACTAAAACAGATAACATGAACGAAACCGTAAACATCAGAGAACTGAACGAACATATCCAGGCCGAAAGTTCTTTCGTGGACATTCTGAATATGGAAATGGGCAAAGTGATTGTCGGGCAGAAGCATCTGACGGAAAGCCTGCTGATCGGACTGCTTTCGGACGGTCACATCTTGCTGGAAGGCGTACCGGGACTCGCCAAGACCCTTGCCATCAAGACGCTGGCAGACACCGTCAAGGCCAGTTTCAGCCGCATCCAGTTCACACCGGACCTTCTGCCGGCCGACCTGATCGGCACCATGGTGTACAGCCAGAAAGACGAATCGTTCGTGGTGAAGAAAGGTCCCGTCTTCGCCAATTTCGTGCTGGCGGACGAAATCAACCGGTCGCCGGCCAAAGTGCAGAGCGCGCTGCTCGAAGCCATGCAGGAAAAACAGGTGACCATCGGCGCGCAGACCTTTGCGCTCGACCAGCCTTTCCTCGTGCTGGCCACCCAGAACCCCATCGAGCAGGAAGGCACCTATCCGCTGCCGGAAGCTCAGGTCGACCGTTTCATGCTGAAGGTCGTCATCGACTATCCCCAGAAGGAGGAAGAACGGCTGATCATCCGCCAGAATCTGGCGGCCGAGTTCCCGAAAGCCGAAACCGTGCTCGCCCCGGAAGACATCCTTCGCGCACGCGAGGTCGTCCGGCAGGTCTACATGGACGAGAAAATCGAACGCTACATCCTCGACCTGATATTCGCCACCCGCTATCCGCAGGAATACAAACTGGAAAAACTGCAGCCTATGATCAGTTACGGAGGATCGCCCCGCGCCGGCATCTGCATGGCCAAGGCGGCCAAAGCCTATGCGTTCATCAAGCGGCGGGGATATGTCATTCCCGAAGACGTGCGCGCCGTCTGCTACGACGTGCTACGCCACCGCATCGGCCTGACATATGAGGCGGAAGCCGAGAACATGACCACGGTGGACATCATCACCGAAATACTTAACATGGTCGAAGTGCCGTAGCAGAGGAGGCGACGCGATGAATGCATCCGAATTGCTGCAACAAGTCCGCAAGATAGAAATCAAGACCCGGGGTCTGTCGAAACAGATCTTCGCCGGAGAGTACCAGAGTGCCTTCAAAGGACGCGGCATGACCTTCAGCGAAGTACGTGAGTACCAGTACGGTGACGATATCCGTAACATCGACTGGAACGTCACGGCGCGTTTCAACAAACCCTATGTCAAGATTTTCGAGGAGGAACGCGAACTCACCGTCATGCTGATCATCGATGTGAGCGGCTCGCGCGAATTCGGAACGGCTGTCCGCCAGAAACAGACCCTGATCGCGGAACTCTCCGCCGTCCTTTCGTTCTCGGCCATCCAGAACAATGACAAGGTCGGTGTCATCATGTTTTCGGACAAGGTGGAGAAATTCATCCCGCCCAAGAAAGGCCGGCAGCATATCCTGCGCATTATTCGGGAACTGATAGATTTCCAACCGGAAAACCGTGGCACAGACATTGCGGCCGCCGTGCGTTACTTCACCAATGTAACGAAAAAAAGATGCACCGCATTCCTGATTTCGGATTTCATGAGCGCCCCGTTCCTGGACGACCTGCGGCTGGCCGCACGGAAGCACGACATGATTGCCCTGCGCATCTACGACCGCCGGGAGACGGAACTGCCCGCCATCGGACTGGTGCAGATGAAGGATGCCGAGACCGGACAGATACGCTACGTTGACACGTCCTCCCGGCAGGTACGCGAGGCCTACCGGAAGTACTGGGAAGAATGCCAGCGCAAAATCGATGAGACCTTCATGCACTGCGGCATGGACAATATCTTCATCCGGACGGACGAAGACTATGTAAAACCCCTTGTAAAACTGTTCAAGAAACGATGAGAAACGTCCTGACCGTATTGTCTCTCCTGCTTGTCCTGCTCCTGCCGCCCTTCGCGGGCGTACGGGCGCAGACTGCACAGTTGGACGTGCGGTTTGACAGCACCTACATCCTCATTGGAGACCAGATCGGATTCCATGTAGTGCTGGAACAGTCCGGACCTGTGACTGTGACCTTCCCGGAATGGAAGGATACGCTCATCAAGGCCATCGAAATCCTCAAAGTCGCGCCGCGCGACACCGCCGCCACCCAAGACGGCCGGCTGAGGATTTCACAAGATCTGGTCATCACCAGTTTCGACAGCGGACTGCACTTCGTGCCTCCCATCCCCTTCCCGCTGTACGCCGGCGGGACGCGCGACACCCTGTTCAGCCCGGTCGCCGGATTGCAGGTGTTTTCGCTGCCGCTCGACACGGCGCAAGCCATCTTCGATATCAAACCGGTCTACAGGATGCCCGTGACAATCAGCGAGATATGGGCTGTCGCACGATGGGTTCTGCTGGGCATGCTGCTGCTGGCCGCACTCATTTTCCTGTGGCTCGTGGCTGTCAGGAAGAAGAAGCCCCTCGAGCTTTTCCGCACCCGTGTCATCGAGCCGCCGCACGTAGTGGCGCTCCGGGACCTGGAACAGCTGCGGGGCGAAAAACTCTGGCAGAACGGCCAGATCAAGCCGTACTACACCCGGCTGACCGACATCGTCCGCACCTATATCAGCGGCCGGTACGGTGTCAACGCCATGGAATCCACTTCGGAAGAAATCCTCGCCGGACTGAAGGACGTCGGTTTCAATGACGCGCTTCTGTACGGCAAGCTGGAGCGGATGTTCTCCTGTGCAGACCTGGTCAAATTCGCGAAGATGACTCCGCATCCGACCGAAAACGACACCTATATGCTGGATGCCGTCTTGTTCGTCAACACCACCAAACGGTCCGAACAGCCCGAAACCGTGCAGGAATCCGTACCGGCAGATGACGCCGAAACGGCTGGAAATGAAGAAACGGTGCAAAAGGACACCCCAAAAGACAGCGGACAATGAGAGACCTTACCTTTGCATACCCCCTGTTTTTTTATCTGTTCCTGTTGTGGGCGGCGGTCATCGCATGGTATATCAGACACCACCGGCGACAGTATACCGCCATACAGATGTCGTCCCTGAAAGGCGTAGAACCGGTACGGACCCTGAGGGAGCGTCTCCGGCATCTCCCGTTCGCACTGCGCATGCTGACGCTGGCGCTCATCATCTGCATACTCGCCCGGCCACAGTCGTCAAACAACTGGACCTCCGAGACAACCGAAGGCATCGATATCATGCTGGCCGTTGACATATCGAGCAGTATGCTGGCACAGGACTTCAAACCGGACCGGCTGGAAGCAGCCAAGGAAGTCGCCGTATCGTTCATCTCAGGCCGGGAAACCGACCGGATGGGACTGGTGGTATTCAGCGGCGAAAGTTTCACGCAGTGTCCGCTGACAACCGACCGTACCGTGCTGATCAACCTCCTCAGGGACATCCACAGCGGCATGATCGAGGACGGCACCGCCGTCGGTTCCGGACTGGCCACGGCCGTCAACCGCATCAAGGACAGCGATGCCAAGAGCAAAGTCATCATCCTGCTCACCGATGGTGTGAACAACCGGGGTTCGGTCGCACCGATGACGGCCGCCGAAATCACCCGGACCTTCGGCATCCGCGTCTATACCATCGGCGTCGGCTCGGAAGGCATGGCGCCCTATCCGGTCCAGACACCGTACGGCGTACAGATGCAGCGGCTCAAGACCGAAATCGACGAGCAGCTGCTGACCGACATTGCCGCCCAGACCGGCGGAAAATATTTCCGCGCCACAGACAACGAGAAACTGCGGGCCATCTACGAGGAAATCGACCAGATGGAACGGTCGGTCATCCACACCGAAGAACATCACAAGAAGCAGGAGGAGTTCTTCCGGTTCGCCCTGCTGGCCTGCTGCTGTCTGATTCTGGAAATATTGCTCAGATACACTTTTTTGAAAACGTTGCCCTAATCCCGCCCGTATGTTTCAGTTTGCATATCCGTCCGTTCTCTTTCTGCTGTGCCTGATTCCGGTGTTCGCGGTGCTGTTTTTCCATGCCGCGGTGCAACGGCGGCGCCGGCTGGCGCGTTTCGGCGACAAAGAACTGCTGGAGCAATGGATGCCCGACCTGCCGGTGCACAAACCGACGGTCCGGTTCCTGCTCACCATGCTGGCATTCGCCGGCGCCGTCATCGGAACGGCCGGGCCGCGATACGGCACAAGGCTTCAGGAGGAAAAACGGAGCGGCACCGACATCATCATCGCATTGGACGTATCGAACAGCATGCGGGCCAGGGATATTGAGCCCAACCGGCTGGATCGGAGCAAACAGGCCCTCTCCCGCCTGATCGACCGGCTGTCGGACGACCGGCTGGGACTGGTTGTCTTTGCCGGTGAAGCCTACACGCAGCTGCCCATCACGACCGACTATGTGTCGGCCAAGATGTTCCTGAACTCCATCAATCCCGACATGGTCCCGGTGCAGGGCACTGCCATCGGTGCCGCACTGCGGTTGGCCATGAATTCGTTTTCGCCCGACAGCAAGGCGGGCAAGACCGTCATCGTCATCACCGACGGGGAAAACCATGAGGACAATCCCGTGGATGTCGCCCGGAAAGCGGCGGAGGAAGGCATCGTCATCCACGCCATCGGCGTGGGATCGCTGCAGGGCAGTCCCATCCCCAGGGATGACACGGGCACCGACTACTGGAAGGATGGCAGCGGGCAGGTCGTCGTATCCAAACTGGACGAAAAGACGCTGCAGGAAATGACAGCCGTCACGGGGGGCGTGTATGTCCGCGCCTCCACAGCCAACATGGGCCTCAACACCATTTTCGATGAAATCCAGAAGGCGGACACCGAAGTCCGCACGGTCAAGACCTACGCCGAGTACGCGCATGTCTTCCAATGGGTGTTCGGTCTGGTCTTCCTGCTGTTGCTCATCGGACTGCTGATGTCCGGCAAGCGCAGCCGCACCGGCATCTTCCAGCTCTCGGTACACACCAAAGGCATCGTGTTGCTGTCCGGGTTGATGACGCTCGGATTGCAGACACCGGCCGCCGCCCAGGAATTCCGGAAAGAAATCCGTCAGGGCAACCATCTGTACGAGAAACATCCTGACGAAGCGGAAATCCATTACCGGAAAGCCATCGAAGCCAATCCCCGGTCGCCAGAGGCCGTTTACAACCTGGGCAATGCGCTTTTCAAGCAGGAAAAATACGGCGATGCGGCCAAGTCTTACAAAGATGCCGCCGGCATGATGGACGGCGAAAAAGATCTGGCCCGCACCATGTACAATCTGGGCAACGCCATGCTGGCGGACGGAAAACTCGACGAGAGCATCGAGGCTTACAAGGAATCGCTGCGCAAGGACCCGACCGACATGGAAGCCAAGTACAACCTGTCCTACGCATTGCACCTGAGGCAGCAGCAACCCCCGCAGGACCAGAATCAAAATGGTCAGGATCAAGACCAGAACCAGGACAACAATCAGAATCAGAATCAGAATAACAATCAAGACCAGAATCAGGATCAAAAACAGGATCAGGATCAAAATCAAGACAACAATCAGGACCAGAACCAAGATAACAATCAGGACAACAATCCCGATAACGGACAGCAACCGCAGCCTTCAGGGGCACAGGAAGCCAGCATTTCGCCCGAGGACGCACAGCGCATCCTTGATGCCTTGCAGCAGGACGAACAGGAATTGCAGGACAACATGAAGAAAGAAGAAGGGCAGGGAGTCCGGAGAACCATCGAAAAAAATTGGTGATGAGACACGCAGAATACATAAACAAGTGCCGCGGCGCAGCACGCATCTTCGCAAAGTATTTGCTGGGGCTGTGCCTCTGCATGTCGCTGGGCGTGGCCGAAGCCGGTGCACAGATCATCAAGATGACGGCAGAAGCTCCGTCGGTCGTAGAAGTCGGCGAACGGTTCAACCTGGTCTATACGGTCAGCATCAGCGATGCATCGCCGACCGCCGCACTGAGGAACGCCGAGTTCGAGACCTCCTTCCCGACCATCCGCGGTTTCACGGTTGTCAACCGGAACCCCTACAGAAGCCAGTCGTCCCAGATATCCACCATCCAGGGGAAAATGCAGAGTTCGCAGGAAGTGTCATTCACCTTTGTCCTGCAGGCCGAGGTGCCCGGCCGCTTCACCATCGACGCTGCAAGCTGCAAAATCAAAGGGGCCACCTATACTTCGAACAGCCTTTCCATCGAAGTGGTACAGGGTAACCGGTCTGGTTCAGGGAGCCAGACACCGTCCGGATCCGGCAGTGCCGGAGCGAATGCACGAAGCAACGCAGATGCCCAGGCTCAAAACTCAGGATCCGGCAACAGCCTGTATTTCAGAGTTCAGACGAGCAAGCGCACCGCCTATCAGGGAGAAGCCCTGACGGCGCAGGTCAAGTTATTCGCCAAAGTTTCGGTATCGTCTCTGCAGGCATTGAACCTGCCGTCGTTCGAAGGATTCTACAAGCAGGAAGTGACCATCCCGCCACTGACCAAGCTGACACGCGAGAATGTGGACGGCGAAGTGTACGGCACCGGTGTGCTGACCAAGTACGTACTCTTTCCGCAGAAAACAGGCAACCTCACCATCGGAGCCGCCACCATGGACGTGGAATTCGCCCAGAGAGTGCAGAGTTCTCCCGGATCCTTCTTCGGATTCGACGACTTCTTCCTGCCCCAGACGCAGTACGTGACCCGCACGCTCACCTCGCCTGAAGTAACCGTCAACGTCCTGCCTCTGCCGACGGAAAACCGCCCGGCCGGATTCAACGGTGCGGTCGGACAGTTCACCCTGAAAGCCCAGATGGACAAGACCTCGCTCAAGGCGAACGAGACGGCCACGCTGAAACTGACCCTGAGCGGCAAAGGCAACCTCAAACTGTTCAACATGCCGAAGGGTACGTTGCCGCCCGACTTTGACACCTACGACCCGAAAGTGACGAACAACATTCAGGACGATGGTATCACAGGGACAAAAACCGCTGAATACCTGATGATTCCGCGACACGAGGGCACTTATGTCATTCCGGCACTCACATTCAGTTATTTCGATCCGCAGGCGGCCGCATACCGCACCCTGACCACCGAAAGTTTCACACTGAACGTCGAGAAGGGTGACGAACTGCTCGGCGGAACGTCCATGGTGAGCGGTCTGTCGAGAGAAGACCTGAAATTCCTCGGGCAGGATATCCATTACATTCACACCCGACCGCAACAGTTCACCGGGAAAGACCGCATCTTTCTCTTTTCCGGCAGATTCTTCGCATGGATTCTGGCACTGGCAGGCCTGTTCCTGCTGACCGTCCTGCTCAGCCGGCGCCACATCCGGCGCAATGCCGATGAAACGGCACGCCGCTACCGCCATGCCGGCCGGGCGGCACTCAAACGGCTCCGGACTGCCCGCGATGCCATGCACCGCAACGAAGTGGAACGTTTCTACGAGGAAGTGTCGAAAGCCTTGTGGGGATTCCTGAGTGACAAACTGTCCATCCCCGTTGCAGAACTCTCCCGATCAACGGCCGAAGAGGCGATGCGTGCACGCGGCACCGGCGAGGAAACCATCCAGGCGTTCGGCCGGCTCATCGACACCTGCGAGATGGCCCGCTATGCGCCTTCCGCCGTTTCCCACGACCTGAAAGCGGTCTATTCGGATGCAGCCCGTTTCATTTCCAAAGTCTGACAACATGATTCAAAATACCATGATACAGAACCATAACCGAAAAATGTTCCTTCGCAACGGACGATGCCTGGCGGTATCGCTCTGCCTGCTGTTGGCATGCGCAGGCATCCGGGCACAGGACAGCATCTCCGCTGACACCATGGAACTTCTGTCCACACAGCATCTGAACTCCCCCGCTGTTCCGGAACATTTCATCGCCGACTCCGTCTGGGCGGAAGCCGCACGCGACTATCAGGCCGGCCGTTTCGACCAGGCACTGGAAAAGTACCGGGTTCTCGAACGCAACAATCTGATATCTGCCGACTTGTATTACAACATCGGGAATGTCTGCTTCCGGAACAGCGACATCAAACAGGCCATCCTGTACTACGAACGGGCCAGTCGGCTGGATCCCCGGAACGAAGACATCAAATACAACCTGGAACTGGCCAACACTTACATTACCGACCGCATAGAGGCGGTGGACGAGTTATTCCTGGTGACCTGGCTCAAGAAGGCCGGCAATCTTTTCGCCCTGACGCGCTGGTGCAGGCTGAACATTCTCTTTTTTGCGCTGACCCTGTTGTCCGTGACGGTCTTCCTGCTGTCGCGCATCGGCCCGCGCAAATACATCTCATTCTGGCTGGGATGCATTTTCTTCATTCTGACCCTCTGCACATTCGCCGGCGCACTGTATCAATACAGGCGTGTGACGGACCAACGCGAAGCCATCGTTTTTTCCGCCTCGGTCACCGTCAAAAGTTCGCCGAACGAAAGCGGCAACAACCTGTTCATTCTCCACGAAGGCACGAAAGTGCGCATCGAGGACACGGTGGGCGACTGGTGCGAGATCCGTCTGCGCGACGGCAACAAGGGTTGGCTGCCCCGGACGGCGCTCGAAATCATCTGACCGTCCTGCGTTCCAGCCGGACATAGACCGGCAGATGGTCGCTGTAGCCGCCGTGGTACTGTGGCCCCTGATACATCCGGAAAGGTTTCTTCCCGAGATAAGACCGGTCATCCTCCAGCAGATAGTCCGGCGAGAAGAGACGCATGGCATCCGGTCGGACAAAAAGGCCCGACGGCGCGTTCAGAAAACCTTCCGACACTATCATCTGGTCCAGAAAATCCCATTGGCCCTGATATTTATATGAGCCTTTCTCCGTCCGGCGCAATTCGCAGGTCAAGTTGAACAGGGCGCCCGGCTGCAGGCCGTCGAAACGCTGTTCCGCCCGGAGATAGCGGGTTACACTCAGGTCGTCCGGCGTATCGTTGAAGTCGCCCATGATCAGGATCCGGGCCGACCGGTCGTCCCGCAAGACGGCATCCACCGCCCGGCGCAGCGTCCGGGCCGCTTGCTGGCGGAGCGGAGCAGACTCCCGTTCTCCCCCTCCCCGCGACGGCCAGTGATTGACGAAGAAATGGACGGTGTCCGTACCCAGCAGTGCCTCGACATGCAGAATGTCACGGGTCCGGCGGTCCGGCTGGCCGTCAAAACGCACCGGGAGCGCCGACGAATTCAACACCCGCACCAGATCCGTACGGTAAAGCAGCGCGACATCGATGCCGCGTGGATCCGGCGAATCGTAATGCACAGCCGCGTACCCCGCCCGCTTCAGCGGCGTATCCTCCATCAAGGCTTCCAACACCGCACGGTTCTCGATTTCCGTCATCCCGACAATCGCCGGAGCCGACCAGCCGCCGACATGGGCGATGACTTCGTACAGATGCTGCAGTTTCTCCCGATAGTGCGACAGGGTCCAGTGGTTGGTGCCGGACGGCGTGAATTCATTGTCCGACGTACGCGGATCGTCCTCAGTGTCGAACAGATTCTCAACGTTGTAACACATGACAACATATTCGTCTGCCGATGCAGGAGGAGTCATTCCATCGGAAGACGCGGCAGATGCGCGGTCGGCCGGAACATTCCGGTAATAGAGGAACAGCAGAAGAGACAGCATAAGCAGCAGCACCCATCCCGGCATACGTTTCTTTTGCCGCACCGGAGTGGTGTTTCCAAAGTGCCGTCGGTCGGCATATACAGCCGGACGGCCTGACTGAGAGCGGGATGATATGGACATATGTTCCTATTTTATTAGTCAGAAATCAAGGGACGAAAATAACACATTCCGCCCAATAATCGTCCGGCCATTTTTTAAATTTTATTATGATTTCCCGCAGAAGGAAAAAGACATGAAAACCGCTATATTTGCATAATTTAAAGGGTTCGTCCATTTAAGAATTCAGACTTTATGAGCCGTAAAAAAATACGCATCGTATCCATCGTGGCACTTGCAGTCATCCTGCTGGCCGGATGGTATTTCTCCCCGGCCCGGAAAAAGGGTCCCGACGCTACGCCAGCAACCACACAAGCCCCTGCCCCGGGCGGTCGAGGCGGCGCCTCGCTTTTCGGCAACAAGCTAAGCGTCACTGGAGTTATCATCCAACCGATGGAACTCAAAGACTATCTTATCTCGAACTCCACGCTGCAACCTTATGAAGAAGTGGACCTGTCGTTCGAAACTTCCGGCAAGATTACCCACATCTATTTCCACGAGGCCACACAGGTCCGGAAAGGCGATTTGCTCGCCAAGATCAACGACCAGCAGTTGCAGGCCCAGTTGCAGAAGAACGAAGTGCGGCTCCAACTGGCCGAAGCGGACGCCTACCGGCAGAAGATGCTGCTTGAAAAAGACGCCGTCAGCCAGGTGAGATACGATGAGGCCGCCACCTCCGTCGAAGAGATCAAAGCCGACATTGAACTCGTCAAGGCACAGATCGCGCTGACCGAACTGCGGGCGCCCTTCGACGGCTTTGTCGGACTGCGGGAAGTCAGCGAAGGCGCCTATATTTCGCCCGCCACCAAAATCGCAAAACTCACCATCACCCGGCAGCTCAAACTCGAATTCTCCGTACCGGGCAAGTATTCCCATCTGATTACGAAGGACATGCCCGTCCGGTTCGACATCGACGGCAACACCTACACGGCCCGCATCTACGCCAAAGACTCTAAAATCGACATCGAAACCCGCACCGTGCTGGTGCGTGCCTTGTACGACAATGCCGACGGCAGCATCCTGCCTGGACAGTATGCCGGCATCACGCTCGAAGTCATGGCCAATGAGCACGCGCTCGCCGTACCGGCCGAAGCCATCATCAACGAGATGGGTCTGTCGTATGTCTATCTGAACCGGAGCGGCAAGGCTCACCGGATCCAGGTCGCCACCAATCTGCGCACCGAGTCGCTGGTCGAAATCACAGATGGCCTGGCCACCGGCGACACCGTCATCACCACCGGTATTCTGCAGTTGCGCGAAGGCCTGCCGGTCTCCATCGACCATTTCATCACCGCAGAAGAATAAGCCATGAATATCTCGTCGCTCTGCATCCAGCGTCCGGTTCTCGCCACGGTCATCAACATCACGATCATCGTGTTCGGCATCCTGGGCGCATCGTATCTCGGTGTGCGCGAGTATCCGAGCGTAGATCAGCCCATCATCACGGTCAGTGCCTCCTATGCGGGCGCCAACGCTGATGTCATCGAGAAACAAATCACGGAAGTACTGGAGCAGGCCATCAACGGCATTCCGGGCATCCGCTCGCTGACCAGTACGAGCCGGCAGGGAAACTCGCGCATCATGGTGGAATTCGAACTGGGTGTCGACATGGAAACGGCAGCCAATGACGTCCGCGACAAAGTATCCGGCGTTCAGCGGCGTCTGCCTCAGGACGTGGACGCACCGACCATCTCCAAATACGATGCGGATACCAGCCCCATCATGATGATTGTCGTACAGAGCACCTCCCGGTCGATGCTCGACCTGTCGGAAATCGCCGAACTCACGTTCAAGGAACGGCTGCAGACCGTGCAGGGCGTGAGCGCCGTCGATATCTGGGGACAGCAGCGTTATTCCATGCGCCTGTGGCTCGACCCGATCAAGATGGGCGCCTTCGGGCTCACGGCCACCGACGTCTCGACCGCCGTATCGAGAGAAAATGTCGAATTGCCGTCAGGATCCATCGAGGGCGACAATATCTCCCTCAGTATCAGAACACTGGGATTAATGACCACCCCCGATGAATTCAACAATATCATCCTCAAGAAAACCGACAAGCAGATTGTACGGTTCAAGGATATCGGCCGGGCCGAATTTTATCCCGAGGACGAGTACAGCATTCAGAAAATCAACGGTATCCCGTGCGTCTCATGCGCCATCATTCCGCAGCCGGGAGCCAACCATATCGAAATCGCCGACGAGGTTTACAAGCGCATCGAAGAACTCAAGAAAGACCTTCCCGACGACATCAAGACATCGATGGGGTTCGACAACACGGTATATATCAGAGCTTCCATCAAGGAAGTAAAGGAAACCATCTACGTGGCGTTCCTGCTTGTCATGCTCATTGTATTCCTGTTCCTGCGGGATTTCCGCACCACCTCCATCCCGATTGTCGCCATCCCGATTTCGCTCATCGGCTCGTTCTTCCTGATGTACGCCTTCGACTGTTCCGTCAATGTACTGACACTGCTGGCCATCGTGCTGGCCATCGGTCTGGTGGTGGACGACGTCATTGTGATGACCGAGAACATCTACGTCAAGATTGAACGGGGCATGCCGCCCAAGGAAGCCGGCATGGCCGGTTCGGAAGAGATTTTCTTCGCCATCATATCCACCACGGTCACGCTGGTTTCCATCTTCCTGCACATCCTGTTCATGAAAGGCGTCACCGGCAAATTGTTCCGGGAATTCGCCATCGTCATCTCAGGCGCCGTGGCCATTTCGTCGGTCGTCGCGCTGACCTTCATGCCAATGCTGGCCACCAAGTTCCTGCGCAAACAGGAAAGGAAGAACTGGTTCTACGAACTGACCGAGCCGTTCTTCGTCTGGCTCGCCAATTTCTACAGAAGATCGCTCGAAGCCTTCCTGCGGCATCGCTGGGCAGCCCTGCTGATTACCGTGGCGGCATTCGCCTGCATCGCCGTCTTCTACCTGGCCATCCCGTCAGAGTTGTCACCGCTGGAAGACCGTTCCCAACTGTCGGTCAACGTAACCGCCCAGGAAGGCGCCACCCCGGAATATATCGTCGATTTCATCCAAGGCGTGGGAGAAGACATCCGCAAGAACTTTGAGGAAAAAATGGAAATCACGACCATGATGCGCGGCGGCGGCGGTTTCATCCGCATCGTGCTCGAGAACCCGAAATTCCGCCAACGTTCGCAGCAGGAAATTGCGGATGAGATCTCGCAGATGCTGCGGCCGTACACCAAGGCCCGGACGTTTGTCTCGCAGCAGTCGAGTATCGGCACCAACCGCGGCGGCATGCCCGTCCAGTACGTGCTGCAGGCCCCATCCGTCGAGAAACTGCGCGAAGTCCTGCCGGAATTCATGGCCAGAGTCAACGAAAGCACCGTGCTCCGGCAGGCCGATGTCAACCTCAAGTTCACGAAACCCGAACTGCATGTCATCGTAAACCGCGACAAAGCCGCCCAGCTGGGCGTCACCACCCGCGACATCGGCAACGCCTTCCAGCTGGCGCTTTCCGGCCAGCGCATCGGCTACTTCTACATGAATGGCAAGCAGTACCAGATTGTCGGCATGCTCAACCGACAGGACCGCAACCGTCCCTCCGACATCCGGTCGCTCTACGTCCGCAACCGCGAAGGCAAGATGATTCAGCTCGACAACCTGGTCGATCTGGTCGAAGACTCTGCGCCGCCGTCCATTTTCCATTACAACCGGTTCATTTCGGCCACCGTATCGTCCGGACTCCAGAAGGGTTACACCATCGGACAGGGTCTGGAAGAAATGGACCGCATCGCAGCCGACGTGCTGGATGACACCTTCCGGACGGCCCTCGCCGGCGAATCGAAGGAATTCCAGGACAGCTCATCGAGCCTGTTCTTCGCCTTCGGTCTGGCCCTGATCCTGATTTTCCTGGTGCTCGCCGCCCAGTTCGAGAGTTTCAAAGACCCGCTCATCATCATGTTTACGGTGCCGCTGGCATTGTTCGGCGCCCTCTTCTTCATGTGGGTGTTCGGCGTCACCATGAACATCTTCAGTGAAATCGCGCTGATTATGCTGATCGGCCTGGTGGCCAAGAACGGCATCCTGATCGTCGAATTCGCCAACCAGCGCAAGGAAAGCGGCCTTGCCAAATCCGAGGCCATTGTGGACGCCTCGACCCAGCGATTCCGCCCGATTCTGATGACCGCTCTTTCCACCATCCTGGGTATTCTGCCGCTCTGTTTCGTCATCGGCGAAGGCGCCAACGGCCGCATCGCCATGGGTATCCCCGTCGTGGGAGGCATGACTATTGCGACCTTCCTGACATTGTACATCGTACCGGCCATCTATTCCTATATTTCGACCGACACCGAAAAAATCACGATTCGAAAAAGCCATGAATAAGCCAACGGTTTACATACTCGCCCTGCTCTGCTGCCTAGCCCTCCCGGCGGAAGCGCAGCAGAAGCTTTCGTTGCCGGAGTGCATTGACATCGGTCTGGAGCAGAACTATCAGATCCGCATGGCCCGCAACGAACAGGAAATTTCCGACCGCAACGTTTCGCTCGGCAACGCAGGATACCTGCCGCAGCTCCGGCTGAACGCAGGGGCTTCCGGTTCGCTGAACAACACCTCATACGACACACGGACGGGCGGCACGGAAAAAGTGAACGGCAGCAATGTCAACACCCTGTCCTCAAATGTGGGACTGACATATACGCTGTTCAACGGTTTCACGGTCCGTACCACCTATCAGCGTCTGAAGGAACTGCAGGCGGTCGGGGAACTGGCTACCCGGCAAGCCGTCGAAAGTTTCATCGCCGACCTCGCCGCCCAGTACTACAACGTGGTCCGTCAGGAAATGCTCCACAACAACCTGCTCTATACGCTCGACCTGTCCCGCCAGCGCCTCAACATCGTTCAGGCACGGTACGAACTGGGGGCCAGTTCCAAACTCGACGTACTGCAGGCACAGGTGGATTTCAACCGCGACAGCTCCCGGCTGGTGCAGCAATACGAGACCATGAAGAACGCCTATATCGCTCTGAACACCCTGCTGGCCGAAGAGAATCTGGATACCGAAATCCAGCCGGCTGACGAAGACATCCTTTTTTCGCCGGACCTGACCTACGACGTGCTGCTGGACCGGACCATGGAAAACAACGCGACACTGGGCATGGCACGCCACCAGCAGCAGATCTCCTCGCTCGACCTGCGCATCCAGGAAGGCCAGGCCTATCCCACCGTCTCGCTCACCTCGCAGTATGGCTACTCGTCCAACCTGTACAACCGCAAAGCCAACGCCAACAACGAAAGGCAGAGTACGCTGGGATTGAGCTACGGCGCCACAGTGGGGTTCAACCTGTTCAACGGCGGCGACCGGCGGCGGATGATACGGAACGCCCGGACATCTCTCGAGAACCAGCAGTTGTCGTATCTCCAGACCGAGCAACGCGTCCGGAGTGCCCTGCTTTCAGAGTTCATGAGCTACGAAAACAACAAGAGTCTGCTGGCACTGGCGCTGCAGAATCTGGAAACGTCGCACGAAAACTACGACACGGCCATGGAGCGCTACCGGCTGGGCGAACTCTCCGGCATCGAGCTCCGCGAAGTGCAGGAGAACCTGCATGATGCCGAGGAAAGTGTCATTGATGCAAAATACCAGGTCAAACTGGCCGAGATCTCCCTGCAGCAATTGTCCGCATCCATCACCGATTACATGCAATAATCCATGATACGACGTCCCACATTCCCGTTTCTTTCCGGCATCCTGCTCCCGATGCTGCTTCTGCTGCTGGCCGGCGGAACGGTGAGTGCCCAGCGCATCAACGATTCCTCCATAAAGAGCGCGGGAAACACGGCCAAAGGCATCCGCTCCGAAGCCAACAAGCTGCCTGGCGTCAACGATTCCATCCACTGGAAACACGGCGGAAACCTGAGCCTGCAGTTCTCGCAGCTTGCCTTGACACACTGGTCGGCCGGCGGCGAACGGAAAATAGACTTCACCGCCAAGGCCAGTCTGTACCTCACCCACCGCAAAAACAAGATCACATTCGAGAACTACGGCAACTTCGAGTTCGGTGAAATCAAGAAAGGCAAAGGCGATTTCATGAAGAGTACCGACCGGATAGAAATCTCTTCCAAAGTCGGTTATAGCATCAATCCACGCTGGAACTACTCCAGCGGTCTGATTGCCAAGACCCAGTTCGCGCCAGGCTTCAAATACTCGGCGAAAGACACGGTCCGTATCTCGCAGTTCGCCGCACCGCTCACCATCTTCCTGTCGCTCGGTGTCGATTGCAAACCGTTCAAGAACAACAGCGGTTCCATTGTGTTGTCACCGGCCATGGGCAAGGCGACCATTGTGGCCTCCGACGATTTCAACATCCAGAAAAACGCCGGTCTGACCAAGAAAATTACCTACATCGATGCGGACGGCAATACCAAAACCGAAACCATCGGCCAACGCGAGCGGTTCGAGTTCGGCGGCGGTATGGTCATCTCGCTCAACGGATACCTGTGGAAGGCCAATCCGGAGAAACTGAAGAATCCCGACCGGAACAAACGGAACGCCGTCACTTACAAGTCATCGCTCGAACTCTTCTCGAACTATGCAGAAAAGGCCGGTAACATCGATATCGACTGGCAGTACGAAATGGGCATCAAGCTGGGCATGTACACAACGGCCAACTTCACATATGCCCTTAAATACGACGACGACCAGTCGGAAGGCGACCGGGGGCCTCAGGTACAGTTAAGAGAATATTTCTCGCTGGGATTCTCCTTCACATTCTAGACCCTGCGCAACGGGCCGGAAGGGTGCCCGCACTAATCCATGCCGGAAAAGAAATCATCCAGTTCCCGGCGGTCTTTTTTGGTAGGCCGCCCGGTGCCTCTGTCGCGCAAACCGAAGGAAGCCATGCGGGCCATGTCGAGTTTTTCGAGTTCGGCGGCCGGCGTCTCATCGGCAATAAACTCCGGCACCCGTGCGGCCGGCAGCCGGTTTCCCGTCAGCCCCAGCACACGGTAGCGATATACGACCGGCATTTTTCGCACCGATATCACGTCGCCCTCGCGGACCTGCCGGGAAGGCTTGCAGGCCGTGTCCTGCACCGTCACGTGCCCCTTCTCGCAGGCCTCAGCCGCCAGGGCGCGCGTCTTGAAGAGGCGCACCGACCAAAGGAATTTGTCCATTCTGACCGTGCCGTCCATATTACTTGCCGTTAAAACTGCTCATGGCCCGGGCCGGGCCGGCCAGTACGAATTCGCGGATCATCTCCACCGCCGTCGGCAGCTTGCCGGCAACCGTCTCTTCCTCTTCCGCCGACCATTCGCCCAGCACATAATCCACCTGTCCGCCGCGGGCAAACCCGTTGCCGACACCGAACCGGAGGCGGGCATATTCCGCCGAACCGAGCACCGCCTCGATATCCTTCAGTCCGTTATGTCCGCCGGCACCACCCTTGGTCCGCATGCGCAAGGTACCCAGCGGCAGTGCAATGTCATCCACCAGCACCAGCAGACGTTCCACCGGAATCTTCTCCTGTTGCATCCAGTAACGCACCGCCTTCCCGCTCAGATTCATGAACGTGGACGGCTTGATGACGACCGCCTCCTGCGAACGGATGCGCAGCGTGGCCACGGAAGCATAACGCTGGGTCGTGAAGGTCGCCCCGCATGCATCGGCCAGCGCATCAGCCATACGGAAACCGATGTTATGCCGCGTCCGGCTGTATTCTTCGCCGGGATTCCCCAGACCGACTATGAGATATTTCATGGTATCCGGTTTCCTTTCAGATGACTTTTTCTTGAAGAAAAAACTGAACCAACCCATATATGATATGAAAAAAAAGCCTCATAAGGCATTCCCTACGAGGCTTGTTATACCTTCCTGCCGGACGGTTACTCAGCCGCGGCCGTCTGTTCCTCCGCTGTAGCCGTGGCACGCGTGGCGCGCACCGACACAATCGGCGTACCCTTCGGCATCATCACCTCCACCGACGCGATGTCGATGTCACCAGCCTTGATGGAACGGCCGACGCCCAGTGTCGTAATGTCCAGCACAACCACATCGGGAATATCCTTGACCAGGCCTTTCAGTCTGATTTTACGTTTCTCTATGGCCAGCTTGCCACCTTCGCGCACACCGATGGAAGAGCCCGAAGTCTTGAGCGGCATGTCAATCACGATCGGCTTATCATCGAAGATCTCCAGAAAATCAACGTGCAGCGGTTGGTCCGAGGTCGGATGCATCTGCAGTTCCTTGATGATTGCCTGATGCACGTCACCATCGATATCAATGTTGACGACATGCACATCGGGTGTATAGAGAACGTCCTTGAATGCTTTCAACTCAGCCTGAAAGTCGATATGCTCTTTTCCCCCATACAAAACGCAAGGAACCATTTCGTTCTTTCTGATTTCTTTCGCGGCTTTCTTGCCCAATTCTTTCCTTAAAGAAGCTTTAAGCGTAATTGACTTCATATCCTTTTACATTAATTGTCTTACTGTTACAGCAAAAAAACGGCTCCTTGAGCTCACTTTTTTGAGGGTGCAAATATAATGTTTTTTATTAGCAAACAAAACTTTGTCAACGACTTTTCAGATTTGCCGGAACAACCTGCAACGGCCCGGCGGACGCCGGAACCGGGCAAAACCGGAGCCGTTTATTTACCAAGGAAATTGTCGCTGATAGACTGGTGCGTGTAAACCTTGTACATCACATCGGCAAACACATCGGCCACGGTCAGCACCTTGATCTTGGGATGCGGTTTCTTCAGCGGAATTGTATCAGTGACAATCAGTTCCGTCAGCGAAGACTTCTCAATGCGTTCGTAGGCAGGCCCGGACAGCACCGCATGCGAGCAGACGGCGCGGACGGAGGTCGCTCCCAGCCCGTGCAGCAGGTCAGCCGCCATGGTCAGCGTACCGGCCGTATCGACCATGTCATCCACGATAACCACATCGCGGCCCATGACATCGCCGAGCACCCGCATCTCGCTCACCTCGTTGGCTTTTTTACGATGCTTGTACCCGATGACCATTTCCGTGTTCAGGAAACTGGCATAGGCATTGGCACGCTTCGTGCCGCCCATGTCCGGCGCAGCAATCACCAGGTTCGGCAGGTTCAGGCTCTTGAGATAGGGTACAAAAATCGGAGACGCATACAAATGATCCACCGGCACATCGAAGAAACCTTGGATGGCGTCGGCATGCAAATCGAGCGTCATGACACGGTCGATACCGGCGGCGCACAGCAGGTTGGCCACCAGTTTGGCCCCGATGGCGCAACGCGGACGGTCCTTTCTGTCCTGACGTGCCATGCCGAAATAAGGAATGACCGCCACCACCTTGTTGGCCGAAGCCCGCTTGGCGGCGTCCACCATCAGCAGCAGTTCCATGAGATTTTCGGCCGGCGGATAGGTCGACTGGATGATGAACACACTGGCACCCCGGACGGATTCTTCATAGGCAGGCTGGAACTCGCCGTCGCTGAAACGCAGAAGGGTGTGTTTCCCCAATTCAACACCGTAGGACGCGGCTATTTTCTGAGCCAGATCCATGGATGCACTTCCCGCAAAGATTTTAATCGGATTGTATGCCATATTTTTCAGTCGTTATGATTCATTCCGCGGCAAAGGTAAGAAGAAAGGCCATTGGATATCCAAGCGGCGGAACTTTTTCTTAACAATGATTTACTTATTTGATAATCAATTGTTTGATTTAATAGAACCGAGAATAAAACGCAACAGCTCGTCGCGTCCGGCGTGCGTGGCGGAAGAGGTGAAGAAAACAGGCGGAAAGGTTTCCCACGTCTCGGACAACCGCCGCATGAAAGCGTCCGTGTTGACACGCCAGCGACGTTCCGGCAACTTGTCGGTTTTGGTAAACACCAGTGCGAACGGAATGCCGTTCTCGCCCAGATAGTTCACAAAGCGTATATCGATTTCCTGCGGCGGAATACGCGAATCGACCAGCACAAGCAGGCAGTGCAGCGTTTCTCGCCGCGCAATGTAGTCGAGCGCGGCCGCCGCGAACTGCGAGCGCTGTTCCCGCGAGACTTTGGCATAGCCGTAGCCTGGAAGATCGACCAGACGCCAACTGTCGTCCACCGTAAAGAATACAATGTGCCGCGTCTTGCCGGGAACCGACGAGACCTTCGCCAGATTCCCGTGCCGTGTCAACATATTGATAAGAGACGACTTGCCCACGTTGGACCGGCCGATAAACGCGAACTCCGGCAACGTGGGCAAGGGACACGATGCTAAATCAGGGCTGCTTTGCAGAAAAACCGCCTTTTTAATCATTACACCATGTGGACCCGGTCGCTGACATACTTGCCCTGGCTCATCTTTTCCTTGATCTCGGCAAAGGCGGCCAGCGTTTTTTCCACATCGGCCAGCGTATGTACCGCCGTCGGGATGATCCGGAACATAATCACATCTTTGGGAACCACCGGATAAACCACTACCGAGCAGAAGATGCCGTAATTCTCACGCAGGTCGAGCACCGCGTTCGTCGCCTCGGGCACCGTTCCCTTGACATAGACCGGGGTGACGGGCGAACCGCCGGGACCGCAGTCGAGACCCAGTTTCTTGAATCCGCTCTGCAGGGCACGGGCAACCGTCCACAGCTGTTCGCGGAATTCGGGATGAGTCTGGATGAGTTCGACACGTTTCAGCAGACCTTCCACCATCGGCATCGGAAGCGACTTGGCAAAAATCTGCGAACGCATGTTGTATCTCAAATAGTTGATGAGGAATTCCTTGGAAGCGACAAACGCGCCGATGCCGGCTCCGGACTTGGCGAACGTGGCGAAATAGACATCCACGTCGTCCATGACGCCGAAATGTTCCGACGTACCCGCACCGGTCGGTCCCATGGTGCCGAATCCGTGCGCGTCGTCAATCATCAGCCGGAAATTGTATTTCTTCTTGAACTCGACAATCTTGTCGAGTGCGCCAAGGTCGCCTGCCATACCGAAGACTCCCTCGGTGATGACCAGGATGCCGCCGCCGGTCTCTTCCGTCAGCCGGGTAGCCCGGATGAGCGATTTTTCGAGCGAGGCCATGTCGTTGTGCTGATACACGAAACGCTTGCCCACATGCAGGCGCATGCCGTCCATGATGCACGCATGGTCTTCGGAATCGTAAACGATGACATCGTGACGTCCGACCAGGTTATCCAGGATCGAAATCATGCCCTGGTATCCGAAATTGAGCAGATAGGCATCCTCTTTCTTTTCCATGTCGGCCAGCACCCGTTCCAGTTTTTCATGAAGCGAGGTGTGACCGGACATCATGCGGGCGCCCATCGGATAGGCCAGTCCCCATTTCGCAGCGCCTTCGGCATCCGCCTTCCGGACTTCGGGGTGGTTGGCCAGGCCGAGGTAATTGTTCAGGCTCCATGTAAGCACCCGTTTGCCTCGGAACATCATGTAAGGCGCAATCTCGCCTTCCAGCTTGGGAAACGCGAAGTATCCGTGCGCATCTTTGCGGTATTGACCAAGAGGTCCTTCTCCTTGTTGTATTCTTTCAAATATATCCACGACTCTATTTTTTAAAATTTCGGTGCGTAAAGGTACGCTTTTTTACCTATATGGCAATTTTTTAGACCCATTTTTCCTTGGAACGCTCCCGGAAGAGATGTCCGGAAGAGGCCTCCGGCGCGGCAATCCGGGCGAATAATGCTATATTTGCCATGTTTCCAAACGCATGTCATGTCACTGCCGTACGACATTTCCCCGCTTTTTCCGCCGACCTCCCGGAAGGAAGTCGACGCCCGCGGCTGGGACCGCCCCGATGTCATTTTCTTTACGGGCGACGCCTATATCGACCATCCGGCCTTCGGTACCGCCGTGCTGGCGCGGGTGCTCGAAGCGAAGGGTTATCGCGTGGCCGTCGTACCGCAGCCGAACTGGCAGGACGATCTGCGCGACTTCAGGAAACTGGGGGCGCCCCGGCTGTTCTTCAGCGTTTCGTCGGGCGCCATGGACAGCATGGTCAACCACTACACCGCCAACAAGCGGCTCCGGAGCGACGATGCCTACACGCCCGAAGGCAAGGCCGGTTTCCGCCCGGACTACGCCGTGAACGTCTATGCCGGCATCCTGAAGCGGCTGTTTCCCGATGTGCCCGTCGTTATCGGCGGCATCGAAGCGTCCATGCGCCGCCTGACCCACTACGACTACTGGCAGGACAAACTCCTGCCGAGCATCCTCGTATCCAGCGGGGCCGACCTGCTGGTGTACGGCATGGGTGAAAAAACGCTCGTACAGTTGTCAGAAAGGCTGGCGGCCGGAGAAACCATAAATCAGATCCGCGACCTTCCCCAGACAGTCTATCTCCGCCCCGCCACGGTCGGGCAGGAAACGGGCATTGCCATCGGCACCCAGTCTTTCCTGGGAGAAGAAGTCAAGACCATCCGGCTGCACAGCTACGAGATCTGCTGCCGCCAGAAGAGAGCTTTTGCCGAGAACTTCAAATACATAGAAGAAACTTCCAACATCATGTCGCCGGAAATCCTGATCGAGCCGGTCGGCGACCGGGAAGTGGTGGTCAATCCGTTCAGGCCCTGCATCACGACCGACGAGATGGACGCCATCTACGACCTGCCCTACACCAGACAGCCGCATCCGCGGTACAAAGGGAAGCGCATCCCGGCCTACGACATGATCAAGTTCTCGGTCTGCCTGCACCGTGGTTGTTTCGGCGGATGCAGTTTCTGCACCATCTCCGCACACCATGGCAAATTCATCTCGTCCCGCTCGGAGGAGTCCATCCTGAAAGAAGTGGCCCACATCGCGGCCATGCCCGACTTCAAAGGGTACATCTCCGACCTCGGCGGCCCGTCGGCCAACATGTATGCCCTCCGGGGCGTCCGGCAGGAACTCTGCGGCAAATGCCGGCGCGCTTCATGCCTGTTCCCGCAGCCGTGCCGGAACCTGTCGCTTGACATGTCCCGGCTCACGGACCTTTACCGGAAGGCCAACGCCGTACCGGGGGTCAAGAAAGCCTTTATCGGCAGCGGCATCAGGTATGACATGCTGCTCACGCCCGAAGGACGGTTCCGCGATGCCAGTGCCGAAGAATATTTCCGGGAAACGGTCTGCAACCATGTATCCGGACGGCTGAAAGTGGCGCCGGAACATACCTCGGACCGTGTGCTCCGGCTGATGCGCAAGCCACCGTTCCAGCTTTTCGAACACCTCAAGCGCCATTTCGACCGGTTGAACGCCGAAGGGCAGCTCCGGCAGCAGATCATTCCCTACTTCATTTCCGGACATCCGGGATGCCAGGAATCGGACATGCGGCAGCTGCAGGACAAGATGCGCCAGCTGCATTTCCGGCTGGAACAGGTCCAGGATTTCACGCCCACGCCCATGACGTTGTCTTCCACCATGTTCTATACAGGTTTGGATCCCAACACCATGCAACCTGTATTCGTCGCGCGCGACCAGAACGCCAAACGCCGGCAACGGTCGTACTTCTTCGACGGTCCGCCGTCGCGGACCGGCCGACGGTAAACTGTACATTTTTTCAAAAAAAAACGGGAGAAATCAACCGGAACATATTATCTTTACAATTTCTTTTTTAAAGTACATGGACATGTTTCGCTTAAAACACCTTTTCAGCATCCTGGCACTCCTTGGCCTGGCCGCTCCCCTGCAGATGTACGCCAACGAGCCGGTTCTCACAGGCCAATCCGATTCCATCCTCATCGAACGGACGCACCGGTTCCATGGCGCCTATCCCATTCCGTCTGACGGTCTGACGCTCGGTGTCTTCTGGCTGCCGGACGTTGATTACAGCACTTACGGCGGAAGCGAAGTGCCTGATTTCCTGGAACAGGACCTGGGGAGGTCGTTCTCCGTCACCATCCCGTTCATAGGTCTCATGCGGAACATGAACAAGGCCAAGACCCTGCAACTTGAGACCTCTCTTGAAATGAGCATCCACAACCTGGTGTTCAGCAACTCCATCGCGCTGGCCAGGATGCCCGGCATCGAACGGATCTATCCAATCCCCGTGGAACCGGAGCTCAAGAAAAGCAAGCTCTGCCTCACGTATTTCGAACTGCCTGTACGCATAACGGTCAGAAATACCCACGCACGCCGGCTGTTCACCGCCGGCATCGTGCCCGGCCTGCTGCTCAACGAACACACCAAGACGAAGAAACCGAAAGAGAAAGGGCGTCTGCACAGCGTGGAGAATTTCAGATGCAACGCCGAAATCAGATGCTGGCTCCACCCGCACTTCTATCTTTCAGGTACCTACAGCCTGACTCCGATGTTCAAGGACCATCGGGGACCGGAGACCCATCCGGTCACTTTCGGCATCGGATGGAGACTCTAAAAAACGACTGACATGGCCAAGACTAAAACTGCCTATTTCTGCCGCGCCTGCGGTGCCGAATCGCCCAAATGGCTGGGGCGGTGTCCGGCCTGCGGCGAATGGAACACCATGGTGGAAGAACCGGTGACGAAGAATACCGGCAGACCGTCCCGCACCGACGGCACGACCGCCGTACCGAGACATCTGGACGAAGTGGAAGAACTGCAGGGCACCCGCATCGACCTGCATAACGCCGAACTCAACCGGGTATTGGGCGGCGGCATGGTCAAAGGGTCGCTGATCCTGCTGGGCGGCGAACCCGGCATCGGTAAATCGACTCTCGCACTGCAGGTGGCGCTGAAGATGGAAGGAAAGACCCTGTACGTTTCGGGCGAGGAGAGTCTGCAGCAGATCAAGATGCGGGCGGCCCGCATCGGCCGGTTGCAGTCTCCATGCTGGTTCCTCAACGAAACCTCTCTGGAGGACATCCTGCAACAATGCAATAATCTGCAGCCCGAATTCGTCATCATCGACTCCATCCAGACCCTGAATTCCGCACACATCGATTCATCGGCGGGCAGCGTATCACAGATCCGGGAATGTGCTGCCGGGCTGCTGCAATACGCCAAACAGACCGGCACCTCCGTCATACTCATCGGCCACATCACCAAGGACGGCATCCTAGCCGGGCCGAAGATTCTAGAGCATATCGTGGACGTCGTGCTGCAGTTCGAAGGAGACAACCGCCAGATATACAGAGTACTGAGAGCGCTCAAGAACCGATTCGGCTCTACATCCGAACTGGGCGTGTTCGAAATGATCGACACAGGTCTCCGCGAAGTGCCCAACCCCTCCGAAATCCTGATACAGACCCATGCCGACAATCTGAGCGGCGTGGCGGTCGGTGCCGGCATGGATGGCATCCGTCCGTTCCTGATCGAAGTGCAGGCCCTGGTCAGTTCGGCCGTTTACGGCACATCGCAACGGTCCTGCACCGGATTCGACGGCCGGCGGCTGAACATGTTGCTGGCTGTGCTCGAAAAACGCATCGGATTCAAACTGGCTTCGCAAGACGTCTTTCTGAACATGGTCGGCGGCATGAAAATCGACGATCCGTCCATCGACCTGGCCGTGCTCGCCGCCATCCTCTCGTCCAGTCTCGACCTGTCCATTCCCTACACCTGGTGCTTCGCCGGAGAAATCGGGCTTTCGGGCGAAATCCGCCCTGTCAGCCGCATCGGGCAGCGCATCCGCGAAGCAGAAAAAGCCGGCTTCACCAAGATATTCGTGGCAAGTTCAGGACACGAAAATCTCCCGGCGGACACGTCCATCCAAGTGGTCCGTCTCCGGCGGGTCGAAGAACTGGTCAAAGGTTTGAAAGGAATGCTCTAGCAGCCGGCATCAGGCTCCCACAAGCGCCGCGACAGCCTCGTGCACTTTGTCGAACCCGAAAGCCCGGACAGCCGCTTCCATTTTGCGGGCGATTTCCTCGTTGCACAACCGGCCGATACTGCCTTCGTGGGTATGCGACAGATGTTTGTCGGGCACAAAACGGCCCTCCCGGATATCCTGCGCCACCTGGCGGTAGGCATCCCTGAACGGCACACCCTCCAGCACCAGCCGGTTGACCGCCTCCACGCTGAACATACAGTCGTAGCGTGCATCGTCCAGGATATGGGTATTGATCTTTATCTCCGGAACCGTGGAAATCAGGATATGGAGGCAACTCTTCAGGTCGCCGAACGCAGGGAACAGAATTTCCTTGAGCAACTGCATGTCGCGGAAATAGCCAGACGGCAGGTTGGTCAGCATCAGGGTGATATCCGACACAATCGTCTGGATGCGGTTGCATTTGCCGCGGATCAGCTCGAACACGTCCGGATTTTTCTTGTGCGGCATGATGCTGGACCCGGTCGTCAGATTCTCCGGCAGCACGATGAAACCGAAGTTCTGGCTCATATACAGGCAGGCGTCCATCGCAAACCTGGACAGCGTGGCCGCCAGCGATGCCATGGCGAACGCCACGATCTTCTCGGTCTTGCCCCGGCCCATCTGGGCATAGACCACATTGTAGTTCAAATCGTCAAAACCGAGCAAACGCGTCGTCATGGTCCTGTCGAGCGGGAAGGAAGAACCATATCCAGCCGCCGAGCCGAGCGGATTCTGATTGGTGACCCGCCAGGCTGCCTGCAACACATGCATGTCGTCGGTCAGGCTTTCCGCATAAGCGCCGAACCAGAGGCCGAACGACGACGGCATGGCCACCTGCAGATGCGTATATCCGGGCATCAAGACCGCTTTATATTGTTCCGAAGCATCACGGAAACGGCCGAAAAGCGCCTCCGTCAGATGCACCATTTCCTCGATTTCCGCCCGGAGATACAGCTTGATATCCACCAGAACCTGGTCGTTGCGCGAACGTCCGCTGTGCACCTTCTTCCCGATATCGCCCAGACGCCGCGTAAGCATCAGCTCCACCTGGGAATGCACATCCTCGATGTCCTCCTCTATCCGGAACTCGCCGGATACCGCCTGGTGGTACATCTCCTGCAACGCCTGCGTCAGGCGGACCCGCTCGTCGGCCGCCAGCAGCCCCACCGACTCCAGCATGCGGATATGCGCCAGCGTACCCATGATATCGTACGGTGCGAGAAAAAGATCCATCTCACGGTCGCGGCCCACCGTAAAGGTTTCTATGTTTTTGTTGACTTCAACGCCTTTGTCCCAGAGTTTCATACGTATCGAGCGGTTATATGTCAGAATGAAAAATCTTTAAGCAGCGTAATATACACCCGGATGCCCTCTTCGACTTCCTTCAGCAGGATATATTCGTCCGCCGTATGAGACCGGGCGGAATCGCCGGGTCCCATCTTGAAAGACGGGCAGGTGAGCCGCGTCTGGTCGGAAAGCGTCGGCGAACCGAAAGAAGTCAGCCCCAAAGCATATCCGCGCCGGATGACCGGATGCTGCAACGAGATACCCGAAGAATTCAGGTTCGTCGATCGCGGGGTCACCTCGGAATACTTCATGTGACTGCGGATAATTTCCAGCGCCTGCTCGTTCGTGTAATGCTCGTTGGTGCGGACGTCCACTACGAAAGTGCATTTGTCGGGAACCACATTATGCTGGTAGCCAGCCTGTATCATCGTCACAGCCATACCGACCTCTCCAAGCAGCGGCGACACCTCCGGGAAGCGGAACGTGCGGAACCAAGCGATGTCGTCCATCGCCCGGTAGAGCGCATTGACGCCTTCCCGCCGGGCCGTATGACCGGTCTTCCCTGTCGCCACGCCGTCCAGCACCATGAGACCGCGTTCGGCCACCGCCATGCGCATGCCGGTCGGCTCACCTACAATGGCCAGGTCTATCTTTCCCAATTTGTCGAGAATCAAGAGGATGCCGTTCTTCCCGGTCACTTCTTCCTCGGCGGTAATGGCCAGAATAAGATTGAACTTGCGCTGCGGACAGCCCGCCAGGAAAAGAAACGCCTGCAGCAGACTCACCACCGACGCCCCCGCATCATTGCTGCCCAATCCGAACAGTTTTCCATCCACGATGTCCGGGCTGAACGGATCGCGCGTCCATGATGCCGAAGGTTTTACCGTATCCAGATGCGAATTCAGCAGAATGCACGGCGCATCGGGAATCTCCGGCGCCTTCACCCAGAGATTGTTCATCTCACGCTGAACCTCAAGTCCCTTGTCCCGCAGAAATCCGGCCAGCAGGTCGGCCACGCCGGCCTCCTCCCGGCTGACGGAGGGGACGGCAATCATGCGCTGCAGCAAAGCAACGGCTTCACGGGTCTGCTGGTCGTAAGGCGACGGCATAAGCTATAATGACTGCAGAATCTGTTTCAGCACCGTCTGAGCCGATACCACGCGGTTCGCGGCCTCTTCGATGACCAGCGAGTCGGGGCTGTCGATGACCGCGTCCGACACAATCATGTTGCGCCGCACCGGCAGACAATGCAGGAACTTGGCCGAATTGGTCCAGTTCATATGCTCCGTATCCACCGTCCACGAGCGGTCCTGGTGCAGCACCTGTCCGTATTCGCGGTACGACGACCAGTTCTTGGCATAGATGAAATCCGCGCCTTCGAAAGCCTTCCGCTGATCGTACTCGATGACGGCGCCTTTCGTGAAATCCTCGCACAATTCGTAGCCCTCCGGCTGGGTGATCACCACCTCATAACCGGCAGCCACCGCCCACTCCGCGAAGGAATTGGGCACAGCCTGCGGCAATGCGCGCGGATGCGGTGCCCAGGTCATCACCACCTTGGGACGCGCGGTCTTCTTATATTGCTCTATCGTGATGATATCAGCGAAAGCCTGCATCGGATGCACCGTCGCCGATTCCATGCTGACAATCGGCACCCCGGCATATTTCCGGAACCATTCCAGCACCGTCTCGGCATAGTCGTAAGCCCGGTCTTTCAGACCAGCGAACGAGCGGATGCCGATAATGTCGCAATAGCGTCCTATCACGCCGGCCGCCTCCTTGATGTGTTCCGCCTTGTCGCCGTTCATCACCACCCCGAACTCGGTTTCAATCTTCCAACCTTCATCATTGATATTGAAAACGATAGGATTCATTCCCAGATTCGCGGCCGCTTTCTGCGTACTCAATCTGGTGCGCAGGCTTGAATTGAAGAACAAGAGACCCATGGTCCTGTGACGGCCCAACGTCTCATACCGGAACGGAGACGCCTTCAACTCAAACGCCTCCTTCAGCAAGGCCTTCAAGTCTGTGACATCTTTTACAGAGCTGAAATGATACATAATGCTTGGATTGATACGGCAAAGATACATTTTAATCCCTATCCGGCAAAAACGGGGTATGGCAAAGTTAAAATTCGTATTTTTGCGACTGGGGGATTGCCCGGAAAGGGATTCCGCCATATCCAGAAGACCCATGTATAAAAGGATAACTCTCAAAGTCGGCTCCAATGTGCTGACCGACGCCGAAGGCGGTCCTTCGGCAGAACGCATCGCACAGATTGTGGACCAGATTGCCGCCCTGAAAGCCCGCGGCATCGATGTCCTTTTTGTTTCGTCCGGTGCCATCGCCTCGGGCCGGACCGTCATCCGCCAGCCCCGGCACCGCGACACGGTTTCGTGCCGGCAGTTGTGGGCCTCCGTCGGACAGATCCGGCTCATCCAACTCTATGCAGACCTCTTCGCCCGCAAAGGCATCGTCTGCTCGCAAGTGCTGGCCACCAAGGAAGACTTCCGCGACCGGCGGCATTTCCTGAACATGCGCAACTGTCTCGAAACGCTGCTTGAGAACAACATCGTGCCGATTATCAACGAGAACGACGTCATTTCGGTTACCGAACTCATGTTCACCGACAACGACGAACTCTCCGGTCTGATCTCCGACATGATGAACGTCGATGCCCTCGTCATTCTGAGCAACGTGGCCGGCCTCTACAACGGCGACCCGGCCGATCCGTCCAGTTCAGTCATCCGGACCGTGCCGCCCTATGGGGCTTCTGTTTCCCAATTCATTTCCTCACAGAAATCCGACTTCGGCCGCGGCGGCATGGTCACCAAAAGCGCCATCGCCCGGAAAGTGGCCCAGAACGGCATTCCTGTCCATCTGGCCTGCGGATTCGAACCCGGCATACTGACCGACATCATCGACGGGAAAGATGTCGTGCACACCTATTTCGCACCGGGACGGCGCAAAACACCCATCAAGCGTTGGCTGGCACATGCCGACAGCGAAGCAAAAGGCACACTGCGCATCAATGAACAGGCAGTTTCTTCACTTTTTTCAGAAAAGGCATCAAGTTTGCTACCTGTAGGTGTCATCGCTGTAGAAGGAACCTTCCAGAGAGGAGATGTGGTCCGCATCGTCGACCGGGAAGGTCATCTGCTCGGACTTGGCAAGGCTGAATACGACCACGTCACAGCCAGCCGGCACATCGGGGCACACCATGTCAGACCCGTCGTCCGTTACGATTACCTGTTCCTCTACAGCGAGCAACCGTAAAAAACCTTAAAACACACGATCATGCGCACTGTAAAACTCGTCACAATCCTGCTCGCCGCCTGGTGCTGCGTGTACAACCTGCAGGCACAGGTTACCGTCATCGATCCGCTCACCGAGTATCCGATGATCGAACGTCCCAACGCCCAGCCGGGTGAGAAACTCACCTTCAACATCCGTTTCGGCATCATCAACGGCGGCCAGGCCTTCATCGAACTGAAGACCGACACGCTGGGCGGACGCCAACTCTGGCATTCAACGCTCATCGGCCGCACCAGCGGCATGGTGGACAAATTTTTCAAGGTGTACGACATCTACGAAAGCTGGTTCGACAGCACCACCATCGTACCGGTCAAAGCCATCCGCAACATCCAGGAAGGCCGGTACCGCTATTACGACCAGATTTCCTACCATCCCGGACTCCCCTACGTGTCGAGCGAAAAACACGGACAGGTGACCGTGCCCGAGAAAGTGCTGGACATGGCCTGCGTGCTTTACTATGCCCGCATGGTTTCCTTCGAGAAACTGCAGAAGGACGACATGATCAACATCGACACCTATTTTGGCGGGGACTATTTCCCGTTCCAGCTCATCTACAGAGGAAAGGAAGTCGTCAAGACATCGATGGGCACCTTCTCCTGCCTGCGCATCGGCCCGGTGGTCGAACCAGGCCGTGTCTTTGCCAAGAACGACGACATGATGCTGTGGCTGACCGACGATGAAAACCGCCTGCCGGTCCGCATCCAGTTCGACGTCTGGGCCGGCTCGTTCAGGTGCGACCTTATCGCGGCGGAGAACGTAAAGTTCCCGCTCAAGGCGAAAATCAAGTAACGGTCAGTTGTCGAAAAACTTGACCAGCACGTCGCTCTGCAGCGTCAGCGAAAGCATGTCGGCGACGAATCCCTTGTTCATGGCGACTTCGAGGCAGCCCGACGTATTGAAGAGAGCAACCAGCTCTCCTTCGGGCACATCCGCATACCGCTGTGAAATCCTGCTGATGCGGTAGTGCGACGATCCCATCCAGATTTCGAACTTCCGGCCGCGCTGCAAGCGCGTGAAATCCTCTTTTGTGATATTGGTGACCACGTTGCGGTAGCTGTCGATGTAGATGACCCGTCCCCGCATGGCGGATGACGTCAGGGAAGGCAGCAGCCGGTGCATCGTGACCTGCAGTTCGCAGGGGGAGCCCAAGTCGGACAAGGCGGCGCCCCGCGCCAGGTCCACCGCCGCAGGAATCAGCACCGACAAGGCCACAAACGAAGGATTCGCGTCCGCCGTGTACTTTTCAATGCACACCGTCTCGTCGGGTGGCGTGTCCGTCAGCAGCCCCGCAAAACCATTATCCGCCCCGACAAAAAAATGGCCGTCGAAACGAAACGCAACCGGCGGCGTCCGACGCCCCTCGCTGTTCACCGACAACACATGTACCGTGCCCGGCGGAAAATGGCGGTAACTCTCCCGCAGCACATAGGCGGCCTCCACAATCTGGTACGGCGTCACATGATGCGACAGCACGACAACGTGTGCTTCGGGCAGCATCCGGAGCACCGCCCCCTGCGCCATGCCGGCATACATATCGTCACCCCAGTCGGTTGTAAATGTGATGGTCACCTGAAAAAAAAAGGAGAATTGCGTACGGCAAAGATACGCAATTCTCCTCGTTAATATTGCCAGGTGGCAGGAATCAGTTGCTGAAGCTGCACGCGCCGTCCGGGCCGGCCGTCATGGCGATACGCTGCGACGGCTGCAATTCCCCGGACAGGATTTTGGTCGACAATACATTCAACACACGCTTCTGTATCAGACGCTTGATTGGACGCGCGCCGAACTGCGGATCGTACCCGTCGCGGGCCAGCTGCGCGACCGCCGCATCGTCGAAATCGAGCGTGATATGGTTTTCTTCCAACCGGCGCTGCACCTGCTGCAACTGCAAGCGGACCACCGATTCGATTTCGCTGAGCGAAAGCGGACTGAACACCACAATCTCGTCGATACGGTTCAGGAACTCCGGCCGCACCGCCTGTTTCAGCAGTGCATTCACCTCCGTACGGGCCTCGGCGGTCAGCCGCTCGCGGTTCTCGTCCGTCAGGTGCGCCATCTTTTCCATCAGAATCTGCGAACCCCGATTCGAAGTCATGATAATGATGGTGTTCTTGAAATTCACCGTCCGGCCCTTGTTGTCGGTCAACCGGCCGTCATCCAGCACCTGCAGCAACACGTTGAACACATCGGGATGAGCCTTCTCGATTTCATCCAACAACACGACCGAATAAGGTTTGCGCCGCACCGCTTCGGTCAGCTGACCGCCTTCGTCGTATCCCACATAGCCCGGAGGTGCGCCGACCAGCCGGGAGACAGTATGGCGTTCCTGGTATTCGGACATGTCGATTCGCGTCATCATCGATTCGTCGTTGAACAGAAACTCGGCCAGCGCCTTTGCCAGCTCCGTCTTGCCCACACCCGTGGTACCCAGGAAAATGAACGACCCGATGGGGCGCTTGGCATCCGACAGACCGGCCCGGTTGCGCCGCACGGCTTCCGCCACCGCCCGGATGGCTTCGTCCTGCCCGACCACGCGCCGGTGCAGTTCCTCCTCCAGATGCAGCAACTTTTCGCGCTCGCTCTGCAGCATGCGCGCCACCGGAATACCCGTCCAGCGGGCCACGACCTCGGCGATATCCTCCGCCGTCACCTCTTCCTTTATCAACGCCTTGCCGTCCTGCCGGTCGCGCAGCGATTGCTGCAACGCATTGATTTTCTCCTCCGTCTGACGGATCTTGCCATAACGCAGTTCCGCCACCCGGCCGTAGTCGCCGTCGCGCTCCGCCTGCTTCGCCTCCAACTTGAAACCCTCGATGGCCTTCTTGCCTTCCTGAATCTGCGCCACGACCGCCTTCTCGGCCTGCCAGGCCTCGCGCATCTTACGGTATTCCGCCGAAAGGGAGTCGATTTCTACAGAGAGTTCCTTGAGCTTGACCGTATCGTTCTCACGCCGGATTGCCGCCCGTTCAATCTCCAACTGGCGGATCTTGCGGTCCAGCAAATCGATTTCTTCGGGCACCGAGTCCATCTCCAGACGCAGTTTCGCCGCCGCCTCATCGATCAGGTCGATGGCCTTGTCCGGCAGGAAACGATCTGTGATATAGCGTTCCGACAGATTCACTGCCGCCAGGATGGCCTCATCCTTGATCCGCACCTGATGGTGCGTCTCGTAACGTTCCTTCAGACCACGCAGAATCGAAACAGCATCCGCCGTGTCCGGCTCGTCGATCATCCCCGACTGGAAACGACGCTCCAGCGCCTTATCCTTCTCGAAATATTTCTGATACTCATCGAGCGTCGTGGCACCGATGGCCCGCAAATCACCACGCGCCAGGGCAGGTTTCAGGATGTTGGCCGCATCCATGGCACCGCTGGTCTGACCTGCCCCGACCAAGGTATGAATCTCATCGATAAACAAGATGACCTCGCCGTCAGATTCAATGACCTCCTTGACCACAGCCTTCAGACGCTCCTCAAATTCACCCTGATACTTGGCTCCGGCAATCAAAGCACCCATATCCAGCGAATAGACCTGTTTGGACTTCAGGTTTTCCGGGACATCCCCGTTGACAATACGGTGCGCCAGCCCTTCAGCAATGGCCGTTTTACCCACACCCGGCTCTCCGATAAGAATGGGATTGTTTTTCGTACGACGCGACAGAATCTGCAGCACCCGGCGAATCTCCTCCTCACGTCCGATAACCGGATCCAGTTTGCCGCTGCGCGCCCGTTCGTTCAGGTTGATGGCGAAGCGACCCAATGCCTCGCGCGACGTCTGCTGATTATTATTCGTATTCATGATTTCCTACATTTTTTCTGACGTCTGCTTCAAACTTCCGGCCAGCATCATAATGAGGACAAAATGTCTTGAATGATTATATTTTTATGACAGCTTGTCACACGCACAAGAAAGTTACAAAACACCCGCCTTTATAGGCAACCTCCGATTGACTTTCCAACACGGTTGAATTGATAGTTGATAATACTTTTTTTTGCATTTTCATGATTAATGTTATATCTTGCCGCCGGATGAAGAATCCTGAACAACGCCGGAACATTTGTCACTCATAATTAAATCCCTTACCATGAATAAGTTTTGTCTAATTCTATTATCTGTTCTGACGGGATTATGTTCGTGTTCGGTTATAGACAGTGATTCCGCACGTACCAAGCCGGATTTCGGCCAGAGGAATATATCGCTCGGTTTCGACAACCGGAAACAATACCAGGACACGTGGCAGGCATACATTAACAGTTGCTCGGAATCCCTGCTTGCAATAGGCACCGCCCACGCTGAAAGAGGGAGCAAGGCACATCCCGATGGCTTATCTCCTTTTTATGACGCGCTTTTGAACCATCCGTCCGAAATTTCGGTTCATGTTATTCCAGTATATATGGTGTCTTATGCCGATTATCAGCAGGCGGCGGCTGAGGCCAGACTCACGGATGTTGCCCGGTTGGACACCAGCCGGATAAGAGGTTTATTTGTATTCAAAAACGAAGTGATTGGTGCTTGCAAGGCAAAGGTCAGTCGTTCCGAGCTGTCAGTCAAGTCATGGTCCGACATGACACAAAAAGCTTATCACAATGAAAGTCTCTCGGATAATGCCGAAGGGAAGTACCTAGCGTACATGTTGGAACAAGGAAAGAACATCTTCTACCTGAATACTGTCACCGACACAGCATCCAGCACAAATTTTTGGCCGTCAGGGTATGGAGATATTTGCTTTGCACAAAAGGACCAGATTATGTTCATCCGGTGGAATGAATTGCTCAACAAGGTTGAGACTGGCGATATGCAGGACTTTTTCAAGCTACGGCTTGCCCAGCGTAACGACGGACTGATTCACTAAAACATCCGTCCGCATTTCCAGGACAATTTTATACGTTATTCAAATGAACACAGTACGTATTATCATCCTATTTATGCTGGTAAGCACGTATTCGTGCTCCGTCACAAATAGCAATGCCTCCAGCACAAAGCCCGATTTCGGAAAGACGAATACATCGCTCCGCTTCGACAACCGGGAGCAATACCAGGACAAGTGGCAGACGTACCTGAACAGCTGCTCGGAAACTCTGCTTGCACAAGCTGTCGCCCACTCCGAGAAAGAACACAAAAGAATACTTGACATGGACAATCTCCCTCCGGAGGAAAGACGCAGATTGAAACTTCTTGGCATGACACAAACATTTCCTTTGCACGACATCCTTTTGAACCATGCTTCCGAAATCACGGTGAAAGTTGTTCCGGTATATACCATAAACTCTGACGATTTTTTACAATTCACCGTCGAGACGCCTTTTTCGGATGTCGCCCGGCTTGACACCTGCAGAATGAGTTGTTATTTCATGCTGGAAGGCGAAATAATCGGCGCATACATGTTTAACGACCTCGGACTGAGAAGACTACGGCCCGAGCGTGTTTATGACAGTTCCGTTTTCTCCATATATGGCAATATAGAAGAAAAAGAGCCCTCGGACCGTAGTGAAGGACAATATCTGGCATCTCTATTTGAACAAGGCAAGGAGATATTTACCCTGGTAACGATGGACGGTCACGATAATATATTGATAAGAGATTGGGACACATGCTTTACGCAAGAAGACAAAAACATGCATGGCGTCTGGACATTGCCCGGCAAAAAAATGAAAACGGTCGACATGCAGGAAACCTTATCGGCACGCGCAGCTGAAGCACGGAGTAAAATCGGACGGTTGTAGGAGCAGTGCCAGACCTTCTGAAAAAGGTCTAAAAAAAGAATTTGTTTTTATCACTGCGCGTATTACCTTTGCACCGCTTTTTCGGAAGCAAACGGCAGATCTGCTAGCTCAGCAGGTAGAGCACATCCCTTTTAAGGATGGGGTCCTGGGTTCGAGCCCCAGGCAGATCACTGAAAAAAAAGGAACCTTGCACGGGTTCCTTTTTTGCACCCGGAAGAAAGCCGCCGAAGGGGAAAACGGATATAAAATATGTATCATATTCTTTATTTGCCCGGATGTGGACCTTCAAACCGGATGCATATCCACGCGGCCAGACCGGGAGGTTTGAAAAAAAACATAAAAAAACCTCCTAACTATATGCGATACAATATTTTTACGTGCATAAAATTTGTTTTTCAGAAAAAATACGTATATTTGCCGCATTAGAGAAAAGAGAAATTATGTTTCATCTAACACATAACACAATGAGTATCAAAAAATTATTGCTCGCGACCCTGTGTATGGCAGGTTGCATTTTCATGTCTGCTCGCGCAGCTGACAATACTTCATTCTCACCTTATTGGTATCTCCAAGCTCAAGGTGGTGCGGCTTACACCGTGGGAGAAGCAGATTTTTCAGATCTTCTGTCGCCCGCCGCGGCGCTTTCGCTCGGCCGTCAGTTCACGCCCGTCTTCGGTGCCCGTCTGCAGGCAGCCGGTTGGGAAAGCAAAGGTGGCTGGGTCAGACCGGACATCAATTATGCTTACAAATACTTTGCTGGCAACCTTGACTTCCTGTTCAATCTGAACAACCTGTTCGCAGGCTACAAAGAAAGAAAGACCAACATCTACGCCTTCTTCGGCGGCGGTGTCAACCGCGGTCACTGCAACGACGAAGCCCACGAGGCCGAAATGCTGCTGCAGCAGAACGAGGACTTCTACTTCGGTCACAGCAACAATGCGCCTCTGTCGCTGCTGTGGAACTCGAAGACTTTCGCCCAGGCCCGCTTCGGTATCCAGCTGGATCAGAAACTCAGCAAGCGCGTCAGCCTCAACCTCGAAGGTAACGGCAACGTCCTTTCTGACTCCTACAACTCCAAAGACGGTGACAACCCCGACTTCTTCTTCAACGCCCTGCTGGGTCTGAAGATCAAATTGGGCAAGGATAAACCGGCTCCCGCTCCGGCTCCTGTCTACACCGCTCCGGCTCCCGCTCCGGCCCCGGCTCCCGCTCCGGCTCCTGTCATTGAGCAGCGTCCGGCTCCCGCTCCGGCTCCGAAACCGCAGCACATCACCGAGAACATCTTCTTCGACCTGAACAAGAGCGTCATCAAGGCCTCCGAGGAACCGAAGATCAAGGAACTGGCCGACTTCCTGAAAGCCAATCCTTCTACCAAGGTGAACCTGACCGGTTATGCCGACAAGAACACGGGTAACGCTTCCATCAACCTGCGTCTGTCCGAGGCCCGCGCCAAAGCTGTGTCTGACGCTCTGATCCAGAAATACGGCATTGCAGAAAGCCGCATCACCAAGACCTGGAAGGGTGACACCGAGCAGCCGTTCACGGCCGACTACACGCAGAACCGCGTCTGCATCGCCATTACGCAAGACTAAGTAATACCTGCTTCGGCAGTCGAAGAGGTCGATCAAAGGGTCGACCTCTTTTTTTTTACCTTGTCAAAACGCTTTGCCTGGTCACACGGCAGTCCGTCTAAGAAGTCCTTCAAAGGGGACCACTGAGGAGGCACAGACTTTTCATGATGGCATATCGTCTCCGACTGGGGATCTCCATAAGTGGAGAAGGAATATGCTTTGAAGACCCTAGCCACCCTCGGCTGTTAGAAGGATCCGCCGCGCAGCGGTGGAGGGGGCCGCGCCGTAGGCGCGGCGGTCTGAGAAGCATATTCCTCCGGAACACCAGCAGATTGCAGCCGGAATACCAGTGCCACAGGCGCGACGTCTGAGAAGCATATTCCTTCGGAACCTTCGAGATCTTCGGGGCCTTCGGAACACCCGGAACATGGCAGAGCCGTGCAAAGACACCCCTGCCCTCACCAGAGGAAATAAATGGCATCAAAAAAAGATGGGTTAGCGTTCCAGCACCTCGTAACGCGAGGCATTCGACGGATCGATTTCCTTCAGGATCCGGGCCACACGCGTCTTTTCCTCACTGATATTGGACCCGGCAAAAATATTGGTCCACTCAGACGACTTGGCGTCATATAGGAACTGCAGCAGATACATATATTGATCGGGGCGCGCGCGATAGACACTCTGTAGCAGCGTCATCGCCGTGGCGATATCCGACCGTGCCTGTACCGTTTCGGTAGACAGACGGTCCAGCCCCTGCCGGTGGTATTTGTAGTTGAACTCACGCAGCCTGCGGTAGCGGTCGTCGTTGAGGTTCTGTGCCAGCCAATAACGGTTGCGCCCGGTCCCTTCGTAGGCTTTCCAGCCCTTCTCCCGCCCAGACTGCGCCGCAGCGACGACCTGCTCGGCCTTCCGCAGCGACTCTGTGCCGCCATAGAGCGAGAACGAATCATCGTCCAGACCGATGATGACATAGGCATAGAACGCCAGTACAGAAGTCAGGTTGGACGTAAAGGTATTCTCGCTGAATTCCAACGGCTCGTTTTCGATATACGTGAATTGGAAATGCTGATCCAGAAAGTTCAGCATGGTTGTGTTGTAGTTGGTGTTGAACACCGGCCGCTGCGACTGTACCTGCAGTGTCGCCGTGTATTCGTTGCCCGATTCAGCCGTAATATTAATGTACATGCTGCACTCTATCCGCTCTTCCGACGTATAGACATGCTGTGTCCATGAGCGGCTGTTCATGAAATCGTAGATGGCACGCTGCAGCGTCTGATATCGTGTCTGGTTCGATCCCTGCACCTGCGCCGAGCTCACGGAAACATTGCACCGCAGTTCCTGTGCATAGCCGATGCGCCCCAGCAAAGCGAGGCAGCAAGCCGTCCAAAGCAGCCGGCGTATCATAACAGCGCACAGATACGGTCGGCAATACGCCCGGCCGCACGCTGCTTCGATTCAAGCGGGAAACGGGCGACGTCGCCGTCCGGAGAAAGAATGGTTATTTTGTTGGTATCACCGCGGAAACCGGCGCCCTCGTCGCGCAGCGAATTGAGCACGATGAAATCGAAATGCTTGCGCTGCATCTTGTCCAAAGCGTGGGCCTCTTCGTCATCGGTTTCCAGAGCGAAACCAGCCAGCACCTGCCGGTCGGTCTTGAGCGCGCCGAGCCGGGCAGCAATATCCTCTGTCGGGCAGAGTGTCAGGGAAAGGGTCTCGGCCGATTTCTTTATTTTCCGGTCGGACGTCTGCGCCGGCCTGTAATCGGCCACTGCAGCGGCCATGACAGCGCCGTCGGTCTGCGGGAAAACATCCAGGCAGGCCTGCAGCATTTCAGCAGCGGACACAACTGGCACACAGGTGATTTGCGGATGACGGGCCGTGCACGATGTCGGACCGGTAACCAGCGTTACATGCGCGCCGCGCGCCGCCAACGTTTCGGCCACCGCGAAACCCATCTTGCCGGACGAATGGTTGCCGATGTAGCGCACCGGGTCGATCTGCTCATAGGTCGGACCGGCCGTCACCAGGAAGTGACGTCCCTGCAGCGGCAAACCGGACGGCACCAGCCGTTGCACCAATGCTTCAACAATTTCCTCCGGTTCGGCCATGCGGCCTTTGCCCTCCAGACCGCTCGCCAGGAATCCGGTACCCGGTTCCACCATGTGTACACCGCGCGAAGCAAGCGTTTCCAGAGCCGTCTGGACCGCCGTATGACGGTACATGTCCTCGTCCATGGCCGGCGCGGCAAAAACCTCGCTGCGCGCCGACAAGTAAGTGGTAAGAAGCAGGTTGTCGGCAATGCCCGCCGACATCTTGCAGAGCGTATTAGCCGTCGCGGGCGCAATCACCAGCGCATCAGCCCAGATGCCCAGGCTGACATGGCTGTTCCATGCACCGTTCTCCGGATCGAAGAAATCCACCAGTATCGGACGCGAAGAAAGCGTGGCCAGCGTCAGCGGAGCAATGAACTCCCGTGCCGTCGGTGTCATAAGGACCTGCACCTCACAGCCTTCTTTCTTCAGCAGACGCACAAGTATAGCGGCCTTGTACGCCGCAATACTCCCCGTCACGCCCAATACAATGTGTTTCCCCTCCAGACGCATGTTACGCTTCTTTTTCGGGATGTTCCGGCTGCATACGGTAATAGATCTCGCCGTCGATGAACTCCTGCGTGGCAATCAGAGCCGGCTTGGGCAGACGCTCGTAATATTTGGAAATCTCAATCTGCTCGCGGTTCTCGAAAACCTCTTCCAGATTGTCCGTGTAAGTCGTGAACTCTTCCAGTTTACGGCTCAGTTCCTGCTTGATGTCCACACTGATCTGATTGGCGCGCTTGGCCAGGATCATCACCGTCTCGTAGATATTGTCGGTTTCTTCTTCCAGTGTGTTCACATCACGCGTCAGCGTGGTGACAGGAGCTTTTGACTTTTTGTAATCCATGATATATCGTAGGTTTAAAATTTACAACTAAAGGGTGATACTGCTCGCTTCGTCCGTGTCCTCCTCCAACTGGTGCGTACTGAGATACCGTTCCGTAATCCGCCGGATCTTTTCCACATCCTTGGCATAGGCCGACTCCGGATGCTCCGAAATGAAAGAGAGGTACTCGTCCAGCGTAGCCTGGAAACGTTCCTGCTTCTTCGAGTCCACACTGTTGTACGCATACAGGTAATGCGATTTCAGCAGCATGTACTGCAGAGACTCGCGATACTTCGTGTCGGGATAATCCCGCAACGCGTTGCGCAACGCCGTCAGGGCCGCCTTGTACTCCTGCAGGTCGAAATAAAGCTTGGCCGACAGATAGGATTTCTCCACCAGTTTCTCATTCAACTCCGAAATCTTTGCATTGACGATGCCACGGTGCTGCGACTGCGGATACATCAACTTGAAAATCTCGAACGCATTCAAGGCCATATAGGTCTGCGTCTGGTCCAACTCCGGCCGGTTGCTCTGCAGATAGTAGCATTCCGCCTCCATCAGTGCGGCATCCTCGGCAAAAGCCGAATACCGATAATCGTTGGTGAATGTCTTGAAGAAATAGGCGGCGTTTTCGTAGAAACCCTCGCCCTGCTTGAACATCGACATCGCCTGGAAGAACAGCACCGAATCCTGCTGGGCCGTCCCGCGGAACGCCGATGTCAGGTCTGCAAACAACTGGCTGGCCTTGGAATACTCCCCGTTATTGTAATACTCCATCGCCTTCCGGTAACGGAAATAGGTATCCGTGCTCCTGCGGATTTTCTCGAAATCACTGCAGGACGCCAGAGACAGGACCAGGAGTATGTACAACAGTTTCTTCATCAATAGGCGAACAGAGGATAGTCCTTCATCAGGTTGTTGACCTTGGCCCTCACCTGGGCGATGGTCTTTTCGTCATCCACATGGCAGAGCACCGTGTCGATGAGTTCAACGATCTCGAGGATGACATCCTCCTTGACTCCGCGCGTCGTGATGGCGGGCGTGCCGAGCCGGATGCCGGACGTCTGGAACGGCGAGCGGGAATCGAACGGCACCATGTTCTTGTTGATGGTGATTTCAGCGCTGACCAGCGCATTTTCCGCCACACGGCCCGTCATGTCCGGGAACTTGGTACGCAGGTCCACCAGCATGGAGTGGTTGTCGGTACCGCCGGAAATGATCTTGTAACCCTTGTCCATCAAGGCCGAAGCCATCACTGCGGCGTTTTTCTTCACCTGCCGCATGTAATCCTTGTAGCTGTCGGTCAATGCTTCGCCGAAAGCGACGGCCTTGGCGGCGATGACGTGCTCCAGCGGACCTCCCTGTATACCGGGGAATACCGCAGAATCAAGCAACTGCGACATCTTCTTAACTTCCCCCTTGGGCGTCTTGTATCCCCACGGATTCAGGAAATCCTCACCCAGCATGATCATGCCGCCGCGCGGACCGCGCAACGTCTTGTGCGTGGTGGTGGTGACGATATGGCAATGCGGGAACGGATGGTTCAGCAGACCAGCGGCGATGAGACCGGCCGGATGGGCGATATCGGCCATCAGCAGGGCACCGACCTTGTCAGCAATCTGACGCATGCGGGCGAAGTCCCAGTCGCGCGAATAGGCCGAGGCGCCGGCGATGATCAGCTTCGGCTTGATTTCCAAAGCCTGGCGCTCCATGGCATCGTAGTCCACCCGTCCGGTCGCTTCGTCCACCTGATAGGCGTACGGACGATACAGCATACCCGACGAGTTGACCGGAGAACCGTGCGACAGATGGCCACCATGCGAGAGATCCAGACCCATGAACGCGTCACCGGGTTTCAGGCAGGTCAGCAGCACAGCGGCATTGGCCTGCGCGCCCGAATGCGGCTGCACGTTCACCCACGCGGCGTTGAAAAGCTTCTTGGCGCGGTCGATGGCCAGCTGTTCCACCATGTCCACCACGCGGCATCCGCCGTAATATCTTTTGCCGGGAAGTCCCTCTGCGTACTTGTTGGTCAGGCAGGAGCCCATGGCTTCCATCACCTGGTCGCTGACGAAATTCTCAGACGCGATCAATTCCACTCCGGACATCTGACGCGCACGTTCCTGCGCAATCATGCCGAAGATTTCCGTATCTCTGTTCATGCGTAAAATTTATTTGATTTTAAGGCGACGCAAAAATAATGTATTATTCCGATTGTCAGCGTACAAAAAAATTTAAATTACGCCATGACCGCCTTGAGGCTCAAATCCAGACTCCGGATCTGATGCGTCAAGGCACCCACCGAAATAAAATCTACGCCGGAAACCGCATAGTCACGGATGTTGTCGAGGGTGATGCCGCCTGAGGATTCTGTTTCGTACCGGCCGGCGATGAGCTCCACCGCCGCGCATGTTTCGGCCGGCGAAAAATTGTCGAGCATGATGCGGTCGATGCCGCCTTTCTGCAACACCGTCCGCACATCGTCCAGCGACCGGGTTTCAATCTCGATCTTCAGCTGTTTGCCGCGGGCCTCGAGATAGCGATGCACGGCGTCGATGGCCTGCGTGATACCGCCTGCGAAATCAATATGGTTGTCCTTTATCAGAATCATGTCGTACAGACCGATGCGGTGGTTCTCGCCGCCGCCGATCCGGACCGCTTCCTTGTCCAGCAGACGCATACCGGGCGTGGTCTTGCGCGTGTCGATGACCCGGGTATGCATACCCTCCAGTGCCGCCACGTAGGCCGCCGTCTGGGTGGCGATGCCGCTCATGTGCTGCATCACATTCAGCACCAGACGCTCGCACTGCAGAATAGAACGCACGCTTCCTTCCACCGTAAATGCAACATCCTGCGGCTTGATCCGCGTTCCGTCACCGATCAGGACCTGCATCCGCAAGTCGGGGTCGAAAAAGCGGAAAATAAATTCCGCGACCTCCACGCCAGCCAGGACGCCCGCCTGCTTGACGAGCAGACGTGCCTTGCCCTGCGCCGTAGCCGGGATGCATGCCAGCGAGGTATGGTCACCATCACCGATATCTTCTTTGAATGAGGAACTTACAAAATCGCGTAAGTATTCGGCGTCAATCATTGTCTTCTTCTATGCGAATGGAAAAAATACGCAACGCACCTTCGATGGGACGCATCCGGATAGACAGCCGGTAATTGCCCTTGCTGGTATAGAGGGTCGAAACCGTGCTTTCTTCGCCTTCGCGGCTGAACCGGTGTGTCTGTACGCAATCAGAAGGTTTGTTGTCTTCGAGGAATTTCTTGATAATCTGCTCAGCCTGCGCCTTGGCGTAGCTGGCCTGCTTCTTTTCGGGCATGTAGAGTTCGATGGTGGCATGGAACGTATTGGCCAGTACCCTGATGTCGCTCTTCTTCAAGGCCGCCTCGAAATCCGGACGCGAACCCTTTGTCGGCGTAGCAACTGCAGGAGGTGAGACCGTTTTTTCCGGCGCGGCAGCATCAGGAGCCGTCACCACCTGGTCCGGCATGGTGCCCTCGGAAGGAGCAGCCACCTTGACCGTATCTTGCTGTGCAACGGCTGGAAGACACAGGCAACAACAGAAAAGGCCCGCCGCGATGCGGCGGATCCGTTGTATTCGACCCATTCTGCGCGTTCTCATATTGAACTGCTTAGCCCGCAATATTCGTACCAAAGGCCTATACCATGCCCGAGAAACCCATAAATGCAAGTGCCAGGATACCCGCTGTGACGAACGCCACCGGCATGCCTTTCATGCCTTCGGGGACATCGGCCAGTTCGAGCTGCGAACGGAGACCGGCGAAAATCACCAGCGCCAGGGCGAAACCGACAGCAGTCGCCACCGCATAAACAACTCCCTGAACCAGCGTAAAATCCTTCTGTATCAGCAACAGCGTGACACCAAGAATGGTACAGTTGGTGGTAATGAGGGGCAGGAAAACGCCAAGTGCCTGATAGAGCGCCGGACTGACCTTTTTCAGGACAATCTCAACCATCTGGACCAGGGCGGCGATAACCAGGATGTACGTGATGGTCTGCATGAAAACAATGTCGAGCGGAGCCAGCACATACTTGTATATCAGGAACGTGACAATCGATGAAAGCGTCATGACGAAGGTCACGGCCGCACCCATGCCCATGGCCGTGGAAACCTTGTTCGACACGCCCATGAACGGGCAGATGCCCAGGAATTGCGACAGGACGACATTGTTGACGAAAATGGCCGAAACAATCAGCAGAATATATTCCATAACACCCTGTTTTCTATGATTTGCGCAAGCGGTTGACAAGGGCTATCACATAACCCAGCACGATGAAGGCGCCCGGCGCCATGATAAAGACCAGCACGTTCATACTGGCAGGCAGGACCGGCAGGCCGAAGAAGGTGCCGGCGCCGAAAAACTCACGGATGGCACCGAGCAAGGTCAGGGCCAGCGTAAAGCCCAGGCCGATGCCCAGCCCGTCCAGGAAAGAAGGCCACACCCCGTTTTTCGAAGCGAACGCCTCAGCCCGTCCGAGCACGATGCAGTTCACCACGATGAGCGGCACGAAGATGCCGAGCTGGTCGTACAGGCTCGGTCCGCCGTCCGCACCGGGCGTGTTGACATAAGCCGCCATCAGCAGGTCCACCACCGTGACAAACGAGGCGATGACGACAATGTACGAAGGGATACGCACCTTATCCGGGATAAAGCGTGCAATTGCTGAGATGACCATGTTCGAGAGGACCAGCACAAACGTCGTAGCCAGACCCATGCTCATGCCGCTCATGGCAGCCGTCGTCGTGGCCAGCACCGGGCACATGCCCAGAATCAGGACGAACGTCGGGTTCTCCCTGATCAGACCTTTGGAAAAAATTTGCCAATTCGTCATTTCCGTCGTTTTTTACTGTACCTCGGTCGCACCCGACACCGCGTCGGAAGCAGGTCCCTTTTTATGATTGAGATAACTGTCGTAGGCCCGCTGCACCGCATCGCAGAAAGCCCGGGAAGAGATGGTCGCGGCCGAAAGCGCATCGACCGTCCCGCCGTCCTGCCGGACCCGGAGCGGCTGTGCACCGGGGTCAAGCGACCGGAACTGGTCGAGGAACGCCGCCTCGGTCATGCGGGCGCCCAGGCCTGCCGTCTCCTTCTGTTCCAACACCGAAATGTTGTAAATCTTGCCCTCGGCATCGAATCCGACCATGAGGCGGACCAGCCCGTTGAAACCTTTCATGGTCCAGGTCTGCACGGCCGTCCCCACCTCGCGGCCTTCCACGCGGCCGATATAGCACACCAGCGAGTCGCCGCCGTCGGCGCTCGGAATCTTGAACATGTCTTCGTATGGCGTATTGTCGAACGCCGGCAGCACCTTGCCGATGGCGAAAGTCTTCTTCACCAGTTCCGCCGCCGCCTTGGGACCCGCCGTCACGCGGTAGACCGCACCCAGCAGGGCCGACGACACCAGGCACACCGCACCCAGCGTAAACACCATGTTCCACAGCGTTGAAGCCTTTTTAGCCACGTTTCACCTCCTCCCCGAACCGGCGGGGTCTTATATACAGATTGATGAGAGGCACCATCGCATTCATGATCAGGATGGCGAACGACATACCTTCCGGATAGGAACCGTACATCCTTATCAGCACCGTAATCAGACCGATGCCGATGCCATAGACAACCATGCCTGCATGCGTCATGGGCGACGTGACATAGTCGGTGGCCATGAACACGGCACCGAGAATCAGGCCGCCGGAAAGCAGATGGAACAGCGGGCTGGCGTACTGGGTGCTGTCGGCCATCCAGAAAATGCCGGTGAAGACCGCCACGGTGGCCATGATCGTCACCGGGATGTGCCAGGTGATGACCCGCCGCACCAGCAGATAGACAAAACCCAGCAGCAGGGCCGCGGCCGCCGTCTCACCCATGGAACCGCCCATGCGGCCTGTCAGCATGTCGAGATACGAAGGCATCTGCGCCATCGCCTCCTGTACCGTACCTGTACTCTCCTTCAGGATGCCGAGCGCCGTAGCACCCGTCGTGGCATCGAAAATGCCGGTGGAAAAGCCTTGCGGCACCGGCCAGGTGGTCATCTGCACAGGGAAAGAAATCAGCAGCACGACACGGCCGACCAGCGCCGGATTGAACGGGTTGTTCCCCAGTCCTCCGAAAGTCATCTTGCCCACGCCGATGGCCGTCAATGCCCCGAAAACCAGGATAGCGGGCGGCAGGTTGGACGGCACGTTGAATGCCAGCAGCAGGCCTGTCACCACCGCCGACCAGTCGTTCAGAGAAGAAGGCCTGTGCAGCAGGAAGCGCTGGATCAAATATTCGAACAGCATACACGATGCCACCGAGACCGCCGCCACATACAGCGCGCCCCAGCCGAACCGGTACACCGACACGGCGAAGGCAGGCATCAGCGCGATGACCACATCGCGCATCAGATGCGGCACGGAAGCCGCATCATGGATATGCGGAGACGGAGCGACGACTAATGAATTCTTCATCATACTCCTTGGTTATTTTCTGCCTTGAAGGCGCAATTTCTTCATTACCACCGCCTTACCAAGACGGATATAATCGAGCAACGGGCGGGCGGACGGACAGGTGTAACTGCACGAACCGCATTCGATGCAATCAGCGATATGGTGCTGCTCCGCCTCGTCGAGCCGCGACAGCGCGGAGAGTTTCGACAACAGATACGGTTCCAGCCCCATGGGACAGACCGTCACGCAGCGGCCGCACCGGATACACGGCGAAGCAGGACGCCGGAGCGACTGGGAGGCCGGCAGCAGCAGGATGCCCGACGTACCCTTTGTCACCGGCACCTCGAGCGAAGGCGCGGCTTTGCCCATCATCGGGCCGCCGCTGATAATCTTGCCGGTATCCTCCGGCATGCCGCCCGACAGATTCACCAGCCAGCTGAACGGCGTACCGATACGCACCTTCCAGTTCGCAGGCTCGGCAAGCGCCGGCCCGGTCACGGTCACGATCCTTTCAACCAGCGGTTTATGTTTCAGTACCGCTTCATAAACGGCCAGCGCCGTCCCCACGTTGCACGGCACGACACCGACATCGACCGGCAGACCACCCGGAGGCACCTCCCGGCCCGTAATGGCCTTGATCAACTGTTTCTCACCGCCCTGCGGATATTTTACCCGCAACGGCTCCACGGAAATCCCGGGACGGCCGGCCACCGCCGCAGACATGGCTGCGATGGCGTCAGGCTTGTTCGACTCGATGCCGATGACCGCCCGTTCCACCTGCAGTGCACGCACAAGCAGGGCCACGCCTGCCGCCACCTCGGCAGCATGCTCCAGCATCACCCGGTGGTCACAAGTCAGATAGGGCTCGCATTCCGCCGCATTGACCAGCAGCAATTCCGCCTTCTTGCCCGGAGGCACCGCAAGTTTGACATGCAGCGGGAACGTCGCGCCGCCCATGCCGACCACACCTGCCGACCGGACAGACGCAATAATCTCCTCCGGTGTCAGATCGGATGCGCAAACCAGGTCGGGAGTCCGATCGACAGTATCCACCCAGACATCGTCCTCGACCTTGATCTGGACCGCAGGACGCCGATATCCGGAAACATCCGGGAAAGTATCCACCTTGACCACCGTACCCGAGACCGAACTGTGCACCGGCGCCGACACGAAACCGCCGGCTTCGGCAATGCACTGCCCGGCCAGGACCTTGTCGCCGGCCTTGACAATGGGTGTCGCCGGCGCACCGATGTGTTGAGACAGCGGAATAATCACCTCGGGCGGCAGCGGAGCCGTCCGGATGGGAGACTCCGCAGTGATTTTGCAGGCAGGAGGATGTACGCCTCCTCTCGGGAAAGTCTTCACCATCGTCATGCTTGATTAGGGGTTCCAACCGTCGCTGCGGCTGCGGGCTTTGCTTCGGGTGCCGGCCGCCGTGCGGGGAAATTGCGTTCGACAATGCTGTGCGTCGGGCAAGCCTCCGCACATTTGCGGCAGAGACGGCATTTCGTACTGTCGATCCATGCCACGTTGTTTTCCAACGTAATAGCTTCGAACGTACAGGTTTTCTGACATTTGCCGCACCCTATGCAGGCAGCGGCGCATATTTTGCGCGCCACGGCTCCCTTGTCGTGGCTGACACACGATACATAAATCTGGCGGTTGCCAGGGAACTTCTTGCGCAGTTCGACAATGCCCCGCGGACAAGCCTTGACACAGGCACCGCAAGCCGTACAGCGCGAGGCGTCCACCACCGGCAGACCGGTTTCGGCATCCATGGAAAGCGCCCCGAACTGACAGGCCGCCACACAGTCGCCGCATCCGAGACAGCCGTAGGCACAGCCGCCGGCACCGACAAACAACGCATGCGCAATGGCGCAGCGGTCCGCACCGTCATAGTGCTGACGCGCAGGACGGTTCTCGCAGGTTCCGTTGCAGCGCACCACCGCCACCTGCGGCACGCCGGCCTGTACCTCGCGGCCGAGATAAGCGGCAATATTCTTCATGACTTCGTCGCCGCCGACCGGACAGCGCAACCCATCCATCGAATCAGCGCCGACCAGTTGTTCGGCAAAGGCCCGGCAACCCGCCGCGCCACAACCGCCGCAATTGGCGCCGGGCAGCATCTCCTGCACACCGTCGATGCGGCTGTCCTCCTCCACAAAGAACCTGCGCGACGTAAAATAAAGTATCAGCGCAGCACAGAGCCCCGTGAACGTCAGAGTCGCCACCGTAAACAAAATCGTGTTCATCTATCTTTTGCAATGCTGAAACGGAAAGTCCGGCGCAGGCGGTTCCTGAAAAAACGCAACGCCAGGAAATACGGCAGCAGCGCCGCCAGCGCCGCCAGTCCGCTCAGGGCCTCGTCCGCCGTGCAGGCATACACGCCGGCCAGTACCGCAAGCACCAGCACCAGCGGCACCAGGTACGCCCAGAGCACAGCCTGGAAACCTCCGGACGAAGGCATGGTCAGCCAGACCCGGTCGCCGACCACATAATCGCCCGACACCCCTTCCACCAGCACATCGGATGCCCGGCCACGCCGGATGGAACATTCTGCCCCGGCACAGGCGGCACATGCCTCCTGCACTGTCAGACGCACCACCACGCCGTCCGTCCTGATTTCCTGTATGACGCCCTGCCGGGCCGCACACATTTCCATTTATAACTAACTAACTAAAAAGCAGTATGATATGATCTTCCACATACCCGACTGCCTATATCCTTACAAAGATATATAATTTTCTCGTTTTTCTTCCAAAAGAAATGAGAGCAAATGCGGACTGACGGCACAAAAAAAGGGACGGTTGCAAAACAACCATCCCTTCCCGGCGGAAAGCGAGGGATTCGAACCCCCGATACCTGCAATAGGTACGCCGCATTTCGAGTGCGGTCCGATCGACCACTCCGGCAGCTTTCCTTTGGTGGCGCAAAATTAGAACGAAATTTCGTACTAATCAAAAAAAAGGCATTTTTTGCACGGCAATGTGTAACTTTGTTCCAATTTACAACACTTTGACTTATGCAGGCATTCGCAATAGGCATCGACATCGGCGGCACCAACACCGTCATCGGGAAGATTGACCGCCAGGGACGGGTTTTGCAGCGCAGCGCCCTGAAAACCGCCGCATACCCCGACATCGCAGACTATATCGACGCGCTGGGCAGCGCCGTACTCCAGACCATCGGACCGGACACCGCGGCCTGCGCCGGCGTCGGCATCGGGGCTCCCAACGCCAGCTACTATACCGGCGAAATCGTGCAGGCCGCCAATCTGCCGTGGAAGAATCGGGTGCCGCTGAAAGCGTTGCTGGAGCAACGGCTCGGGGGCATGCCGGTCACCCTGACCAACGACGCCAACACCGCCGCCATGGGCGAGATGCTCTACGGCGCGGCGCAGCACATGCGCGACTTCATCGTCATCACGCTGGGCACCGGCGTGGGCAGCGGCATCGTCTGCAACGGCGAGCTGGTGTACGGCCGCGACGGGTTCGCCGGGGAACTGGGACACGTCATCGTCAAGCCGCACGGCCGTGCCTGCGGATGCGGGCGCAGGGGCTGCCTGGAAACCTACTGCTCGGCCACCGGCGTCGCCCGGACCGCCCGGCAGATGCTGCGCCGGACGGACGAAGACAGCCTGCTCCGTCAGACCGCACCTGACGACATCACGTCGAAAACCGTGTACGAAGCCGCCGTACAAGGTGATGCCCTGGCCTGCCGGATCTTCGCGTTCACCGGCAAAGTGCTGGGCGAGGCACTGGCCAACTTCATCGCCTTCTCCAGCCCGGAAGCCATCATTCTCTTCGGCGGCCTCGCGTTGGCCGGCGAACTGTTGCTCCAACCCGTCCGAGAGGCCATCGACCGGAATGTCCTGGCCGTCTATCGCGGCCGGACAGACCTGATCGTCTCCACCATCCCGTCGCAGGATGCCGCCATTCTGGGCGCAAGCGCGCTGGCTTGGAAATAACAACCCAACATACCATGAACGAAGAAAAAGGATACCTCCAAGTGTACACCGGCAACGGCAAAGGCAAGACCACGGCCGCGCTGGGACTGACGCTGCGCGCGGTCGGCGCCGGCAAGAAAGTGTTCATCGCACAGTTTGCCAAAGGACAGATTTACAGCGAAATAAAAGCCATTGAGGGTTACCTGCCCGGCGTCACCGTCCGGCAATACGGCCTCAAATGCTTCATCCACGGAAAGCCTAAACAGGCAGACATCGACCTGGCCCGGCAGGGACTGCGCGAAGCCGCTGAAGCCATCGCTTCGCACCAGTACGACGTCATCATCCTGGACGAGGCGAACATCGCCGTATTCTATAATCTGTTTACAGCACAGGAACTGCTCGAAGCCATTGCGCTGCGTCAGCCGTCGGCCGAAGTGGTGGTCACCGGCCGCTATGCCTCCGACGAAATCATCGCCGCAGCGGACCTCGTCACCGAAATGCGCGAGATCAAGCATTATTATCAGCAGGGCGTCATGGCACGCATCGGCATAGAATATTGATTTTCCAAACCGCATCAGGAACTGTTTATAACTTTTGGACAGCTTCCTATTGACGACCCTGCAAAAAATGTAAATTTGCGCAACCAAAAACAAAGATACAATGCCTGACAATATCCGTCCCGCCAGCATGGCGCGCATCACGACGCCGGAGCTGGCCCAACAGTTCATCCAGGAACAGATTGCTGAGCTGAAGAAACAGCTCGGAAACAAGAAAGTGCTGCTCGCCCTGTCCGGCGGCGTCGATTCGTCGGTTGTGGCCGCGCTGCTCATCAAGGCCGTCGGACAACAGCTGGTCTGCGTCCACGTCAACCACGGCCTGCTGCGCAAAGGCGAACCCGAACAAGTCATCGAGGTCTTCCGCAACCAGATGAAAGCCAATCTGATCTACGTCGATGCCGTGGACCGTTTCCTCAGCCGGCTGGCCGATGTGGCCGATCCGGAGCAGAAACGCAAGATCATCGGATCCGAATTCATCCGCGTATTCGAAGAAGAAGCCCGCAAACTCGACGGCATCGAGTTCCTGGCACAGGGTACCATCTATCCCGACATCATCGAGTCAGGTCCGGTCAAGTCGCACCACAACGTGGGCGGTCTGCCCGAAGACCTGCAGTTCGAACTGGTCGAGCCCATCAAGTTCCTGTTCAAGGACGAGGTGCGCGTCGTCGGCCGGGAACTGGGTCTGCCCGACAACATGGTTTCGCGCCAGCCGTTCCCCGGCCCCGGTCTGGGCGTGCGCTGCATCGGCGCCATCACCCGCGACCGGCTCGAAGCCGTGCGCGAATCGGACGCCATCCTGCGCGAAGAGTTTGCGAAAAACGGACTGCAGGGCAAAGTATGGCAGTATTTCACCATCGTGCCCGACATCAAGTCGACCGGCGTGCGTGACAACCTGCGGAGCTTTGAATGGCCGGTCATCATCCGCGCCGTCAACACCCGCGATGCCATGACCGCCACCGTGGCGGACATCCCGTTCACGCTGCTCCAACACATCACGGCCCGCATCACCGCCGAAGTGAAAGGCGTGAACCGCGTGCTGTTCGACCTCACGCCGAAGCCGACCGGCACCATCGAGTGGGAATAGCAGATCAAGAGAGAACCTCTCCAGGGCTGTGCCGGAGAGGTTCTCTTTTTCTCCGGAATACATTAGCCCAAATATATGATATCCGGGGTGCATTTTACCTTGTTCGGGGGATTGGTTCGGTTGCGGCCGGCCCTTATCTTTGCATCCGTAAAAGGGGAGATAAAAAAACACTGAGAGATAATACGGCCATAATACCTGAAGTGCAAACGAGTTCCCCTGTCTTAAACGCAGATATCCGCACATGGAAGCGAACAAATACCTTCCCATGTGCGGTGTTTGTGTGGCCGGCAGACAGCTCCCGTTCCATACAGGGGCCGACCTTCCCCGGACAGGAACCGTACACAGAAATATAACACCATGACACTGAAAGAACTCAAACCGGGACAAGAGGCCGTCATCACCGCCGTGGGCGGCGACGGCGCGCTGCGTCAGCATTTCCTGGACATGGGCGTCATTCCGGGCGCAACCGTCCGGATGATGAAATACGCGCCGCTGGGCGATCCTGTGGAACTGTGGCTGCACGGCTACGCCCTGACCCTGCGCAAGGCCGATGCGGCCGAAATCACCATCACGATGACGGATGGAACGGCACCGGAAAAAACGGTGGACAACGCCGGCCGGACAAGCGATGGAGACAGCGTCCCGGAGGTGGACGACCTGCCCTACAGCGCTTCCCTGCACGAGCACAACCCGCACCCCGGATTCGGCGAAGAAGGCATTTTCCACGACAAAGACCAGGGGCAGGAACTTCCCAAAGGCACCATCCTGACCTTTGCACTGGTCGGCAACCAGAACTCCGGCAAGACCACCCTCTTCAACCAGATGACCGGCAGCAACCAGCACGTCGGCAACTTCCCGGGCGTCACCGTCGACCGCAAGGACGGCGTCATCAAAGGACTCCCCGACACTTTGGTCACCGACCTGCCCGGCATCTACTCGCTGTCGCCCTACAGCTCCGAAGAGCGCATCTCCCGACAGGTCATCCTGCAGGAGAAACCCAAAGGCATCATCGATATCGTGGATGCATCGAACATAGAACGCAACCTGTACCTGACCATGCAACTCATGGAACTGGATATCCCCATGGTACTGGCACTCAATCTGATGGATGAAGTCCGCAACAATGGCGGAAGCATCCGCATCAACGAAATGGAACGGATGCTCGGCATCCCGGTGGTCCCCATCTCAGCCGCAAAAGACGAAGGCATCGACGAACTCATCGACCATGCAGTGCACATCGCCCGGCACCAGGAAGTGAATCCCCGGCCGGATTTCTGCGGCAAGGACGATGCGGGCGGCGCCGTGCACCGCTGCCTGCACAGCATACGGCATCTCATCGAAGACCATGCGGCGCGCGCCGGCATCCCGGTACGCTTTGCCGCAAGCAAACTGGTCGAACAGGATGCCGACATCCTCGAAGCACTGCAACTCGACGAAAACGAAAAAGAAACCCTGGAACACATCCTCGTGCAGATGGAAAACGAACGCGGACTCGACCGCGCCGCCGCCATGGCAGACATGCGTTTCTCATTCATCCAGCGACTCTGCGCCAGGACCGTCGTCAAGCCGAGAGAGAGCAAGGAA
>JAFWVY010000059.1 GCA_017523725.1 Bacteroidales bacterium
GAACGGCTGGCATAGAAGGCTTTCCAACCGGGGCAGAAGCCGATATGCCAGTGCCAGAAACGCCCGATGAGAGAACGTGGATTCTTGTCGTAGCGGGCCCGCAGCTTGCAGTCTTCGCAGGGATAATGTTTCGTTTCCATTTTGTCTGTAACAGGTTCGTTATTCTGTGACGGAAGAGGAGGCAGTCCGGTGCAGAATATCCGTGAATTCCTCCCCCGTAATCGTCTCTTTCTCGAGCAAATATTCCGCCACGGCATGCATCGCGGCCATGTTGGCGGAAATAATCTCCGTCGCTTTGCGCTTGGCATCGCCGATAAGCGTCCGCACCTCCTCGTCGATGGCAGCCGCCGTTTCGGCCGAACATGCCAGCGAAGAAGCACCGCCGAGATAGGTATTGCCACCCGTTTCGAGGGCCATCATACCATAGCGGTCGCTCATGCCGTAACGGGTAACCATGCCGCGGGCCAGTCTGGTCGCCTGTTCGATATCGTTAGATGCACCCGTAGTACAAGTGTCGCAGATGAGCTCCTCGGCCACACGCCCGCCAGTCAGCGTCGCAATTTTGTTCAGAAGATATTCCTTGCTGTAGAGGAACTTCTCTCCTTCGTCCACTTGCATTGTATAGCCCAATGCCCCGGAAGTCCGCGGCACGATGGTGATTTTGTGAACCGGTGCAGAGTTGTTCTGTACCGCTGCCACCATGGCATGACCAACCTCATGATAGGCGATAATGCGTTTTTCCTCGGAAGATATTACCGCATTCCGACGTTGTTCGCCGGCCATGACCGTTTCCACACTTTCTTCGATGTCCTCGGTCGTCACGGCTGTCTTGCCAAGCCGCACTGCCCGCAGGGCAGCCTCGTTCACAATATTGGCCAGATCGGCCCCTGATGAGCCGGCCGTGGCCCTGCCGATGACATCAAGGTCGATATCCGCATGCCGGACCTTGGCCAGATGCACTTGGACAATCGCCTTACGGCCCTCCAGGTCGGGCAGTTCCATCTGGATACGCCGGTCAAAACGTCCCGGACGCAGCAATGCCTTGTCGAGACTGTCCGGCCGGTTGGTTGCCGCCAGGATAATGACACATTTCTCGCCCTCGAAGCCATCCATCTCGGTCAGAAGTTGGTTAAGCGTCTGTTCGCGTTCATCGTTGGTCGAAAACTGGTTCTCACGGCTCTTGCCGATAGCATCGATTTCGTCGATAAAAATAATGCAGGGCGCCTTTTTCTCCGCCTGATCAAAAAGATCGCGCACCTTGGCTGCACCCATACCGACAAACATCTGCACAAATTCCGACCCGGACATCGAGAAGAACGGCACATGGGCTTCACCAGCGACAGCTCTGGCAATCAACGTCTTGCCTGTACCTGGAGGGCCTACAAGCAACGCACCCTTCGGCAACTTGGCTCCAAGTGACGCATATTTCTGTGGATTGTGCAGGAAATCGACCATCTCCTGGAGCGAAGCCTTGGCCTCGTCCTGGCCGGCCACATCGCTGAAGCGTGTCTGGATATCGTTTTCGGCATAGACCTTCGCACCGCTCTGGCCGAGCGACATAAAATTACCCATGCCGATTCCGCCACCGGGCTGTCCGGCACGGGCCGCCATCCGCTTGATAAAGGAACGGTATATCAGCCAGAAAATCAGACCAGGGAGAACCCACCAGACGAAGATGTCAACCAGCGGGGAACGTTCCGCCTGCACCTCCTGCACAAACGCAATACGGCCATCTTTGTTCGGGCTGCCGGCCGACAGCAGACGCTCGACCAGGTTCGGATCGTTCACAGTGCCTGTGCGGTAAGTCTGATCTTCGGTCTCATATAAAATCTGTTTGTCCTGTATCACCACACGTTTGACCGAGTCGGCCTGCACCTTGCTCACAAATGCGCCGTAATCGGTGTCGATGATGCGCTTATGCGTGAGCAGCGGTGCGATGAAATTGTTCAGAAGAATAAGGAAAAGCGTAGCCCAGAGAAGACCGCTCAGACGGAATCCTCCGTTACCGTCCCGACGTGCGTCCATCTGCTCCTGATGCTTTTCACCGTTCTGTTCCGAGCCGTTGGCTTCAGGCAATTCTACATAATTCATCTTTCTGATAATCAAGATTTAAGCAAACACACAGGCGTCGAGATGCAGGCGCATGTATAACAACAAAGGTAATGCTTTTCCAGAAACGCGGCGCCAGTTACAATGGTACAACCTCGCCAATCTGCACAACCACAAGGGGTACACCGCTTACTTCGGCCGCCGCCTTTTCGTTGCGGCGCGGCTCGTCCCAGTCGTGATTGGCCAGCGCATATTTGGAGTGATGCATGGTCATGAAACGCTGCGGCTGCAGTGCTTTGACCGCCTGGCCGAGATATTCAGGCATCATGTGGATGTCGCGCCAGTCCTGATTGTACTGCCCGTTTTCCAAAATGGCCAGGTCGATACCAGGAAAGGCAGCTCCATAACGGGAAAAACGGTCACTGTAACCGCCGTCACCAGAATAAAATATGCGGCGGGAAGGTGCATCGACAAGCCATGAAGCACGTTGCGTCCGCATCGATCGGAATCCACGTCCAGAAAAATGCCGCGTGGGAAGACAGTGGAATACGAACGCACCATCTGTGGCATTTTCATTGCAGTCCAATTCAATGAGTTGTGCTTCCCGGTAACCCCAATACACAAAATCTTCACCGACGCCCAACGGACAGACCACCTTCCCTACGCGGTCTTTCAGTTCCCGTACAGTGCGGTAATCCAAATGGTCCCAGTGGTCGTGCGAAATGACGAGATAGTCTATCCGCTCAGGCAGATCGGACGGCTTGTAGATATCCGTGCCCTTGAACGGCCGGTTCACAAACGACACCGGCGATGCCTTGTAGAATACCGGATCGAAGAGCAACGTCTTACCGCCAAGCTGCATCAGAAACGAGCTGTGACCAAACCATACGAGACAGTCGCCTTCGACGGACAGGCGTTTCAGGTCCGACTTGACGACCGGAATCTCACCTTCGCCGGGAATGGGCCGTGCCGCTTTTTGGCGGGTCAGGAACTTCCAAAGGACAACCGGCATGCTCTCATCGGACGATCCGATACGGGTCGGTATCTCGTTTTCAAGGATACCGTCCCGATAAAACGGGGAATTTTCAATACGGACTTTACGGTCACCGGACGGCATTCTGCCGAAAGGTTTCTGGGCCATGAATAAAGCCAAGACGGGGGTGGCGACTATGGTAATCGCCAATATGACAAGCAGGGTTAACATCGGTTTCTTCATGCATCGGCACCGGCGCTCCCGATTTTCGGACGGGCAGGCGCAAAGAAATAACAGCGCCGCGACGCCGCAACTTTAATGCCGCAAATACAGCCCTGGCAGTATTTTTTCAGGAAAAAAAAATGGCTCACCCTGTATATCGTTTTCGGAAACAATGTCACGCGATGCCGGCGCGACGGCAGCCGCTACCTGAGCATGCTGCTCATCGACGGCGAACGCTCGGCCAACTACAAGGAAGCGCCGCAGCGCGGCACCGTGAGCCATGTATGGTACGACAGCGGCATCCTGGGCATCAACCGGCGCATGACGGTCTATCTGCCATACGGATATGAAGACAATCCCGACAAGCGTTATCCCGTGCTCTACCTGCTCCACGGTGCCGGCGGCGACGAGGAAGCCTGGATTTCGATGGGCGGCGGGCACACCACCACCGCGGCCATCATGTACCCCGGCACCTTTGACTATATCTGCCCGATGAGCAGTGGCCTGCGTGCCTACGATGACATCGACAAAGACCTTCAGGGTATCAAGAAAGCCGGCTACAAACTGTTCTTCGTGGGATGCGGCACCGCCGACAACCTGGCCTATGCCTCAAGCCAGAACCTCGACGCTGCACTGACCCGCAACGGCATGGAGCACATCAACTGCTTCACGCCGGGCGGCCACACCTGGAGCAACTGGCGGTTCTACCTCAACACCATCGGCAAGCTGCTGTTCAAGTAAAGATAAGTCCGCCGGGTTATTTTTTCAGATTATACCGCAGGCGAAGCGCCTCTTTTTCTTCTTCGGAACGGCTGGCATAGAAGGCTTTCCAACCGGGGCAGAAGCCGATATGCCAGTGCCAGAAACGCCCGATGAGAGAACGTGGATTCTTGTCGTAGCGGGCCCGCAGCTTGCAGTCTTCGCAGGGATAATGTTTCGTTTCC